>NZ_MWWY01000001.1 GCF_002259755.1 Bifidobacterium hapali
CTCCCTTCATGATCGCCAGCCTGATCTCCATCGCCCGGTATTCGGCGCGCAATCGCTCCAGATCGGCGTTCAGCGAGGCGATCTCGCCGCGCAGCGCATCCGCATCAGCCTGCGGTGCGGTATCCTTGCGTTCCGGTTCGTCCTTCGCCACCGCGGCCCCTTTCGTCTTGCCGAGCAATCGCCGCTTCCAGTTTCTCACTACCGACGAATCCACTCCCAATCCCTCCGCCACCTCACGCGAGCTCGCTCCACCGGACACGACCTTGAGCACGGCCTCGCGCTTGAGCTCCTCAGGTATGGGCCCGTGGCGAAGCCGGCGTTCGCCGGGCGCGAGCTCGTCAATCCACGAGGCCAGCAGCGTCTTGCTCGGATACCCCATTTGGCGGATCGTGCGGCTCGCTCGCCGCCCGTNCGTCAGGTAATGGTCCACCGCGTCCCGCCTCTGCTCCAACGTGTANCGCGAATACCGCTCGCCACGCGTCGAGGGTATTCCCGTCTTCTGTTCCTCGAGCCAGTCCCGATGCCACATACGCAACGCCTCACGACTGGGATACCCCAACTCCCGGATCGCGTCCGCCGCGCAGCACTCATACCTCACATACAACTCCACCGCACGCCGACGCTGCTCCCTCGTATACCTCGCCATGATGGCTCCTCCCGGATCACAGTCCAAGAAAACGGCACCACCTCAGCGCACCAGCATGGAGTGGCGGAAAACGCTCGCTTAGACCACTGTCAGCGAGCGTTTTCCGCCACGCCCGGGAATTTAACGCACAGACGTGCACCAGTCTTTATGACCGGCGTTGACGCCCAAGACTCTAAGCACCACAAAAGGTTCCTATACCCCTCCAATCATGCACCGCATTAAAATGGGCAAAGAGAAAAGGCAAAGAAAAAGCCCGGCGGGAAGGGCCGGGCTTCATCAGAGGAGAAGGAAGAAAGGAAGTTCAGTTGTCCGCAACCTTTCGGCTGCTGATAGTTATATAACCACCCATTTCGGAACGTTGCGTGTGTTATGCCTGAGAGTTTTCTGAGAATCCGGGCATAAATCGCTAGAACCGCTAGAACAGCTCCACCTTTTGGATATAGAGCTTGCCATTGGGCAGGCTGTCGATCGGCACCCACAGCACCACATCTTGCGTATTGGCCACGCTGGTGAACTTCACCTCAGTAGTGCCACCGTCCGCGAACGAGAATTCGGCCATTTGCTTACCCTTGGTCGGGTCGCCATCCGTGTCGGTGTACACGTAGCCCTTGCCACCCGACGTAGTGATCGTGATCTTCATACGGTACACCTTGGACGCATTCTGCAAATGCAGGTGATACGCGAAACCGTTCTGTCCGCCCGGGCTTGTGAGGAATGACTGGCTGGCGATAGCCAACGCAGTATTGTTCTCGTACCGCGGGTCAGGAACCTTGCTGACGTTCTTATCTGCGGTGACAACCTTGGTCTTCGACGATGAGTCTGATGACGAGCTAGACCCGTTCGACGAGTTCGTTGACGAAGACTTATCCGAATCCGACGAATCCGACGAATCATTAGACCCATCAGTCCCATCCGTCTGATTTGCCGTCGTATCGTTGCCAAACGGCACGTTGTTGAGATTGCTCGCCGCCCACGGATCAGACTCAGACGACGAACTGCCACCGATGTTGCCGTTCGACGCATTGTTCAGACTGCGGATTGCAAGGAATCCTGCACCCACGACTACAGCAATGCCCACAATCACCGTAATGATCTTGGTCGGCAGACCGAGCATGACAGTTTCGTCAGCCACGTCAGCATCCTGCGCGGCTGTAGCGATCTTGTCAGGTCGCGTGACCGCAGTTTTTACAGAAACAGTCTGCGGCACAGCGGCTGGCGTAGGAACAGTGACTGGCTCGATGATTTGCGTTGCTTCGAGCGCAGGATCGGCGACTGGCGGCGGTACCGTAGGTGGCGCGATCGCGGCCGGCAATGCTTGTGTGGCTTCGATATCGTTGGCTTCTGCTTCGCTCGTAGCGTTGGTCGCAGTTCCGGCAGTCCCAGCCGACGCCTCAGCAGACCCAGAAACTCCAGAAACATTAATCGGCGCAGTCGGCCGCGACACCGCAGTCGAAACTGGGAATGAATACCCGGGCACGGTCGGCACGGCTGGAGCAGCTCCAGCCCCAGCGACGCCCGCGCCAGCATCCCCATGCCGCACCGAAGACACGTTGAGCGGCACAGTAGTCATCGAACCGTCATCCGCATGCGATGGCGTATCAAACGCGGAGAACAGGTCGCCAGTCAGCGGCGTCACGTCAACGACATCGTCGGACGTCAGCGCAGACGCGTATTTCGGCGTGTTCAGCGACAGTGGCGGTAGCGGATTCGTGTTCACCATGCCGGCCGGAATATCGAGCAGCGCATCCTGCGGCGTCGGTTTAATCGCGGCGAGCATCACCGACGCAGTGCCAGCGATACTTGGCAGCGCAATATCATGCTCCATGAGCTGGTTGAGCGGCGACCACGTGCCGAGCAGCGCGTCAATCTCGGCGAGCGACGACAGCGGAGCGTTAAACGCGTCGTCACTGTGCAAGCCGAGTCCGCGGCGGCAGATGAGCTTGAATTCGCCGGGAACATCGTCCTTGAGCTGGCTCATGTCGAACGTCGTGTTCATGGTCGACGGCGTGCCAGTAAGCAGCGCATACAGCAGCACGGCGAGCTGCCGGACCGCGCGCTCTTCCGCGCCGGCCGCTGCGCCGACTTTTTCGGACACGTCTTGTAGCATCATGCTGACTGGAATATCCGCAAGCTGAATGCCGGTTGCGCAAATGCGTACGGTATCAGTACTAATCGCGTGGTCGACGACGCCGCGCGACAGCAGCATGCCGACGATCGACGTGGTTTCGCCGAGAATCGAGCGGATTGCGGAATAGCTTAAGATCGAGCGCGCCGGACCGCGCAGATAGTCGCTGACTGACAGACCGGCGTCTTCGCGCGTGACGATAATCGGCAGTTCGCCACCGTGATGCAGCTGCAGTACTTGCGTGAGCCGTGGGTCGCGCATGGATGCGAGCACGGACGTGACGTCGTTGACTTGGGCGATCGCGCGACGGTCGGTGACGATGAAGACTTGGCAGTCTTGCGCGAGCATGCGGTCGTTGGCTTTCCACGCTTGCAGACCGGGGGTGTTACGCAACGGTGATACCAGCGTATAGCGGTTGATGATGGTATCTCCGAGCTGTGGCTTCATTCCGACTCCATATGACGACGATAGTGGTGACGTGGGTTTCGGTGTCATTCTAATCGTCGGTGTGGTCGAGGTGAGCGGCTCGGCTGCGGCCTTCACAGGGTTGTTGCGTGCGTCCTGTGATGTGGCGGTCGGCTGCCCCGCGCTTACGTGTGCGTTCGCTGCGGGCGGTTCCGGCGGCAGATCATCGGGACTGATATCGGATGCTATGGCTGCGTTCTCACCCGCGTTCGCTGCGGCCGATTCAGTATTCCCGTGATGCAGTAACGCGGCACCCATGCTGATTGCCGCGCGCAGCTCACGCGATCGCAGCAGCCACAGCACGCCGACGTAGACGAGAGTAATCACGATTATCAGCAGCACGCACGCGCCGATCGCTTGCGGCCAGTTTGCGATAGCTGTATCTGCGGTCATGATCTGTCCGCGACCAGTCGCCCCAGCCCCAGCCCCGGCCCCGGCACCCCCGGCCGCAGCTTGATCAGCAGCCGTCCATATACCGAGCAGAGCGTACACCGGCCCGCGCGCAAGTAGCCCAGCTACCACCGCAGCCGCCCCGGCAAACAGTGCCTTGCCGAACGCGCCCGCAATCCGTCGCCCGTCGAGTCGACCCGCAAACCGACGCCGCAGCGACGGTACGAGGAATGGGAACGCAAACACATGACCAACTGACGTCGCCAATGCGGTTGCCGTCACCCACTGCGTCGGGTCGAGCGTGAACACAACGCCGATAAGCAGCGCAACGTAGATCAGGTTGAACAGCAGCATGAACAGGAACGGCGTGCGACCGTCCTCGAACGCGTAAAACGTGCGTTGAATGATCAGATATGCGCTCGTAATTGGCAAACCGAGGCCCATCATCGTCAGCGGCGCGGCGATCAGCGCAGCTTCCGGCCCACTCACTGACGGCAGCAGCGCGAGAATAATCGGCACTGGCATAACGATAAACGCAACAGAAAAGAACATCATGAGCACGCCGACGTTACGTAACGCAAGACTCAATGCGTCACGCGCAGCGTCGATATTGCCGGTCGCGATCGCTTGCGAAATGCGCGGAAACAGTGCGGTGGCAACCGATACTGCGATCAGCGAATACGGCAGCATGTACAGCGTAAACATGTTCTGATAAGTTGCGTTACCGGCGACGTTGAGAATATCTAGACCGTGCAATGCGTGCGCGCGGTCCGGCGCGGATGTGGCGATGCGCGTGGTGATGATATTCGCAAGCTGATCGACGATCACAATGCCGACACTCCAGCCAGCTACCGCGCCCATTGATTTGAGTCCAATGCCACTCAGCCCGAACTTCGGCCGGTATCGAATACCGCATTTGGCGAGCGGAATAAACAGCACGAGCGCCTGAAACGCGACGCCGAGTGTCCACGTTCCGGCCGTAAGTATGAGACGGTCGCCGGTCCAGAATTGCGGCGGCTGTTCAGTTGCGCGTCCAAATAGCAAGATAAACGCGGTAAAACCGGCACAACTGATCACGTTCGCGCCGACCGAACTCCACGCATACGCGCCGAAATGGTCTTTCGCGGCGAGAATCTGCCCGAGCACGGTGTACAAACCGTAGAAGAAAATTTGCGGCATACACCACAAGGTGAACGCGTTGGTGAGCGCCATAAGATCGCGGTTGTGCCCGTCGACGTACAGCATGGTGAGCAGCGGCGTGGCGGCAGCCATGATCAGCGTGATGCCGAGCAGCATCGAAATCGCAAGCGTGATGAGCTTGTTGAGCCGCTCCTCAGCGTCTTTCTGCTGCAGCGTGCGCACGATTTGCGGCACGAGTACCGCGTTGAAAATACCGCCGGAAACAAGCGTGAACACGGCTTGCGGAATCATCGCGCCAGCCTGATATGCGTTCGCGGCGAGGCCGGTTGTGCCGAGCGCGGCGGCCAGCAGAATCGTACGAACCTGCCCGGTGACGCGGGAAGCCGCAGTTCCAGCGGCCATGATTAACGAATTGCGGCCGAGAGATGAACTCATTCGTCGGGGTCCTTCTTGCGATTGAACTGTCGCCACAAGCCGAGCAAGCCGAGCACGATGGCGAACGCGATGATCACGAAGCCGCTTTTATCGCTGATGCGCAGCACACTCGTGATATTGGTGGACTGGGTGGTGCCAAACGGCTGACCAGTGCGGTCTTGCAGGCTGATATGTGCGGTGGTTGTGCCGGATGCGAGCACGCGGATGGTGAACGTGACTTGCGTTTCGCCGTGTGGCGGCACGCTGGCTTCGCTGATACGTGACGTGATAATTTCTGGCGAGTCGGTCAGCGACGAGACTTTGACGCGCACCGGATATGGATGCTGGTTGCGAATCGTGACTGGCATTGTTGCGGTTTCACTGACGACCGTTACCGGCTCGGACTGAGTGATCGTGACTCCGTCTGCGAGTTGTGTGGCGAGACTGGATGCCGCAGTGGTCATGCGTTTGGCGGCTTGTGCGTCGCCAGCCATTGCGCGCATGGCGATACTGGATTGCGCGGCAATGAGTTCGTTACCCCACGCCTGCGCACCGTCCGAATTATTGTCCACGACTTGGGATGCGAAACGAGTGATCGCGTCGCGACTTGCGGCGAGCGACGACAGTGTTTGCTGAGTGCGTTGCGTTTGCGCAGTGGTCAACGCTGTTTTGTCATGGACAAGTTGCAGCGCATCGTCGCCGGTTGCTGTCGCATCAGCTTGACTGAGTGTCGCGAGATCGGTCAGTTCCAGCCACGGCGAGTGTTCAACCGCGTTCATGAGCGCGTCGATCGTAGCCGCGTCAGCATCGGCTTCAAAACACACGAGCAGATTGCGCGTCGTGTACGGCTGTTCCATCTGATAAAACGCGCTCTGCGCCACGAAACGAGCGAGTCTGCCAGCCGCAGTCGTCTCGCCATCTGCGTTTGAACTCGTCGCCTTGCCTTGCGCGAGCCGGCTCAACTCGCGCTGCTCGGTCAGTACGGTCACATCGCCAGCGTCGGTTGGCACCACGATTTTGCCAGTGTGTACCGTCGAATTGTCGCTCGTATCGAACTCATGATCGGCGATAACGGTTGTGTACCCTTGCGTACGCGCCGCAGTCAGCGACGCCAGCGACCACGCGGCGTCACCTTGCATTGCGTACGTAGTACTCGTCGCATCCTGATCGCCGATCGCGGAACGATAGTCAGCGATCGCGGCGTCCGCGTTCCACGCTGAACCGTTCACACCAGCGTTCTCATACGCGCCGCTGTTCGCGTACGCCACGAACGACGTGATATCGAAAGCAGCAGGCTGCATAATACCGTCGATTTGCGGCGGCATATCCATCGCGTCGAGCGTGGTCGGGTCGGCGATGACTTGCAGCATCGGATGGTTGGTGATGGTTTGCAAACGTTTGCGATCGAGCTGTGCGTCGTCGCCGAGCGTGATGAGAGACGCGTTGGTGGACGTGCCAGACTTGCTGCTCGCTGCGCCGCTCGCCTCGCCGTTTGCCGCACCGGCCGCCGCACTACCAGACTTGCCGCTCGCCGCACCGGCCGCCGCACTGCCGCCAGCGATCACACTATCCACAGCCGTCTCATCCAGCTCCCACGATGTGGACGCAAGCGGCAACGCAACCGTCAGCCGCATCGCCGGCGTACTCGCGTTGTTCAGTCCGTCCGTCGAACGAGTCAAAAAACTGTGCGTAATCGCTTGCGTGCGCTCGCCGGCCACGTACACGAGCGCGAGCGGTTTCGGTCCCCACGAGACGATTGCGCTCAATTCGTCCGGTTTCACCGTGATTTCGACCGTGGCAGACGCGCCGGCGGCAAGCTCAGGCACATCTACGTTGCCGAGTATGTCGCGCGCGGGGATGTTCGCAGTACCTTCCGACCATTCCTGCATGTCGGTGCGCGAGAAGAACGTGAACCGCGCGTTGGTTGCGAGCGTGAGCGTGCCAGCGGGCAGCGTTTCTTCAGTAGGATTGTTGACGGTTGCTTTGAGATGGTAGCCGGATGTTGCGGTGACGACTGCGGTGGCATCGTCAATCGTGACGTTGACGGTCGGTGACGGGTCGGCTGTGCTGCTGTCTGTGCCAGTTGTGTCACTTGCACTGTCGGCTTGCGTCGTACCGTCGGCTTGCGTTGCGCTGTTTGCCGCGTCGCCGTCCTCGGCCATCGCGATGCGAGCGGGCGCCACAAAACAAGGGACCACGCCGAGCAGTGTGGCCACGACGACGGTCACCAATGTGGTAAGGGCACGTCGTGCCCGAGCTGCGGGAAGGTTCACCTCATGCCTGCCTGTTCAGTTTCCGTGCGTATAACCACGCGATCTTGCGTTCATTAGGATAGCTGAGTACGCCGTCCAAATCCTGAAAATCAACCCAAATCGCGTCTTCAGCTTCGTGATCCGGGTCACCTTCGACAGTCAACTCGCCGCCGATCTGCCGCAACGCAAAATGATGTACGAGCTTGTGCACGCGCTGGCTCGCGCCCGTAAACCAGTAGTCGATCGTCGCGATCGAATCGACCACTTCGCCCAAGATTCCAGTTTCCTCGTGGACTTCGCGCACTGCAGTTTGCTGCGGAGTCTCGCCTTTTTCGATATGTCCCTTCGGCAGACACCATTCAAGATGACCACTGCGCGAGTGTCGCGCGATAATCGCGACGCGGCCGCGCTCGTCAAACACAAGTCCGCCTGCGGAATATTCGCGTACGACCGGCAGCTCTTGCGCATCCAGGGATGCGAACGTGGTCGGACCGTCCGACGATCGTCGTGGCGGCATATTCGCTGGTGACGGTCGCGTGGCAGTCGCAGCGAACTCGACCATGATTTGCGAGTCGATTTGCGAGTCGATCTGAGAATCAATCGGTGTATCGATTTGGGAACTCAACTGCGTGCCAATAAAAGCAATATTCTTTAGCGCGTCGCGCAATGCGTTCGGCGTGTCGGATTGGTTTTCACTAGCTGTATCAGCGGTATCTACAACCCCTTCTTGGTGAGACGGGGGGCGGCTTGCGGCGGGCTGCGCAGTGCTCGTGGAGTACTTCAATTCGTCCGGTGCCAACGGATCTCGGGCATGACGAACCGACGCATGGTCGAGCATGCGTGCGAGGTCCGCTGGCGTAATCATGCCTTCCACCTTACTCATACTTTGCGCAGGTGGGGTAACGCTATGCTGAGAAGAACAAAAGTTCCCCAAGTTGCGAAAGGGTGCGCGTGAATTTCGAAGTATGGCCCGAAGCCATTGAACTGGGTCGTTTGTTCGCACAGCAGGGCTATGAGTTGGCGTTAGTTGGCGGTCCGGTCCGTGATCTGCTATTACATCGACCATCTCACGATCTGGATTTCTGCTCATCGGCGCGCCCTGAACAGTTCGAGCCGATCCTGCGTCGGTGGGGACGCGACGGATTTTGGGACATGGGACGCAAATTCGGCACGCTCGGAGCGATGCGTCGGCGTGAGGACGGTACGGAAGTCAAAGTAGAGGTCACCACATATCGGTCAGATGTCTACGATCCGGACTCTCGTAAGC
The DNA here is from genome assembly GCF_002259755.1 of Bifidobacterium hapali. GTDB lineage: Bacteria > Actinomycetota > Actinomycetes > Actinomycetales > Bifidobacteriaceae > Bifidobacterium > Bifidobacterium hapali. The sequence continues at coordinate 8,700 of NZ_MWWY01000001.1, forward strand.
CGGAAGTCAACTATGGTGACTCGCTTGAAGGCGACCTGTCTCGCCGTGATTTCACGGTCAATGCGATGGCGTTGCGTGTGCCGCAGCTTGAGTTCGTCGATCCGTTTGGAGGAGCGAACGACCTCGCCAAAGGCATACTGCGTACGCCAGTCGACCCGCGGCAATCGTTTGATGACGATCCACTGCGCATGATGCGCGCCGTACGATTCGTCGCCCAACTTGGCTTTACGATCGAGCCAGAAACCACCGAGGCGATCAGCGACATGACCGAGCGCATCAGTATCGTCTCCGCCGAACGCGTGCGCGACGAACTTGTCAAACTGCTGCTCTCCGATCGTCCACGCGCCGGTATCGAAGCGCTCGTCGACTCTGGGCTCGCGAATATCGTCTTCCCGGAAATCCCTGCGTTACAGCTCGAAATCGACGAATATCACCGTCACAAGGACGTTTTCGAGCACACGATGATCGTGCTCGACCGCGCGGTTGCGCTCGAAACTGACGATGATGGTCCTGTTCCACGACCGGATCTCACGCTGCGACTCGCTGCGCTTATGCACGATATCGGCAAGCCGCGCACGCGCAAGTTCGAGCCGGGCGGCAAAGTGAGTTTCCATCATCACGATGCGGTTGGTGCGAAAATGACGCGCAAGCGGTTGCGCGCGCTGCATTTCGACCACCATGTGATTGATGACGTGAGCGAACTGGTCAACCTGCACTTGCGGTTCCACGGTTATGTGGACGAACCGTGGACCGATTCGGCAGTGCGGCGGTACGTGAAAGATGCGGGCCACTTGTATGAGCGGCTCAACCGGCTTACGCGTGCCGACGCGACCACGCAGAACAAGCGCAAGGCAATGGTGTTCGCGTCCGCGATGGACGAGATGGAGCAGCGCGTGCGCGAGCTCAAAGAGAAGGAAGATTTCGACGCGATCCGGCCTGACGTGGACGGCAACGAAATCATGGAGTTGCTTGGGCTTGAGCCCGGTCCGATGGTCGGTCGTGCGTACAAGCATATGCTTGAATATCGCCTCGATAACGGCCCTGTCGACCACGATGTCGCCGTAGCCGAGCTCAAACGCTGGTACGCCGCCGACCAAGCGTAATTGCGCACCCTCATAGCGCGAAGCCATCTCAGCTCCCCTTGTCAGGGGAGCTGAGACTACCTCTCATGATGCGGTAACTTTCACATGGTGCGGTAAAATCCCCATGATGCGGTAACGCAAAATGGCGAAATTCCAACGTTTTCAGGGAATCGTCGGTTTTACGTTTACCGCATCATGGAACATTACGGCAAAACCTACTGCGCGGCGGGCGGATTGACCTCGGTGTGCTCCATCGCCTTGGGCAGGTTAGTCATCGTGTTGGCGTCCACGCAGCCGTCGAAACTGTTGATTTCCGTGTTCGACGAGGGCACGCTCTTGCTGTCAACCAAATCGTTAAACGTTGCGCCGATCACCACGTCAACAAGCATGTCTTGGCGATCATCCATCACCATAACCGCGTCGGTAAAGTTTGCGTTGACGGTATACGCTTGTGCGATCGCGTTTTTGCCGAAATAAATCGTCGTGCGCTCGACTTTGGTGTTGAGAATATCGTTGCCGTTTTTGTCTTTTTTGCCGGTCTTGACATTGTCAGTCTGCACAGTCGGGAAGCTACGATTCTGCAGTTCATCAGCGACAGCTTTGGCGAAACCCGCGAACTTCGTACCGTTGAGCACGCGAACATTAATGCTGCGATTGTCAACATACTTCGCAGGATTTCCAGCGGAGTCCTTCGGTGCGCACGGCACGGTCACGCCGTAGTTCGGCTTCTGCGCGGCCTCCTTGACCACGCCGAGACCACCGATGTGGAAATAAAAGAGGAACGAAATCACCAACACCACGGCGAGAATCGCTCCCGTGATAGTAAACACCGCGCTCTGACGCTTGCGCATGTAGGCTTTGCGGGCGGCTCGTTCGTCGTAATGCTCCGTCATGACCCTGCCTTCCGAATCGACTGGTTCAACATTAGCGGGACTCGCTGACGCGCGGAATAGCCGGCGCATCGGCTGAGATAATACGGTCTACGCAACGCGACTGTGTCCACGCATCGCGTACGCGAGCAGCAGTTACGTCGTCCGAAACGAACGCGATCACTGACGGTCCGGAACCAGATACGAACGCCTGCCGCGCGCCGGCTGAACGTGCCTGTTCGATCGCGTCGCCGCTGCGTGGATGCAGTGAGATTGCCGCATACTGCAGATGATTATCGTCGATCGATCCGTCGTCACTTGCTCCCGCACCGATGCGATCGTACTCGGCGTACACAGCTGGCGTACTGAGCGCATCGTGATACGCGCCGATCAGTACGCGACCGCAGTATCCAGCCTCGCGCAGATCATGCGCAACGTGACTGTCCGGCTCGATCGGCTCGATCTGCTCGCCGAATCCAGTACCGTGCGCGTATCCGCCGGTCAAACAGAACGGCATATCCGCGCCGAGCGTCGCCGCTATCGTGCGCAACCGATCGATCGGCCAGTGGAGATTCCACAGTGCGTTCAGTCCGAGCAATGTACCGGCTGCGTCGGCTGAACCACCGCCCAAGCCAGCCGCCACCGGGATGCGTTTGTCGAGTCGGATCGCCACGTCGGGCGCGTGACCGCTCGCCTGAGCCAGCGCGAACAGCGCGAGTACCGCATGATTGCGGCGCATATCGCTGCCGGTTGCCGCAAGATCGCCCAAGTGACCGCCGGCGAGATCGAGCGAAAAGCCAGAGCCGGGCGTCTTGCGCGTGAGCGTAACCGTGTCGTACACGCCGACACCGCAGTAGATCGTGTCTAGCGCGTGCCGGCCGCCCCACTCGGCGTGCGGCGCGCCCACGTGTAGCGTGAGATTTGTTTTTGCGGGCACTTCCACGGTCACGGACGTCACTGTGCTCATGCGCGTGCCTCCGCATCCGCCTCGGGTTCCGCATCCGTTTCCGCAGCGAGCCGCGCGAAATCAGCGATCGTGAGCGTTTCGCCGCGACGAGTTGGGTCGATACCAGCGCGTGCGAACGCATCGTCTGACACTTCGTGTTTGAGCGCGGCGTGCAAGGTTTTGCGACGCTGGCCGAACGCTGCGTCGATCAGCCGGAATGTCGTTTCGCGATCTGCTCCGCCCGCTAGTGCGGCCTGTTCTTCGCTCGTGTGCCGATCGAATCGCACGAGCGCAGAATCCACGTTCGGGGCCGGCCAGAATACGTTACGGCCGATGTTGCCCACGCGTCGCGCGGTGCCGTACCACGCGAGTTTTACGCTCGGCGTGCCGTAGATTTTATTGCCCGGCGTTGCTGCGAGTCGGTCGGCGACTTCTTTCTGCACCATGACGAGGAACGAGCCGAGATTGGTGAATCGTTCCAGCAGTGTCAGGATGATCGGCGTGGCCACGTTGTACGGCAGGTTGGCGACCAACGTGAACGACTGATCGTTGTTGAAATCAGGCACGTTTTCGGGGGTGACTGTGAGTGCGTCGCGGTTGATGACAGTGAAACGGTCGGTTGCGTCAGGCATGAACTCGGCGATCGTGCGCGGCAGTCGCTCGGCTACTGGCGGGTCGATTTCGATTGCGGTCATCGTTGCGCCGGTTTCAAGAATCGCCAGTGTGAGCGAGCCGAGTCCCGGGCCGACTTCCATGACATGAGTGTCAGCGGTGACGTCGGCTTCGCGTACGATGCGGCGCACAGTGCCAGGGTCGATCACGAAATTCTGGCCGAACTTTTTCGTTGGACTGATGCCCGCATCGGCTGCGATACGGCGGATGTCCGCCGCTCCCAGCAGATGACCGTGCTGATCTGCGTCCATGTTGTCTCCTCTGTTCTTACGCTTTTCTGTGCGTCATATTATTCGCTGCGCCCGATGGCCGCCGCTCCCCGTGCTCGCGCGCATAGCGCGTCCTTCCTCTTTCTTGGCTCCCCTTGAAGGACGTTGCCGTTAAGCAAACAGTCCAGTGGACTGTTTGTAGGCAACGTGCGAGCCGACAGGCGAGCCAGTGAAGCGCGCGCGTAGTGCGTCTGAAATTGCGGGACCGTTGCTGTTAAGCAAGTTTTTATCTCGGCTCCCCTTGCCAGGGGAGCTGTCAGCGTAGCTGACTGAGGGGTAGTCACACTTTTAGCCCGCACACTCCGCGAACCATCTCTCATTCCGATAGACAGCACACTAATACCAACCCACTTCTTCAGAATGCCGCCACGCTTCGGAAGGGGTGCCATAACGCTGTGCGATGTAATACAGACCCCAGTCGATTTGAATAGCGGCGTCATTACGCCAATCTGCGCCAAATGCCGCCATCTTGCTGCCCGGCAACGCTTGTGGAATGCCATAAGCGCCACTCCACTTGTTCTCAGCCGACCAGCGCCAATTAGATTCGCGCGTCCACAATTTAACGAGTGCTGTCCACTCGTCGCCGGTCCATCCGCGTTGAGCGGCCGCGCCGGCAGCGTAGGCTTGCGCTTGTGCGGCAGTGGGACGCCATAGGCGAGCGGTCGCACTTCCGTCGTCAGAGGATGAGCCTGAATTTCCTGTGTTTCCTGAGTTTCCGCCGGAATTGCTTCCCGAATTGTTGTTAGACCCGTTGCCGGAGTTGCCGGAATTATTATTCGAGTCGTCACCCGAGGAGTTGCCCGAGTTGCCCGCATTTCCTGAATTATTGGACCCGCCAGAGGTGTTGCCTGAGTTCCCAGAATTACCACCCGAGTTATTCCCCGACGAACCAGCATTCCCAGACCCGTTTGACCCATTATTCGAGCTACTACCCGAATTACCTGCATTGCCAGCATGGTTGTTGTCGGACCCGCTGTTCGAGTCGCCAGACCCGCCAGAGTTCCCTGAATTGCTGTTACCATTCCCAGCAGTCCCAGAGCTGCCAGTATTATCCTTACTCCCCGAGCTGCCATCCGCCTCAGATCCACTCGAGTCGCCAGTACTGTCTGAGCTGTCGGACCCATCACCAGTCGTACCATTCCCACCATCAGCCGACTCGCCAGAATCCTCCTGCGCGCGTTCCGGTCCAACCGCAACAATCGTGTCAATCGCGATCTTCGTTGTCGTTTCCGAAATCAACGTCTCCGACTCAGCGTGACCGTCCACATACGTAACGTCAAAAACTTGTTTCGTTTCGCCGTCCTCGCCCTGCTGACGAATCTCAGTCTGCCCAGGCTCCAGATTCGGGTCGAGAATCGTCTGCGTACCGTGCGGCACCGCAACCGTGCGCGTCTCCTGTCCATGCGTCACGCGCTGCACGCGCAAAATCGTCGTACCGCCGTCTTTCTCGACACTTACGCGATCATCCTTGCCGAGCGTGATGCCTTTCGCATCCAAAATCGACGCGGCCGGCAGCTTACCGTTCGGTGCTTCGGAACTCTTACCGTCCGCGATCACCGTAACCGGGCCGTTTTCGTTGATGACGAAACCGCCGGTGAGCTTGTTGTATACGTTGCCAATATCAACGGTGACCTTAGCTGCAGCCGCCTCGTTCTGCTCGAAAAAACTGAGCAGTTGCTCGGCGCTGGTCGCGGTCGTCCAGAACGGGACTCGCTGACCGTCGATCGTAATCGTAGTCTGATATGCGCTGCGAACAGTCACTACCGAGCGGTCAGTAATCCGGTCGCCGCCTGCGCTCGACTCGACGATATCGTGTGTTTTGAGCGTAATACCTTGCGATTCCAGAAGCCGCTGTGCGCTCATCGCGTACGTAGTGACGGTTGTGGTTTCGCCGTTAACGGTGAGTGCGACGGTTTTGCGCGCGGTGAACAGAAACATGCCTACGGTGGCTGCCACAGTGACGCCCGCGCATGCGGCGACGCGAATACGGCGCAACAATACCAGCCGTTGCGGTGTCCAGCGTCGTGCCATCGGCTCCTCTTTTCCTTGATATTGGTGGGTTTTACTTGTGTATCTTTGCGCGACTTGTTGTGACTCATGCGGTCTGTTGGTGCGTTGGGACGCGTTGAGATGTGACAGCATGATGGTCTGTGTCGCATTGTATCGGTTCCGCCCGGACTGTGGGAGCACTTCGACGTGCCATCACCGATACCCGCACATTTGCTGGTGATTACCCGAGCTTCCGGCATCGGCTTTTACCCGAGTGCCAAGTCCGATGTGCGTGGCGGAAAACGCTCGCTGAGTACCCACTCAGCGAGCGTTTTCCGCCACGCAGCATGGGGTGCTACGTGACATCCGTATGGGGTGTGGGGTGTGTGTCATCTCAGTACGCGTGGCAGAAAACGCTCGCTTAGACCACCCTAAGCGAGCGAAAACCGCCACTCAGCAGTACACGTGGCAGAAAATGCTCACTGAGACCACTGTCAGCGAGCATTTTCCGCCACTGCCGCGGTGATATCACGTGACAGTACGTGAGTAGGTGACTGTACGTGACAGTCCAGTGGGTATGAAAAAAGGGGGCGGGAGAGAAGGGGAAGTTCCCGCCCCCTATATAGGCAGAGCCAGTTGGGGGAACGCTCTGCCCTCCACCAGAAGCCACAAGTTGGGGGAAGGCTTCCGGGATCACTTACACGAGGTAAGTATGCTGCGCAGTTCCTCCTGCGTATATGTTCAGTATACGCTATGTTTCTGCGCGACGAGCCTCCTGTCGGGATCGAACCGACGACCTGCCGCTTACAAGGCGGCCGCTCTGGCCATCTGAGCTAAGGAGGCGAGAACTCAAGCGTTGGTCTGTGAATCAACGTTGTGACTCGAGCCGAATGACTAGCATAGCAGCACGTCCCGAATGTTCAATTCATGACGTGTCTTAGTGTGTTTTTGTGCGTTTTTACCGTTGTCTGAAACCAGCGTATATGACTCCAATACGGCTTAAATGTGATTTTCCGGCGGATACATACGCAAGTTCCGCCGATATATCACAAAAACAGCCCCTTTTTTGTGATATATCGGCGGAAGGTCTTAGTGTATCCGCCGGAATATCACACGAATCACGTCTAGACCTGCCAGCCTATACCTCCGGGCAGTTACCTCCGGGCAGTTACAGCCGGGCAGTCACAGCCGGGCAGTCACCGCCGGAATATCACACCGGCCACACCGCTCACTGACCAGTCGTAACCGAAATCGGCTTACCCTCCGCACCAATCGACGGCAACGTACCTTCAACGCCGACCTTATCCGCATCAATACCGACCGACGCAAAGAATCCATCGGGAACGGTCATATCCGCCGTAGTCAGCTGGTTGAGATCCCAGCGCGTGCCGTTAATCGTGATTGTCGGCGTGGAGAATTGACCTTCCAAGCTGCCCGACGTGTTGAGCAACTCGGTACGCTTCGGCGTGTACGTGTTAATCGCGTCCAGCCAGTCTTGATACGTGCGATCGTACGCCTTGTCGGCCACAGACTGCTCAACACCGGCCTTCACTGCCTGTTCCTTGAGTTTGTCGTCGCTCACCGACTTGTAGCTGCTGCCTTCCTGCGGCTGGAAATCTTCCGCGTACAGGTTGGCAACATAGTCGAGTAGATGAGTCGGATCGTCGTCGTGACCCGCAATATACAGCGCTGAACTTGCGGCGCGGCTGGAGTAATCGTCGGTCGAGTAACGGTCCATGAATGACAGGAAGTGCAAATCAAGGTTGAGCTGACCTGCGTTGACCATCTTGATCAGCGACGGGTCGAGCTGACGGTTCATCGAACCGCAGCCCGGGCACATGAAGTCCATATAGATACCGACCGTTGGTACGCCGTCCACTGTTTTGCCGTAGCCGTTCTTGGAAAGCAGTACGCCGCCCTTGTCGTCGGCGCGTTCTGGCTTAACGGACACGTTTTGCACGGCCGAGTACGCATCGCCGACTGACATGTTCGCTTTCGCGTTTTCCTCGGCGGTTTTGCTGATCGATCGCCAGATTGCGATACCACCGACGACAACCAACGCAACGATAATAATGACTGCGATAATGCCGATGATCGTCTGCTGTTTGCGTTCTTTGGCTGCTTTTTCTGCTGCGATACGTGCCGCGGCTTCCTCTGCGGCTCGGCGATCTGCGCGCGTTTGCTGTCGCGCTGCTCGTTTTTGGTTTTGTGCCATGATTTACAATCCTTTCGCCCTGCGACCTCGCTCATAATAACCGATGACTATGGTGGGGTTGCTGGTTTTTATCATGCGCTACGTTCTCGGCTGAACCGAGTTCACCGACTGTTCAACATGCGGACGATGTTGCGGATGGTGCAGCGAGATGGCAGTTCGATTGCTAGATGACGCCGACCAGCGGCCACCAGTCGATCGGTGCGGTGATGACGAGCGACGCGACTGCGATCGCCAAGCTCACGCCCCACGCAATCAGCAGAACCGCGCGGCGGCGATCATGCGGAGAGCTGCTGACGTTGCTGTGGTCGGAGCCGAATAATTGTGACTGTGCGGATGCGCTGATTGCTACATTGACCGACGCGCTGTCCGTTGCACCGTCCGACGCTCCCCGCACTGCGCCCGCGCCGATACGCACGATCGCCGATCGTGCAGTCAGTGTCGACAGCAGCCACCCGATTGCCGCACCCGCGCCCAACGTGAATCCAGACAACGATAACGGCACCTCATCAAAAAATGGAATTGCGATCACCCATCGAACAAGTTGAACGTCAACACGCATCACTGGCAACGCAAGTGTAACGGTACAAATCGCCGCCAGCACAGTCATCGTCACGATGATCACCAGCGCGCGCGGCACGGCTAACCCGAGTGATTTCAGCGCGTGCCACGGTAGACTCGCCGCTCGCTTGACGCCGTCAAATCGTTGCCGTTCACCGCCGTGCCGAGACTCGCGGTCGAGTTGCGCAACGGTTGAATAGCCGACCGTCAGCAGCAGCCACAGTAGTATCGTCATCGCGATGATCGCGACGACTGGCATACTCGCGGCCAGCGTGGCGACCGGAATCGTGAGGAGCCACAACGGTAGCGCACCGCGCGCGTACAGTGCGTTGCGTTTTTCGGCAACTGGATTAGCGAACGATGACTGTGGCAACGACTGACTTTGCGGCAGTACCGGCGGCGGGGGAGTGGGCTGACTGGCCGCGACCTCCTGCAAAAACGGCGGTACTGAGCCTGGCATTGGCTTGGCGATGGCTGGCAGCGGCGGGATTGGACTAACCTGCGTAGGTTCAAGCGGAGCGCCCGCGATCGCTGTAGTGGGAGCCGTTTCGTCGGCTGGCGGCTGTGATACTGCGGCCGGCTGGAGGACTGCTGTCTGCTCGGTAGGAGTCGGTTGCAATACGGCAGTTTGCTCAGGCTGGAGGATTGCGGTCTGATCAGCGGTTGGCTGAGTGCCTGCAACTTCTGAAGAAAGAGTTAGCTCGTGCGCGGAGGCGTGCGCGGAGGATGGGGAAGAGACTAAAGTCGTGGCTTCCTCAGCAGGCATTGTCGATGTGACTAACGGATTGCTCGCTGCATCACTCGCGTATGACGTTTCGTTCGACTCATCGCGCCACAACAGCCGCGGATTGCCCGCGGCCGCACTCTCAAAAGGGCGCACCACCTCGGTTCCGTTGGCTCCATCTCCCCCAGCGATCGGCGCAGCAGCCGGAGCGCTAGCCGATGATTGCGCTGCCAACTGCGCCGCATCCTCCCATGCACGCGGGTTAAGCGCATCGATCGCAATCGCGTGCAACAGCTCGTCAGGCGTACATCGTTTGTTGCGGTCCGGATTCAACGCCGCGCGAAACGCAGCCATCGTCCCCGCCGGCAGTCCAGTCAGATTCGCATTACCGGCAGCCGCACGCTCAAGTACCGCCATCATCGGCTTAGTACCAAAAACTGGCGAGCCGGTCGCCGCGAACGCAAGTACCGACGCCGTCGACCACCAGTCAGTCATCGCATCCGACTCAGCGCCGTCAATAATCTCCGGCGCGATAAAACCAGGCGTGCCCATCACCAAACCAGTGCGCGTTACGTGACTTTCGCCGCCGGTCATCGCGATACCAAAATCAACCAAAACCGGGCCGGACGCCGACACCATCACGTTCGTCGGTTTAATATCACGATGCACGATTCCAGCCGCGTGCACAGCCTTGACAGCTGCGATCAACTTGCGCGCGAGTCGTTCCAAATCATCGCCGGCGTATCGTCCGTTCACGCGCACATCGTCGCGTAGATTGCGACCTTCGATCAGTTCAGTCACGATGAACGCAACCGAATCGTCCAACTCCATGTCCACGATGCCGCACACGCCGGGATGATTGACCTTCCGCAGTGCCATCGCCTCGCGGCGCAACCGTTCGCGGGCAGTTACGCGCTCGCGAACGTCAGGATCGTCCATATCAAGGTCGTTGGAGCCGGTCGACGTGCCGCCGGACTGTGCGGCGTTGGGCACGGTGTCGTCGGCCAGTGAATCGCGCAAGATTTTCATCGCGTACTCTTGTCCGCCGTCGTCCTGCACGCGCCAAACTGAGCCCATCGCGCCGGCGCCGAGGCGCGAAATCAGCGTGTATCCGCCGATCAAATCACCGGATTCAAGATTCAACGCGCTCACATCACTCATGTCTCACCATCCTAGCCGGGTGCTGGTCGGTAGCCGAAACGATTACACAACGATTGCATACAGGCTGGTAAGTCTCATCAAAAATTACGAAATAGTACGAAATAATACGAAACACGCTGTTGACGATGTCTGGGCAGCGTGTATAGTGGGACATGGCTCAGCGAAGAGGTCTTCAACGAACCGAAGATAACTGAACGCCGAAGTTTGGGACTTAGCCGATGTGGGAAGTCGCAAACGGAAGCACTGAAAATAACCATACAAATCCCTTTACAACGGATCGTGAGACACGTACCTGCCTCTGAAAGGATGAATTATCATGGCTGAAGTCGTTTTCGACCACGTCACTCGTATCTACCCGGGCAACGATAAGCCCTCTGTGGATGATCTGAATCTGGATATCAAGGACGGCGAGTTCCTGGTGCTGGTTGGCCCGTCTGGCTGCGGTAAGTCCACCACCCTGCGCATGCTTGCTGGTCTGGAAGAGGTCAACAAGGGCCGCATCCTCATCGGTGGCAAGGATGTCACCACGATGCAGCCGAAGGACCGCGACATCGCAATGGTGTTCCAGAACTACGCTCTGTACCCGCACATGACCGTGGCCGACAACATGGGCTTCGCTCTGAAGATTGCTGGCACTCCGAAGGATGAGATTCGCAAGCGCGTCGAGAAGGCCGCTGAGATCCTCGATCTGACCGAGTACCTCGACCGTAAGCCGAAGGCTCTGTCTGGTGGTCAGCGTCAGCGTGTTGCTATGGGCCGTGCAATCGTTCGTGAGCCGAAGGTCTTCCTCATGGATGAGCCGCTGTCCAACTTGGACGCAAAGCTCCGTGTCCAGACCCGTACTCAGATTGCTGCTCTGCAGCGTCAGCTGGGCGTCACCACCCTGTACGTGACCCACGATCAGACCGAGGCTCTGACGATGGGCGACCGCATCGCCGTCATCAAGCTCGGTATTCTGCAGCAGGTCGGTGCTCCGACTGAGCTGTACGATCGTCCGGCCAACGTCTTCGTCGCTGGCTTCATCGGCTCCCCGTCGATGAACCTGAACACCCACCCGGTGGTCAACGGCAAGGCAAAGATCGGTGAAGATACCGTTGATCTGCCGGCCGAGGCTGTCAACAAGCTGACCGCTGAGGATGGCGGCAAGATCGTCGTCGGCTTCCGTCCGGAAGATGCCTCTCTGGCTACCCCGGATGATCCGAACGCCTTCTCGCTGAAGGTTGTCAACGTCGAGGATCTGGGCTCCGATGGCTACATCTACGGCAACATCATCACTGATGGTTCCGCAGCTGAGGAATCCCAGCTCATGTCCGATCAGAACAAGCTCACCACGATTCGTGTGAACCCGCGTGCTCTGCCGAAGGTCGGCGAGGTCGTCAAGATCAAGATCGATCCGTCCAAGATGCACCTGTTCGCTCCGTCGACTGAGCTGCGCCTGAACTAGTCGGTTCTTAGCGGCGCATGGGATTCGCTTGCGCCGCTCCGCTCCACTGGTTGTGCGGTGCGCGTGTGTGTGCACGCTGTGTGCTGTGTGCTTATGGCGCGCGATCCTATGCGTGTTATACGCACGACCGGTGTGGTAGATACTTGGTACGGGAGATAACCGTACCAACCATTAAACGAGGCATTCTCTTCCTCTCTTAGGCCTCGTTGGAAAGACCCCGCGTTGTAGCGGGGTCTTTTTTGTTGTGCGGGATTGTGCGGTCGGTCGTGGTGCGGTTGCTGCGTGGGCGGCATTGTGTGGTTGTGGTGCGGTTGCTGATGCGTGGCTGTTGAGTCTCAACTATGCGTGGCAGAAAACGCTCGCTGACGGTGGTCTCAGCGAGCGTTTTCTGCCACTCACGGTAACGAGTGGCGGTTTTTGCTCGCTGATCATCGCTCAGTGAGCGTTTTCTGCCACGCACATGGTGTGGTGTTGTGCTGGGTTGGTCACGCGATGGAATTGACCCGTTACAATCCATCGCGTGACTACATCAAATGCGGTTGGCTGTGTTACTAGCGAGTGGCGGTTTTTGCTCGCTGACGGTGGTCTCAGTGAGCGTTTTCTGCCACGCGTATCGGCGTAATGAGCGTAACTACGCGCAATAACCATACGTGCGCGTAGTTACGCTCGTTTTCGAGCCCAAAATCTAGCGTAAGTGCGCGCACCCTTCGTTATTGCGCGTAGTTACGCTAGATTCAGGCGCTATTCTCCAGCTTGCGTTGGGTCGCTACGTATTGTGACGGCTTGCGCCCGCCTCGCAACGGGGCGTGTCGGTTTGCACCAGACTTGACCCGGACCGACCCCGCCCCTGACCGGACCGATCTGTCTGGCTTGCGTCCGGTCCGGCTCGTACGGCGGGCGTTGGGCCGGACCAGCCTGACCGACCTCCGACCGGCCCCGCCCTGCCCCGCACGCCCCGACCCGCACGCCCCGACCCCGCGCCCACCGTGCGAGCCGTTCCGCCTGTGCCGGTACGATGGAGTGCTATGGAAGTCAACACTTTGTCACAATTGGACCCGCGCGCCCTCAAAGCCACATCCGTCAACGCTGAGGATGTGTCCGCCGAAACGCCCGAGCCGCAGGCGCTCAAGATCACCGCCGCGAGCTCGAATCCGAAGATGTTCACGTTGCCGTGGGAGAAGCCGCTCGCCACATGGCCAGTCGAGTTACTCGCCAATCTGCCCCGCGGTATTTCCCGCCACGTCGTGCGTTTCGTGCACGTGGGCGACGAAGTGTACGCGATGAAGGAAATCACCCGTCAGGTTGCTGAACGCGAGTACGAGCTGTTGCGTCGTCTGCAAAAGCTTGACTTGCCGACCGTCCAGCCGATCGCCGTGGTCACCGGCCGTCACGATCGCGAAGGCGAGTCGCTCGAAGCAATCCTCGTCACCAAGCATCTCAAGTTCTCGCTGCCGTACCGCGCGCTGTTCGCTCGTAACTTGCGTCCGGACACTGCCGAGCGACTCATCGACGCGCTGGCTGTGCTGATGGTCCGTCTGCATCTCGCCGGCTTCTACTGGGGTGACGTGTCTCTGTCGAACGTCCTGTTCCTGCGCGATGCCGACGCGTTTTCCGCGTTCCTCGTCGACGCGGAAACTGGCGATCTGCATATCAACTTGACCGAGGGTCAGCGTGAGTACGATATTGATCTCGCGCGCACGAATATCATCGGCGAACTGATGGATCTCGCGTCCGGTCGCCTGCTGCCGAGTGACGTTGACGAAATCGAGGTTGGCAACCGTTTGGTTGAGCGGTACCACTCGCTGTGGAGCGCGCTCACTGATACGGATAAGTTCGGTCCGGACGAGATGTGGAAGATCGAAAAGCGCGTCAACAAGCTCAACGAGCTTGGTTTCGACGTGGATGAGCTGGAGATGAAGACTGCGGAGGACGGCAAGCGTGTACTCGTGCGTCCGCGCGTGGTCGATGCCGGTTATGCGTCGCGCAAGTTGCTGCGACTGACTGGCTTGGACGTGCAGGAGAATCAGGCTCGCCGTTTGCTCAACGATTTGGATGCGTACCGTGCGTCGACGTGGCGTGAGGGCGAGGAGTTGGAGATCGTTGCGACTGACTGGATGCGTGAAGTGTACGAGCCGACAGTGCGTATGATTCCGCGCGAGTACCGTTCGCAGATTGAGCCTGCACAGTTCTTCCACGAAGTGCTTGATCACCGGTGGTTCTTGGCTGAGAAGGCTGGTCACGATGTGCCGATGGGCGAGGCTGTGAAGAGTTATATTGAAAACGTATTGCCGCAGTATAAGCTCGACAAGAAGGATGTGGACGAGCTGAATGCTGAGGCTGATTCCGGCGTGGTGGATGACGAGTACACGTACAACACGTACGATAACGGTCGTTTCGACGAGGATGGTAACCCGGCGCATCAGCACCCCGACGATGACGACGATTACAACCCCGACGACGATCCCGACGCCGCGGTGTGGGCGAGCCGTTAAGCGCGAAGCCCAGTAGGCTTCGCGTAGGCGAGCCCTGAGTGAGGCCGATAGGCCGAGCGAAGGCAGCATTGGGCCCTCGCATAGCGAGGTCCGAAGTTGCAGGAGCCGTTAAGTGCGAAGCCCGGTGGGCTTCGCACAGGCGAGCCCATGATGCGGTAAAACTCGCATGATGCGGTAAACCTCGCATGATGCGGTTTTGCAAAATGGCGTAATTCCGCCATTTTTAGGTGAACATGTATTTTGCATTTACCGCACCATGTGAGTTTTACCGCACGATGGGATGTTTACCGCATCATGGGATCGTATAACGTTGGACGCGCATGGCGGCGGGGCATATATACGTAATGTGGGTCGGGACTCCGATGAGGAAACCCGACCCACATTACGTATACAGACAGACGTATACAACCATCAGTGCATGCGTTACTACTGTGCCGTTTCAGCCGCCGCAGCCGCCTCGCGACGAGCGCGCGCAACCGCATACAAGCTAATACCCGCCGCAACCGAGGCGTTCAGCGATTCGACCATGTTGGAAATCGGAATGCCCGCGATCGCATCGCACGCCTCGCGCACGAGTCGGCTCAATCCCTTGCCTTCCGAGCCCAGCACCACGACCAACGGATCAGTCTCAAACCCAGTTTCGCCAACCAGCTTGTCACCGCCGCCGTCGAGTCCAACCGTGTAAAAACCGCGCTCCCGCAGGCTTTCGATCGCCTTGGTCAGATTCACCACGCGCGCAACCGGCATGTGTGCTGCCGCACCAGCCGACACTTTCCACGCGGCAGCCGTCACTGACGCCGAGCGACGTTCCGGCAGAATCACGCCGTTCGCACCAAACGCGGCAGCCGAACGAATCACTGCACCGAGGTTCTGCGGATCAGTCACGCCGTCCAAAGCGATGAACAGCGGCCGAGCGTTAATGCGCGTTTCCGCCGAGTTAACCTCTTCCATCGCGCGCGCTTTACGCTCGGCCTGATCCACGAGATCAGCCAGCGATGAGTACTCATACGGCTGCACTTTGAGCACAACGCCCTGATGATTCGAGGAGTGCGCAATTCGGTCCATCTCAAGCCGGTCTGCTTCCAGCAAGTGCAGGCCGCGCGTACCAGCCAATTTCACGATTTCACGCGTGCGATCATCGTGTTCAATGCGCGCCGCAATATACAGCTGCAAACTCGGCACGCCTACACGCAATGCCTCGAGCACAGCGTTACGGCCGATCACCAGATCGTCAGAATCCGAGGTGAACTTGGCTGCGCGACGGCGTGCTGCCAGTCGCGGATCAGCCATTTGACGACGTTGCGCGATCTTCTTTTCCCGATATGCCTTGTGATACACGCGGTCTTCGGCCTTGGGCGTCGGCCCGTGCCCGCGCAGCGCGTTACGATGCTTGCCACCCGACCCCTTGGTCGGTCCTTTCTTGATAACCATAGGTGCCATTGTCCCAGACCCCCGGCACAAATCGGCTGCGCGGCGCCCGCCACAAATCGGCGACGCGCACACCGCAAGCTGCCCTCGTCAATGCGCTAAGGTGTTCTCGTGAAGAAAGAACGTAGTATTTTCGGCCTGCCCTTACTGTTTTGGGGCTTGTGGCTTGCGCTGTTGATCCTGTGGATGGGCCGGTTTGTCATCTCGTTCATGTCGATGTACTTGGTCAAAGATTTGCACGTTGACGCTGGAGTCGCCGGCACGATCGTGTCCATGTACGGGTTCGGCGGTATTTTCGGCTGTCTGTTCGGCGGTTCACTGTCTGACCGTTTCGGCCGTCAGTCGATGATTATCAGTGGCGAAATCGGCGCGGCAATCATGCTGATTGTGCTTTCGTTTATCGACGATCCGTTCACGATGGGCGCGATGTTGCTAATCTACGGTGCTATTTCGTCGATTCCGACCCCAGCTATCGCCGCGTATATCGCTGACGTTGTGCCGATTCGTGCGCAGAAACGTGCGTATACGCTGCAAACGTGGGCAGTGAATTTCGGTTTTGCGATCGGCCCGATTATTGCTAATCAGCTTGTCAAGATTTCGTACACGCTCATGTTTTACGCGGAGGCGATTATCCTCGTCGTCGCGACGGGACTGCTGATCGTGTTCTTCCACGAGGCACGCAAGCTGGGCGGTACTGATACGGTACGTGATGAATCGCTGCACGAGTCGCAGACGGCACGTAAGGCGGATCGCAACGTAACGATTGACGTTACGTCAGACGACGTAGCTGCAACTGTCACGTCATCCTTGTCGACAGTTGCGAACGACGAGGATACGTCCGCCGCAACGATCACGCTCGCGAACGATACTGCAGACCCGGCCGATAGTATGTCCGCCGCCGACCGTCAGTCAGTCTCGCTGCTCGCAAACTATCGTCGCGCGCTCGCTGACTGGCCGTTCATGGCGATGGTCGTGCTCATGTTCGGCTATACGATCGCGTACTTCCAACTCACCAGCGGTCTGCCGATCGCGCTCACGCAGCTCGGCATGGGCACGGATCAGTATTCGGTTCTGCTGACGATCAACGGCGGTATGCTGTGCTTGCTGCAGATTCCTGCGCTCGCCGTGTTTAATCGTATGAGTAATACGCGCGTGCTCGTGCTGGGCATGCTGATTACGGCGGTCGGCTACGCGTTTCAGATTGGCGCGACGTCGTGGCATGGGTTCGCGATTGCGGCCGTATTGTGGACGTTTGGCGAACTTGGTACGTTCCCGATCGCGGCGACAACGGTTGCGAATCTCGCGCCGGCCGAGGCTCGTGGCACGTATCAGGGACTGTATAACCTCGTGTGGTCGCTGTCGAATGGCGCGGCTCCGCTGGTCGGCGGCTGGATTATCGGTGGATTCGGTAGCCGCACGCTGTGGATTTGCTGCACGGTGATGTTCCTGATCGTCGCCGCTGGACTGTACGCGACTAAAGGCGCGCGCGAACGTGCCGTCGCTCGCAACCTACACGCAGCTGATCTTGCCAGCTGACTTGGGCTGACTTGTACTGACTTGTGTTGACTGCAGCTCAGCTGTGAGTACAAGGTTGATTCTCTGCCTGTTTTAGATGAGACAGGCCATGATCATTTCGATGGCAGCGTCTGGCTTATCCTGTGGCAGATATCCGACGATTTCGGCATTGTAGCGTCCGACTTGCGTGGAGTGAGATCGCGGCGGAGTAATGATGATGCGATCGCCTTCGACATCAATGGAGACGCGACTGCCCTCGTGCAGGCCGATGCGGTCGCGTATTTCCTTAGGAATACGGATGCCTTCGCTGTTGCCCCATTTGCTGATGGTTGCTTCGACCATAGCGCCTCCTTGACTGGATATACAAAGTATATCTCTTGCGCGTGGTCGGCTGGGATTCGGGGGTGATTGTTGCGGTGGCGGGAGTGCGGTAGCAGTGCTCATGATGACTCTTTTCGTATGTGTTTTATGTGCTCATGCTTGGGGGCAGCATACGGGAGTTGCGGACTGTGCGCAAGCTAAGCCGGGGGTATGTGGTCGAACGGTCGGAGTTATCCACAACGCGGCGTGTCTATCCACATTTTTTGTGGATAATTCACGGCATGTTTGCGGCGCGTGGATGCTATGCCAGCGCGCGATCAATAAGTTCGTTAACTGCCTCTTCTCGCGTGAGTTGATGCGCTTGGGCGTAGATGAGAATCTTTTGCTCACGAGTCAGATCAGATTGCGCAAGACTGCGCCCGAGAGCCTGCCGAGTATATTCGCTCGGCGTAATGTGTTTGATGTTGGCTGCGGCTTCCACTAGCGACCAAAGTTCATTTGGAATGCGGATGGTGTGTGCCTTCATGTCCATGCGGCTCGGTGTAAATGAATCTGGCTCGCGGGTGACTGTACAATTCGGGAAACCATCTTCAGCTTCTTGCGCCCAGCGTTCGACCATGTCGTCAGTAATAGGCGTGCCGTCTTCGGCGATATATTGTTTCATGCTTGACTCCATTCTTTGAAGAATCCCTTAGTCAGATAATTTGCGTGTATGACGAGAGGCTTACTGTCTGCTGTCTTGACATATACGAGTTCAATAGCTCGGCGCTGCTGATCGAATCCGATGGCCGCCCATCGGGGTGGTTCGGCGTTATGGTCGCGCTCGCGTATGCGCGCTGGACCGATGCGCGTAACGAATGCGGTTATGATTTGTTCTCGCGCCAATCCGTGCGTATGTAGTGCATGTGGATGGATGTTGATGATTGCTTCTTGATTGTGATTATACCCAAATATATGACGTTTGTCATACGAATCTGGTGGCGTATAGTGATCGGTCATAGTGCTCCTTGGGGAAGATTGTTCGCATCGTTGCGTTGAGTACAGGCAGATTAAACGATGTGAGGTAGTGGTGCAAGCTAAACCGGGGTATGTGGTCGAACGGTCGGAGTTATCCACAACGCGGCGTGTCTATCCACATTTTTTGTGGATAACTCACGGCAATGTTCTGATAAAAGGTCCCAAGATTTGCGAAGTAGAATCGGTCGGTATGAGCGATGACACATATGAAACCGATATCATCGGCGAATCAAACAGTAACCCTTCACCCAGCGATGTAATCTCCAGATTCCCGCGTCTGCGGGCACGCACCTTGCGCTTCGGTTGCGGCGCCCCGCGCTCGGCGCGAGTGATCGGCGACGGCACGCGAGCTTTGTTCCTGCGCTCGGACGGTCCGGAAGATCTCGTAACCTCGTTGTGGCTGAGCGTAATCGAACCGAGCGATGAGACAGCGACATCCAGCGCGTCCACTTCCGCAGCGTTCACACATAGCGAAATCAAACTCGCCGACCCGCGCGAACTACTGGCCGACGCAGACGCCGAAGACGTGCCAGCCGAAGAGAAAGCTCGCCGTGAACGCGCTCGCGAAGGCGGCATGGGCATCGTCAGTTACTCGGTCGACGCTGCTGGCCGTCGCGTGATTTTCACGATCAACGGTCGTTTGTTCCTCACCGAAATCCTCGACAGCGCCGACAACACCGGCACCAGCGCCACCACCAACCACAGCCTCCCCACCTCCCGCACGCGTCAACTCGCGCCCGCCGCGCTCGACACGGACGATCAAGGCGTGTACGGCCCCGTGCTCAATCCGCGCATCAGCCCGGACGGCAAGCATGTGCTGTACACCACCGGCGAACATCTTGAGCTGATTGATATCGCCGACTGGGATGATGCGGTCGCGTACGAGCAGCGTTGGCGTGCCGCGCAACAGCAGAACTCGTCCAACGCGGCACGGCTTGCCGACGAGCCAGCTGGCGACCTCGACGATGGCGTTTTCATTGCGATGGACGACGACGAAACGTCGATTTCTGAGGGCCTGTTCGACCTCGATGAGACTGACGACACTGATGTCACTGACGTAACTGACTCGGACAGCGTAGTTGGCGCATCCGGCACGGCGTCGCTGTCCGATATTGCAAACCTCGCAGATACCGCAACGTCAGTTCCAGCTGACGGCGATCGTATCGGCACAATCTGGGGCGTGTGTGACGACGATCATGACAGCGACGAGCGCACTGACGCAGCCCACGCCACCCACAGCACCTGGAAAATCGGCCTCGCTGAGTTCGTCGCCGGCGAAGAAATGGACCGCTACGACGGCTTCTGGTGGTCCCCCGACTCGCGTCACATCCTGTTTGAAACGTTCGACACTTCCCCCGAACCAATGTGGTACATCAGCGATCCAGCTAATCCTGATCATCCCGCTGACGGCCGCCGCTATCCGCGCGCGCTCACCGCGAACGCCGACGTTCACCTGACCGTCGCTGAACTTGCGTTCGATACCAACGATCAGTACGCCGGTATCGCTGGTACTGAAGTGCGCTGGGATCGCACGCCGTACGAATACGTCGCCGCTGTCAACTGGAGCAAGGGTCACGATCCGCTCGTGCTCGTACAGGACCGCTGCCAGCGTAACGATCAGGTTCTCGCGGTTACGGTCAGCGGCGAGCAAGCTGGTGATACGCGCGTGCTTGAGACGCATCACAACGATCAGTGGATCGATCTCGTGCACGGCACGCCTGCATTCACGCCGGACGGTCGACTGATCTGCTCGTTCAACGATATGCAGTCGGATACGAACCGACTGACAGTCGACGGTCGCGCGTTTACGCCGGCCGGATGGCAGGTGCGCGATGTACTCGACGTGACCGATCATGATGTGCTGGTACGCGTGCAACGGACGCCGGAAATCGCGGCGGACGTGCCGGCTGCGTGGAGTAGTGCTGACGGTCGCGCTGGCGACGAGCGGTTCGTTGGCGGTCACGATGCGCGCAGTTTCGACGTAGTGAGTATTTCGTTTGACGGTACGATTACGTCGGTGACGAGTGCGCCTGGCGCGTGGACAGTGTCGCGCGGCTCGCGTGGCATGGTGGTGTCCGGTCGCGATATGACTCACGCGCGCTCGCACATGTGGCATATCGCTGGGACGGCTGGAGTTGCGGATGTTGCGGATGTTGATGGTGTGGGTGCTGCGGGTGCTGTGAATGTGGACGCTGCTGCCGCGACGATCGCGAATCACGCAGCCGAACCGGGATTCGTGCCGAACGTGACGTTTACGCGGCTCGGTGAGCACCAGCTGTACACGGCGATTATCGCGCCGAGCGAGTCCAGTCCGTATGCGCATGCGAGCAAACTGCCGGTGCTTATGAAGCCGTACGGCGGCCCGGGGTTCCAGCAGGTGATCGCCTCGCAAGCGTTCTACTGGGAGGCTCAGTGGTGGGCTGATCAGGGATTCCTTGTGGTGACGGCTGATGGTCGCGGTACCACCGGTCGCGGGCCGAAGTGGGATCGTGCGATTTTCGAGAATATGAAGGATGTGACGCTTGCTGATCAGGTTGAGGCCGTGCACGCGTTGCCGGATGCGATCGCTGAGCTGAATGCTGGGCGTGGTGCAGCTGATAGCGTGTCCGATGGTGGCGCGGCTGGTGGCGCGATTATTCCTGCGCCGGATCTTGACAAAGTGTGCATGATCGGCTGGTCGTACGGCGGATTCCTGTCCGCGCTCGCCGTGCTCGACGCGCCTGACGTGTTCAAGGCCGGTTGTGCTGGTGCTCCGCCTACGGATTGGACGCTGTATGACACGCATTACACCGAGCGATATCTCGGCCTCGATCCGGACGTGTACGCGCGCAACGGCATTGTGCAGGATGCGCCGAAACTGCATCGTGCGCTCATGTTGATTCATGGATTCGCGGATGACAACGTGACGATCGCGCACAGCCTGCGTTTGAGCCAAGCGCTGATGGCTGCCGGTCGCCCGCACACGTATCTGCCGCTGACGGGCATCACCCACATGACCAACGATGAAACCGTAGCCGAGAACCTCCTCATTCTCCAGCGCGATTTCCTCCGCGACGCCCTAGATCTCCACTAATCGGCGTTGTGCGCTCCTACCCATTCCTATGCGTGGCAGAAATCTCTCACTGAGCCCCGCTCAGTGAGAGATTTCTGCCACTCCGTGCTGGTGTGCGTATCGCCATTGATGGCACGTTGATATTCAGCTCCCCTCAAAGCACGTTGCCGTGAGTAGGCTTATCGTGGCTCCTCTTGTCAGGACAGCACCGTGAAGCAAACAGCGGAGCTGTTTGTAGGTGCTGTGCGAGCCGACAGGTGAGCCAGTAAATTGCGCGCGTAGCGCGTCTGTAGTTGCATGTCGAGCTGTCAGCGTAGCTGACTGAGGGGTAGTCACACCTTTGGAACGCCTAACCCGTGTAACTATCCCTCAGTCGCGCCTCGCGAGCCAGCTCGTCCTGCAATTGACGACCTTAAGTACGCATTATCGGAATGTTTCTGCTGACTTACGGTCGTTTGGGATGCTGTATTAGGCCGTAAGTCAGCAGGAACGTCAAGATAGTGCTGACTTACGGTCGTTTCGGGGGCTGTAGAAGGCCGTAAGTCAGCAGAAGCATCAAGATAGTGCTGACTTACGGCCTGTTGAGAGAACTACTGCACCTTAGTCCAGAACGGTGGTGCGGGTAAACCGTCACCGTTGAATAGCGGGGCGGGTCCCCAGCTGCGCCACGCGTAGCGAACAGCCTTTGGCTTGCCACCGATATCAGGCGCGCTGAGTAGGACGGTAGCATGATCGGCGGCAGTCGTCGTATCACCTGTCCCAGCGGATACGTCATCAGTATGAACTTCGATCGTTGCTGCTGCCGGTCGGAAGATACCATCCGCGCCAGCAACCTCAAAACCAGAATCGCAAGCGGCACGATAGTATCGATCGTCACATGATTCAGAGCCGTTTACCAGAGCTTCCTCTGAGAGAGGCATGTCACTAGGCGTAACGTCCTGCTTGTCGCCAGACGATATTGCCTGCTGATCTATATCATCGTCGCGCGTTGCCATCGCCGGCCGGCGGTACGTGCCGGGCACAGTACCATCAAACTGCAGTCCACCAGCATGATCGAACTGTACAATAACCGTGCATTCAGCAGTAGCACCATCCTGCGTCTCACGTGACCCAGCTTTGAACGCAACCGGTTCAGCTTGTGCCGTTACGCACTGCGGACCGTCCACCGGAATATCGCCACGATCATACACATAATGCAATGCGCAGTTCGCAAGCCGCTCGCCGGGCGTGCGCTTGTCGGTCGGGTGAATGTTGTCAAACTCGCCACAGTCGATCGTCGTAATCGTATACGTGCGCGGTATTTCGCGTGCCGCCGCCCACTGTGCTTCACGAATCACCGGCCAGTGCATCGGATCAGCGTCAGCCACAGTTTTATCAATCCACTGCGGCAACTGCACAATCAGGAATGGCAGCGGGCGTATCTCACAAGCAGCGGCATGGTCCGTATTGTCATGGTCCGTATTGTGTTGCACACAGGATACCTCATGTACTGGCTGCGGTGACGTAGTGGACGACATCGTGTGATGCGCTGCGCACGGGGATGTATCGGTATAGTTCGCCCACAATCCGCGCCACTCGGCAATAAGCCGCGGCAACAGCTCGCCGTACGATTCGCAGTACGACTCATCCTCCTCGCCCTGATACCACAAGAATCCAGCGATACCGTACGGTGCGACTCGCTCGATCATCGTGCCGAACGGTCCAGTCGGCCGGTATTGTGAGGTCGGCGTGACTGGCGGCGGCCACGGGCACGCGCCGTACTGCTCGTTGAGTGTATCCCACGTTATGTCTGGTTCAGCCGCGCGAGCTTTACCGATTGCTTCATTCCACGCATCGAACTTTGTCTTCCATGCCGTGGTTTCAGCCTCGAACTGCTCGTCTGTTTTTCCGGCGATCGCATTACTGAACCGGTTCAGATATGCTTGTCCGGCTTCGCAACTTTCCAGCGTTGCACGACTCATCCACGAGGTGATTGACGTGCCGCCAATATAACAGTCGATAATGCCGACCGGCACGTCTGCTCCCAGCTCAGCACGCAAACGACGCGCGAAATAATACGCGACCGCCGACATCGTGCCGCTCGTATCTGGCCCACTCACCTGCCAGATTGCATGGTCTTCAGCCTCAGTATCAATAACGCCGGTTTTGGGTGTGTTGTAAAAGCATAACAACGGGTCGGCGCTTGCCGCCACGGCCGCATCCGCATGTTCGCTGTTGCGCAGTTCGAGCTCCATATTGCTTTGACCGCCGGCCAGCCACACTTCGCCCACGTAAACGCGCAAGTATCGCAGCGTGACGCCGGAGTGGTCGCTGATCGACAGCTCATATGGGCCGCCAGCTTCGAGCGCGGGCAGTGTGACGAGCCAATGGCCGCTGGCGTCGATAGTGGTGAATGCACTTACGCTGTCGGATGCGGCGAAATGAACCGGTTCAGCTCCGTTGCGGTGACCAAGTTTGGAGCCGATAGTACTGGTGATATCAGTGCTGTGGATGCTTCTGACGGAAGGAGAAGTGTTCGACTGTATGTGATCAAATGACTCGCTATTGTGCTGAGTCATCTGGGCGGAAGTATTGAGCTGCGCATGTGCGTCTAGCTGCGTTTCATCGCAGCGTGTGATGACCTTAAGCGGTTCAGTTGACCCGTTTTGCAGTAATTTCACAATGACAGTACGACCGGGAGTACCGGTTCCGAATACAGGAATCGGCTGATGCCGTTGTAACACCATATCGTGCGAAAAGATCGCAGCGGGGCGGAGCTCAGGCGTGCCGATCGGCTTGTCTATGGCGGCATTGCTATCGCCGCCCGCCAAACCAGACATATTCGCGCCCGGTGCCGGGCCAGTAGCGACTTGATTGGTACTCATCACTCACGCCTCCCAAATGCTCTCACCGAGCGACTCAATGAACGCAGTAAGCTCGCGCGCCATCTCCTCATGTTCAGCCACACGCGGATGACCCGGTGTTGCTGCACCATTGCGCGAAAACAGGAAATGATGCGCAACCGTGCGGGCTGTACTGGCATCTGCGGAGTCAGTGTGCTCGGTGCGGTCGGTATCGTCATGATGGTTCATGTCGGTCGGTAAAGCAGTCTCGGCAGCATTCTCAACGTCAGTAGTTGTTCCAGCAATCGTGTCGGCCGAAACTGAAGCGGTTGAGCTGCTTACCGCAGCATCCGCCACAATATCCGTTGCACCAAACGGTACACGCGCCGACTGGCCCTCGCCAAGCGTGGCATTAAACATCTGAACCGCTTCATCAATCGCGCGGTCCCACGCCGGATCGTGCATCAACAACGTGGTAATGCACACGATCGTCGCTTGCGGATAGCGCGCGTGAATCGCCCTCAGAAAATCAACATACCGTGCACGCCAATGCACAGCCTGCTCGCCGTCATAATCCTGAGCCATAAAATCAACTGGATGTGAGTCATTCTGTCCGATCGCGACGATCACAACTTGCGGCGTAAACCGGCGGAAATCCCACGGTTTCGTCTCGCCAAGCGTCGGGTTATACTCAACGCGATCCCAAATACTTTCCTGACCAACGTAATCTGGTCCAGCAAACCAGCCGATACCGTCAATCAGCGATGCGCCACCTTGCGACGTGTCATGCAACGCGGCGCCGAGATTGCGAGCGGTGATCGCAGCGTACGACTGCCATGCGTTACTGTAACCGCTTAAGTCCACTTCGGGGTCGGGTTTGCCGACATACAGCGATGCCTCGTTGCGCTCGCCGCAGGAGACGGAATCGCCGAACACCTCGATACGGCGGGTTGGTTCAGAGGCGAGTGGCGGCATGATTTGTGCGCCATCGTCAATCCCGAAATTGAGCAACTGAACGTAGTGTTGGCCGTCTTGGCGCTTGAAAATAACCGCTTCATGCTCAATGTTTGGCAGGTTGTCGGCGAGTGTGACGGTGACGGGGGATGGGGCATATGGGGCGGATTCGGCAGGCGCAGAGAGTGTGGTAGCTTCGGTGCTGTCGTCTAGGGTGCCGTTGGCTTGCGTGACGCCAGACGGGATGCGGACTTTCGTTTGCACGCCGTCGATAATGACGCCGAGATGCGAATCGCCGTAATTCCAGTAATTAATCAGCGTTGCGGTGAGTGCTGAACCGGTAAAGCGGAACGCAGTTTGCGTGTACGGGTAGACCCAGATTGGCTGAGTTGGGTCGGTGTCGTCGATGCGACCCATCGTGCGCAGTGCTGGATGGTTTGGCAGAATGATGGTTCGGTGTGTGCTTGTTGGCGTGTTGTGAATGGTCATGGCGATCTTGGTTCCTCGTTGATTGCAGTGATGCCGTTTTTGACTCTGTTAAACCAGAATTGGCATTGGTTCTCCCCTCCCTTAGCTTCCCCTTGTCAGGGGAGCTGCCGGCGAAGCCGACGGAGGGATGGCTTCAAGCATATGCCAAAGTTGGTTTAACAGAGCCTTTTTTAGTTGGTATCGAGTATTGCCCGATATGAAGGATTTGTAGAGTGCGAAACCCTATATCGCGCAACACCTTAACCGGTTAATAAAAAATATGATACACTCATCAATGACGAAGTTAATTACCAACCGGTCGCTAAGGATGGTGATCGGTTCGGCGAACACCGGACCCTCCGGGTCGTCGACAAGCCGCGCGCAGACGCACGCCAGTCAGAAAGGAACTCCGATGCCACTGTCCAAGGACTTCATGTTCGGCACCGCAACCGCTTCATATCAGATCGAAGGTGCTGCCAACGAAGGTGGCCGCTGCCCGTCCATCTGGGACACGTTCTCCCATGAACCGGGTCATACTG
This sequence comes from Bifidobacterium hapali, assembly GCF_002259755.1. Classification (GTDB taxonomy): domain Bacteria; phylum Actinomycetota; class Actinomycetes; order Actinomycetales; family Bifidobacteriaceae; genus Bifidobacterium; species Bifidobacterium hapali. Next base: position 35,237 of record NZ_MWWY01000001.1, read on the forward strand.
TCAACGGTGACACCGGTGACGTGGCCACCGATTCGTACCACCGTTACAAGGAAGATATCGCGCTGCTCAAGGAACTCGGCGTCGACGCGTACCGTTTCTCCATCGCCATGCCGCGCATCGTACCAACCGAACTTGGCCCGACCAACGAAGAAGGCATCGATTTCTACGAGCGTGTCGTAGACGAACTGCTCGCTAACGGCATCAAGCCGTGCGCCACGCTATATCACTGGGATCTGCCGCAGTATCTCGGCGATAAGGGCGGCTGGCTGAACCGCGACACCGCTTGGCGCGTGGCCGACTACGCACAGCGCGTCGCTGGGCGTCTCGGCGACCGCGTTGACACATGGATTACGCTCAACGAGCCGTGGTGCTCCTCCTACTTAAGCTACGGCGGCACCGAACATGCGCCGGGACTCGGCGGCGGCCCGGTCGCATTTGAAGCGGTTCATCACTTGAACCTTGCACACGGTCTTATGGCACAGGCACTGCGTAGCGCGATCACCAAGCAGGATGCGAAGCTCGCGGTCACGCTCAATCTGCAGTTCAACCGTGGCGACGCAGACGCCGTGCACCGCGCCGATTTGATCGGCAATCGCGTCTTCCTTGACCCGATGCTGCGCGGCTACTATCCGGAGGAACTGTTCGCCATCACCAAGGGTATTTGTGACTGGGACTTCATCAAGGATGGCGATCTCGAACGCATCCACCAGCCGATCGACTTGCTCGGTATCAACTACTACTCAACCGGTTTACTTGCGATGAGTGATCGTCCGCAATTCCCGCAGTCCACCGCGGCGAGCACGTTCCCTGGCTGCAGCGACATCGACTGGTTGCCGACCCCGGGTGAGCACACTGAAATGGGTTGGAATATTGACCCGAACGGTCTGTATGACATGCTCGTGCGCGTGCACAATAACTATCCGGAGATGCCGATGTTCATCACCGAGAATGGCATTGCGTGCGCTGATGAGTTGGTTACCGAAACTGATCCGGCAACTGGTGAACCGGTTAAGGCCGTGCACGATGACAAGCGCATCGCCTACCTGACCAAGCATTTCGATGCCGCTCGTCGCGCGATGGAAGCTGGTGTGGATCTGCGCGGTTACTTCGTGTGGTCTATGCTTGACAACTTCGAGTGGGCGTTCGGCTACACCAAGCGTTTCGGCATTACTTACGTGGATTACGAGACGCAGGAGCGTACTGCGAAGGACAGCTTCAAGTGGTATAAGCAGCTCATCGCCTCGCGCGAACTGCCTGTGCTGTGAGGGTGCTGGCCCTAGTGTGATATTTCGGCGGACCTTGCCCGAGTTCCGCCGAAATATCACAAAAAATGGCCTCAAAACGTGATATTCCGGCGGAGGTTAAGGGGTACTCCGCCGCAATATCACAAAAAACCACTGTCTAGCGTGATATTCCGGCGGAACTCGGCATATCCTCCGCCGGAATATCACGTTTATACCCAGTACTGAGCGCAAAACTTACAAACAAGCGGTATTCCGTGGATTTCGCATCAGTTGTGCGATACTTGTTGCCGACGCAAATATTCGCGTAAGAAGGGTACTGCAAAATCAACTTTACCGCGTTCTGTCTCGCGGATGACATAGGCGTCAAGTAGCCGTTTGCGGTATGTGGCGGCGTAGTTGCTAGTTTTGCCCATACGTTCGGCTACTACCGCGGTAGATGATGGTCCGTCTGCCATTGCCATTGCTTCCAGATATGCGCGATCATTATGAGATAAACCAGATAATTCGGGAATGCACACGGCATTATCTAGATCAACGTTAGCATCGCTAAGACCTTGTTGTACATCCTGATCGCTGACAACATCTGCATTCCGCATATCCGCAGCATCCCATATGTGATATCCCACTAGCTGAATCATATATGGATACCCCGCTGTCGTCTCAGCCGCAGTAGCAACCTGTTTCTGAGTGATCGTCATCCCAGAGGTACTGAACGTTGTTTCAAATGCTGTGCGTACTTCCTCAATCGGAACATCAGTGAGTACGTTAGTTTTGGCGCGTCTGAGAAACATAATGACTTTGTCGTTAAATAAATCTGACATCATCTGCGGAAGTCCGGCGAAAACAATGGCGATATTTCGCCGTTCTCGGATCTGATGTTGAACTGCCGTTGCGAGAGCGATGAGATCAGATTGGTCAGCAGCTTGCGTTTCATCTATGGTGATGAGTAGTCCAACATGACGTTTATCTAGCGTTGCTAGACGTTCTGACATGGCCTTGCGTAAGGTTTCTGGCATACGTTTTTGGGAGACAGTTCTGCTTCTCCTAGACTGATACTTGTCCCAGCGATGCTCAGGGATGGTTTAAACGCAAATCGATCAAGAAGCCGATCTTTGACTCGCAATTCATTGACCAAGCGCTCGCATAATCCTTGGGATGCGTTTTCCTCGATAATATTCCAATGCCTTGTGCGAGCTTTATCGGCAAGGACGGTGAGCATGACTGTTTTGCCTGTACCTCGGGCACCAGTAATGAGCATGATACGCCCTGGAGCGCCAACTCCATTGTCTAGTCCTTTTTCGAAGTCACGGATGATTTTGGAGCGTCCAATCAGCAGTGGTGGTTCTCCGTCTGCTGTTGGCTTGAATGGATTCTGCGGGGGATCTCATGCTGCCTCCTAAAACCCTATATATAAAGCCAAATCAAAAATATCAAAAATATCAAAAATGAAGGCAGACCAATCTGCAGCACAGTTGCCGTGAAGCAGCAGCAGCGCTGTTTCACGGCCCACCCTGACAAAATGGGCCAAGGAAAGAGCAATGTCAATTCTGACTTAACAGAGCCAAAAGAACAAGGGTTTGATAGGCGCGTAGAAGTGAGCGGATGTGGAAGGGTGGAAGAGTGCGAAAGGTGCGAAGGCGGAAGAATGATGAGAGTAGTGACTGGAATGTGACGAATGATATCGAGCGCGAACCGGTAACGTAACCGGTTCAGTAAATGATGATCAGCGTGAAGAAATACACCAGCTAAGCGGCTAATATTGCTCGAACACTCAGTCGCGACACGCCGAAAAGCGTACTGTAATGACTTACGAATCCAGTTGTGTACGATCGTACTGATCAAAGGTGAACATGACTGAAATTCCAGTATTTTCAAGGGCTGTGTCCACTCCATCAATCGCTAAACAATCGCTGATGTTCGATTATGTGAACCCATATATTAACGCAGTTACTTAACCGGTTGACAAACTCAAAAGTTCGATGCTATATTAAATGTCAACAACGCAAAAACCTTACAGAATAAGGGTTTTGCGAAGTGTGCGCTGCCGGTGTTCATAGCTGAGCGACGGCGGAAACCAATAAAAAGGACTGAAGGCTTCACCTATTCAGGACTGATTGGCAAAGGAGACAGGAATGAAAGCACTCAAAAAGATCGTAACCGCGGCCACTGCCGCTGTCTGCGCGCTGAGCATGGCGGCCTGCGGAACCGGTTCAGGTTCCAGCGACGGCACTGAACTGACTTACGACAAGATCGAACTTGGCACCACTGGCAAGGACATCAAGACCACTGTCAACCTGTACAGCCATCGTACCGATATGCTGCAGGACACCTACAACGGTACGACATGGAAGCAGTACATTGAAGAATTCAACAAGCTGTATCCAAACATCACGGTTAAGGTCGAAGGCGGCACCAATTACGGCGATTCCGCACTGACCCGTCTGCAGGGCGGCGACTGGGGCGACATGATGATGATCCCAACTGTCGATGCCTCCGAGCTGCAGAACTACTTCCTGCCCTTCGGCACTGTCGATAATCTGAAAGATAAAATCCACTACGTGTATGCCCAGCAGTACGACGGCAACGTCTACGGCATCTCCTCAACCGGTAACGCGGTCGGCATCGTTTATAACAAAGCTGTATTCAAGGCCGCCGGCATCACTGAGAATCCGAAGACTCCAGAAGAGTTCATCAACGACCTCAAGCTCATCAAGGAAAAGACTGATGCCATCCCGCTGTACACCAACTACGCGGCCGGCTGGACGATGGGCGCATGGGATGCCTACATCGGTGGTACCGCTACTGGCGACGCCAAGTACATGAATCAGGAGCTGCTGCACACGCAGGACCCGTTCTCTGACCCGGGCGACGGCACTCACGCTTACAACGTGTACAAGATTCTGTACGATGCCGTGGCTGATGGACTGATCGAAGACGACTTCTCCACCACTGATTGGGAAGGCTCCAAGACTCAAATGAACTCCGGCAAGATCGCCACGATGGTGCTCGGTTCGTGGGCTGTCTCCCAGATCAAGTCGGTCGGCGAGCATGCTGACGATATCGGTTACATGCCGTTCCCGATCACCGTTGACGGCAAGCAGTACACTTCCTCTTCTGCTGACTATGCGTTCGGTATCAACAAGGACGCTTCCAAGGAGAATCAGGAAGCCTCGATGATTTTCATCAAGTGGATGACTGAAAAGTCTCACTTTGCTACGAACGAAGGCGGTTTGCCAGTCGACAAGGCTGATACCACACTCCCGGATGTCTACTCTGAGTTCAAGGATGTGACGTTCGTTGAAGATGAACCTTCTGTTGAAGGCGAAGAAGATCTGTTCAACGATCTCAATTCCGACTCCGAACTTAACATCAACGCTGCCGGCGATGCTCGTGTCCAGTCCATCGTCGAAAACGCGGCTAACAAGACCAAGTCTTACGACGATCTTGTTAAGGAATGGAATGAGAAGTGGAACGGTGCGCTGAAAACTGAGAACGTGGACGTCAAGTACACCACGGTCGCTAAGTGAGCGAGCGAGTAAATAACTCACCCGCAACGTAACCGCTTCAGTTACTTCGCTGAGCTAACAATCTAGCCATAACCCACCTTCCTCCATCCAACTGTTCGGGTAGTCGTCAGCAGCAACGCCGGTGGCTGCCCGAACGCATCTTCAGACTTTCGTTCATCGCACAATCGCGCGTGATCGAACTCTAATAACCATCCCAACTGGTTTTATGAACCGCTTCAGCTCAGCTCACCCAGCTCACCCAGCTCACCCAGCTCAGCGCAGCCGGCGCAAGTTAGCGCAAACCGCAAACGCGCGAAACAAGCGTACAAAGCAACATAAAACCCAACCAAAGAGAGGGATCTATGACCTCGTCAACAGTGGGAACGACGTCATCCGTCGACATCCCTGATAATATCCAGCCAAAAGACTGGCGCAAGACAGGAATCATCGTGGCGTTCTCGGCGATCCCGCTCGCCCTGCTTGTGTTCTTCACCTACCTGCCGTTCTTCAACATGGTCGGCTACAGCTTCTACAAGATGAAGTACATTGGTACCCCGAAGTGGATCGGTCTGCAGAATTACATCGAAGTGTTCACTCGCCCCGACACGCTGTCGTCGCTCAAACTCAGCCTTTACTACATGGCCGGCGCGCTCATTCAGGTCGCCATTGCGCTGTACCTGTCCACGATGCTCGCGTTCAAAGTACGCGGCGGCGGCTTCTTCAAAGCCGTCTATTTCTTCCCGTTCCTGATCAACGGAATCGCAGTCGGCTTCATTTTCAAGTTCTTCTATACTCGCGGCTACGTGTTCGATACCGTGCTGCAATGGTGTGGTTTCCAACTCGACTCCCTGCCGTACTGGCTGAAGGATCAGCGTATCAACAACTGGTCGCTGGTGGGCGCGTCTATCTGGCGTTACCTTGGACAGAACGTCATTCTGTTCATCGGTGCAATTATGTCGGTTGACAAGACGCTGTACGAAGCCGCTGAAATCGACGGTGCGAACAAGTGGCAGCAGTTCAAGCACATCATTTTGCCCGGTATCCAGACGATTCTCGTACTCAACATCATCCTGTCGATTACTGGCTCGCTGTCCGCTTTCGAAGGTCCGTACGTGATTACGACTGGTGCGAACGGTACTGCAACGTACTTCGTACTTATGGATCAGCTCGCGCACGGTAGCCAGAAGGTCGGTCTCGCATCCGCGATGGCTGTGGTACTACTCATGATTATCTTGCTGTGCGCTCTGCTACAGCAGATGTTCTTTAAGTATGTGTTCCGTGACGCTGATGACGGCGTTGCGAAAGCGAAGAAGAAGGCTGCGAAGATCGAACGTCAGCGTCGCAAGATGGCGTTGAAGAACGCGCCGATCGTGCGTAACGGTTCTCGTAACACGGGTAACGGCTCGGGCAACAGCTCACTTAACGGCTTCAGTAACAACAAGGAAAAGGCGGTGGCATGATGACTGACGTTGTCGCACAAGCCAAAGCGCGTAGTATGGCGCGCAGCAATTCGTTCTGGTACAAGGCAAAGAACGGTCTGCTGGTCTTTCTTAAGTACTTCTCGCTGATTTTCGTAGCGTTCTGGATGCTTGTACCGCTGGTCAGCTGCTTCGTGACTGCAGCTAAAACCACGAAAGAATATCAGAGCACGTCTGTGATGCAACCGCCGTCGAACTGGTTCAATGTTGCGAACTATGTGCAGGCGTTCAAAGCATCGAATATGGCGATCGCGTTCCGTAACTCGTTCGTTGTGCTTGTAGTGGTACTGATTATCACTACGCTTATCGGTACGATGCTCGCGTACGTACTGTCCCGCTTCACCTTCCCGGGGAACGCGGTGATTCGCGGTCTGTTCACGGTGGCCGCGCTACTGCCAGGTATCGCAATGCAGGTTCCGATGTACAAAATGATGGTGCAGCTGCACGCGGTCAACACAATGTGGGGCTACATTTTGATGATGTGCGGCACCGATGTGATTTCGATTTACGTGTTCATTCAGTACTTTGAGAACATTTCGATTTCGCTCGACGAAGCTGCGATTATGGACGGCGCCTCATACTGGACGATCTACTCGCGTGTGCTGCTACCGTTGCTGAAGCCGGCGATCGTGACCTGCATGATTTTGAAGGGCGTGGGCGTGTACAACGAGTACTATGCCTCGAACCTGTACTTGCAGAAGGAAAGCCTCAAGACGATTGCGATCGCGCTGTACTCGTTCACCGGCCCGATGGGTAGCCAGTACAACTTAATCTGCGCTGGCGTGATTATTACGCTGTTGCCGATGCTGATTTTGTTCCTTATTTTCCAGAAGCAGATTTACAACGGCATCGCAGCTGGAGCGGTTAAGGAATAGCATTTGGCCGTATTGTTAGCTACTAGTTACTCGCTAGTCACTACTAGTCACTATCAACAAGGATGTTCATCATGACTCATACACCATCAACGTTCCGCTCGCTCACTGAGGGCTGGACGGTTCGCGCACTGAACCCGCAAGTCGCTCCTGCTGAGGTTCGTACTGCGATTGAGGCCGGAATTCCGGCCATTGTGCCCGGCGAAGTAACGCTTGATTTGCTTGCTGCTGGACTGATTGACGAGCCGTTCGACGGTGATAATGAGAACCGTCAGCAGTGGATTGGCGACGTCGACTGGCAGTTCGAGACTGAATTTGAGTGGCATGCAGACGATCGTGCTCGGCATGATCTCGTCGCGTATGGACTTGATACGGTTGCTACGGTTGCGATTAACGGACAACTGGTTGGCTTTGCGCAGAATTATCATCGCTCGTATCGTTGGGATGCGCGCGGTCAGCTACGTGAAGGACTGAACCGGTTAACCGTTACGTTCGCATCGTCAGTGCGCGAGTCTGACCGTCGTGAGCAGGAACTCGGATACTACCCGCATACCGAACATCACGCGTTTAATCAGCTGCGCAAACCGAGTTATCAGTTCGGTTGGGACTGGGGTATCGATGTTGCGAACGCTGGTATGTGGCGTGAGATCGGTATCGATTCATGGTCTGGCGTGCGGTTTAAGGCGGTACGTCCGCTGGTGAATGTGCTGCCGGATGGTACTGGCGTGCTCACCACCACGGTTGAGATTGAACGTGAAGGTGAGGGCCGAGTGATGACGTCGGCTGACGCGCATGTTCAGCAGAAGCCGGTTCCAGTGAGCGTGACTGTGACTGGATTCGGTGCGAACGTAACCGCTTCAGGTGAAGTTGAGTACGGTCGCGATACGGCAACGATCACTACTGTGGTGCCTGCGGTGCAACGTTGGTGGCCGATTGGTTACGGTAAGCAGCCGTTGTACGACGTGACCGTAACCGCTTCAGCATCGACGAACGATGATACCGCGGCCACTGCGGGCGCAACCGATACAGCTGCTGCAAACGCAACGTGGACCGGTCGAGTCGGCTTCCGTACTGTGCACGTCGATACGCGCGCTGACGAAATCGGCCGTCCGTTCCAAATTTATGTCAATGATGTACCGGTTCATGCGCGCGGCTACAACTGGGTGCCGATTGATGCCTTCCTGTCGCGCGGCGACCGCGACTTCTATGCGGCACGTTTCGCTGACCTAGTCGAGTCCAACTCGAACATGGTGCGCGCGTGGGGTGGCAGCATCTACGAATCTGACGAATTTTATGATCTGGCCGACGAACTTGGCATCATGGTCTGGCAAGACTTTATGCTCGCTTGCGCAGCTTATCCGGAGGATGCTGCCACGCGTGCTGAAATCGAAGCTGAAGCGCGCGAACACATCAACCGCTTAAGCTCACATCCGAGCCTGACCGTGTGGAACGGCTCCAACGAAAACTATGTCGCATACTCCGAATGGGGTGGATTCAAGCAAGCACTGCGCGACGACGACAAGCCGGCAAACGCATACGGTTACGGCGAAAAAGGTTGGGGCGACTACTATTACGCCGACCTGTTCCCCAAGCTGCTCGCCGAACTCGACCCCACGCACGTCTACCTGCCGAGCTCGCCAATGAGCTTCACACCGTTCGTTGATGCGAACAAGGACGTGGACGGCACCATGCACATTTGGGATGTGTGGAACCGTGCCGACTATCGCAAATACGCCGATTACACGCCTCGTTTCGCCGACGAGTTCGGTTATCAGGCGCCGCCAGCGTTCAGCACACTCACCCGCGTTGTTCATGATGAACCGCTTCAGCCGTTCGGCAAGCAGATGCTCGTGCATCAGAAAGCGTCCGGTGGCAACTACAAGCTCGCTCGTGGCATGCGCTCGCATCTGACCCCGGGCAACATTAACGATGTGAGCTACAACGCGGACGGCACGCGCAACTGGCTGCTGCCAACCGATGAGTGGGATTCCATCGAAGATTGGCACTGGGCGTGCCAGCTGCAGCAGGCGCAAGCGATTCGCTTCGGTGTTGAGCACATGCGCTCGCTTGAACCGGTTAATGCCGGCGCGTTGATTTGGCAGTTGAACGACGATTGGCCGGTCGTGTCGTGGGCTGCGGTTGACTATTACGGTCATCGCAAGCCGTTGTGGTATGCGTCGCACGACTTCTTCGCACCGCGATTCGCAACGATTCAGCCACGCGTTTCCGATCGTGCGCGCGAAGACAAGAGCTGGGAAGGTAACCCGGTCGCTCCCGATCATCTTGCGCTGATCATTGCTAACGATACGCGCGAAGCTTGGTCTGGTACATGGACGGTAGAGCGTCGCAACGTCGCAGGCGAAGTGCTTGCTTCGCAAACGTTTGACGTGGCGTTCGCTGCCGGCAAGCCCGGTCATGTTACGTTGACACTTGCTGAAGCGGTTGCGTCGTTCGATGATCCGTACGGCGAGATTATTGTGGCGACGCCGACTTCGATTGCTGACGTTGACGCTGCGGACGCTGCCGATGATGCGTTTACTCGTGTGATCTACAACCCATCCGATGTGATTGACCAGTCGCTCGATCGCACGCCACTCGACGCGACGGTTGTCGCAACTGGCGACGGCTACGATCTGACGGTCACCGCACGCGCTTATGCACGCGACGTGTTCTGCATGGTTGACAAGGTTGATGCTGACGCGCGCATCAACGGCGGCATGGTGTCGCTCTTGCCGGGCGAGTCGGTGACGTGGCATATCACCGCTGTTGCCGGACTTGATCCAGTTGCGTTCACCGCGCCAAACGTGCTGCGTTGCGCTAACGACCTTAAGCGCTAAAGCAATAGGCGTAATCTCGGCTCCCCTTGTCAGGACAGCACCGTAAAGCAAACAGCAGAGCTGTTTGTAGGTACTGTGCGAGCCGACAGGCGAGCCAGTACATTACGCGCGCAGTGCGTCCGAAATTACAGGACGTTGCCGTTAAGCAAACAGTGGAACTGTTTGTAGGCAACGTGCGAGCCGACAGGCGAGCTAATAAACTGCGTGCGTAGCGCGTCCGAAATTGCAGGACGAGCTGGCCGCGAGTAGACCTTATCTCGGCTCCCCTTGCTAGGGGAGCTGGCCGCGAAGCGGTCTGAGGGGTAGCCACACGGGTTGAACGTTCCAAGGGTGTGACTACCCCTCAGTCAGCTACGCTGGCAGCTCTTCCTGCAATTACAGACGTGTTACGCCAGCGGAAATCGTCTCAATCAAGAGACATCACAAAAAAATAGACATACCCGCATCGGCGCGGCGCACAAGCAAACGTCGATAGACTGTACTGAACCGATAAAGTGGAAGGGGAAGCGATGTCATTGCCGAAACCAAAGGTGACGATCTCCGATGTGGCTAGGGTAGCCGGCGTCTCCAGCAGTGCTGTCTCGTATGCCCTCAACGACAAGCCTGGCGTGTCCGCAGCAACGCGAGACAAAGTCCTCAAAGTCGCAGATAGCTTAGGCTGGCGTCCCAACAGTGCCGCCAAGTCATTGTCTGATGCCAGCACACGGTCAATCGGTTTGGTACTCACGTACGACACCGCAGTACTGTCAGTCGAAACGTACACGATGGAACTGATCGCTGGCCTGTCGTCGGAACTTGAGAAGGAAGGCTACTCGCTGACCATTCGTTACGCGAGCAGTCAGAAATCAGAAATGGACGTGTTGCGCGACTGGATCGCAACCGGTGGCGTGGACGGCGTGCTACTGACGAATATCGAACTCGGCGATCCTCGCGTTGACTTGTTCTGCGATCACCCTGAACTGCCAGTCCTATTGCTGTGTGATTCTTCCGTTGCAGGCGGTCTGCCTGCGCTATCTGACGACGAACAGAGTTCCGCGCATCTGCTGGTCGATTACTGTCATGAACTCGGCCACCAGCGTATTGCCCGCGTCGCCGGACCTGAAGCGCTGAGCCACACGTTCATCCGCGACAATGCGTTCATGGAAGAGACTGCCGAACTGAATCTGCAATACAGCTGCCTTCACTCCGATTACTCGCCGGACGGTGGACGCAGGTGCACGGATCGACTGCTATCGCTGCCAAATCCGCCGACTGCAATCATCTACGACAACGATATTATGGCGCTCTCTGCAATGCGCATGGCGCAAGAACTTGAGATGGACATACCGGGCGAACTGTCGATTATCGCGTGGGATGATTCGTTCCTGTGCCAAGTGAACATGCCGTCTATTACTGCGCTGAGCCGTGACGTTGTGGGTCGCGGCCGTGCTAGTGCGCGCGCATTACTTGACATGATCGACGGTCAGACGTTTGAATCCACGACCGACGTCACCAGTGAAATCATCTTTCGCGACTCCAGCGGCCCACTCATCGCGTGATTGGGTTGTATTCACGTTTTGTCTGTCAACTGCGTGGTTGGTATTCAGGGTGGCTGACAAGAACGTCGTAAGTGGGGCAACGAACGTATGGTCTGAGATGCGCAGAAGTACGTTAATACTGTGTGCTTAATCGGTTAAGTAGCTGCTGATTCCTTTGCTATACTTGTGAACAGTTGCAGAACAACCATGATATTGAGATGAATTCATTGCAACGGTAAGCAAGGAGGCGATAACAGTGCGTGAACAGCAGAATGATCATGTGAATCGCTCATTAGCTGAGCACCGTGGCGGCGGTTCGATCAATGATCGTCAATCTGAAGCGATTCATACGTTGTCTGCTGATATTGCATATAAAGGAAAATCGCGTATTGCTACGCTACGTGCGTTACCAAATGATCGAAAATGGTCGTATTTCCGTGACGAACTACTCGCACGAACAGTTGCGATCATTGCGGCTGTTGTTGTCATTGTGTATCTTACAGTGCAGATTCTCACGCCGCAGGCCGCGCCTCAACTCACTGTTGCCGTTACGAAAAGTGCGCTCGGCACGAGTGATGGTGCGGCATTACAAACGCAAGTTGCGCAAGCGCTTAAGTTACCTGAAGGACGAGAAGGTGGCGTGACGATTGATACAGGGTACGATCTGACGGACAACAACAGCCTGACAAAACTGCAAACACGGCTTTCTGCGCATGAGCTTGATATCATCATCGCGTCGCCAGATGATTTCACAAAACTGGCGGGATTCGGCTATTTCCAGACGATCAATGATGCCCTCACGAGCGAGCAACAGCGTAACTTAAGCGGTTCATTTGTTTCATTTCATGGATTCGATGACTCGGACGGCACTGACATTGATTACGACGGTTCAGGTAAAGGGGCGAGTGTTCCATACGGATTGCAGCTTGCCAGCGCAAAGCGATGGACCGCTTTACACTCCGCCGACAAGGATGCACTGGCCGGTGTCGTACTCGAATCAAAGAATGCCAGCAATGCTCAGAAATTCGTCGATTGGATGACCTCATGAGCCAATATAAGAGTCAATGTTGCCCCCCGTGTCAAGAGATACCGAGCACCCGCCGAATACTGACCATTCGACCCGCAGAAAGGAATTTCCCATGAAAATTGCGCAGCAAGATAACCCATTTAATACATTCATGTCTCGCGTGGGCGACCTTGCAATGATCAATATCGCGTGGGCAGTCTGTTGCTTACCAGTGGTGACGATTGGTGCATCAACGGCGGCGATGTTTGAAGTCGTACGATGCCTGCACGAAGATAATGATGCGCATGTACTGAAGCGGTTCATCTCCGCATTGACACGGCGTTTCGCTGCATCGTTTGCATTGGAATTAATTGCGGCAGTATTTCTTGCGCTGGGCACGTTCGACTTGTGGTATCTGACTAAACTGTCGCCGGACACCACGTTCGCATCACTTGCATATGGTGTGATTATTGCGATCGCGTTGATTGTTGCTATTGGTGCAGGTTTTGTGTTCCCGGTCACTTCACGATCGAAACTATCTGTGGGCGCGCAGATCATGCAATCCTTTCGTATTGCAATAGCGCATCCTGTAGTTGCGTTAGCAGTGTTCGCGCTCAATGCTCTACCGGTTGTAATTGCCACATTCGTGCCGGGCGGGCTATTCCCCGTGGTGTTCTTCTGGGGATTGCTGCTAGCTGCCGCAAGCGCTTGGCTTACGATCTACCTCATGCTGGGTGCAGGCATTATTACTTTGCGTGTCGATTCATCAACGGAACCGGTTCAGTACAACGACTGAATGAATCGCATCATCAGTTGCGATCAACTGAACATCCTTGTTCGATACTGCGTAATGTTTTCTGCACCATTTTCTGCACCATAAACATATTTTCTGCCTCATATTGCCATGATATGATGCAGAAAACTCGATCATGAGGCAGAAAACGGAGATAATATCATGCATCGATGCGAGTATATCGAGTCCGCGCGTTCTTTGTTCACAGTGCATACGATCGAATTGCTGACCGCAATTCATGAGGCAAAAGGTCGGCAATCAGTACGTATCGAGGCATATCCAGAGTTAGTTGGTACGCTTGTCTCAGTGGCACGCATCCAAAGTACTGATGCATCTAACCGCATCGAAGGTATTTCCACGAGTGATCACCGTCTTCAAGAACTTATTCGAGAAACAACGACACCGCGTAATCGTAATGAAGAAGAGATCGCTGGCTATCGTGATGTGTTAACACTTATCCATGAGAATCATGACTATATTCCGCTTACTCCAAATGTGATTTTGCAACTGCATCGCGACCTATTTCGTCATACGCCGCTGACATTTGGTGGACATTTCAAAGACACTGACAATATTATCGTGGAACGATTGTCTGATGGGACTCAATCGGTTCGATTCACGCCACCATCCTCGTTGATTATTCCACAACTCATCGAACAAGCTTGCGAAGCTTATCGTGCAGCAACTGATGGTACTAGCTGGACCGATCCATTACTGGCGACAATCATGTTCATTTTCGACTTCGCTTGCGTTCACCCGTTCAACGATGGCAATGGTCGTATGAGTCGTCTGTTGACGCTGTTGCTGCTCTATCGCAGCGGCTTCAATGTGGGTAAATACATCAGTCTCGAGCGCATCATTGAGCAGACAAAAGATGCGTATTATGATGCGCTCGCTGCAAGCACGAAAGGTTGGAATGAGAACAGTAACGATTACAAGCCGTTTGTTGGCTATATGCTAGGCGTTATATTGACTGCATATCGAGATTTTGATGAGCGAATGAATATGACCGTGCCTGACAGGGATGACAAGAATTTGTTAGTTACATCGTTGAACGGGAGTCCGACGAAGGATGAACGGATTCAACTACTGTTTGATCGCACGTTGAAGCCAATGTCAAAGCGTGATGTGCTTACTCAATTGCCGGATATTAGTATTTCTACTGTTGAACGAGTGCTTAAACGTATGCTTGACGAGGGAATACTACTTAAGATTGGTAGCGGTCGTGCTACTAGATATGTTAAACAGCGTGAACCGCGTGTTGCTTAACCGATTAAGATACACTGGCGAATGCGAATGACGATACGACAATCTCGTGCAGCGGACGCTGGGGATGTTCGGTAATTTGCGCAATCAAAAAGGAGACAATGATGTTCGACCAAGGGCCACATGTAGTGTTGCGTGGCGGCGGCGTGTGCGTCGTACTCAAGACGCCCGAGAATGATATGCCGCAAGTGGAATATTGGGGCCGCGATTTTGCCGGGCAAACCGATGAATGTGGACATGTGATTGATCGCGGCAATTGTGCGGGATGCGTGACCGCTGGAACGGTTGCTTGCCCGCTTAACGAATCGGCGCTCGCAGCGCTTGATACGATGACGCTTAAGGATACGCCGCCGAATAAACCTGATGCCTCATGGCGACCATCGCTATTGCCGCAAGGTGCAGAAGGTTGGGCAGGGCGCGCGGGACTTGAATGTGCGCGTGGCGGCCGGCCCGTATACGCGCGTTGGACGAGCGTTGCTACTCAGTCTGATCCGTCGTCACTCACGGTTATTGCAGCGGACAACATCAACGGTTTGCAGCTCACTGCAACGTTACGCATCACCGAATCCGGTTTGATCATCGCGCAGCATACGATCACTAACGCAGCCAACGTAACCGGTTCAGTTCACGACGATCGCGCAACGATAACCGTCCCCAATGCGACTGAACCACTGTCAATCAGCTGGCTCGACGCAACGCTTCCTATGCCGAAATATGTTGATACACTCACCCAGTTCACCGGTCGATGGCCGCTCGAAAAGCAGCCAGCTACCGGTCCACTGCCAGTCGGCTCGGTCACGCGTGATTGTCGGCGTGGCAAAACTGGCCACGATAGTCCGTGGATGTTTATCGCTTCAGTAGGCGAGCCTCGCAACCAAAGCGGCGATATCTGGGCGTGCCACCTCGCATGGAGCGGTAACCAAACGTATCGCATCGACAATCTGCCCGCTCATGAACCGGTTCTCGGTGCCGGCGAGCTGCTCGGACCCGGTGAAATTCGGCTCAATCCCGGCGAAAGTTACACTACGCCACAAGTGTGCTTCTCTTACTCCGATCGTGGTTTGGATGGTATCGCCGATCGATTCCACGATTGGCTGCGTGCATTACCCGGTCATGTCAACCCAGTTGCCAAGCCACGCCCGTTCACATTGAACACGTGGGAAGCTGTGTATTTCAACCACGATGAGACCACGCTGAAGCGGTTAGCCGACCGCGCGGCTGAGGTTGGTGTGGAACGGTTCGTACTCGACGACGGATGGTTCCACGAGCGGCGTGACGATACTCGCGGACTTGGGGACTGGGTGGTCGACCCAGCCGTCTGGCCCAACGGATTAGACGGTTTGGCCTCGCATGTGCACAACCTCGGTATGGAGTTTGGCCTGTGGTTCGAGCCGGAAATGGTGAACCTCGATTCTGATCTGGCACGTGAACATCCCGACTGGATTCTCGCCGCGCCTGAAGCGGTTCCGTACCGTGCTGATTTATCGTATCGAACACAGTATGTACTTGATCTCGCTAACCCGGATGCGTACGCGCATGTTCGTGATCAGATGGCTGCGCTCGTTGAACAGCTTGGCGTGAACTATATCAAATGGGATCATAACCGTGAGGTTACTGAACCGGTTCATGACGGTCGGTTCGGCTTGCATGAGCAGACAGAAGCCTGCTATCGCTTGTTTGACGAACTCAAAACGCGTTTTCCCGGGCTGGAGATTGAAAGCTGCTCGTCAGGTGGTGCACGCACGGACGCTGGGATTGGGCAACATGCCGATCGTATTTGGGCATCCGATTCCAATGACCCGCGCGACCGTGTCGATATTCAACGGTGGACTGAGCTTACCGTGCCGCCGGAAATGATTGGGGCGCATGTTGGCCCGTCGCCTGCACATTCCACAGCTCGCGCGACTGATTTAAGCTATCGTGCGGCAATCTCCTTAACCGGTTGCTCTGGATTCGAGTGGAATATTCTTGAATGCTCTGATGAGCAGGTTGCTGTGCTCAAATCGTTCGTCGCACTGTACAAGGAACTGCGCGGACTACTACATACTGGTCGCGTGATGCACGCCGACTTACGCGATTCAGCATTGCGGGCGCGCGGTGTGGTGAGTGCAGATTGCACCCATGCCGTGTGGGTGGTTGCTACGACTGACAACATTCGTGACTGGCTGGCTGAGCGATTGCGTATCACTGGACTGGATTCCACGCGTTCGTACCGCGTGCGATTGCGGCGCGAGATTGGTGAATCGCATTGGGGATGGGTGACGCCGCAATGGTTAAGCGCCGCTCAAAGCGATGATGGGTTTATCGCGCCCGGTCTGCTGCTCGCTAACGTTGGTCTGCAATTGCCGAATCTATGGCCGATGCAAGCGATCGTTCTCGAATTTGAAGCAATCTGATTCGTGCGTCCGCATCGTAAACGCACTTCTGACGCAGAAGACTAGTGCTTTTTAATAACCTGAGGGAGTTATATCATGCCCATCTCATCATCAGACACCGTCGCTTCTACTCCGCAGCAGCCGCTGCTACCAGTTCCGATCCCAGTCGACCCAAATCTGACTGACCGTACGCGCGCACTATTCAACGCGTTGCACAATCACACCGGTGAATTTGCCATGTTCGGTCATCAAGGTGACACGTCAAGCCATCACAGCACTACGGCAGACTCCGATGTTCTCGACGTAACCGGTTCATACCCAGCCGTTTGCGGATTCGATCTTGGTCGTATCGAACTCGGCTGGTCTGAAAATATCGATCATGTACCGTTTGAGTTTATCCGTTCTGAGGCGCGTCGCATGTACCAGCTCGGTGCAATCATCACGTTCAGCTGGCATTCCGTGAACCCAATCACTGAAGGCGGCTACGGCGATAACATGGCACCTGAATCGGTTGCGTCCGTACTGCACGGCGGAAAACTGCACGAGAAATACTGCGGATGGCTTGATCATCTCGCTGATTTTCTACTATCCGTGCGCGACGACAACGATAATCTCATCCCGATCATCTTCCGCCCATATCACGAGCACACCGGTGATTGGTTCTGGTGGTGCCCGGGATCACCTGCACAACCGACCGATACTGAAGCGGTTCAGTTCGCCGCATTGTGGCGTATGACCGTGGAATATTTGCGTGACAAACGCGACGTGCACAACATACTGTACGCATACTCGCCCGACCGTAGTCGTATCGATATGACTGACGACGCAACCGCTCAAGCTGGCTATCTGTACGGATATCCGGGTGATGAATACGTCGATGTGCTCGGACTTGACGACTACTGGGATATTGACCAGCCGCTCACCGGGCCGAACGCGATCGATCCAGCAGAACGTCACGATACGTTCGTGCGCATCCTCACACTGATCGGTCAACTCGGCGCAGAACGCGGTAAGCTCGCCGCAGCTACTGAAGTCGGCTCGCCACGCGAGTTCGCGTCTGCGTTTGGCTCTAATCCAGATTCGCCGTGGACGACGTTCATGTTGAGTGCGGCGACGGCGAACGAGTTCACACAGCGTGTGTTGTGGTATTTGCCGTGGTGCAATTTTCCGGGTGCGGCCGAAGATTCTGGCGCGTACGGAACTCCGATTGCTGGTTCTCAGTATGCGGACGATTTCCGCCGATTTGTACGCGACGATTTCATGCGGTTAGCTGACACGTTGCCCTCGATGTACGGCGAATAGTAACGCATAATGAATGTGCAATAGCGGTTCAAGTCAGCAAAACATGCGCCATAATTATTAATGAAACGCGTATAGAACACACATATAACACGCATGGGGGTATGTCATGACTGCAATGACTGATGTGCAGCAACTCATCCAAGATACGCTCGACTGCGCAGTGGAGCGTGGCGAAGTGGCTGGTGCGAACATGCTGGCCATTCAGCACGGCGAGGAACGCTGGTACGCCGAGTCGGGCGTGCGCAGTGTCACCACGCAAGCGCCGATCACACGCGATACGATCTTCCGTCTGTATTCGCAAACTAAACCGATTACTGGCGCCGCTGCGATGATTCTCGTCGAACGCGGTCTGATCGATCTCGCACAGCCGGTCAGTGATTTTCTGCCGGGATTCAAAGGGCAGCGTGTCACCACCGAATTTGTGAAGAATGTTGTTGGCGGTAACGGCAGTGATAAGCCTAGCGATGCTGATGAATCATCGGTTATTCTAACCAACGACATTCCTACTGAAACGGTTAATGAGCTGCGCAACACTGACGCGACTGGTGCGACTGCTACGGTCGCCGATGGCGCGGTCACCGTTGCAGCCGAACGCGAGGTCACGGTCAAAGACCTACTCACGATGACTTCGGGGCTGCCGTACGGTGACTCCGCGTTCGAGGCAGGGCGGCTTGTCGGCAAAGTGTACGAGGAACTCGATCAGCGGCTACACACTGATCATCCGATGAGTACAGTCGAGTTTGCGAACCGTCTCGGTGCTTGCCCGCTGCGGTTTCAGCCGGGCTCACATTGGATGTATGGGACGAGCGCGGACGTGGTCGGTGCGATTGTTGAAGTCGCGTCAGGTAAGCGATTCGGTGACTTCCTGCATGACGAAATCTTCGAGCCACTCGGCATGCGAGACACTGCGTTCTACGTGCCGGAATCGAAACTGAACCGGTTGGCTGCAATCGTTGACAATCCGCACAATCCACTCGATCCAGCTAACGCTGGTGAACCGCTTAAGGATATCCGTACCGATCATCTCGGTATTGAATACGACGGTACTGCTGACCCTGCGTATCAAGCGGGTGGCGCGGGACTGAAGTCCACGATCGACGACTACGCGCGGTTCGGTCAAATGTTATTGAACGGCGGTGAACTGGACGGCGTGCGGATTCTTCAACCGCTGACCGTGCGCATGATGACGTCGGGCGCACTGTTTGCACGTCACTATCCTGATTACGAAGAATGGCAGCCGGGGTGCAGCTACAACACGTTCATGCGCGTTGTTGAGGAGCCGGGTAAGTCGCTGATGATTTCGCATGCTGGTGAATACGGCTGGGATGGTTGGCTTGGCACGTATTTCGTCAACGATCCAGTGGCTGATTCCACATTCCTGTTCAATATACAGCTTACGAACGTTGGCACATCTACGCTGGTGCGCAAACTCAAGAACATCGTCAACACTCATCTGAGCATCTGAGTGAAGTGAATAACGCACTCGACGCGTGGCGTTTTGACAATACGCTACGCCAGCGAAGCTGGATGAGGGGTTAGTCTGCAACCATATGGCAAAGTTGGTGCAACAGAGCCTTTTGGTTGCTCTGGCTTCTTGAGTCTTCTTGAGCAGTGCCAAGGGGGTATTAATGCCCCCTTGAAGTGGTAGGAATGGTGGTAGCGCTGAACATGCTCGCCGTTGACTATTGCTTGGCGCTATGGCTTGACACTATTGCTTGACACTATTGTTTAACCTGCGTGAGCTGATACATACCCAATAGGATCGCCAGCCAAAGAATTCCAGCAATTACAGCCACGCGGTAACTCGGAGAAAAGCACATAAGCACCACTACCAGTGCCAAAAAACCGAGCACAATATATGGCATCACACGCGCAAATGGCAGCTTAAACTGAATGCGTTGAAGTGCCTCGACTCCATACAGTCCAGCCAATTCGCCCGGTCCTGCACCGTCAGCAACGACCCGGCGGAAATGCATTTGTGTCACCATAATCATTGACCAATTAATCACGCCAGCGATCGTCGCGATAGACATTAGATAATTAAACGCAAACTCAGGCCACAAAAACACAACCACCACGGCCAACGCCGTGATAATTGCCGACGTAATCACGCCCGCAACCGGCACGCCACGTGAGTTAAGCCGACCGAGATATGCGGGCGCATTTCCCTGCTTCGCGAGCGAATACAACATGCGCGAATTGGCGTACAGGCCGGAATTGTAGACGCTCATCACTGCGGTTAAACACACAAAATTAAGGATGTCGGCCGCCGCGTGCACGCCCACCGAGTCGAAAATCTGCACGAATGGGCTCGACTCGCCATCGATCGTATTCCACGGCACCACGGCCATGATCACGCCGAGTGCGCCAATATAAAACACGAGAATGCGCCAAATAATGCCGTTCGTTGCACGTGGAATTGTGGTACGTGGACTCTGCGTCTCGCCTGCGGTAATACCAATCAGTTCAGTGCCGCCGAAGCTGAACATCACTACGCACAAGGCCATGAGCAGGCCGGTCCAAGCGCCGTCATCCGTGCGCGTCATCAAGCCGTGCGGCAGAAATCCGCCGTCAACTGTAAACCAGTTTGCGAAACTCGCTCGGATGCTGGATGCAGTGGGAAGACCGGCGATCAGTACCGCAAGCCCGCCAACAATCATCGCGATCACGGCCACGATTTTGATAATTGCGAACCAAAATTCAAACTCGCCGAACTTGCTGACGCCGAGTAAATTCGCGGCAGCAATCACGACGAGAAACACAGCTGCGGACACCCATCGCGGAACCGTGGGGAACCAGTAGTTGACAAAATGGCCCACGACCGACAGCTCAACCATCGATACGAGAATGTAGTTAAACCAGTAATTCCAACCGCTCACGAAACCAGCGCGCTTCGACCAGTAGCGGCTTGCGTAATAGCTGAACGCGCCGGCTTTCGGGTCTTCGACGGACATTTCGCTCAGTGCGCGCACGATCATGAAAATCGCCAGACCGCCGACGAGATAGGCAAGGAGGATGCTTGGTCCAGCAAGTGAGATGGATTCGCTCGAACCGTAGAACAGGCCGGTGCCGATCGCGCCGCCCAATGCGATGAGCTGGATGTGGCGGTTTTTCAGTGATTTGCGCAGCGTGGTGGGTACGGGGACGTCGTCGGTTTCGTGCCTGGGTTGCGGCGTGGGCGTCTGCGTTTGCTTGGGCTGCTTGAGGTGCTTGAGGTGCTTGAGGTGCGGTGCCGCTGATTGTGAGTCATGTGCTGATTGCGGGGTATCGCGCGTTGGTTGTGAGCTGTGTGTGAGTTGTACGACGTCGTGTGTCGATTTGGGATCGGGCGTTGCCATGAGGGGTCTTCTTTCTCTCGCTGTTTTCTCGCTGGCTGTGCGCGAACGTTCGCCGAGATCGATCATCGATCATCGATCGTCAACGATCGGCAGCATGCCATCAATCGTATGCAATGGCCGTCATTGTAGTCGGACGTCGGTCATGTGGCGCGGCGATATTGTATTGCGGCCGATGGATCGTGATGGATCGTGATGAATTGTGATGTGCGTGGCGGAAAATGCTCGCTTAGGTGGTGCTCAGTGAGCGAAAACCGCCACGCGACTGTAGGCGTGGCGGAAAACGCTCGCTTAGGGCACTGTGAGCGAGAGATTTCTGCCACTAGGTGTGCGGTTTGTTGCGCGGTGTGGAATGTAACACCACGATATGTAAACCGACGATCAGTACACGCGATGGAATTGACTCGTTACAATCCATCGCGTGACCGGAATAAGACCCACGTTTCGACCCTTAGCCAGAAAACCGGTCCGGCCAAGTCATCGGACAGCGACGGCGACAGCAGAAAACCCGGATACAGCGCCGGGCTCGACTGGAACGAATTCCACACCCGCGCCGAATGGAACCAAACCGGCTAGAGAACCGAGTCGAAAACATCGCGTTTAGTTCCTATGGCCCCGGAAGCTGGGTTATAGGCCAAAATGTGTGTCTGGTGGTCTAGTCGTTGGATGGCCATTCGACCCGGGTGTGGAAGTCGTTCCAGTCGATGCCGGTGCCGTGGTGCATGGGGATGCCGAACGTCTCGTATCGGCCCTGCGGGCTGTTCTCCCATGCCTTCTGGTAGAGGCTCTCCAGCCGTTCGTCCGTGATCGCGTTCGTCGCCAGCCATGCGTCCGTCTCGGGGTGTTCGGCGTGCTGGTGGCACCACCAGCAGATCGCCTTCAGTTGCCGGATCAGGCGCAGTCCGCGGTGATGGCGCAGCATGTCCCGGATTCGTCCGTTCCATGATTCGATGAGGTTGTTCGTGGATGGTATCGTTCCGTTCTCCGTCAGGTCCTCGTCGAGGAACGTGAACAGGTGCCCCTCGCGGATGCGTCCGCGGATCATGCGCTTGGCCTTGACGAGTCTTTGGTGCATGTCGTTCACGCTGCCGTCGGCGTATTCGCTTTTCTCGTCGAGGAAACCCGCGAAGTCCTGCTCCCACTGGTTGTA
>NZ_MWWY01000010.1 GCF_002259755.1 Bifidobacterium hapali
TTCGGACGCGCCGCGTCCCTCGTCTTCCTGAGGTACCGGTCCATCGTGGCCGGGCTCATCGCCATCAATTCGTTGAACGCGAACCCGTCGTACTCGGCAAGCTCGCCACGGGCTCTCAGCGTGGGCAGCCACAGGGGCAGCATCTGCTTGAGGTACTTCGCGCACGGCAGATCCATCATCAGCCACACCCGCACCAGCAGCTCGCGCGACTGCTCCGAATACCGTTTCGGCCGTGTCTTCCTGGCCGCCGGCAGCTCGCGCGGCTGCGTGCCGGCCTCGGTGAGCCTGCGCCTCGCGGTGCTTCTGCCGATCTTCAGCACGGAGCACATCTCGTCGAGGATGCGCCCCTTGTCCTTCTTCGATGCCTTCATGTACTCGTCCCTGAACCTCAGGGTGACCTGCCGCTTCGTCGCCATGCTGATCTTGCCTTCCATACGACAAGCCAAACAGGACCGGTACCGTTCGCGCTCATTTCCGATGAGGCACCACTAGCCATTACGCGCTCAAAAAACGTGAGTCACGTCGTACTAAAACTACTAAAACCAAACTTCTTATAATTAGAATCCCGAAGGTACATGTTTTTGTAGTAAGGATGGAATGCAATTGACGCGTTATCTCCGTACGTATCATTCCATATCTGGTTAAAAGTATATGGGTGCTTTTGATGTGGTACAAGTTCCTGATATGGGGACTGCATTGAATCATCAAATAGGGCAAGACTCAATCCAGTTAACGACTGATATTCAATATTTGCGGTTCCACCACCATATCCGGGAGAAAGCATTAGACCAGACGTAGTTGTATTTTTCAAAGATCGAATATTTGGCATCGGATCTTCGGTTAATGTAATACCTGGAACGCGCATGGGATCAGAGAATGTCTCAGATAAAAGCATGATAACTGTACTGGCTGTGATGTCATTCGAACGAGTTTGATTTATTGTAGTTGAGATAGCTTTGTATCTACCGGCCAGCGTTTGCATTACTTTCTTACTGTAATTTTCTGGCTTTTCCATTGTCTTTGCATGCGCGAGACGTAGGAAATTCATTGCTGGACCATTATTACGAGAATCGCTGAGCGCATCCCATAACTGTGGCGAATCGCCCATACTTTTTGCCCACTCATATGACCATGATCCCGGAATTCCTAAATTCCATGTGAACGAAAACAGTGTTGCTGCGCTCACCACCACGGCAATTAATCGCGTAATATTGCCAGCAATCACCATGCGACTGCGCAACGGACGACGCCAATGGAATGGAATTACACAACGACGACGATCAAGTAACTGCAATCCAGCACAAATCAGCACCAGCCAGAACAGCATACGAATTGAACCATGCACTAACGCAAGATCGTCTTGCGGAATAAACGACCAAATTTCGCCGCCGTTACCGCCCGACACAAAACTTAAATCAGACGGAATAATCGGCTCATTACGTAACTCAACTTTAATATGATTTGCCACTGCGAACGCAGTCATCACAACTGAAAACACGGCTGTTGCTATCCAGAACCGGTTGATCAGAAATACCAGCACAAGGTACATCAAGCCTAGAATCAGAAAATTCAGCAACGCATTATTAATCTTTTGCAGCCAAACTTGCGCCACGAATTTCGTAATCTGACCAGCGATACTGTTCCACGCTTTCGTATAGTCGTCCACTGCATTCGGATCATCATATGTTGGCTCGCTGTACACGCTCCACTGCAGGAATACCGTTGCAGCTGCAGTAATGAGTGTGAATACAATCGTGTAAAACGCGTACGAGAAGCAAATACGGGAACTCCACAGTGTGCGTAGAAGTGGTGTAATTCGTGACCATACGGTGCATACTGCTCGGCTTACTGCTTGGCCTGCAGGAGAGTTGAGGATTGTCGCAAACAGTATCCGCAAACTATTTCTTGCACTGATGCTCGTTGAACTAGAGTGCTTTGCTGCTACTTTATCCGTGGTATCTGCAACGACTGTGTTTGCTACGATCGCTGCTACTGTATCTTGTGCGATCGCGCTCTCGTTCGTGCCGTATGCGGTGTTCGATTCGTAGTCGTCCTGCTGCTGTGCCATGTGTCCATTCACTTCCATTACAACGTAACGGACACATTCTAATAACATGTTCAGGACTTATTGTTTAGGTTAAGTTCACCAAGTGTTTACTTAAAGCGGTGATTTTGCTGAGCATGCTTCTATTTTGAATTTTCGCTCTGTTGAGCCCTCGGCTCCCCTGACAGCTCCCCTGATAAGGGGAGTCGAGATGGATTTCATCAAAACCGGTGACCCTCGATCAGTGGCCTTGCAGCCGGTACTTTTCTTCGGTAGCGTTTTTGTCAGGCTCCCACCAGTCGCGATGAGCAGCATACCAAGCGATTGTATCGTCCAGCCCTTGCGCGAAATCTGTGTACCGTGGTTGCCAACCGAGTTCGGTCATGAGCTTCGTAGCATCAATCGCATACCGTTTGTCACCGCCCGGTCGATCGTTCACATGATCAAACGCATCCGCAGGTTGACCCATACGTTCCAAAATCATACGTAACACATCGATATTACTGTGCTCGCCATTCGAGCCAACCAAATACGTCTCTCCGATTCGACCACGCGTGAGAATCGTCCAGATCGCACTGCAATGATCTTCCACGCTAATCCAGTCACGCACAGCCAAACCTTGCCCATACAATTTCGGACGGATGCCAGCGAGAATATTCGTAATCTGTCGTGGAATAAACTTTTCCACATGCTGATACGGACCGTAATTATTACTGCAGTTCGAGATCGTTGCGCGTACACCGTACGTGCGATGCCATGCGCGCACAAGGTGATCGCTCGCGGCTTTTGACGCCGAGTACGGGCTAGACGGTTTATATGGGCTGAGTTCGGTGAACTTGCGTGGCTCATCAAGTGCGAGATCCCCGTACACTTCGTCAGTACTAATGTGATGAAATCGAAGATTATGACGGCGCGCCACCTCGAGAAGTACGTACGTGCCGTCAATATTCGTACGTAGGAACGGTGCTGCGTCGAGAATCGAATTGTCGTTATGTGATTCTGCGGCGAAATGGATAATCGCATCAATTGGTGGCAAGGTGTTTTCAGGCGAACTGCCAGTTATTAACGACTCAACTAACGCAGCATCACAAATATCACCGTGTACAAATGTGAGTCGGTCCGCATCAATTCCGTCGAGATTTTCGCGCTTACCGGCATACGTAAGTGCGTCAATTACAGTGACATGCACGCTCGGCTCGTTACGAGCCACCCAATGTACGAAATTGGCACCAATAAACCCAGCGCCTCCAGTCACCAGTATGTGCTGAGGATGAAAGACTGAAGATGGTGATTCGGATACTGGTGTGGGCGTTGCAGTCGCTACTGTTGTTGGCGTGGTTGTTGCGGCTGGCGCTGCTGTTGCGGATGATGCTGCCCCTGTTGTCTCGTTCATGAAACCTTATCGTAGAGTCAGGTCGAGGCATACCGCCTAGTTTGATGCACGTGGGATGTGCGCGGATACGTGTCCTGCAAGGCGCTGGCACGTAGCAGACTGATGCCAATGGCTGTGGTCATAGCGTATGTAATCCCTTCGCTGCGGAATCTGACCGAGTTGAGCACCTTCTCGTGCTTAACATCTATCCCCGATGTCGGGGATAATCTGGAATCGCTGCGATTTGCTGGGAATGTGGAATCCTTGTAATATGCTCACTTACACGAAAAACTGGGGAGGGTGACGTGGTCATGACCGATGCTGGTGTGAAGCCGATCCCGGTATACACGCCGCCCGAAGACGGAATCCCTCGCAACCGCGTCGATGAGAAATGGATGAGGCTGTCGCTGAGCGCCCGCCATTACATGGGGCGACGTGCGAAAACCCACGGAGAAACTAGGAACGGCTCTGAACCTCGTCGTTGAGCGCAAGTGTCTGAGTGACCATCAGATGGCGCTCAGACAGTTTCAGTGTTGTGAGCCGAACGGTCCCGAATGGACGATGGATGCGCAACGTTACATTGGGGATATCAACGTGTGCAAAACATTTGATGGAGTCGAACGCACACTCCTTGTGGTGGCCGGCATCGCTCCGTCTAGGGACGATGTGGTCGGCTTCTGTGAATATGGCGTGGCCGTCGAGACCACACCGGAGACCGAGGGGGTCTACCAAATTTCCTATATTTCATCTTAACGAGGATGGGGTGCGCAAGGTTGTGGTTGATACGTTTTATCGGCCGGTTGCGTGAGGTTCGGTGAGGTTGCGTGAGGCTGATCGTGGTTTGAAAACGCAACTGAAATGTCAAATTTTGGTTTGAAAACGCAACTCTACGGGCATAAAACGGTTTGAAAACGCAATAGTACAAGGCTAAAATGGTTTGAAAACGTGAACCATGACAAAGGTGGCGCGCATGCTGCGAAGGAAAATTGAGGCTGAACTGGAACGGTGGCACAACGCTCCACGTCGCACGGCATTGTTGGTTACTGGCGCTCGACAGATTGGCAAGACATACAGTATTCGACGGTTTGCTGCACAGCATTATGAGCACGTTGCAGAGCTTAATTTTATCGAGAATCCGGAATTGGCAACATTATTCAGCACTCCTCGCGATGCAAAAAATATATTGATGAGGCTTGAGCTTGTCGCTAATACGCCGTTAGTGCCGGGCAAAACGTTGATTTTCTTCGATGAAGTGCAACAGTGCAAAGAAGTTGTAACAGCCATTAAGTTTCTGGTGGATGACGGGCGTTTCGACTACGCGCTGTCTGGATCACTTCTTGGCGTTGAACTTGAGGACATTCGATCCGTACCAGTTGGATACATGAGTGAGCTGGACATGTATCCTTTGGATTTCGAGGAATTCTGCTGGTCTCAAAACATTGGGGACGAAGTGTTTGACATGCTTCGTGAGTGTATCTCGCGTCAGCAAAGTATTGATGAGTTTATACATCGACGGCTGATGGAACTGTATTATACGTATCTGGTGATAGGCGGAATGCCTGCGGCAGTTGAATCGTTTGTACTCAACGGTAGTGTCGCGGATGCTCGTACTATACAGGAAAATATTAAGCGTGAATATCGTCGCGATATTGGCCAATACGCTCGTAAAGAAGATCGATTGCATATCCGCTCCATTTACGATTTGGTTCCAAGCGAGTTGAATAATCCAAATAAACGGTTCACGTTTTCCAAGATCGACAAGAAGCTACGTTTTAAAGCGCTTGCTTCGGATTTTGATTGGCTGGTTGGCGCTGGAGTTGCGATTGCAGCGTATAACGTGGATGAACCGTGTACTCCATTGGAAATGAGTAAGGAACGTAATTTATTTAAGCTTTTCTATAATGATGTTGGGCTGCTGACTGGCTCATTTTTGCGCAAAACTGCGCTTGATGTGCTTAACGGCAATCCCGACATCAATTATGGCTCCATATATGAGAATGCTGTAGCTCAAGAACTGACGTCTCGCGGTTTCAAACTTTATTATTACAACAGTAAGAAGTTTGGCGAGCTTGATTTTCTTGTTCAGGACCGTAACGACAATGTGCTACCGATTGAAGTCAAATCCGGCAAATCGTATAAACGTCACCATGCGATAGATAACGTACTGGCACAATCTGATTATCATCTCAACATGGGATATGTATTTGGCGTGTGCAATGTCTCCCGTGAAGGTCAGGTTCTGTACGCGCCGGTTTATACGGTTGGACTGCTTGAAAACCAGTAATACCGGTAGTAGCATCTCACGCGCCGGGCAGTAGCGCGTGCAGGATAGTCATGACGATCAGACTCAGGATTGCGGTAACGGTGAGTGAGAAACCGGCGAGTTTCGCGTTTCCAGTGAGCGAGTCAGTGAACTTAGTTGAGAAAATCGTGATCGGAGCGAACGAGCCGAGCACAATAATCTCACGAATTCGCATGTCAAACGGCAGCAAAAACCATGCGGCGAGCGCGATAATTACACCGAACACGGCACGCCATGCGATCACTTTCATCAGTTCGATTTTGTCTTTGCGATTGTCGGGAATTTCCATCATGAGACCGATCATGGCCATCGCGCAAAACGCGTTCGCATTCGCAAACGGGGTGATCAGCGTGATAATCGGCTGCGGAATCGTGATATGCAGGAACATGAATATCAGCATCAACATGTAAATATCGAACGAAATCGAGCCGAGAAAATCGCGCGCAATATTGCGCAGTCTAAGCCTGAGTGGCAGCGAACGGAAGTTGTCATCCATGTGTAGCAGTGTGCGCGTGATCGTCAGCGAGCCGGCGGTGGCGACGGTTGCGTTACCAATATCGAGCATGATGATCGGCAGACCGGCCGACGCGCCCATAAACGTTTGCACGACGGGCAAACAGAACGCGCCGAGATTTAAGCCGGACGCGTTAAGCATTTGGAACGCGCGATAGTTACGTTCGTCGCCGCGTGAGCCAGCGTACACGATGAACAGCGGGATTGCGCAGGCGAAGAAGCCGAATAGTACGATCCACAGCATGCGCATGTCGTGTTT
This sequence comes from Bifidobacterium hapali, assembly GCF_002259755.1. GTDB lineage: Bacteria > Actinomycetota > Actinomycetes > Actinomycetales > Bifidobacteriaceae > Bifidobacterium > Bifidobacterium hapali. The sequence goes on from NZ_MWWY01000010.1 coordinate 6,491, forward strand.
GTTGGTGGCGAACGACAGGATGATCGCGCATGGCAGAGTCATGTTGAATACGATGCCTTGCGCGACTTTGTAATCGCGCTCGCCGAAGACGTGCAGATGTTTGAGTGCGTAGGTGCCGAGGATGGCGATAAGTAGTGCGCCGGATTGGAAGATCATGGTTGTGGATGGTTTCTCTCGTAGTTTCGTGCGGTTTTTGCGGTTTTACGGTTTCGCTCGTGGGGAGCGCTTTGGTGTGCTGACGCATAGTTTAGGCGTGGCTCGTTGCGTGAGGTGGGTTTGTGTTTGCGTGGTGATCGCGGGGATTGAAAGCTGTGCGTGGCTCCCTTGACAAGGGGAGCCGAGAAAAGGACTTCAAAACTTGAGCGTGTTTGACTCAAGTTTTGGGAATAGAATGAGTCCTGTATCGGTTGACCGTATCAGACAACGAACGAATGACTTGCGGTCGGTGTTGGAGATCAACATCAGACCGCAGGTTGCAAGACTTTTTGGGAGGTTGGTATGGAACAGAAGTTCACCACAATGGCCCAGCAGGTAATCGGCGACGCAATCCAAAGCGCGTCTGCTGCGGGCAACGCGCAAGTCGAAACTTTGCACGTCATGGACGCACTCCTGCGTCAGGAAAACGGCGTTATCCAAGGACTTATTCAAGCGGCAGGTGGTAATCCGCAAGCTATCGGAGCAGCCGTACGAAACGCGCTGGTCGCGCTGCCGAGCGCATCCGGCTCGTCTACGTCGCAGCCGCAAGCAAGTCGTCAACTGACTGCCGCGCTCGCGCAAGCTGAAAAAGAAATGCAGCAGATGGGCGACGAATACGTTTCCACTGAGCATCTGCTGATAGGTATCGCAGCCAGCGCGCCGAACCAGTCGGCTGATATTTTAAAAGCCAACGGCGTCACGCCAGAGGCGTTACGCAAGGCCGTACCGTCCATTCGCGGCGGTGCGAAAGTCACGAGTCCGGACGCGGAAGGCTCGTATAAGGCGCTCGAAAAGTACTCGACCGATCTGACTGCTGCTGCGAAGGAAGGTAAACTCGATCCGGTTATCGGCCGCGATCAGGAAATCCGTCGTGTCATCCAAATCTTGAGTCGTCGTACTAAGAACAACCCGGTACTAATCGGCGAGCCTGGCGTCGGTAAAACTGCTGTCGTCGAAGGACTCGCGCAACGTATCGTCGCTGGCGATGTGCCGACCACGCTGCAACACAAGAAGCTGATCTCGCTTGACCTCGGCTCGATGGTGGCAGGCTCGAAGTATCGTGGCGAGTTTGAGGAACGTTTGAAGGCTGTTCTCAACGAAATCAAGAACGCGAACGGCGAAATCATCACGTTCATCGACGAGATTCACACGATCGTCGGCGCGGGTGCTGCTGAAGGCTCGATGGATGCTGGCAATATGTTGAAGCCGATGCTGGCGCGTGGTGAACTACGCCTGATCGGTGCGACCACGCTCGACGAATACCGCGAAAATATTGAGAAGGACCCGGCGCTGGAGCGTCGTTTCCAGCAAGTGTACGTCGGCGAGCCGTCTGTTGAGGATACGATCGCGATTTTGCGTGGCTTGAAGCAGCGTTACGAAGCGCACCACAAGGTGACGATCGGCGACGACGCGCTGGTCGCGGCTGCGACGCTGTCGAATCGTTACATTTCCGGCCGTCAGCTGCCCGATAAGGCCATCGATCTGGTCGATGAGGCTGCTGCGCACTTGCGTATGGAACTTGATTCTTCGCCTGAGGAAATCGATGAGTTGCAGCGCAAGGTAACGCGTTACGAGATGGAGGAAATGCAGCTTAAGAAGGCGGAAGATCCGGCTTCTAAGGAGCGGCTTGAGAAGCTCCAAGCGGAAATGGCTGATGCTCGCGAGAAGTTAAGCGGGCTGAAGGCGCGCTGGGATGCGGAAAAGGCCGGTCACAACAAGGTCGGTGATCTGCGTGCCAAGTTGGACGCGCTGCGCGTGAAGGCTGACAAGTTCACGCGTGAAGGCAACTTGGCTGAGGCTTCGCGCATCCTGTACGGCGAAATTCCAGCAATCCAAAAGCAGTTGGACGCGGCCGAAAAGGCTGATGCGGAGGACACTGCGGCAGGGGCGAATGGTGCGAACAAACCTGAACCGATGGTGCCTGATCATGTTGACGCTGATTCGGTGGCTGGCATTGTCTCTGAATGGACCGGTATTCCAGTTGGTCGTCTGATGCAGGGCGAAAACGAAAAGCTCCTGCACATGGAAGACTATCTCGGCAAGCGCGTGATCGGCCAGAAGGAAGCTATCGCGGCTGTTTCGGACGCGGTTCGTCGCTCGCGTGCTGGTATTTCTGACCCGAACCGTCCGACCGGCTCGTTCCTGTTCTTGGGACCGACCGGTGTCGGCAAGACCGAGCTGGCTAAGGCGCTCGCTGACTTCCTGTTTGACGATGAGAAAGCTATGGTTCGTATCGATATGAGCGAGTACATGGAGAAGGCTTCTGTGTCTCGTCTGATCGGTGCGGCGCCGGGTTACGTCGGATATGAGGAAGGCGGTCAGCTGACTGAAGCTGTGCGTCGTCGTCCATATTCGGTGGTGCTGTTCGATGAGGTTGAAAAAGCCAATCCGGAAGTCTTCGACGTGCTGTTGCAGGTGCTTGACGATGGTCGCTTGACTGACGGTCAAGGCCGGACCGTGGACTTTAAGAACACGATTCTGATCATGACCTCGAACTTGGGTTCTCAATTCCTTGTCAATCAAGACATGGATGCGGATGCCAAGAAGAAGGCTGTGATGGACGCGGTGCACATGAACTTCAAGCCGGAGTTCCTGAACCGTCTCGACGAGATCGTCATGTTCCATCCGCTCACCCGCGACGAGCTTGGCGGCATCGTGAACATTCAGGTCGCGCAGGTTGCGTCTCGCTTGACTGATCGTCGTATTCGTCTCGACGTCACCGATGCGGCTCGCGAATGGCTTGCTGACACTGGTTACGATCCGGCGTATGGTGCGCGTCCGTTGCGTCGTTTGGTGCAGACTGAGGTTGGCGATCAGTTGGCTCGTATGCTGCTCGCTGGCAAGGTGCACGATGGAGACACGGTACTCGTTGATCAGACCGGTGGCGACCACCTTGAGCTCAACGCCATGCCGACCGACCCGGATGACGATGGATCGGTGCACGTCGACGGCGTGAAGGCTGACGCGGACTGATTGGCGGGATATTCGGCTGATGGGCTGATGGGCTATATGGTGAGGGGCTGATCAGCTGCTATACGGTGAGGGCTGGAAGGAGATTCTCCTTCCAGCCCCTTTTTGTTCGCACTGCCTCGGTGTTTCCATTTCTGCGTGGCGGTTTTTGCTCGCTGGGTGGTGTGTCAGTGAGTGTTTTCTGCCAGTAATGAGAGCGCGTGGCGGTTTTTGCTCACTGAGTGGTGTGTCAGTGAGTGTTTTCTGCCAGTAATGGGAGTGCGTGGCGGTTTTTGCTCGCTGGGTGATGTGTCAGTGAGTGTTTTCTGCCACTAATGGGAGTGCGTGGCGGTTTTGCTCACTGACGACAGTTCAGTGAGCAAAAACCGCCACGCACTGAGAAAGCGATCAGGCAGGTGGCTGATGATGCGGCGTGGCTTGTCATGAGTCCGCCAGCAATCGGCCTATGCTGCCTATATGATCTATGCTCGGGCTACTGCTCGAGGAAGATCTGCGGAGCCTTGTCGAAGTTCTTTGCGCAGTGCTCGCCGCAGAAATAGTAGGTTGTACCGTTATATTCGCGCGTGATTGCGTCCGGCTTCACCGCAACGGTCATACCGCATACTGGATCAGTTGCGGTTTCGCCCTCGGTTGGCTCGGCGTTCATGTGCATGTGATGCATATCCATATGGTGCTCCTTGTTATTGGTATTGGACATGGTAGTTACGGAATCACGGTTTTGCCCGTTTGATTCCAAGTGTGTTAAATCAGTGTGTTCGTCAATAATGACCTTCGGCTCGCGTGCCTCACCGCTGCCAATGTTTGCGATATTAAGTCGATCGATCGTCGCAGCGTGCAGACGATTCGCGTTCAGCACTAAGCACACCGAGCTCAACGCCATCGCAAGTCCTGCAATCATTGGGCTCAGCAGCCATCCAGTAAACGGATACAGTACGCCCGCAGCAATCGGAATACCGATCACGTTGTATCCGAACGCCCACGCAAGATTCTCACGAATATTACGCATCGTCACATTCGATAAATTGATCGTCTTCACAACGCCGCGCAAGTCGCCGTTCATCAACGTCACATCCGCCGACTGCATCGCCACGTCAGTGCCGGTACCGATCGCAAGGCCAAGATCAGCTTGAGCCAACGCAGGCGCGTCGTTAATACCGTCGCCGACCATCGCGATCAAACCGTTCGCACGATCGCCGCGTTCCGTTTGCAAACGCTCAATCCAATACGCTTTGCCGTCTGGTCGAACTTGCGCGATCACCGTGTCGATACCGACTTCACGAGCAACGCGAGCCGCAACTTCAGCTCGATCGCCGGACAACATCACCGTGCGCACGCCAGCTGCATGTAACGAGGCAACAGCTTCACGCGAGCCATCCTTAACCGGATCATGCTCGTAACTCGGCGAGTCGCCGGCAGCATCCGTATCGACCACGCCGCGCGTAATCGTACCCGTCTTGTCAAACACAACCGTGCGAATATCGCGTGCCTGCTCCAACGCTTTTGCTGACGTAACCAGCACGCCGTTCGTCGCGCCCACGCCCATCGCAGCCGTCACCGACAGCGGTGTCGCCAAACCGAGCGCGCACGGACAAGCGATAATCAGCACGCTCACCGCCGTCACCAGAGCGTGAGCCAGCTTCGGTTCGGGGCCAAACGCAAACCAAATCGCAAACGTCCACACGGCAATAATCATCACCGCCGGCACAAAAATACGCGCAATTCGATCAGCCAGTTTCTGTACCGGCGCTTTCGTAGCCTGCGCGCGCGAGACCATCGCAATAATCTGCGACAACACCGTGTCGCCGCCGACCTGCGTAGCTCGCATCAACAGATCGCCTTTGAGCACAACGGTTGCGCCGGTTAACGTGCGCTCGTTTGGCTGGGTCGTGTGCTGGGCTGTGGGTTGTGCTTTCTTGTCGACCGGTTTCGACTCGCCGGTGATCATCGACTCATCCACGCGCGCCTCGCCGTCAACCAGCTCGCCGTCGACCGGGATGCGCTCGCCGGCGTGCACGACGAGCAGATCGCCGGTCTGTACGTCGTCGATATCGATATCGTGTGCGTTGGCTGGAGTGCGCCAGTTTGCGATGGTGGTGCCGTTGTTGAGGCTGGGGTTAGTGCTGATGTTGCTGTTATCGACGATGTTGCTGGAGATGCTGTCGACGAGGCGGTGCGCGGTGCGCGGGCGCAGTTTGATCAGTGACTGCACAGCCTTGCCGGTACCTTCGCGCGCTTTCGTTTCCAAAAGACGACCGACGAGTACTAGCGTGATCACGACGCCAACCGACTCGAAGTACGGCTCGCGAGAACCTTCCGGAAACAGCGACGATGCCACGCACAGCGCGAGACTGTACAGGTAAGCGGCGCTCGTGCCGAGCGTCACCAGCGAATTCATGTCGGGATCGCGATGGATAAGCGCAGGCCAGCCGACGCGATGAATTGGCGCGCCGCAGTAAAACATGACCGGCGTGATGAGAAGCGCTTGCAACCACGGATTCATAAGCCACATCGGCACGACATTATGCGCGCCGGGGATGAGCATAAGCATCATTGGTACGAATACTGGCAGTGTAAGCACGGTGCCGATGACGACTAGTTTGAGTAGCTGACGGATTTCCTTGGCGCGTTCCTCGGATTCGCGGCGTTCTGCGTCCAGGGTGTTTGTTGGGTTTGCGGTTGTGGTAGTTGCGGTTGCTGGTACGGTTGCGCTCGCTGGTACGGTTGCGCTGTTGCCGGTATCGTGGGTGTCGCCGGTGATTCGTAGCAAACCGTGCACCATGTTCATACCGCACGCGAACGGGTAATCGCCGGCAGGCAGAGCAGGCAAGTGCACGTCGGTACGTGTGTTGCCGGGTAGCATTGCGTCAATAGCAAGGTCTGCGAACACGACGTGAGACGTGCATTCGCCGGTTTCTTGGCGATCGAAGGTCAATGTGATCGGGGTGCCGGCTTTCATCTCGATCACCGAGGGGGAGTAGCCGCCTCGAACGCTGATTGTGGCGGTTTGTGTGCCATTGGTTAGCGTGCCGGCAGTACCCCGACGTGGCGCGAAGAAGAATCGTATGATGAGCCACGTTAGCGCAGCGGCTGCGATTAATGCCGCGGCGATGAAGAAGATGTTTGGTTCCATAAGCTATCGTCGTCTCTTCTCTGTTTTCTGTGTGGAGTGTTTGATGTGCTGATTACTCCTAATAGCTATGATATACCATATACCCCTATAGGGTATATACTGATGTTGCTGATGATTGCGCTTACGGCAAAGATCGTGGCTTGAGGAGGTGTGCTGTGCACGGATATGGCGAAGATAAATCGAAAGTGATTGCGAGGCTTCGGCGTGTCGAAGGGCAAATTCGCGCGGTGACGCAGATGGTTGAGGATGATACCTACTGTATTGACGTGCTGACGCAGATTGCGGCGGCGAATTCTGCGCTCAAGTCAGTGGCGCTGCTGCTGCTTGATGATCACTTAAATCATTGTGTGCGGCAGGCGACTGCTGAGGGTGGCGAAGTTGCAGACGACAAACTTAAGGAAGCGTCGGCGGCGATCGCACGTTTGGTGAAGTCGTAGTTTGTGTGGCTGTGGCGTGGTTTGTTGCCGTCGCGACACGCGGAACGATGTCCGTCCAGCCCCTACGATTCACTAGAACATATGTTCGATAATGTGGTGATGATAGTTGTACTGGTCGTGGCGATGTTGCTGGCGGCTGGGCTGGGAATGGCTGCGGGATTCCTGTTAGGGCGATCCCGTGGGCAGGAGATGGCGCGTGATGCGCGTGTTGGTGAGCTTGAGGCTGCGAAAGCTGAGGGTGATTCTGCGCGCACACAGATCATGCAGTTGACGGAGCAGACAGCGCAATTGCGTGGGCAGATTGAAGGATTAAGCCAGCAATTATCGTTTGCGAAGTCACAGCTGGCACAAGCACAACAGGCTGAACAAGTGCGTATCCAACATGAGCGTGATCGTGTTGCGGCTGAGGCTGAGCGTCGACGGCGAGAACAGGCTGGTTCTCTAGAAGAGCAAAGTAAGGTATTGGCTGCACTGGCGCCTGTGCAGAAGAATCTGGACGCGTTGCAAACCAAGGTTGCTCAGATTGAAGAAGGCCGCAAACGGGAGATGGGTGCGCTTGGTGAGCAACTCAAAGGGCTTGGCGAGCAGCAAGCTCGTCTTGATCGTGAAACGAGCTCGCTATCAGCGGCCTTGCGTAATAACAAGGTGCGTGGTGCCTGGGGTGAAGCGCAGTTGCGCAATATCGTGGAATCGGCAGGTTTGCTGGAGCATGTCGATTTCGATACGCAGGTGGTTGTTACGGGCGAAGATGGTCGCATTCAGCGGCCAGATATGATCGTGCATTTGCCTGGCGGCAAGACCATTCCGATTGATGCTAAAGTTCCGTACGCGGATTACCAGAGAGCATGTGAAATTCCAGAAACCGCATCTCCTGAAGAGCTTGACCGTCGTGCTGACTTGCTGCGGGCACATGCACGGGCATTGCGCGATCATGTGAAAACATTGGGAGATAAGGCGTACTGGAATGCGTTCGATGTCGCACCAGATTTTGTGGTTGCATTCATTCCTAATGAAGCGTTGTTACAGGCAGCGCTCGAAGCAGACCCTACGCTGATGGACGATGCGTTTGCTCGCAAGGTGGCGTTGACCTCGCCGGTGACATTGTGGGCAGTGCTTAAATCGGTGGCGTACGCATGGCAGCAACAAAGTTTGACGGACGATGCTAAGAAACTGTTTGACCTGTCTCGCGAATTGTATGAGCGGTTTGCGGTGCTCGGTGAGCGTGCCACCAAACTCGGTGTTGCTATTACAAAAACCGTTGGAGCATACAATCAATTTGCCACATCGTTGGAATCACGCGTGCTGGTGACTGCACGTAAGCTCCAGAAGATTGATGCGAATCGGATTATTGAACCGGTTGACATTATCGATTCTGGTAAAGCTGATATTCGTGAACTTACCGCACCTGAAACACAAACTGACGCCGACACTGATTGACGGCCCGAGACGATAGGCTACAACCATGACCGAAGAGCATACTTTCCGCAAAACCGGTACTGCATCCTCCTCATCAGCGAAGGTAGATGCCTCTGCTGATCAGACGCCGTTCGCACTGCTTGACCCTCGTGACCAACTGAAAACGCTGCTTAAAACCGAACTGGACGGTAAACCGTTCTGTGAACTATCAGCAGTGACGTTTGACCATCGTGGTGCTGCTATCGCTGGTCATATTTTGCTCGATACATTAGAGGAGCAAGGCTATTCGGTGGATGATTTTGATGCAGTAGGCGCACTTACTGCAGCTGCCGTGCCGTTGGTTACCTCAATGATTCTCGCGGCAGCTTCACGCGGCGAAGATCTTGATGGTTTTGTGATGGATTTCGTGTATCCGTCTATTAAAGGGCCGTCCATTAAGGGCAAGCGTGTCATTCTGGCTGATTCATGGTTGTCTGAGAAGTCGTATGTGCAAACGTCTTCATTGGTGACCTTACGCAATGGCAACGAGTTGAGCCTTGACTTCGGCATTGTGGAACATGAAGGCGCTCAAGTCGTAGCGGTGGCATCACTGATCGGTGGCGTTGATATGGAAAAGCCAACCATTACAGTCATCAACCCAGTTGACGATGAGACTCGAGAACTGCCATTCGTTGAGGTTTACCACGAATCCGAGTTGCGATAGCACGATACCTCAGTTCACCCGCTCTTCTGTATAGATGTAATAACGAGATGACTGCCTACGGTAATCGTAGAAACGAGTTGTATGCATACCCCTAACCCTGTATCGCTTGCGGCAAAGATGTCAGGTGAACCAACATTCCGGCAGATTGGTGTCGGTCCTTGGACTGACGAGCATCCGGGAGAGCTGCGTCCGGACGACCCCTCGTCTCCTAACTTTGACCCACGGTTTGATTCGCAACTGCTTGATGATGGTGATCAACGTAACGTGCTTGATCGGTATCGATACTGGTCGATTGCAGCCATCAAAGCCGATCTCGATGCGCGTGGTCGTCATGATTTTGAAGTTGCTGTCGAGAACTGGACACACGACTTCAATATCGGCTCAATGGTGCGAACTGCTAACGCGTTTACCGCAAGACGCGTTCATATTGTCGGCCCACATAAATGGAACCGCAAAGGCGCACTGATGACCGAGCTGTATCAGCACGTCGAAAATCATCCGTCTATTGACGAGCTGGTCACATGCTGGCGTCATCGTATCGCAGGCGAAATCGCATCAGCTCAAGCGGATGCACAAGCGGCTGTTGCTCATCATGCTTCATTTGAACAGATTGCTGCCATTGATGCGCGCATCGACTCTCTCAAAGCAGCACGAGTCATTGCGCTTGACATCATTCCCGGCGCAGTACCAATTGAAGGCTACCAGTTCCCGAAGCGTTGCCTCATGCTCTTCGGTGCTGAAGGCCCAGGTTTAAGTGATAAAGCACTCGAGTTAGCCGATGATGTCGTCTACATCTCCCAGTTCGGTTCCGTGCGCTCCATCAATGCAGGAGCCGCAGCTGCCGTAGCCATGCACAGCTACATCGCTCAGCATCTGTGAGATCAGGCAGACGGAAGGTGCCAGCATACGATGACACTATGTGACCCGGGCGTGGCACGTCTGGTGTGCAGTGGAGTGAGACAATGTGGGTGGCGTGTCACAAACGGCTCGTATAGTGGGGCGCATGCCTACATTCACACGTGAAGAAATTGAGCATTTGGGCGATCTCGCCCGAATCGCGCTCACCGATGAGGAAATCACCCGTCTGCAGGGCGAGCTGAACGTCATCGCTGACTCTATTAATAAGGTACAGGAAGTCGCTTCTGACGACGTGCCACCGACTGCTAATCCGATTCCGCTGGAAGCCTACCTGCGTCCGGACGTGGCTGAAACGCCGCTCACGCAGGCTGAAGCCCTGTCTGGCGCTCCGAAGACTGAGGTCGGCATGTTTGTCGCGCCGCGCATTCTAGGAAGCGAGGAGTGACAAACATGACCAACGAAGCAACTAACGAACTTGTCAAACTGTCCGCTGCCGATATGGCCGCCAAGATCAAGGCCGGCGAAGTCTCCAGCCGTGAACTGGTTGACGCCCATCTTGAAGTGATCGAATCCGCTGAGCCAAGCATCAAGGCATTCCTGAAGGTGTCTGGTGACGTGGCACGCGAGCAGGCTGACGCGTTCGACGCGAAAACAGCTGAAGAAAAAGCCCAACTGCCTGAACTGGCTGGTGTGCCGATCGCTATTAAGGACATGATCGTCACCAAGGGCATTGAAACAACCGCAGCCTCGAAGATTCTCGAAGGCTGGGTGCCGCCGTACGATGCAACCGTCATTGAAAAGCTCAAGGCAGCTGGCATGCCAATCCTCGGCAAGACCAACCTCGACGAGTTTGCACAAGGCTCGTCCACTGAGCATTCTGCCTACCAGACCACTCATAATCCGTGGGATACTGAGCGTGTCCCAGGCGGTTCCGGTGGCGGTTCTGCCTCCGCAGTCGCCGCATTCGAGGCTCCGCTGGCCCTCGGTACTGATACTGGTGGCTCGATTCGTCAGCCTGGCGCATTAACCGGTACTGTCGGCGTCAAGCCGACGTACGGTGGCGTTTCCCGTTTCGGCGCAATCGCTATGGCTTCTTCGCTCGACCAGATCGGTCCGGTGTCGCGTACTGTGCTTGATTCCGCACTGCTGCAGGAGATCATCGGCGGTCATGATCGCCGCGACTCAACGTCAATTCCTGAAGGTCCGCGTCCGATGGTCGCTGCCGCACGCGAAGGCGCCAAGCGCGACTTGAAGGGCATGAAAGTCGGCCTTATCAAGGAACTTGGTGGCGACGGCTACCAGCCCGGCGTTGAAGCACGCTTTAACGATGCGGTGAAGAAGCTTGAGGAGATGGGCGCCGAAATCGTTGAGGTTTCCTGCCCGCACTTTGAGTACTCGCTCGGCGCGTATTACATCATCATGCCGTCCGAAGTCAGCTCGAACCTCGCTCGTTACGATGGTATGCGTTACGGTCTGCGCGTTATGCCGCCGGCAGACGTCCCACAGACTGCGGCTAACATGATGGCCTACACTCGTGAAGCCGGTTTCGGCGACGAGGTCAAGCGTCGTATTATCCTCGGCACCTACGCACTGTCCGCCGGTTACTACGATGCATGGTACGGCTCTGCGCAGAAGGTCCGCACGCTCATCATTCAGGACTTCCACAACGCGTTTGAAAAGGCCGACGTGCTCGTCTCTCCGACCAGCCCGTCCACCGCGTTCAAGTTCGGTGAGAAGATGAACGACCCGCTTGCCATGTACATGAACGATATCGCAACCATCCCGGCAAACCTTGCCGGCGTGCCTGCTATGTCGATTCCGGCTGGCCTGTCAGACGATGGTCTGCCGGTTGGTTTCCAGTTCATCGCACCGCAACAGCGTGATGAAGTCATGTACAAGCCGGCTGCCGCACTCGAAGCAGCACTCGACGAAGCGTGGGGCGGCCCGATCTGGCAGTCCATGAAGACCCCGTGGCTGAACGCCGCCGAATAAGGCATCGGAAGAAAGAGAATAAGCACTATGGCTGAAAAACTGATGAAGTACGCCGATGCCACGAAGAAATACGATGTGGTGTTCGGCCTCGAAACCCACGTCGAACTGTGCACGAACACGAAACTGTTCTGCCCAGCACACATCGAATTCGGCGGCGAACCGAACACGCAGCTGACTCCGGTAAGTCTCGGCCTGCCGGGAAGCCTGCCAGTCGTCAACAAGACGGCTGTCGACTACGCGATCAAGCTCGGTCTTGCACTGCACTGCGAAATCGCAGAGTGGAGCCAGTTCGCTCGTAAGAACTATTTCTATCCGGACATGCCGCGCGATTATCAGATCTCGCAGTATGACAAGCCGACCAACGGCAACGGTTACCTCGACGTCGAGCTCGAAGACGGTACTGTTTTCCGCGTGCCGATCGAACGTGCACACATCGAAGACGACGCCGGTAAGAACACGCACGTCGGTGGTGCTGACGGTCGCATCGAAGGCGCGGATCACTCGCTCGTCGACTACAACCGTGCTGGCGTACCGCTGATCGAAATCGTCACCAAGCCGATCGAAGGCGCGGGCGAGCGTGCTCCGGAAATCGCCGGCGCGTACATGCGCGCGATCCGCGATATCGTGCGTGCACTCGGCATTTCCCACGCTCGTATGGAGCAGGGCAACATGCGCGCTGATGTGAACGTGTCGCTGCGACCGTCTACTGATGCGCCGTACGGCACGCGTTCGGAAACCAAGAACGTGAACTCGTTCCGCGGCATCGAAAAGACTATCCAGTATGAGATTCGCCGTCAGGCCGCGCGTCTCGACGAAGGCAAGGAAATCCTGCAGGAAACTCGCCACTGGGATGAGGCAACGCAGACCACAGCTGGTGGCCGTGTCAAGTCTGATGCGGACGATTACCGTTACTTCCCGGACCCAGATCTCGTGATGCTGCACATCACCAAGGAACACATCGCTGAGATTGAAGCCCAGATGCCGGAGATGCCGCGCGAACGTCGCAACCGACTCAAGGCTGAATGGAACCTCACCGATCTACAGCTGCGCGACATTCTCAACGCGGATGCACTCGACCTGATCGAAGACACGGTCAAAGCTGGTGCGTCTGCGGCTGGCGCTCGCAAGTGGTGGCTGGGCGAGCTGAGCCGCGAAGCTAATGCTAAGGGTGTTTCGCTCGAAGAACTACCGGTGACGCCGGCTGACGTGGCTGAGGTTGAGAAGCTGATCGCTGACGGCAAGCTCAACGATAAGCTCGCCAAGCAGACCATCGCTGGCGTACTTGCTGGTGAAGGCACGCCGGATGAGGTTGTTGCCAAGCACGGTTATAAGATCGTCGAAGATACGGGCGCTATCGAGTCGGCCGTGGACGCGGCGTTCGCAGCTAACCCGGATGTTGTCGAGAAGCTCAAGAGCGGCAACATGAAGCCGATGGGCGTGATCATCGGCGCGGTGATGAAGGCTACGCGCGGTCAGGCTGACGCGAAGGCTGTCACCGCGATCGTGCGCGCCAAGCTCAAGTAAGCGCGGATACGCGCATGTAGGGGAGCTGCCAGCGCAGCTGACTGAGGGGTAGCACACTTGCGGAACGTTCCAAGAGTGTGACTACCCCTCAGTCGTCTGCAACGACAGCTCCCCTGACAAGGGGAGCCGCAATTAGTATGGGTGCGTTTATGAGCGGTTGGTGTATATGTGACGTCAATCTTCCCAGCAAACGATCAGGCAGGTAGGATATCTTCTGTACCGACTTCTGCCAGCGTATGTTGAGGAAAGAACGAATGTCTGAAACCGCCGAAACGCCGTTGTATCAGGAAATCTCGCGCGAATTGCCACCGCAGATCACCATTCCCGAGATCAAAGGCGAAATGGTGCACCTGCGCCCGGCGACCATCGAGGATCTACCTCGATTGGATGAGCTGGACGCCTACTACAACGCTTCAAAAATCACCGGCAAAGATGAGCAAGCTGAACGCGCTGTCGTCCACGCGTGGGTGCGCCGCTCCGTCGCATGGACGCAAGGTCTTGCCGCATCCGAGTCCGGCGTAGGTGACCCGGAATCTCGCCGCACGATCGCATGGGCGGTGCTCACCGATTCCGATCACGATGATGACGGTCACATTGATGCGCAAGAAACCGACAATGTGATCGGCATGATCTTCCTGATCGATGTTGACGGTTGGGCGCGATCAGCGCGTATTCAAGTCGTGCTTGGCAAGGATTATCGCGGCCGCGGATACTCGCGCGATATGATGCCGCGCGTAATGACTTACGGTTTCGCGCCGGAAACAGCCGGGCTGGGCATGCATCGTATTTGGGTTGCGGTGCCTGAAAAGAACACACGATCGCTGTCCGTGTATCAGTCGCTCGGTTTTGTCAAGTCTGGTTCGTCGCGCGATGCATTGTGGGATGCGGAAAACGGCCGCTATCAAGACCTTATCGTACTTGATACGCTGTCTGACGAATACGATCCGATTCGCTCGCTCGACGCGTTCGGCATGCACGTGATCGAAGATAATCCTGGCATGCGTGAGGCGCTCGCCGCGCGTGAACATTCCATTGCAATTCAGCAGCGTCGTAACGAATCTGCTGAAGATCATACGCGAGTCAGCACGAACGACAAACATATGTCACGAACTGATGTCGACCCAGCAACAGACACTAACCACGAGTCTGCAACTCACGAAACTCCTGTGAACGGAACTGTCCGTGCGTCCGAGCCGTCCGATACCGTCGACGGGGATTCCACTTGGCCTTACGGCCAATCCGAGCGTAAGCCTTCAAAAAACGCGTGGTGGCGCAATCTCGGATTGAGTCGCAAGCGCGATACTGAGGAGAGCTGATGAGTGCGGAAGATCTTGACAATTACGAAACGGATGCGGAACTTGCGTTATACAAGGAGTACCGCGACGTTATCAAACTGTTCACGTACGTAGTCGAAACTGAACGTCGATTTTATCTGGCAAACAAAGTTGATTTCAACGTACGTTCGGCCGGACAAGATGTGTATTTTGACGTGCAGCTTACTGACGCGTGGGTTTGGGATGTGTACCGTCCTAGCCGATTCGTGAAAAACGTACGTATTGTAACGTTTAAGGATGTCAATGTTGAGGAAGTACAGAAAACTGACATCGATATTCCTGACGACATTCACTGACACTGACTGATTGACATTGACTGACGGCTGCGAATGTTACGTTCCAGCGTGAGTCGTGAGCCGATGGAAGGTGGGATATACGATGCTGGACCGTAGGCTTGGCCGAACGGCCTTGAGTGTGTCCAGCATCGTATATCCCACCCTCCATCTTGCTAGTTGTACCATTGTGCGTAGTATGACTTGCATAGTGTTCGATATCAGTTGAGGTGAGAGTTGGTAGGTATAGTACTGGACCGTAAGACTTGGCCGAACGGCCTGGAGTGTGTCCAGTACTATACGTACCAACTCTCACCGGTCACCGCTAGTACGAAAGCTCAGAGGAAATGTAAGGAAATGCACAGGGGTGGTGTGCGTTTCTTGGGCGTGGGGTAAACTGTCGCTGATTTTGTTATAAGGAGATTTACGTGACGCAGAAACAATCCGTGGTGATTATCGGCGGCGGCCCTGCAGGTTTGACTGCAGCTTGGGAATTTGTCAAGGACGGCGGCGCTGAACAGTATGACGTGACTGTGCTCGAAGCAAGCCACGTATTCGGCGGTATTTCACGCACTGTCAGACACAATGGCAACCGCATGGATATCGGTGGACATCGATTCTTCTCTAAAGACAACCGCATCATGGACTGGTGGAAAGATGTGCTGCCGTTGCAGGGCGCGCCTAGCTATGATGATAAAAAACTTGGTCGTGAGCATGAGATGGAACCGGGCGGCCCAGATCCTGAAGTGAGCGATGAAGTGATGCTTAAACGTCACCGCGTGTCGCGTATTTTCTACGGTGGTCGATTCTTTGACTATCCGATTTCGTTGAAACCAGCCACGTTCAAAGCAATGGGATTTGCCATGACCATGCAAGCAGGTTTCAGCTATCTCGCGTCCATGTTCCACAAGCTACCGGAAACCAATCTCGAAAACTTCTACATCAATCGATTCGGTCGCAAACTGTATTCGATGTTCTTTGAAGGCTACACTGAAAAGCTGTGGGGACGTCATCCCTCGCAGATTTCCGCCGATTGGGGCGCGCAGCGTGTGAAAGGATTGAGTGTACTCGGCGTGCTCAAAAACGCGTTTGCTAAACTCAGCCCGCGTAAACGTTCCAATTCAGAAGTTGAAACGTCCCTGATCGAAGAATTCTGGTACCCCAAGTACGGCCCCGGTCAGCTGTGGGAAACCGTTGAAAAACGTTGCGAAGCGCACGGTGCCAAGGTAATCACCGACGCGAACGTCGTCGAAATTCGACAGGAAAGCGGCCATATCAGTGCTGTCGTCTACGAAGATTCCAACAGTAACCGTACCGAATTGACTGCTGATCAGTTCATCTCGTCAATGCCGATCAAGGATCTCGTCAACGCGATCGACCGTACCGACAAGCCTGCGCCTACGGATATTACGACTATTGCGAACGGCTTGCCATATCGCGATTTCGTTACCGTCGGCTTGCTCGTCAAGCGACTGCGACTCAAGAACACGACCACTATCCCGACGCTCGGCAATCCGCCGATCGTACCGGACTGCTGGATTTACGTGCAGGACCCCGGCTACACCGTCGGCCGCATCCAAATCTTCAACAACTGGAGCCCATACCTTGTCAAAGATGTTGACGACACCGTCTGGATCGGTCTCGAATACTTCTGCGACGAAGGTGACTCGTTCTGGAACATGAGCGAAGAAGACTGCGTCAAGTTCGCCATCAACGAGATGGTGCGCATGAAGGTCATCGCTAGCCCAGCCGACGTACTCGACACACATCGTGAAAAAGTGAAGAAAGCATATCCTGCTTACTTCGACACCTACTCGCACATGGATGAGCTCGTTGAGTATCTCGACCACTTCGGCAACCTCTATTGCGTCGGCCGCAACGGTCAGCATCATTACAACAACATGGACCATTCAATGGCCACCGCTATTGAAGCCGTGAACAATATTAAAACCGGTAAAACGTCGAAAAAGAACGTGTGGTCTGTCAACACCGAAAAGTCCTACCACGAGGAAAAGTAGTTGGCGGAGCGTTAACGGCCTTTCCTCAGGGAGTTTTCTCGGCTCCCCTTGTCAGGGGAGCTGTCGACGAAGTCGACTGAGGGGTAGTCAACACCCTTGGAACGTACCAAAGATGTAACTACCCCTCAGTCAGCTGTGCTGACAGCTCGTCCTGCAATTATGGATGCGCTACGCGCAGTTTGTAGACAACGGTCTGACAAGGGGAGTTAGTTTTTGGGCGGCTCGTCGCGGGTGCGACGGGCCGTTTTTGCATTCGTCGGGGCACAGTTGTATGGTATGTACCAGTTCGTAACGCGTGGAGTGCGGCGAACATTCGATAGCGGCATTGGCCGCACATCATTCTCTTAGTGCAGAGTTCGGCATTATGTCGGCGTTGCTCAAGGAAAGGTAATACGAGTGGCAACCAGCCAGAATCTTGAAGATATGAAGCTGCCCGAGCTGAAAGAACTCGCCAAGCAGATGGGACTTCGAGGCACGTCAACGATGCGTAAGCCCGAACTACTGGCCACATTGCAGGCCGCCCGCTCTGGAGGTCAAGCTCCCGCCGGCGTCACCGTGCGTACGCCACGTACCGAGCAGAACAGCAAGACTGAAAAACGTGCCAATCACGTTGACAAGACTGCGGAATCTGAACAAGCTCCTGCACAGTCGGCTGAATCTGCGCCGATCACCGAGCCTTCCGAACCTACTGTGCAGCCTGCTGTGCCGGTCGTCGCACCTACCATATCTGTCGACGAACCAGCCGCAGCTGCGCCGGTCATCGATAGTCCAGTATCGTCAACCGACACTGCACCTGCTGCAACGGAACCAGTCAAGCGTTCCACTCATTCCGGTCGCGTGACTCGTCAGGCCGGCGAGCCGACACGTCGTACGCGCATTCGTAAGACCGCTGAATCGTCTGAAACTGTCGAATCACACGACGATAACGCAGACCAATCGTCCGCTCAGTCAGCAGCACAGCCGATTATCGAACTGCCAGAAGTTGCGAAGAGCGACACGCCGACCGCTGCGCGCCGTCGTCGCCGTGAAGAAGAAGCGTCCGCATTACTGCTCGACGATCTCGGACTCGAACCGACTGGCGATCGTGCCGAACACCGTCGCTCGTTTAACGACGACCGTCAGCAGAATCGTCGTCGCCGTGACTTCACGACGGATGCTGAGCGTCCTCGTCGTCGCCGCGTTGAAGAGCCAGCTGTTGCGGAAACTGAAGACAGTGACGTGCGCGATCTCGACGATATTCTCGCAACGTTGCCGACTACGACCGCTGCTGCATCGGACCGTTCGGACCGTTCGGACCGCGGCGAGCAGTCCGATAACGAGCCGACTGAGCGCGAATTTGTGCGTCGCAATCGCGATCGTGCAGAACGTGCCACCGATCGCAACACCGACCGGGGCGCCGATCGTTCGGCAGTATCGCGTATTGATCGCAACGCCGACCGTACTGCAGACCGTCATCAGCGTCGTCTGCGCGGCCGCGACTTCGATGAGCGTACAGGTGAGCGCGCCAACGATCGCGTCACAGATCGCGGTGACGTGCGCGCGAACGACCGCGAAGTGCGTCGTGAGGAGCCACAGGAAGATCTCGTGCCAGTTGCTGGCATCGTCGACGTGCTCGAATCGTATGCGTTCGTGCGCACATCCGGATACCTGCCCGGCCCGAACGACGTGTACGTGTCGATGGGACAAGTCAAGAAGTACGGTCTGCGCAAGGGCGATGCTGTACACGGTTCAATCCGCGCGCCGCGCGACAATGACCGTCGTAACCAGCGTCAAAAGTTCGTGCCACTGCAGTCGATTGATTCGATTAACGGCATGAGCGTTGAGGATGCGGCCAATCGTCCGCAGTTCTCCAAGCTCACCCCGCTGTATCCGCAGGAGCGGCTCAAGCAGGAAACTACGCCGAACAAGCTCACCGGCCGTATTATGGACATTGTTGCGCCGATTGGTAAGGGTCAGCGTGGTCTGATCGTTTCCCCGCCGAAGGCTGGTAAGACGATCACGTTGCAGAATATTGCCAACGCAATCGCTACGAACAATCCAGAAGTCCACCTGATGGTCGTGCTTGTGGACGAACGTCCGGAGGAAGTCACCGATATGGAGCGTACGGTGGCTGGCGAAGTGATTGCGTCGACCTTTGACCGTCCGGCGACTGATCACACTACCGTTGCTGAGCTTGCGATCGAGCGTGCGAAGCGTCTCGTGGAGCTTGGACAAGACGTGGTCGTGCTGCTTGATTCGATGACGCGACTCGCTCGTGCGTATAACATTGCCGCTCCGGCTTCGGGCCGTATTCTCTCCGGCGGTGTGGATGCGCAGGCACTGTATCCGCCGAAGAAGTTCTTCGGTGCGGCGCGTAACATCGAAAACGGTGGCTCGCTGACGATTATCAGCTCTGCGCTGGTGGAGACCGGCTCGAAGATGGATGAAGTGATCTTCGAGGAATTCAAGGGTACCGGCAATATGGAGTTGCGTCTGTCGCGTGATTTGGCGGATAAGCGTATGTTCCCGGCGATCGATATTAACGCGTCTGGCACACGTCGCGAGGAGCTGCTCACGGCTCCGAACGAGCTGCCGATTATTTACCGCCTGCGTCGTTTGCTCGGTGGACTTGAGCCGGAACAGGCGTATCAGACGCTCGTGCCGCGACTCAAGAAGGCGCCAACCAACCGCGATTTTCTCGCCGCGATTAGTCAGCAGGCCGGTTCGACAGCGGCCACTAACGGCAACTGAGTAACGGAATTGCGCGGGCTTACGGTCTGTTTTCAGGATGAAACCGGCCGTAAGTCCGCAGTTCGACGTCGCTACTGTTGACTTACGGTCGTTTCACACATGCAAAACGACCGTAAGTCAGCATGTGTATCGTCATGGTGCTGACTTACGGTCTGTTTGACCTGTTTGGGCCTGTTTGAACTCACGCCATAACCGTTAAATGATGGAATTCGGGTGTATGCCGTCCGAGTAACGGGTCCGCGTGCGCTTCGGCGAATCGGCGCAATCGCTGCACACCCTCACGCAATTCGTTGGCATCACCGGCATACGACAATCGCACGAATCCGGCACCGGCCGCGCCGAACGCCTCGCCCGGCACTACTGCAACACGCATCTCATCTAGCAGTCGTCGACTGAACGTGTCCGCATCCATGCGCGTGGCTCGAATATCAACGAACGCATAGAATGCACCTTGCGGTTCGATCAGTCTCACGGCAGTGCAATCAGCAAGCTTATCAAGTACGATCTGCCGTTTCGTACGGTATTCTTCGCGCATCGCAATCACATGGTCCATTGGGCCGGTGAGCGCAGCGACGGCTGCATACTGTGCGGTTGAATTGACTGATGAATGCATGAGTTCGGCGATTTTGCTGGTCTGTTCGATCAACGCGGATGGACCGAGTAGGTATCCGATACGCCAGCCGGTCATCGCGAATGTTTTCGACAGGCTTTCGACGACGACAGTGCGTTCGTGCATGCCCGGTACCGCGGCGATCGATGGAGCGGCGGGGAACGGTGCTGCGTTGATATCGCAGTCAGCGCTGTCATCGCTGTCAGCTTTATCGGCTGCAGAGTCCGTCGCCGTTGCACCATCCTCAAACACAAACGGATGATATACTTCATCGGAAATCGCCCACAGATCGTGCCACTTGCACACGTCGGCGATACGTGCCAACTCGTCAGCCGGTGTCACCGCGCCAGTCGGATTTCCGGGGGAGTTGATGATAATTGCGCGCGTGCGCGGCGTGATCGCAGCCTCAATATCGTCAGCATTGAGCTGCATGTGATGTTCCGGCGTGAGCGCGACCGTGACCGGCACGCCGCCGCACATCATGACTTCCGCATCGTACGACGTGAAGAACGGGGAGGGAATAATCACCTCGTCGCCGGGGTCGATCACCGCTTTCAACGCGAGGAACAAGCCGATCGTTGCGCCGTCAATCGCCTGAATTTCGCAATTCGGGTCGTATTCCAGTCCTTTGATATTGCGTGAATACTCAGCGACGGCCGCACGGAATGATTCGATACCCAGCACATTGGTGTACTTAGTGTGACCTTCACGAATCGAACGGCAGGCGGCTTCGACGATATGCGGTGCAGCAGTCGCGTTCGGCTCGCCGACGCACAGTGAAATCGCGTCGGGAGCTTGTTCAACGCGATCAAACACGTCGCGAATACCGGAACGGGGGATGTTGAGTGCCTGTTGCGCGAGTCGTGGAGTCATCATACTGTCACCTTTCGTTAAAACTACTATAAACAATATCGTAAACAGTAAATATTACGAAAATGAGTATGTTAATAAGTAAAAAATATTTGGTGACGTCAGCTGCAGCTGTGAGTGCGTGCCTGATGAATTACGTGACTGAGATAACGTGGTCGATGTGCGAAGTCGACTGGGTGAGAGATGGTGCCGCGCGAAAGTGACGGTTAATCGATGCGAGGCTATGATGGTTGGTCATGAGCGTGCAGAATAATCGGGATGATAAAGACCGCGCGGATGAACCGGTAACGTCGTCCGCTGGCATCGATGCCAAGGATGTCGCGATTCTCAATCTGCTGGAAGCGGATGGGCGAGCCACGTTGTCTCAACTTGCGAAAGCTACCGGACTGTCTGTTTCGGCTGCACAGTCACGCGTACAAAAACTTGAGAAACGCGGCATTATTCGCGGATATGCGGCGGTTATCGATTATGAGCGCAGCGGACTGCCGATTAGTGCGTTCGTTTCGGTAACGCCGCTCGATTACACGCGAGAATCGGAAATTCCGAATAAATTGCACGATATAGATGGCATTATCTCGTGCTATTCAGTCGCTGGTGCGCCGAGTTTCGTACTGCTCGTGCGCGTCGCCTCGCCTAGCAAACTTGAGGAATTACTGAACTTGATCCACCGCACTGTGCCAGTGAGTACCGAAAGTACTGTTATTCTCAAAACGTATTTTTAGCGGTGGCGGAATACCAGTACACCGAACCATCTGGTGAACGCTTGAGAATACCGTAATCGACTGCGTAGCGACGAATGACGGCTACTTCATCGACCAGCATGGCTAGTCGCGCGTTGAGCTCTGGCTCGCTCAACTGCGGTCGTGGTCCGAGGTTAGTGAAGACTCGTTCGATGATGGTAGTGAGAATACGGATACGAGACGCGTTATCTGAAGGCAGTTGCGTGATGCGTGGCATTTCCAGAATCGCCGTGTCGCCGAGCAGTAGCTTGATGTCGTCTGCGGCTGCAGTTAGATCTTCATTAGACAATGTTCCATCATCGTGAAGCCAACTCAGTTGACGTAGCGGTTCTTCTACCGTGATGGTGGTTGGGATGATGGTACTTGCCGCAGCATTTGCAGCATTCGCTGTGTTATTGCGCGTATCCTGATCGTCCTGCGCGGCCAATACGCGCACGAGCATTTGCCTCAGTTTTGGAGTGCGCAACATCGTCAGCAACATCCGGCATTCCCTCAGTGTTGTATCAATATGTTCTCTCATCATGCCGTCCCTCGTACGAGCGGTATTGCAATACAATGTGCCATATGCTAAGTCAAGAATACGCGCGCGTCGGGCGAACGCGGTGTAAATAGGCTCATGTGAGTGGAAACTGCAAAGGAATCATCGACGATGGCTGGTTCGTCGGCTCTCATGCTGGCGGCAGGTAGCCCCCTCCGTTCAGCGTGGCGGATCGGTTCACGTTCAGCGTGGTGGTTTTCTCTCACTGAGCGTCCCCTTAGTGAGCGTTTTCTGCCACGCGGCATATCGAGTGGTGGTTTTCTCTCACTGAGACATGCTTAAGCGAGCGTTTTCTGCCACTCACATCGGTGCGTGGCGGTTTTCTCTCACTGACGATGGTCTGAGCGAGCGTTTTCTGCCACTAGGTTGGGGGAGTGGCGTTTTTCTCTCATATGTGGCATTTGCATGCGCATTGGCTGATGACATGCATGACGGATGCGGGGGGCAGTGATAGGCTTCAATCATGAGCGAAACGCAAGAATCACAGTCCGACGGCGGTGACTGGCTGCCGGCAACCGACGCAACGCATACGCCCGAATCAGAAACGGTGATCGACTCGGCAGCCGCAGCCGAGCATCCAGAAATCGCTGAAACTGTGGCGAAAATCAAGGCCCTGCGTCAGTCCATCGATAACGTGGACACGGCCATCGTCTCGCTGCTCGCCGAGCGGTTCAAATACACGTCGCAAGTGGGCGTGCTCAAAGCGCGCGCCGGATTCGCGCCGGCTGACTACAAGCGCGAGGACTATCAGATCGAGCGGTTACATCGCATCGCCGTGGCCGCTGGTCTTGATCCGGACATCGCCGAAATGTACCGTGAGTTCGTAGTGACCGAAGCGAAAAAACGTCACGCGCGGATCGCGGCGGCCGGTGGAGATCCGGGAGTGCTCGACGTATTTGCATAACCTGTCTAGTATTCTGCGTCATTAATTTGTTAATGAATTCACTACCCTAGGACGGCTCCCCTTGCCAGGGAGAGCCGCGAACATCATTAACGCACTTCTGACGCCAGATACTAGGCACCTGATTGGATGCTGCTCGATGTGTTCGCCGGCAACATAGATGGGATGAGTGGCGGGTAAGATGCACTGACGTTGACGAACGGTAACGGATAGGCGGAGGGCGGTATGGGTTGTGTCGGTGTATTTCTGACGCGGGTTGCCGCGGCGTCCGTATCGCTCGCGCTTACGCTGACATTGCTGACGCCAGCTGGTTCCGGCGTCGGTACTGACAGCGGAACTGCACGGGCCGCAAGCCGATACCTCAATCGTGATGTATACGCGGCGTTGAACGCTCATACTATTGCAAACGACACGACGCAGTCGATCGTGTACTTGACCGGCATCGACGGTAATAACAGCAAGTCGGCCGCGATCAGTCACATGTCAGCCGATACGGAAGCACTACCGTGGCATGTACAAGTCACGTATTCGTTAGACGGTCCGCAGACGGACGCGGCGACGATCAACGGCGCCCACGGGCTAGTCGGCGTCCACGTTACTGTTACACGCGACGAACTTACATCTACTGATATCGCAAACATCGCTGATAATCTCGTGCCAGTACTCGCGTTTACCATCCCGACCGACGCAGGCAGTGATCTGACTGCGAGCGACGGTGTCACGATAACACAGCACGGTTCGGATACGGTGATCGCAGCAGTCGGCAACGCTAGGGGTGACACAGTAGACGGCAGCGGTGCTGCACACACGGACGTTGCGGACAGCACAGACAATGCGCATGCTACGCGCGATAAAGCTGTTGCAAACGCTACGAACGCGTTTACCTCGGACTTAGCAACGGTACTCGATTTCGGCGTTTATCTGAACGCCACGCACTTTTCAATGAGTCCGATTGTGTTCGCTGCAGTACCAGCCAGCGATGCGGACTCGCTCAATACGCAGCTCAGCGATCTGACAGCTGGAGCGACTTCGCTCGCAAACGATATGTCCGGCGCCGGCAATCATCAGTATGACGATCTCATCGCACAGCTGACTGCATTGCGCGAGAGTGAACGTGCGCTCGCCGAATCGACGATCAGCGAACGTAGTGCCGCACACAAGCGAGCATTCGACGCGTATATGGCCGCATACGTGGGCTCGTATACAACGCATTTGCGCGGTTCGATCAGTACGAAAACGCAGATGTCTGCGCTGATCGGTACGGCCGGCGAATTGAGTGGCGACACGCCGCTCGCGCAAGCTGTAGTTGATCTCGCAAATGCAGTGAACGCGGTGAGTGCCGCGCACCGGCATACGGGAGCAGCTGACGAAGTTGATACGATTATCCGGCGCATCCGACAGCAGGGAACAAACGGTTTAATAGACGAGCTCAAACAGGCCGCTGGTCATGAGTCGCAGCTCGGCTCGTCGGGATATAGTGCTGGGCAAGCGCAACTGTCGCAAGCCATGATCCCATATTCGATGGCGTACACGGACACATACACCGAGCACTTGAGTGAGCTGACTGGCGGCACATCGTCCGGTGCGGCGGCATATCAAGCGCAGGCGATTGAGCAGACGAACGCATCGTTCCAGTCGAGTGACGATCTCAAAGCCGATCAAGCGAAAGTTGATGCGGCAATGGCCGCGCTCGCTACTGCCAGTGAGCATACGGGACGTGCACAGGCGATTGAGCAGTTGCTGCTGCGGTTTGAAGACCAGTTTGAAGCGGGGGAGTCGTCGTCTGATGCGTCTTCTGCCTCACGCAAGAGTGTTGCGAATCCGTTGCGCTCGCTGTCTGAATCGTCGTCTCCGACGCTGGGAGTTGGTGGTAACGGCATCGCGGCTGTGGTCGAGGCGGCACGACTCAAGCAGTTGCGTGCGGCGCGTGAGCAGGCGGCTGCGCGGGCGCAACAGCAGACGTCACATGATGGTCAATCGGCGAGCTTGGTTGACGATCAGATTGCGATGAGCAAGGATGATGTGATGAGTTTTGCTGGGGCGGTGGGATCGATCAGCGGAGGTGAGTCGAGCGGCGGATCGGATGGTGCGGCTGGCTCGGATAACTCAGACAATGCTAACAGCAATAGTGATGGTGATACGGATGCGCAAGGTGGTGGCAAGTCGAAAACTGGTACGGTTAGCGTAATCGACACGCCATCCGTAGCGTTTGGTATGCAGGGGATGCATCCGGGGACGTTACTTACGGCGAGCAATGCTACTACGGTGAACGCAACTACGACGTTGAGTGACGGTGCTGACATACTGTCTGTCGCGGTACCAGCGTTGCGTGATGCGGGTGCGTTGAATGATTTGTCACAACGTACAACGTTGACATTGCCGGCGACGAATGACGCGATGTCGCGATTCCTGTTGGTCTATCAAACCGTACAGTAGTCTCAAACCGTACAGTAGTCTCACTGATAGTGGACTTGTCGGCCACCGGTTTCCATGTCGACGCTACCGGAGATCAGTTCGATTAACTGCTGCACAAGAGGAAATACGAGAAATGTGCCGCCGATCGACCATAGATTAAGAAAAATCGTGGACGCGCCCATTGGCACAAGAATGATACGTGCGGCAACCATGACAAGACCGATAATCGGTAGAATCACATGCGTAACCACAGGGAAGTGGCGTTTGGTACGGAATTGGTGCCACGAGACTATCAACAATGGCAGGGTCATCATCCATGCGCCGATTGCGGTGACAGTCGCTTGCACCGGGATACGTGCAGTATGTTGCGCACCCGGCAGGAAAATGGATACAGCAATCAGCGCAAGACCGATAAGAACAATACGTTTGAGTGGCTTGTCGTTGATCAGCTCATCTTCGGGCAGATCGTCTATTTGATCGTTGATATCTGTGTTATTTACATTGCTCATGCCGTTCACCTCGTTGCGATTATCGTTAACGACATCGTACCGCAAGGTTATGGCATACAAAATGGAACAATGCTCATTGTCTCATCACGTGTATCAGTATGGCGTGGCGGAAATCTCTCGCTGAGCGGGTGCTCAGCGAGAGATTTCCGCCACGCCAGACGGATACACGGGTTTGCGTTCTTGGGTGTGCTACCCCTCAGACCGCTTCGCAGTGCTGTCCTGACAAGGGGAGCCGAGACCGGAATTACTACTTCTTCTTCACAGGCTGAGCCTACGGGCAGTCCTGTGGACTGCCCGTAGGCTCAGTGAGCGGCTGCGCTATAAGCAGCCGCGAAGGCCGCCTGTTAAGAAGAAGTCTTACTTCTTCTTAACAGGCGGCTCTCCGAGCTCGCTTTCTTCGACGATGACGTCGATCGCGGCTTCGGCTTCGGCCTTTGCCCTAGCAGCAGCATCGACTGCAGCTTCGGCGGTTTCGTGTGCAGCCTTGATCGCGGCGGCCGCGCTCGCGAAGGAGATGCGACCGACCACGCGACCAGCCTCAGCAATATCACCCATCGCACTCTGCAACGATTCGCGCACGTCATCAGCCACACCGAGCTTGACGGACAGAATCGGCGTCTTCATCGAGACCTTAGCCTTCGACTTAATACCGCGCAGTGCAGCCAGAGCCTCACCAGCGTGAGCAAGCAGTTCCGGTGACACCTTAAACGCAGCCTGCTCGTACACGTTCGGCGTCGGCCATGCTGCACGATGCACCGAACCGTCATCCGCGTGCATCCAGCTCCACACTTCTTCCGTCGCATACGGCAGATACGGGGCGAGCAGACGTGCGAACGCGTCCAATCCCAGACCCAACGTCGTGCGTGCAGACTTCACGGCAGCCTCGCTCGGCACATGACCAGCAACATCCGGCGTACCATACGCGCGGTTCTTGACGAGCTCAATATAATCGTCGCAGAACTGCCAGAAGTAGCTTTCGATCACCTCAAGCGCCTTCGAATGCTCATACGATTCAAGCGCATCGGTGGCCTGACGCACCACGAGCGCCATCTTCGCCATCGCTGCACGATCGAGTGGCTCGGTTACATCAGCCGGGTCCCACGATGCAGTCGCAGCAGTGCCAACATGATGATTCTCGTCCTCGCGGCCAATCGCCAGCGCAAACTTCGTCGCGTTAAGCAGCTTAATCGCCAGACGGCGGCCGATCTTCATCTGACCTTCGTCATACGTTGCGTCCAAACCGAGGCGAGCGGAAGCAGCCCAGTAACGCACCGCGTCTGCGCCGAACTGTTCGATCGGCTTGTTCGGTACGACAACGTTGCCCTTCGACTTCGACATCTTCTTGTGATCCGGGTCGAGAATCCAACCCGACAAGGTCGCGTGTGCCCACGGCAAGCAGTGATTTTCAAGATGCGCGCGATCAACAGTCGAGAACAGCCACGTACGAATAATGTCCTGACCCTGCGGGCGCAAATCCATCGGGAACGTCGCCTTGAACAGCGCCTCGTTCTCCTCGCCCGGCTCAGCCCAGTGCGTCACGATCTGCGGAGTGAGCGAAGACGTCGCCCACGTATCCATGATGTCCTTCTCCGCCGTGAAACCGCCCGGCACATCACGTTGCTCAGCTGTAAAGCCAGCCGGCACGTCGATCGTCGGGTCAATCGGCAGAATATCCTCGCTCGGCGTGATCGGATGATCGTAATCGGCCGAACCATCCTCCTTCACCGGGTACCACAGCGGGAATGGCACGCCGAAGAAACGCTGACGGGAGATCAGCCAGTCGCCGTTCAGGCCGTGCACCCAGTTTTCGTAACGTACGCGCATAAAGTCCGGGTGGAAGTTGAGTTCCTTGCCGCGTTCGATCAGCTGCGCGTTCAGAGCCGTGTCGGTGCCGCCGTTCTTCAGATACCACTGACGAGACGTGACGATTTCCAGTGGCTTGTCGCCCTTCTCGTAGAAGTTCGTCATACGCTTGGTCGGCGTCGGCTCACCGTCCAGATCACCGGATTCACGCAGTTTGTCGACGATAATCTTGCGTGCGGAGAACGTAGTCTTGCCAGCCGTCTCCTCGAAGACTGCCTTGCCGCCCTCGTCGGTAATCCAATCCGGCACGGTCATAACAATACGACCGTTGCGCTGAATAATCGGACGGGTCGGCAGCTTCAAATCACGCCACCACTCGACGTCGGTTACATCACCGAACGTACAGCACATCGCGATACCGGCACCCTTGTCCATTTCGGCAGCCGGGTGAGCCAGAATCGGCACCTTCACCTTGAACAGCGGAGAGTAAACGTACTGACCGAAGTACTTCTTGTAACGATCATCGTCCGGGTTCGCAATCAGCGACGTGCAGGCTGCGAGCAGCTCAGGACGGGTGGTTTCAATGTAAATCGGCGTACCGTCCTCAAAACGGAACGCGACCTTATGATAGAAGCCCGGATATTCGCGGGATTCCAGCTCAGCTTGCGCAACCGCAGTCTGGAATGTCACATCCCACAGACCGGGTGCATCCTGCTGGTACGCTTCGCCGCGCGCGAGATTGCGCAGGAATGCCTTCTGTGCCACGCGCTGCGGATGTTCGCCGATTGTGTGATACGTTTGCGACCAGTCGATCGACAGGCCCAGCGAGCGCCACAGTGCCTCGAACTGCTTCTCATCGCGGGCAGTGAGCTGCTCGCACAATTCGATGAAGTTCTTACGCGAAATCGGCACCTGATCTTTGGCTTCGATTTTCTTGCCGTCAGTACCTTCAAACGGCGGCTTGAAATTCGGGTCGTAGGGCAGATTCACGTCCACGCGCACACCGTAATAGTTCTGCACGCGGCGCTCGGTTGGCAGACCGTTGTCGTCCCAGCCCATCGGGTAGAACACGTCAAAGCCCTTCATGCGCTTGTAACGCGCGATCACGTCAGTGTGCGTGTATGAGAACACGTGACCGACGTGCAAGTGACCGGATACCGTAGGCGGCGGGGTATCGATGGAATAGACAGCCTTGCGGTCGCGAGTATCGTTGAACTTATACGTGCCCTGCTCATCCCAGACGGCACGCCACTTATCTTCTAGACCGTCCACGCCGACTTTGTCGGGCAATGGAGTCAAATTTGCGTTGATGGTTTCGCTCATACGCGCGATTTTATGCGGCTTAGGTGACATCGGGCGAGCGCTTATGCGTGAGTTGATGAATGAGTTGATGAATGAGTTGATGAGCGGGCGTGATGCCTGATGTGGATGACGCTTGTGAGGTTCGTTCTTTGCAACGTACACAACCGGACGACGACTGTCGAAATTCTGCTCAGAACAGAAGTCAAATCGCGGGTCTTCAGTATCCTTGTAGGGACAAATAAATCCGTGGATTTTTGGAATACTCACGCTGTTCTCAAATTCCTTCGGACACCACCTATACGCAGACTGCCGTGCGCCCTCGCGAATCGAGCGCCCGTAACGGAACGGGTGGCCAGTGAAGTAGCGGGCCAACGCAGACATGCCGTGCAATATGGAAGGCCCGCCCTATGACCAATAAACACATAGAACGCAAAGCACTGATCGTCGGCAACGTGGTCAACATGATCCAAGTCGCGGCTGGTATGGCCGTGTTTTTCATGACTGGACTTAAAGCGCTGTTCCTTGATGCTTCTTTTACTGCGATTTCAGTACTGTCCGGTGTTATTGCAGTATATTTATCGTCGCGCACTGTGCGCACTACTGAGCGTTTCCCGAATGGATTGTTCGCGCTCGAACCGATTTACGCAATCTGCAAAGCCATTCTAACGATGTCGCTGTTGCTGTTTTCGTTCGTGGACGTGTCGCGAGTGGCATACGATTATTTCGTCCTCGGGCAAGGCGAGCGTATTGAAACTGGCCCTGTAGTGATCTACGAAATCGCGATGGTACTGATCTGTTTCGGTTTGTATCTATATTATCGCCGCGAAAACCATACGATTCGAAACTCCAGCACAATGCTGACCGCTGAATGCAAGAGCACGCTTGTGGATGGCACGATGTCGTTTGGCATCGGTGTGGTTGCTCTGATTCTGCTCTTCCTGCCGACCGGCGGAAGTCTTGACTTCTTGCATTACACAGGTGACTTCTTTATTACCGTTGCGCTCGTATTGTTTACGATTAAAGAGCCGTTTAGCGTGCTCAAAGAAGCATTCGTTGAGCTGGTTGGTGGCGTGCACGATGACGACGAGACGAATGCGTTTGTTGAAGCTACAGCTCAGCGTCATTTGCCGGCGAATACGGAATATGAACAGACGCTGATTTTCAAGACTGGCATGAATTATACGGTTGACATTTATTTGGCTGGTACAGGCGAGACGATCGACGTGGCTAATCTCGTTGACTGCAAGCGCTCGCTGGAAGCGGAGTTGAGGCATCGACTGCACATTGTCGATGTCGATTTTGTGTTCGACTGACGTGACGCTATTGGGACGGCCGTAACTCAGCAAGAAGCACACGCTACTGCTGAGTTACGGCCGTTTTTATACCGTCAAACGGCCGTAACTCAATGTTAGGTGCGTGATAGTGCTGACTTACGGTCGTTTGGAGGGATGAAGAAGGCCGTAACTCAATGAGAAGCACGAGATGGTGCTCAGTTACGGCCGTTTTTGTACCGTCAAACGGCCGTAACTCAATGTTAGGTGCGTGATAGTGCTGAGTTACGGTCGTTTGGAGGGATGAAAAAGGCCGTAACTCAATGAGAAGCACGAGATAGTGCTCAGTTACGGCCTTTGGACAACGCTTACTTCAGGCTCCAAGTGGACCCTTGCGGGCC
Source organism: Bifidobacterium hapali (assembly GCF_002259755.1). Lineage (GTDB taxonomy): Bacteria > Actinomycetota > Actinomycetes > Actinomycetales > Bifidobacteriaceae > Bifidobacterium > Bifidobacterium hapali. The sequence goes on from NZ_MWWY01000010.1 coordinate 37,430, forward strand.
ATCTTCGATGGCGATGCCGGCTGCGCCGAGCGCGTCACGAATCTGATCAGCCTTAGCAAAATCACGCGCCTTGCGAGCTTGCGCACGAGCGGTGAGCTGTTCGTTAATCAACGTATCAAGCACCTCATGCTCACGGTTCTCACTGTCAGCACCGGCCGCTGCAGTACCACCTACCCACGGTTCGGCTAGCGGATCGAGTCCCAGCGTATCGAGCATCGCGCGCACCGCAACCAATGCAGCACGTATTTCATCGCGAGCAGCGTCAGAATCCGCACGATCAGCCAGCTGACTGAGCAACGTGTTGCCGTTACGAATCGCAGTGAAAATCGCCGCAGTAGCTCCCGACACGTTCACATCGTCGTTCATCGCAGTCACGAAATCAGTCGGCAGTGCGTCCGCGCCTACGGACTCAATCTCTTCACGCTCAGGCTGACCGCCCAACGCTACGCCTGCGCGTTCGATAAAGTTCGATACGCGATCATACGCAGCCTGCGCCTCAACCAGCGCCTGATCAGACCATTCAAGCATCGACCGATACTGCACTGAACCCAAAGCGTAACGCACTACCCACGCCGAATGCTCAGCAAGCACGCTCGGCACCGACAATCCAGTGCCCAGCGACTTCGACATCTTCTCGCCCTTCGCAGTCACCCACGCCGAGTGCATCCAACGAGCTGCAGAATCGTAACCGGCCGCGCGCGTCTGCGCCATCTCATTTTCGTGATGGGGAAAACGCAAGTCGAGTCCGCCGCCGTGAATGTCAAACATGCCGTCCAAGTAACGGTGACTCATCGCCGAGCATTCGATATGCCAGCCAGGTCGGCCCACGCCGAACGGCGTCGCCCAGCGCGCGTCCATCGGATCTGTATCTTTAGGTGCTTTCCACAGCGCGAAATCGCGCGGGTCATGCTTGTCAGGTGATAAATCAGCCGGATCAACCGGATTGTACTTGTCGTTACCTGCTGAATCCACACTCGGACCCATACGGTCCGCAACAGCCGCAGCCTCGTCGACTTCAGCCGCAGTCGAGCCGTCTGCACTCTGCTTTTGATGCGTCAACTCGCCGTAGTGCGGCCAACTTGCCACGTCAAAATACACGTTGCCAGTCGGCTTGCCGTCGGCATCGCGTACAACGTAACCGTGACCGTTGTCAATAATGCGCTGGATCAGATCAATCATGTCAATCATGTGACCGGTCGCGCGCGGCTCGTAAGTCGGCGGCAACACGCCGAGCGTATCGTATGCCTGCGTAAACTCGCGCTCGTAATAATATGCGCGCGCCCACCAACGCTGACCTGCAGCCGCAGCTTTATCGAGAATCTTGTCGTCGATATCAGTTACGTTGCGCACAAACGTGACCTGATAGCCGAGTCGCAGGAACCAGCGACGCACCACGTCGAACGCGACAGCCGCGCGAATGTGTCCGATGTGCGGGGACGACTGTACCGTTGCGCCACACACGTAGATGCCTACTTGCCCGGGTTTGATCGGCTTGAATGGGGAGACGGTGTGTGTTGCGGTGTCGTAAAGTCGCAACGCGGATGCGGACTTGGCGATGGTCTGTCCGCAAGTGTTGGAATTCAGCGGTTCTTGAGCTTCAGTCATAGTCTTGAGCGTATTCGCGTTGGCCGACATCGTGCGAGGAGCGAGGGATCGGTTGTTTGGGGAGTGTTACTGGCCGTAGAGCGGGCGAGTATTGGGTTATTGCTGGGTGAATACTAGGTAATTGCTGAGCGATTACTGAGAATTACTGACGATTGTGTGCGAAACGTGAACGTTTTGTTTACGTAGGTGATGTCACAATAGAGAGTATGACTCGACCGCAAGTGTTGATTTTGCAGCATGTCCCGTGGGAAAAGCCGGGACGTATCCAGACCTATCTCGATGAGTTAGGTATGCCGTCACAAGTGCTGACCATCGTTGACAAGAAGAAGCCGGATCTTCCTGATTTCGATGAGATCGCTGGCGTGGTGATTATGGGTGGGCCGATGGGCGCGACCGATTATGACAAGTATCCCGGGCTTAAAGTCGAAACGAAACTCGCTAAAGCGGCGATTAGTGTCGGCAAGCCGGTGCTCGGCGTGTGTCTCGGCCATCAGATTATTGCCACCGCGTTGGGTGCGAAGTTGAGTCGGGGAGAGGCGCCGGAGATTGGCTTTGGCCCGCTTAAGCGCGTGGATAAGGACGACTATTTCTCCATGTGGGACAAGCAAGTCGACGTGCTGCACTGGCACAACGACGTGGTTGGACTGCCCGCGGATAGTCGGCTGCTTGCGCGTTCTGTGACTACTAAAGTGCAAGCGTTCCGCTTCGGCACGGCTTTGGGACTGCAATTCCATCTCGAAGTGAGTGCTCCGCTGCTTGAAGAGTGGCTTGACGAGCCGTCAATGGTCAAGGATCTCAAGGCTGCTGGTGGGTCGAAGTCACAGTTGCGGGAAGATTTTGCGCAATACGATCCGCAGATTTTGCCGCTTGCTGAGCAAGTGTTTTCTGGATTCGCGGCGCGGTGCAACACGTATGCGCAAACGTTGGCGTGATGTAAGACGGCAACTCAAAAAGTTGCCGTCTTCGGCTACATTGGTGCATTATGCCGACTTACGATATTGGATTGGAACACGTTTCACTCGCTTTCGCTACCAAAACCATCTTCACTGATGTGACGCAAGGTGTTTTTGAGGGCGATCGCATCGGTATTGTTGGTCGCAATGGTGACGGCAAATCCACGCTGCTTCACCTGTTTAAGGGCACGCAAGAGCCGGATTCAGGCCGTGTGACCAAGCGCAATGGTCTGACGTTCGGCATGCTTGATCAGCGTGATCCGCTTGATGATAACGCAACCATTCGTGAAGCTGCGCTGGAAGGACGCGCGGATTACGAGTGGGCTGCGGAAACGCGGTCGCGTGAAATCGTCGAAGCGTTGCTCGGCGGGATGAGTTTGGATGCGAAGATCGGCTCACTTTCTGGCGGTCAGCGTCGTCGTGCTGATTTGGCTCGTCTGCTGCTTCATGATTGGGATATTCTCGCGCTGGACGAGCCGACCAACCATCTGGACGTGGTCACGATTCACTGGCTGGCTGAGCATCTGAAAAATCGTTGGTCGCGCGGTGAAGGTGCACTGCTACTGGTGACCCACGATCGCTGGTTTTTGGACGAAGTGTGCGAATCGATGTGGGAAGTTCACGACGGGGTGATTGATCCATTCGAAGGTGGTTATTCTGCGTACATGCTGCAGCGTGTCGAACGTGATCGGCAAGCCGACGTGCGAGAGACAAAACGGCGCAATCTCGCTCGCAAGGAGCTTGCGTGGTTGTCTCGCGGTGCGCGTGCGCGTTCAACGAAACAGAAGTTCCATGTCAAGGCTGCGCGCGAACTGATCGCTGATGTGCCGCCGATGCGCAACACGTTGGAATTGAAGCAAATGGCAACATCGCGCCTCGGCAAGCAGGTTGTCGATCTGATTGATGTGACTCAGATTTTCGAGCATGTAGCTGGTACGGTATCGGCGAGTGATGCGATTGACCCTGATGTTGCGGCGATGGCTGATTCTGCGTCGCGTGTCGACGTGGTCAATCCCATGTATGCCGAGCCTCAAGTGCACGGTTCGATTGAAGTTGCGGTGACAGATATGGACGATCCGCGACTGGTAGATGCTGGCGTGCCTGAGGCGGTTGAGGCAGCTGCGGCTGCGCGAGCAGCTGAAGCTGCGATGAGTGACGAGGAACGTGCGACTCGCCGTCGCTTGACTGGCGGCGAAACCATTGGCGTGGATGAATCCGTTGTTGATACGACGACGGCTGCGCGTCACGTTACGGTTACAGGCCGTAAGATTCTTGACGATGTGACGTGGCTGATCGGTCCTGGCGATCGATTTGGTATCGTTGGTGCGAACGGTGCTGGCAAGTCCACGCTGTTGAAATTACTTGACGGTTCGTTGACGCCGACTGCTGGTCATGTAAACATCGGCAAAACAGTTCGTTTCGCAGTACTTTCTCAGCGACTTGATGAGCTGGAGAAGCTCGGCAAATACAAGATTAAGGAAGTATTGAGCCGTTATAAGCCAAGTTATATCGTGGACGGCAAGGAAGTGACTCCCGGTCAGCTTATGGAACGGCTCGGCTTTGAGTCGGCGCAATTGATGACGCCGATCGCTGACCTGTCCGGTGGTCAGAAACGTCGTATGCAGTTGCTGCTGATCTTGCTGGATGAGCCGAATGTGCTCATTATGGATGAGCCTGGCAACGATTTGGATACGGACATGCTCGCCGTAATGGAGGACTTGCTCGATACGTGGCCGGGCACTCTTATCGTGGTTTCTCACGACCGGTATCTGCTCGAACGTGTGACTGATGAACAGTTCGCGTTGATCGGCGGTAAAGTGCGTCATTTGCCCGGTGGTGTGCAGGATTATCTCGACATGGTCGAAGATTTGAAGAATGGCAAGCCGCTGCCTGTGCTCGAACCGGCGTATGGGAAGAAGCGCAAGGGAGTGAGTGCTGGTGCTGACACTACGGCGTCGGGTGATACTGGAGTGTCTTCAACGGCTGAGGCAACGGCGGATGCTGCTACGCAGAGTGAGAGCGATGAGATCAGTCGGCCCAAGCTCACTGGTAAAGCATTCCATGATGCGAGCAAGCGTGTGGCTGCTATTGACCGTAAACTCGCCAAACTTGAAGAGCAAAAAGCTGATCTCGAAGCGCAAATGGCTCAGCATAATCCAAGCGATTATGCAGGGCTCAACGCGCTCAACGAGCAGCTTAAAGCTGTGAACGACGAATCTGACGACCTGACTGCCGAATGGATGGAGCTGTCTGAACAGCTTGAATAGTTGAGGTTTTCAGGGGGTGTTCCTATGTTTTTGTCAACCGTGTGAGGGGTTGACGTGTCGCATTCTGGTTGGTTGTGGTGGGCGTGCTTCGCTTTGGCCTTGGCGATTCGTTGCCGTAGCCGGTGTTTGTGTTTTGTTCAGGCGGCGAGGGTTTGTTCCTGGTAGAGGGTGCCGTTCTTGAGCATGCTGTAGATCACGTCGCAGCGGCGTCGGGCGAGGCAGATGATGGCGGCGTTGTGGTGTTTGCCTTGTCCTCGTTTGCGTTTGTAGTAGGCGATGGATGGCGGGTGTTTAGTGGAGGCGACAAACGCAGACTGCCATAGTGCGTTCTTGAGGCGTTTGTTGCCGCCCCGGGCGGGGTGTTCGCCTTTGATGCTGGTGCCGGATTGGCTGGTGATGGGCGCGATGCCGGCGTACGCGGCGAGGTGGGCCGCGTTTTTGAAGTTCGAGATGTTCCCGCCGATTGCGAGGAGGATGTTGCTTGCGGTCCTGGCGCCTATCCCGGGCATCGACGTCAGGACCGTGAGAAGAGGGTGATCGTTGAGGAGCTCCTCGACCTGCGAGGCGAGGTTGCGGCGCCGGTCCTTGATCTGTTTGATGTCGCGGGCGATCGAGGGGATGATGGTCTCGGCCATGTCGGTGCCGGGTACGGTAACGGTCTGTTCACCGATGGCCTTGAAC
>NZ_MWWY01000011.1 GCF_002259755.1 Bifidobacterium hapali
GTCGGTCTTCGCGGTTCCGGGCAGCAATTGCGCGGTCCGGCGCATCGCGGTGCCGGGCAGGTAGGCGACCTGTACGCCCATGCTCCGGGCCACGGTCAGCGGCAGGGAGCCGATGGTGTTGGGCTGGTCGACGACCAGCAGCACGCGCCCGCGTCTGGAGAGCTTCTCCAGCATCGTGCGGATGGCCTTCTCGTCCTGTTTGAGTGGCTTGTCGTACAGGGTGTTGCCGTCGTGGTCGAGGGCGTGCGCGTGGTGCGCGCTCTTGCCCACGTCCAGTCCGACCCACACGTCGATGTCGTCCGGAGTCATCGTCATCCCTCCCGTCATGAAGGTTTCCGGCCGCCGTGGACCCTGCAAGAAGGTCCGGACGCCCGCGCCGCATCCACATTACGAAGAGACCTGCGCCATGCGTCCCGAAGCGTCCATACGGCCGGCCTGGTTCCTATCAGCGGTCTGCGAACGCCCCCGCTCCCGGCGACAACACCCCCCGGATCATCAATAACAGGGCAGGAAAGTCATACCGGAACCGGCGACCCGGCCCCGACCATTCGGGACCTACCAAACATAGTAATGGGTAGCCGAAGCTGAATGCATGTTTGGCGTTGTTCGTTGCGACTTCCTTCGTGACGAGAGCGTCCTAAAGCAAAATGGTCTGGTACATCAACTTTGGCATATGCTTACTGACTACCCCTCAGTCGACTTCGTCGACGGCTCCCCTGACAAGGGGAGCTGAGGAAGAGTTAATGTCGATTTTGATGTAACAGAGCCTATTGCCATACCATTTTGCCAGTAGCGTCATGCTTCCCAAGGATTGACTAGTTCGACACCAGTTCCTTCAAAATCTTTGATGTTGCGCGTAGCGAGCGTTGCCCCGTGCGATCGTGCAATCGCAGCGATCATAGCGTCTTGTACACCAATTGGACGGCCGAGTGATTCCCTGCGTGCACGTATGTCAGCATAATCAACTGCAGCATCAACATCAAATGCGAATATATGTTCCATAATCGGCATGAGTGCATAATCAATGGAAGCTGCCAATTGCGTACGGCGTTTACCTTGAGACATACGACGTATACCATTCAACAGCTCCGCCAATGTTACTGACGTCGTAGCAAGATCTGCAATCGATTGGTTGCGATACCATGCTGCTACTTGCGAATTAGGTGATGCTCGCACTGCTTCACTGATGATATTGGTGTCGAGTATGATCATGGTTACTTCCAATCAATATTTGGGCGTTCTTGATCTTCTTGGCGATCAATAATAGGTAGTTCGTTGTCGTCAAAACCTGTGACCCCTTCTTCTTCCATGAATGTGCGGATTCGATCAAAGAAGTTGTGGTGTTCAATTTCATAACGCGCAATGTGTTCTGCTGTGAATTCCTCCAGCAATGAGCGTGCTTCTGCTTCGGCAGAACGATTATGTCTGCGAGCAATCTCTTTGAACTGTTCCATGACTTCATCGTCGAGCTTGCGAATCGTGAGTGTTGCCATATGTGCCTCCTTGCTAGCATTCTGCTGTCATAGTATGCAAGCACAATGCTAGCATCTACCCGGTGACAACCGGTCAGTCCACTGTGCGTGGCAGAAAATGCTCACTGAGAGGGTGCTCAGTGAGCATTTTCTGCCACGCACAGTGGGTAGTGGCGGTTTTTGCTCGCTGAGAGGGTGCTCAGTGAGCGTTTTCTGCCACGCACTAGTAGGCACATGATCACTGCATCGCATGATCGGCTTGTCTCGTGATGAGAGAAACGAAAAGGGCCCTTCGCCGTATAGCGAAGAGCCCTTTCGTTCAGTAAGTAAGGGGTATCGGTCAGATCGATTTCGATCAGCGGCCGGTAATCTCCGAGCCGATAACCTTCTCAGACAGTGCGCGCGGGCCGCGAGTCACAGCGACCGCGCCAGAACGCACAAGTTCAATAATGCCGTAATGCTCGAGCAAGCCTAGAAGCGCGTCAATCTTACCTTCCGCACCAGTCGCTTCAATCGTCAACGACTCTGGATTCACATCGACCACGCGCACGCGGAACAAGCGAACGATCTCAAGCACATCGGAACGATTTGACTGATCGGCGGCCACCTTAATAAGCACCAGCTCACGTTCAACCGTCGTATCAGGGTCAAGATCGACGATTTTCAGCACATGCAGCAGTTTGTTGAGCTGTTTGATAATCTGCTCCAACGGCAGATCATCAACCTCAGCAGTGACTGTCACACGCGAAATATCCGGACGCTCGGTAGGGGAGACGGACAGAGAATCAATATTGAACGCACGACGTGCGAACAGACCGGCGATACGTGCTAGCACGCCAGGACGGTTCTCCACGAGCACCGACAGCGTATGACGCTTGGCACCGGGCTGGGAAGCGGGATAATTAGCCATAAACTTACTCTCCTTGAAACCTCAGAACCTCATACGCCTACGATCAGAATCCAGCGTCGCTGAGCTTGCCGAAACCGCTCGTATTGGAGCCGTTACCGTCATCGTTTGCAGCGGCATCGGCAGATGCTTGCGGACGCAACGGCTGCGTTCCCGGACGATACGTCACCTCGTCATTCGATGCACCAGCCGCAACCATCGGCCATACCATCGCGTCCTTCCACACACGGAAGTCGATGAGCACAGGGCGGTCGTTAATCGCATTCGCCTTGTCGATCGCGGCTAACGCCTCGTCTTGCGTGAACGCACGCAAACCGACGCAGCCGTATGCCTCAGCCAGTTTCACAAAGTCAGGCACATCGAAGAATTCGGGCGTACCCTCTTCCGCTTCGTTATGAGCCTGTCCATCGAGCAGGTTCGTTTGCGAATAATGCTGATCGTAGAACAGCGTTTGCCACTGGCGAACCATGCCGTACACCGAATTGTTGAGGATTGCAATCTTGACTGGCGTATGGTCAAGGAATGCGGTTGCCAGTTCCTCGCTCGTCATCTGGAACGAGCCATCGCCATCAATCAGCCACACTGGCTTCTTGCCTGCGAAATCGCGCGCGGAACCAACCGCAGCGCCGATCGCAGCTGGCAAACCGAATCCCATCGTGCCGAGACCGCCCGAGGAAATCCACGAATGTGGCTTCTTGAAATCGATAAGCTGCGCGGCCCACATCTGATGCTGACCCACGCCAGAGACCCAAATCGTTGACGGATCAGCCTTTGCTGACAGTTGCTCAACGACCCACTGCGGTTGCAATGTGCCGTCGGTCGGCTGATCTTCTGGCTGATCGTAGTGAATCGAGTACTTTTCGCGCAACGCGTTCAGTTCATCCCACCACGGTTTGAGATTTGGTCGTCCACCGATCGCCTGCGAACGCTTGATTTCCGGGATGAGATCGGTGAGTACGGTCGCCACGTCACCCACGATTGGTACGTCTGGCGTACGATTCTTGCCGATTTCAGCCGGATCGATATCGATGTGAATCACGCGTGCGCCCGGTGCGAACGCGGACAGCTTGCCGGTGACTCGGTCGTCAAATCGTGCGCCGATCGCGACCAGTAGATCGCAACGTTGCGCGGCTGCTGTCGCCGCGACGGTGCCGTGCATGCCAAGCATACCGAGGTTTTTCGGATCGTCGTCCGGCACGATGCCGCGTGCTGGCAGTGTGGTGACGATCGGTGCGCCAGTGACTGCTGCGAGCTCAGCGACTTCCTTCGACGCGTTGGAACGCGACGCGCCGCCGCCCACATACAGCAGTGGACGATATGACTGCGCAAACAGCTTCGCCGCATCTGACAGCACGCGACCGTGCGCCTTAGTAACCGGATTGTAGCCGGGCAAAATCATGCGCTGCGGCCACGAATAATACATTTCGCCAACTTGTGCGGTCTTCGTCAAATCAACCACAACTGGACCCGGACGGCCCGAACGCGCGATATAGTGCGCCTCTGCGAGCACGCGCGGAATATCCTGCGCGCGCGTAACAAGATACGAATGCTTGACCACCGGGTAAGTTGCGCCTACGATATCAGCTTCCTGGAAGGCGTCGGTGCCGATCGCGTTCACGCCAACCTGACCGGTGATCACGACCAGCGGCACTGAATCCATGTTTGCATCGGCGATTGGGGTGATCATATTCGTCGCGCCCGGTCCAGACGTAACAATGCACACGCCCACGCGACCGGTCGCAACAGCATAACCTTCAGCTGCATGGCCGGCTGCTTGCTCGTGACGAACCAGCGTGAAACGGAATTTCGTATGCTCATTAATAGCGTGATACACCGGCAAAATTGCGCCGCCGGGCAGACCGAACACATCCTGAACGCCCAAATCTTCTAACGAACGAACCAACGCCTGCGCGCCGGTCATCTTTTCGCCGTCGACGATAGTTTGCTTATCACTGTCCGCGTGCGTTTTCGGCACGCCGCTGAATGCCTGAAGAGGCGTAGGTGTCGCCATGTTCCCTCTCAAATATGGTGTGATACGGCTTGTTGACGTTCGCAGACTGTGGACATTCGCCGTTTGTGTCGACGTGTTTGATGGACGCGTTCAACGTGTGCGGCGGTCGCCTGACGCTTGTGGCGTGACGCAGTGTGCTACTGTCAAATTCTCATTGTTTCCATCCTAGTGCGGGACGATGAGATACGGCGATTCTCGCCCGCATGGTGGCTGATTATATGCATATTAATCCAGTGCTTTCCATGCTACTTCAGCGGCAGCAAGCTGCGCTTTACGCTTGCTTGGACCGGTACCGGTACCCCAGACTGTGTCTTCGTCGTCGCCAAGCAAAACTTGTGCAGTGAAAACTGGCTCATATTCTGGACCTGCGACTGACATGCGATAATGTGGGTCGCCCTTGCCAAGCTTATGCGACTTGACTTCCAGAGAGGTTTTCCAGTCCAGTGCTGGTCCTTCGGTAGCCATTTCTTTCAGCGTGTCGTCAACGAGACGATGTATCACTTCGCGCGCCCCGTCAATACCGTGTTCAATAAACGTCGCACCGATCAACGATTCAACGATGTCGCACAAAATCGAATCCTTATCAGCGCCACCTTCTTTTGCTTCGCCATGACCGAGCAGAATATAAGGACTGACATGCAGTTTTTCACGAGCGATCGCACTCAAGGCTTCCTCAGAAACAGCTTTGGCGCGAATTTTTGCGAGCTGGCCTTCGGTCATGTCAGGATGATCGAAGAACAGGGTTTCGGTGGAAACAAGTTCAAGTACTGCGTCACCGAGGAACTCAAGGCGTTCGTAATTAATCGCTCCCGGGTGCTCGTGTGAGAATGAGCGATGGGTAAGCGCCTGTACTAGCAGTTCCGGGCTGATCGTCGTGCCGAGCGCTTCGAGGAGTGGATTAGTTGGGCTCGTTGGAGCCGCAATCTGGGTATCGGTATTGTCGTGCGTGTTCGATGAAGTCATGATGTCCTCTCTATCGCGCTGCCGGGACAGCGAGACTGAAGCGGGCGTACTCGTGTTGTTGGCGCTGAACCTATAGTGAGTCGGATCCATATGAGCATATGAGTCAGCCCTATAGGGCTATAGGAACTGTTGCAGTGTTTGAGACTCCCCGCGTGACAGAAAATGCTCACTGAGCAGATCTCAGTGAGCATTTTCTGCCACGCGTGTTGGGTAGTGGCGGTTTTTGCTTGCTGACGGTGTGCTCAGTGAGTGTTTTCTGCCACGCACCAACACCACACCCTCGCCCGTATCGCCCGTATCACCAGCATGGAGGAAGAGAATAACCCCCCGATATGAAAAAGCCCTGCCACCCGTCGATGGCAGGGCTTTTCACGCATTTAACGCACGCGGATCACTTGGTGTAAGCGGAGCGGATGGCCTCGCGGTAGGTGCGGCCGCGGAAGTTACCGCAGCTCGGGCAAGCCATGTGCGGCAGCGCCGGAGCGCCGCAGTTCGGGCAGGTGACGGTCTGCACAGCAGACGCCTTCCAATTCGCGCGACGCGAGTGAGTGTTAGCGCGCGAGGTCTTGTACTTAGGCAGTGCCATTTGTATTCCTCTATTTCGTTCGAACGATTGAGCTTAAGCGTTCGGTAGTTTAGCGCAACGCCCGTACAAAGTCCAGTCGTGCCCGGCCGTGCCCAGTCAGCGCCTACTCTTGTGCCTCAAGTTGTGCCTTGAGTGCTGCCAGCGAAGCAAAGCGAGTATCAACCACATCGTGATGATGATCGGGATCTTCGTTCAGATCAGCACCGCACTGCGAGCATAATCCGAGACAATCAGGCTTACATAATGGCTGCAACGGCAGTGCTTCAACAAGCGTGTCGCGAATCAATGCCTCAAGATCAGCAAATGAGCCATTGTCGAGCAGTGGATAGGTATCCTCAGACTCATCTTCGCCGGCAATAATATCGACTTCACCGCGCGAATCGTGCGAATCACGTGAACCGTGCCGACCGCTCTTGCCTGAATCCGCAGACGGATAAGGGAAAAACGCGGTTGCGTCCACGCTCCAATCGCGTGTAATTGGCTTAAGGCAACGTGTGCACTCGGCATGCACTGGCGCGTTAATGTGCGCAGTGAAAATCAGTCCGTCAACAATCGAGTCGAACGAACCAGTCACATGGACGTCGGCACCTTCCTCAACGCCGATCACATTGTCGCCAATGCCTTCGGGAGCAGGGAATACGGCGTCAATCGTTTTACTTTGTCCGGCGCGCGACGCAACTTGCGCAACAGACACGGCCCACTGGGAATCTTCAGGACGAGGCATAATATCAGCTTTCCGGATAATCGTTGGTATCAAGATGGGGGAGTTGTTCGCCGGCGGCGCGCTGACGTTCATACAGCACGTTGAGACCAGCTTGCACGTCACGATCGAGCTTGCCAAGTTGCGCTTGCAATCCTTCCATCACGGTGGTGCAGTATTGATCGGCGCCTTGCGTCAATCGATCAGATTTAGCTTGTGCTTGATCGAGAATTGTGCGCGCTTTCTGTCGGGCGATCTCCGTGACGTTTTCCTGACCGGCGAGGAACTGTGCTTGATCGTTCGCATCCTTGATCATATCAGCTGCGCGGCTTTGTGCCGACGCGACGATCGCGTTCGCTTGCGTTTGCGCGGATTCAAGCCGCCGTTCAGCCTCACGCATTAACGCCGACGCGCGTTCGAGCTGAACTGGCAGCATTTTTTTCAGTTCGTCAAGTCGACCGCCGAATTCGTCGCGATCGACCTTCACTAGGCCGGGGGTGAAAATACTGCCTTTGGCTTCCCCAAGTAGGGCTTCCATCTGATCGATGATGTCGTATACGGTGGTGAACTCGTCTCGAGACTGTGCGTCTGGCGATGAGTAATCGTCGTTATTGTTAGTTTCGCGCAGATCGGGGAGCGAATCCATAGTAAACGTATGTCGCGGAGCTGGTTTGTCGGCTGGTAGCACAGTTTGATGCGGCTGAGTGGCGCCGAGATCCGGTACGTTGACGTTCGCAGGAGTACCGTTTGCGGCAGTAGTATTGCCAGCATTGCCCGGATTATCTGTCACGTTTGGTATGCCTGTGCTTGCGGAAGCACTCGGTGCACTAGTATCTGCGACGGTCGCCTGATAGGAGGTTTCTACCGGCACCGTAGCATCCGAGCCAGTTGATACGGGTGCCGCGCTCTCCCCGGTATCGTCATTTGTTCGACTGAAATCTTCAGTCATGATGATCATTCCTTTCTTCGCGGACCGTCCTACCGTGCGCTCTCTGACTGGAGTGCCTCGACGAGCATCGGCACTACGCAATCCGGTACCATGCCAGTCACGTCGCCGCCGTGACGTGCGACGTCTTTGACGATCGAACTCGAAATATGTTCGAGAATCGGATCAGCTGGCAAAAACAGTGTTTCGATACCGGCAAGTTTGCGATTGACTAACGCCATACCGAGCTCGGCTTCGTAGTCGCCGTTTTGCCGCAATCCTTTGACAATCACTGTCGCGCCGACCTGACGGCAGTAGTCAGTAATGAGCCCCTCAGTTGACGCGACCTTGATGTTATCGTAACCATCCTTGACGAGAGCACGACGAATAACATCAACGCGCGTAGCCTCCGAGAACATCGGTGTTTTCGCGGCGTTCACCGCCACCACCACATGCACTTCGTCAAAGAAGCGCGCGCACCGTTCAATAACATCCAAATGGCCGGCGGTTACGGGGTCGTACGATCCTGGACACACTGCGATAGTCATACGGTACAGCCTACCGCGTTGCGGCGAAGTCGTGCGAGCGTGTTCGCTAGTGTTGCGTTTGTGTTGTGTTGGGTTGCAGTGCGCGTTATCAGTTGGTGTTGCTCTGGTCGTGGCGTAAGTGATGCCCGACAGGGCTGTGGCTTATGATAGGGACGTTACTGTACGTGGTAGAGGAGTGATGTCGATGATGATGACTGATGATGCGATGCATGCGATGCGTGATTTAGCCGACCCGGTTTCGCCGTTGTCTACGCCGGATTCGGGTACGGGAACGGCGGTGCTTGAGCGGCCAGAGATTAAGGAGCAGGTAAATCGTGACGATGATGGCGACGCGGATCGTTACGCGCACTATGTGTCGAAGGAACGCATCGCTGAATCGCGTATAACTGGTAGGCCTGTAGTCGCACTGTGCGGCAAAGTATGGGTACCGAAGCATGACCCGTCCAAGTATCCGGTCTGCCCCGACTGCAAGCGCATCTACGACGAAATGATGAAGTAATAGGGCATCGGCCGTTGCACGTTGGTTGCGCGCTGCGCGTTGCACAGTGCGCTGCACGCTGCGTGGCAGAAATCTCTCACTGACGAGCCGTCAGTGAGAGATTTCTGCCACTAGCTAGTTGTCAGGGCAGCACCGCGAAGCGGTCGTTATCTCGGCTCCCCTTGCCAGGGGAGCTGTCGAGCGAAGCGAGACTGAGGGGTAGTTACACCCTTGAACGTTCCGAAGGCGTGACTACCCCTCAGGCCGCTTCGCGGCCAGCTCCCCTAGCAAGGGGAGCCGAGATAAAAGGCTGCGGTCACAAGACCATAGTCTCAGTAGCTGAGCCGTTAAGTGGACAGTCCTGTGGACTGTCCGTAGGCTAAGTGAGTGGCCGCGGTAGCGAGCCGCGAAGGATTCCTACTGAGACTACGGTTCAGAGAACCGTAGTCTCAGTAGGAATCACTGGCTCGCCTTTCATCAGTGACTGCGCGGTAATCGGTAGTTCAGCCAGCGCGCGAGCACGGTATTCGTGCGCGGCCATAATCGCATCGTGACCCTGATACTGTGCGTCAATCTCGCCATGATCAACGTATGTAACCAGCAGATCTTTCCAACCATCTTGCGGCTCGTAGGCAGCTAACTGGTCTTCTGAACCGGAAATCACATGCTCGCAGTCGGCGAGATTGTACTCGTACGAACGATATGCGAGCTTGCGTCCCGGAATCGACGCCTTGTCCTTCGACTTTTTCGCGACCGGCTGCATCACGCCATCCGCATTCTCACGTTCGGTGAGTTTGTATACCATCGCACACGTCGGCGCACCAGAACCAGTCACCAACATCGTGCCTACGCCGTACGAATCCACTGGAGCGGTTTGCAACGCAGCCAGCGCGTATTCGTCCAAATCATTCGTCACGGTGATCTTCGTATTCGTCGCACCCAACGCATCCAACTGATTGCGCACGCGCTGAGCCAGCGAGGCGAGATCGCCTGAGTCAATACGAATACCGCCAAGCTCAGGACCAGCCACTTCGACAGCAGTTTTCACTGCTTCCTCAATGTTGTACGTGTCAACCAGCAGCGTCGTGTTCTTGCCGAGCGCGGCGATCTGCGAGGCGAACGCATCGCGCTCACAATCATGCACGAGCGTAAAACAGTGCGCAGCCGTACCAATCGCTTTCAGCCCGTACATTTGCGCGGCTAGCAGGTTCGCAGTCCCCTTGAATCCGCCAATCACCGCAGCGCGCGCGGCAGCCACAGCTGCCCACTCGTTCGTGCGTCGACCGCCCATATCCATGCACGGCCGGTCCTTCGCGGCCGACACCATGCGCGACGCGGCCGATGCAACCGCAGAATCATAGTTGAGCATCGACAACACGAGCGTTTCCAGCAGCGTGCACTCGCCGAACGTGCCCTCGACCTGCAGAATCGGCGAGTTCGGGAAGAACATTTCGCCTTCACGATACCCTTTTATCGAGCCGGAAAAATGGTAGTTTTCGAGCCACTTGAGGGTCTGCGAGCTCACCACCTTGCGGTCAGCGAGGAATCGCAGATCGTCGTCATCGAGGTGGAAATGCTCGAGTGCGTCGAGAATACGACCGATGCCGGCCACCACGCCGTAACGACGTCCCTCAGGCAGATGACGTGTGTAGACTTCAAACACGCATTTGCGGTTTGCGGTGCCGTCGCGCAGTGTGGCGTCGAGCATCGTGTATTCGTACATGTCGGTCATCAAGGCCGGTGAGTAGTCCATAGAATCTCCCTCGTTTCGGTTGCGATCTAGCGTACTCGATCGGGTGGCTAACTCGAACGTGCGTTTGCGTTGTTGCTGAGCCGACGACCTTGCTGCCGAGCCGGCGACGCTGCTGCAGATCCTGCAACCTCACTATTGCCGAGCCGGCGACCTTACGCATGGGTAAGACGCGCGTAGACTGGACTGTATGCGATTCATTGCGGGACTGTGGCGGTTGGCGATCGCCGGACTGTGTTTTCTCGGCACATACGAGGCATGGCAGCGGCCCGAATTATGGGTGTATTTCACGTTCCAAACCGGTGCTGTGCTTGGCTTTACGATGTTATGGGCGGGTGCGGCAAGCCTTCTTAAAGGCATTCAGCCGCCTGCATGGCTGAAAGGCGCGGTGACGTTATACGCATTGATTACTGCGATCGTGGCGTTTCTGCTCATGCCGCCCGATGACCCGAATTATGTGCCGCAAATACTCGGCATTATGACAAATACGATGCTGCATCGCATCACGCCGATTATGGCGGTTGTTGATTTTATTCTGTGCGATCCGCATCGTCGGTTCCGCTGGCAGTACACGTTCAGCTGGCTGATCTATTTGCCGATCTGGCTTGCGTTTATTGTGATTCGCGCGTTGATCTGGCCTCACTCAGGTCCTGCGGCCGGCGGCAACCCGTATCCGTATACGTTTATTGACGCGAACGCACTCGGTTGGACACAATTTGGTATTAACTGTGCGGAACTTGCGGCTGGATGTTTTATTCTCGCGCTGATTTTGTTCATTATTGATCGCATCGAACCGGAGACGCCGTTGCTCGGCTGATGTTCACTGACTGTTCCGTGACCGGCTGGTGATAGGTTGGCAGCATGGCTCAGAACAACGATTTGCTTGATAACACTCGTAACGATAACGCTACTGCGAATACTGCAGAGGCTGTAGATGCAGCGAACACTGCGAACACTGCGAACACTGCAAACACTGTGGTGCGCGCCGATGGTCGCGCGGTCGACCAGCTGCGTCCGGTACGCATTACTCGTCATTTCACCGACGTTCCGGAAGGTTCGGTACTCATCGAATGCGGCAACACGCGCGTCATGTGCACGGCTACGTTCACTCCTGGCGTACCGAAGTGGCGTCAGAATTCCGGTCTTGGCTGGGTGACCGCAGAATATTCGATGTTGCCGCGCGCCACGGCTGAGCGTACCGATCGCGAGTCAGTTAAAGGTAAAATCGGCGGTCGTACGCATGAGATTAGCCGACTGATTGGCCGCTGCCTGCGCGGCGTAGTTGATATGGCTGCGCTCGGTGACAACATGGTCCAGATTGACTGCGATGTACTGCAAGCTGACGGTGGTACGCGAACCGCGTCGATTACGGGCGCGTATGTGGCGCTCGTCGATGCAATGCACTGGGCGGAACGTAACGGACACATCGAGTCAGCTGACCGTGTGCTCAAGGACGTTGTGTCGGCTGTATCGGTTGGTGTAATTGACGGCACACCGATGCTGGATTTGCCGTATCCAGAAGACAGTCGCGCGATGACTGATATGAACGTCGCGATGACCGGATCTGGTACGTTTATTGAGATTCAAGGCACCGCTGAGCATCGTCCGTTCAACCGTGCGGAGTTGAACACGTTACTTGATTTGGCTGAAAAAGGTAATCGTGAGCTGCAAGCTGCGCAACGTGCGGCACTCGCGCTTGACTGAAGCTCGGCTTGACTCGATTGGACTGTCTGGCTGATCATCTTGCTGATCTGTTCTGACTGATGTCTGACTGACGGAGGAAAACATCCATGAAACTCATCGTCGCCACGCATAACGAGGGTAAACTCGTTGAAATTCGCCGTATTCTCGAATCCGGCCTCGGTCAGGATGCGGCTCGTATTGAGCTCATCTCAGCTGGCAGTCTTCACCTGCCTGACCCGGTCGAAACTGGCGTTACATTCCAAGAGAACGCGCTACTCAAAGCGCGCGATGTGGCTGAACGTACCGGCTGGCCAGCTATCGCTGACGATTCGGGACTGATCGTCGACGTGATGGGCAACGCGCCCGGTATTCTGTCCGCGCGGTGGGCCGGTCATCACGGCGATGACGCGGCCAATAATGCGCTGCTACTCGCGCAAATCGCTGATATTCCGGACGATAAGCGCACGGCTCGATTCCGTTGCGCAGCGGCACTGGTTGTACCTGAAGTCCCTGAAGTCAACGAACTGCATCCGATCGTTACCGATGATCAGCCGGGCCGTCGTTACGCGATCGTGAGTGAGACAGTCAAAATCGGTGAGATGCCGGGCATGATTATTCGCGAAGCTCGCGGAACGAACGGATTCGGTTACGATCCGCTATTTGTGCCCGATGATCAGCCGGGCCGCGCATTGACTGACGGTATCGACGGTCGACTAACGAGCGCCGAACTTACCTCAGCGGAAAAGAACGCGATTTCTCATCGTGGCAAGGCTCTGCGCGCGATCGTACCCGCGATCGAACGGCTCGTGCGCTGAGCTTGTGATACTTGGGTTACGCTGACTGATAGCACTGCGAGAGACTGCGTTTTCGGTGCTATCATCAGCTCGGCATACTCGGCATGTTATGTGCGTACGCGAATACATAAGGATGGTTGCAAATTCATGCGTTCATTTACTCTGGTCACTCTTTCCCCGGATGAATTTGATGCGTTTTCTGCTGCGCATCCGCAAGGTAATTTCCAGCAGACTTCTGCAATGGGACGGTTACGTGCCGGTTCGGGAACTGAAGTCGAGTATGTAGGCGTGCGAGAGGCGAATACTCTCGTTGCTGCCGCGCTTTTCGAGACGCATCGCTCACGCCTGTCCACGTTCGCGTCCATTCATGATGGTCCGCTTGTGGACTTTCACGATAGCGAACTGGTGACATTCTTTATGACGCAGTTGCGCGCTCATGCTAAGGCTAAGGGCGCAGCACAGCTTGATATCACGCCGGAATGTCCGTATCGATTGCGCGATACGAATGGTCAACCTTTACCGGATGATCAGGGTGGAGCGTGTGATGATCAGACTATTGCTGCGTTGCAGAACTTGGGATTCATTCACGCTGGTTTTACCATCGGCTATACCGCTGTATCACGTTGGCGTTATCTCAAGGATATAACTGGCATTACTGACGAACGCGCGCTGCTCGCTTCGTATGATAAGCGGACTCAGTGGAGTGTTAAGCGTGCGGCTTCAATGGGCGTACGCGTTCGTGAATTAGCTGATAATGAGCTCGGTGTGTTCGCGACTATTGAACAGCAAACTGCGCAGCGTCGTAATTTCGAATATCGTGGTGAAGCGTATTTCCGCCAGTTTAAGGCTGCGTTCGGCGATGCAGCGCACTTTATGGTTGCGGAGATTCATGTCGATGAATATGTAGCAAGTATGCAGTCCAAACGCGATGCTCTGCAGTCCAAAGTTGAGCAACTCCAAGCAAAATATGAGGCGCGTCCAACGACGAAGACAGAACGTCAGCTGGGGGAGGAGTCTCGTAATTTAGCTGCTGCAAACAAACGTCTTGCTGAGGCTGACGCATTGCGCGCGAAGGGTGAAGTGCTGTCGGCTGCTGCCTCGCTGTTCGTGGAGCATCCTCGCGAGGTCGTGTATCTGTTTTCTGGCAGTGTTGAGGAATATAAGCCGTTCTACGCGTCGGCGTTGATTCAACACTGGGCGATGTTGCATTTGTGCCTTGAACGTGGCGTGACCCGGTACAACTTCTACGGCATTTCCGGTGTGTTCGACGATCCCAATGATGAGGGTCGTGGTGTGCTTGAGTTCAAACAAGGCTTTAACGGATATGTCGAGGAACTACTGGGAGAGTTTACGCTACCGGTTCGCCCGATGCTGTACCAGCTCAAGGAATTTGCACATCAACTCCTGAAACGATAGATTGTACAATCGCGAAGAACACGAAGAACAGGTAGCAGGGATAATCATGGTTACGAGCGATAACAGAACTGCGCAATATACTCCGATCACAGCGGAACAAATGGATGAGTTCTGCATGCGCTACTCGAACGGTAACTTCCAGCAAACGAGCAATATGGGCGCATTGGTACATGCTCGTGGATATGCAGTTGATTATGTTGGCGTTCGTAGAGGGGGGGGGATTGTAGCGGCTGCTGAGATTGTGTATACCGCTGGCGTTTTTGGCTTAGAGGGTTCGATCTGGATTGGCCCATTGTGTGATCCGCATGATTCACAAGCACTAACAGCGCTAACTGAGGGTATTCGTCGTTCAGCGCGCGCACATAAAGCAATCAGTGTAACGGCTTGGCCCGGTGATATGTATTTGCGACATACATCCAATGGTGAGCCGGATGGTGATCCTGATACTGACTTAATGACGAACTATATGCAGCTTGGTTGGCAGCATGCTGGATTTACTCGCGGCTATGGTTCAGTGGTGAATCGTTGGACGTATGTGAAAGATTTGACTGGTCTTGCTGACGAACGCGCGTTGCTCGCTTCGTATGATAAGCGGACTCAGTGGAGTGTTAAGCGTGCAGCTTCTATGGGTGTTCATGTGCGTGAGCTAGCTGATAGCGAGCTTAATGTGTTTGCGGATATTGAACGGCAGACTGCGCAACGGCGTAGTTTCGCGTCACGCGATGAGACGTATTTTCGCCAGTTCAAGGATGCATTCGGGAACAAAGCGCATTTTATGGTCGCTGAAATTCATATTGCGGAATACGTTGCTGATATGCGCAGTAAGCGTGAAGCGCTACAAACCAAGGTAAACCAATTACAAGCTAAGTATGACGAGCATCCGACGACGAAAACTGAACGACAGTTAGGGGAGGAATCCCGTAATCTTGCTGCCGCTGATAAGCGCCTTGCTGAAGCTGCACAATTCGCTCAGCACGGTGATATATTACCTGCTGCAGTGTCATTGTTTGTGGATCATCCTCAAGAATTCGTATACCTGTTCTCTGGCAGTGTGGAAGAGTATAAGCCGTTTTATGCGTCGGCGTTGATTCAGCACTGGGCAATGACCTACTGCTTAGAACATGGCATCACACGGTATAACTTCTACGGTATTTCTGGTGTGTTCGATGACCCCAATGATGAAGGTCGTGGTGTGCTTGAGTTCAAGCAGGGTTTTAACGGTTATGTTGAAGAATTGCCGGGTGAGTTTACGCTACCGGTTCGCCCGGTGCTGTACCGGCTCAAGGGCCTCGCGCACCGACTGTTGAAACGATAAATACGGTGCAAACAGGCCGTAAGTGAGCATTATCGCGATAATCGTGCTGACTTACGGCCTTTTCGCGCCTATGAAACGGCCGTAAGTCAGCAGTAATGTAGCGATAGTGCTGACTTACGGCCTTTTTACGCCTGTAGAACGGCCGTAAGTCAGCAGTAATGTGCTGATAGTGCGTACTTACGGCCTGTTGTGGGTGCGGTCGGTTCAATCAGGCTGGCAGCAGGAAGTTCACGCCAGTCATCAAGCAGATGGCGATAATCGCAGATGTGGCAAGCGTGAATCCGGCGAGTTTTGCGTTGCCAAGTACTTTGTCAGTGAACAGTGTTGAGAACACGGCAGTCGGCGCCAGCGTAAGCATTACAGCCGCCTTGCGTACTTCGGCATCAAACGGCAATACGAACCATGCAAAACATGCAAACAGTATGCTTAAGGGCAGTCGCCAGCCGAGCACACGCGCCACGTCTTTCACATCCTTAGCACTGTGCGGCAAATCCATCAGCATACCCACCATGAACACTGAGCAGAACGAGTTCGCATCGGCAACAGGCTGCAGCAATGTTGGCACCACAGCAGGAATCTTCACGTCGAACAGCATGACCACGATCATGAGCATGTAAATATCGAACGGAATTGACGTCACAAAACCGCGCACAATTGAACGTAACTTAGCGCGGCGAGCAATACGACGTGCGTCAGGGTCCGTCGGCTTTTCATATGGCAATGTTGGCGCATTGCCAGCGTGCTGCTCCGTGAGCGGCTTACTCATATCGATATGCAACATCGACGTGGTCATCACGTTCGTGCCAGCGGTGACCATAATCGAGTTACCAACGTCGAACATAGCTGCAGTAATAAGTGCAGACGGTCCCATGAACGCTTGCAATACTGGGAAACAGAAGTTGCCAACGTTGAATCCAGACGCGTTGAGCATAAGAAACGCGCGGTCGGCGACCGGCTTGTGTCGTGTGGCGAGATACGCGAGAGGGAGCGGCAGGAACGCGCACACGAAGCCGAACACCGAGATCAGCAGCATACTGATGTGATGCGGATTCGTAGCGAACGAGACGATAACAGACGCAGGCAACGTGAAGTTGAAGACGACGACTTGCATCACGCGATAGTCGCGCGGCTTGAACAGTCCTGCACGTTTGACCATGTAGGCTGCGGCGATGATCAGCAGGAATGCAATTGGTTTGAGGATGGCGGACACGGTTTCGGCTCCTCTTCTCCCGAGCCGAAACTCATGCAACCCATGTGTACCATGCTGATCGCATGCAGAATGACAAGGGGTGCGCGAGATGGGACTCGAACCCACACGTCAAAGACACAGGAACCTAAATCCTGCGCGTCTACCAATTCCGCCACACGCGCGTCACCAAGCTAGTAGTGAACTCATTCATTTCTAGCAAAAACCCCGAACGGTTGAGTTCGGGGTGGTGGAGCCACTTGACAGAATCGAACTGTCGACCTGCTCATTACGAGTGAGCCGCTCTACCGACTGAGCTAAAGTGGCTTGTTGCCCGGATCGCATTCGCTTTCCGCGCACAAGTAGATGAGTGTACCGGATGATGAAGACCGTGGCAAATTGCGTCGTGTCTCGGCATGTCGGGCTCACTGATGCGGGTGCGACGTGATTGAATCGCGATAAGCTGAAGGCAGGGTGCGGGCGAGTGTCCACCAGCTGAGCGGTTCGCACTCGCTTGGTGATCGCGCGAGTAGTCTCGCCTGCTATGAGCAAGACATATACAATCGCCGTGATCCCTGGCGATGGCATTGGCAAAGAAGTCACCCCGTGGGCACAGCAGGCGCTCGAAAAAGCTGCTGAAGGCGTGGCACAGTTCACGTATGAGCCGTTCGATCTCGGTGCAGAACGCTATCTGCGCGATGGCGCAATTCTGCCGGATGACGAGCTTGAGCGCATCAAAAAGACTGACGCAATTCTTCTCGGTGCAGTCGGCGACCCGCGTATTAAAGCCGGTATTCTCGAACGTGGTCTGCTGCTGAAACTGCGTTTTGCGCTCGACCAGTATGTGAACCTGCGTCCGTCCAAGCTGTACAAGGGCGTTACTTCACCGCTCGCCAACCCGGGCAATATTGATTTCGTGGTCGTGCGAGAGGGCACCGAAGGCCTGTACTGCGGTGCTGGCGGTGCGGTTCGCCGCGATACGTCGGCCGAAGTGGCGACAGAAGTGTCGATTAACACGGCGTATGGCGTTGAGCGTGTGGTGCGATACGCGTTCGAACTGGCGATGAAGCGTCGCAAGCATGTCACGCTCGTGCACAAGAAGAATGTGCTCATTAACGCCGGTGACATGTGGCAGCGCATTGTCGATCGCATCGGCGAAGAGTACCCTGAAGTCACGCATGATTATTCACATATCGATGCAGCCACGATCTATCTCGTATCTGACCCGTCGCGTTTCGACGTGATCCTCACTGACAACCTCTTCGGCGATATCCTGACTGACGAGGCCGGCGCAGTCGTTGGTGGTGTAGGTTACTCCGCATCCGGCTGCATTAACGCGTCAAACGAGTATCCGTCCATGTTCGAGCCGATTCACGGTTCCGCGCCTGATATCGCGGGCAAAGGCATTGCGAACCCGACCGCTGCGATCCTGTCTGCGGCGATGCTGCTTGAGCATCTCGGTTTCGACGACGCTGCCAAGAAGATTCACGCGGCCGTTGAGTCGGATATTGCCGAGCTCGGCTCCACAACGCGTACCACTGATGAGGTCGGCAAGGATATTCTCGCCCGCATCTGATTGTTCAAGATGAATATGGCCGCAACTGGGCAGACATGCATACACATTGTGTGCTGATCTGTTTACGTTGCGGCTGTTTTTATACTTACAAACAGTTGTATGACAGGGCAAGGTGGATGGACAGACACACATGACCGTGATGCGAGGGGAATATAAGACGCCGGGCGGTAAGCTCGTCGCAGTGAACGTTGAAGTAGACGACGACGTTACGAACAAGGGTTCGTCGCCAACGCAAACGGAAGCTACTGCCGGTGGTGTGTCAACTAACGCGCGTCGTGTGCGATCATGTCGGCTCGATGGCGACTTTTTTATCGAAGGCGATGATGCTGCAGCACAGTCACTGATTAAAGACCTCGAACATGCGCTGATGAGTGGACACTCAGTTCGTGATGTGATCGTCCAATATAGTCAACGCGCGCGGCTGGTTGGCACAAACGCGACTGCGATCGAAACGGCATACGCGCGGGCGCTAGGAATCACTCAGCCCGCTATCAGCCAAGTGTCGTACGGCAACGCTTCCATATCAACAAGCCAAGGTATTGACAACGCCGAAGACTGGATGGCAGATCGCTGGGCACAACTCCACCCAGTCATCATCCACGACATACCGCGCGAGCCAGTCGAACAGATGATCATCGATGAACAGTGGGCGCGCGAAGTCGCACAAGGTCAGCGTCCAGCGACTATTCGGTTCTGGGAATGGGCATCGCCCGCGATCGTAGTCGGCCGGTACCAATCCATTCCCGACGAAGTACACGAACGCGAAGCCGAACGTGAAGGATTTACCGTTGTCCGTCGCTGCACAGGCGGCGGCGCGATGGTGATCGTTCCCGGCAATACGATCACGTACTCACTGTATGCGCCGCTCTCGTTCGTCGCGGGCATCACTATTGAAGAATCCTATCGGCTATGCGATCGATGGCTTATCAATATGCTGCACGTTATCGGTATCGACGCAATGTTTGCGGGCATCAACGATATCGCCTCATCACACGGCAAAATCGGTGGCGCAGCCCAACGGCGATTCCCTGCACGGTCCGGTTCAACTGGCCTCGGTTCAGTACTCCATCACGTCACAATGGCGTACGATATCGACGCTGAACAAATGACTCGCGTACTCAATACATCCGCCGAAAAACTGTCCGATAAGGCGGTCAAATCCGCGCGCAAACGAGTCGACCCGCTGCGCTCGCAAACTGGCATGACTCGCGACGAGATCGTCAACCGAATGATCGAATATCTGCGCAGTTTATAAAGCAGTTTATAAAGCGGTGCACACGAAGAGCAACAGTGATTACAATGGAACAATCGTGACAGGTTGGAGCCGACCGCAGCCGACGGCTCACCACTGTCAACGTGGTAAGTGACTCAGATCGAACGGCGCAATGGCAAGGAAGGTGTGATGAGCACGAACAGCCCTAACGAAAGCCACGACGAAGGCAATTCGTTGTTGCATACCGCATTGTTTGCGCAAGTGTCGCGCGAACAAGCGGAGGAATTGTTGCCGTATCTTATGGAAGCGCGGTATGACAAGGGCGAGTGTATTTTCCGCGAGGGTGACACGGATCATCGCATGTATTTGCTGGAATCTGGCAAGGTGAAGCTGATTCGTACCGCGTCAGACAAGCGCGTGCAGCTGCTGTCGATTCATGCGCGCGGTGAAGTGCTCGGTGAGATTCCAGTATTTGACCCTAACGGGGGTCCTCGCACGGCCTCTGCGATTGCAATGACTGCTGGTACTCGCGTGGTATGGCTTGAGCATGACGCGTTGTTTGCGTGGCTGGACCGTTATCCGCGCGTGGCCGTTGACATGTTGCAAGTATTGGCTCGCCGTATGCGTGAGAATAATGAGCGCATCAGTGATTTGGTGTTTATGGACGTGCCTGCTCGACTGGCAAAAACGTTGGTGAACCTCGGCAGCCGGTTCGGTGAGCCGATTGAAGAAGGACTGCTTGTTCCGCATGATTTAACGCAGGAAGAGATGGCTCAGTTGGTTGGCTCTTCTCGTGAGACAGTCAACAAGGCGCTTACTGATTTTTCGAATCGCGGATGGATTACCCGACGTGGACGGTCGGTGATTATTTACCAGCCCGGTATGTTGATTCGCCGATCGCGTAGATGACTTGCTGAGAATTTGCTGAATCTGAGCGGATACAGCACAGATAGAGCAGATATCCAGACGATATTCGGCAATAATTCAGGTGTTGCGGGTTTTGTGAGAAACCCGCGTCATCATGCGGTTACTTGAAGATGCGGTATACCCGCCCCTTTAGAATGATCTGCATGCCCAAGAAGAAGTCTCTGACCGTATCGCGTGTGCTGGCGCTGGTACTGGCCTATCTGTCGCTGTGTGTCGCAGGTGGCGTGGTCACCAGTGTGCTACTCGTCCCCGGCGTGTTCGCTGCTAATCGTATGACGCAGGCTATTGTGCCCTCTCTGCAAGTCGAAGGCATTGATTTTGACGTCACTAGTCTGCCGCAGAAATCGGTAATGGTAGCGCGCGACGGTACTACGCAGATCGCGCAGTTTTATGAAGATAACCGTATCGTCGTGCCGATTAAGGACGTCTCGCTGACTATGCGCCAGGCTGTAGTCGCCCGCGAGGATCGTCGTTTCTTCGACCACGCTGGCGTCGATATGCAGGGCATCCTGC
Source organism: Bifidobacterium hapali (assembly GCF_002259755.1). Taxonomy (GTDB): domain Bacteria; phylum Actinomycetota; class Actinomycetes; order Actinomycetales; family Bifidobacteriaceae; genus Bifidobacterium; species Bifidobacterium hapali. The sequence continues at coordinate 20,964 of NZ_MWWY01000011.1, forward strand.
GCGCGTTCGCACAGAACTACTTCAACAATACGAATCAGGGTGGCTCGTCGCTGACTCAGCAGTATGTCAAAAACGTACTGATTACCACGGCCGAACGTGACAACGATCCGATCGCGCGATTCCACGCATCCGAAGATACGTACGCGCGTAAAATCCGCGAGATGCTGATCGCAGTGCAGATGGAGAAAAAGTACTCCAAGCTGGAAATCTTGCAGGGCTATCTCAATATTGCGCAGTTCGGTGCGAATCGACTCTACGGCGTAGAAACTGCCGCACAGTATTACTTCGGCGTTTCTGCGAAAGATCTCAACCTCGTTCAGTCGGCTACGATCGCAGCTATTACGAAGAACCCGGAAAACTACGATCCGTCCATTGAACAGAATCAAGCTGAGGCGCAAAAGCAGCGCAATATTGTGCTCGACTTGATGTGGGGGCAAGGATTCATCAAGGATAAGCAAGAGTATGAGACTGCGCGCAATACGCCGATCGCGCAAACGCTGAGTATTCACCCGACGACCACTGGTTGCGCGAACGCTGGCGATTACGCGTTCTTCTGCGATTACGTAACGCATCGTATTCTCAACTCTGAAGAGTTCGGCAAAACGCAAGCTGATCGTGAAGACCTGCTCAAGCAAGGTGGTTTGACGATTACAACCACGCTGGACGTTGACGCCAGCCAGCTGCTCATGAAAGCTGCCAACGACACGATTCCAGCCACTGATCCGACCGGATTTGAAATCATGATGGCTTCGGTGAAACCGGGTACTGGTGAAGTGCTTGGTTTTGGTATCAACCGTAAGTTTGATGCGAGTAGTGACGGTTCAGATCAGACTAAAACCGCTATGAATTACATGGTCGATCAAGTCGACGGTGGCGGTACTGGCTTCCCTGTTGGTTCGTCTATTAAACCGTTCAACTTAGTCGCGTGGATGCAAGCTGGTCGTTCAGTTAACGAGAGCTTGCAAACGTCCACCCGATATGAGCCGAGCGAATTTGTGTGCGACAACTACAACGGTGGTGCGCAGCCATATTCTGGTATCGGTGAGACATGGTCGGTGACCAACGCGTTGACGAACAGCACGGTCAATCCTGAAAGTCCGCTTGACGGTCTGGTGCGATCGCACAACACTACGCAGGCGTCTATGGGCGCGGTGATTGGCTTGTGTCGCGTGGCAGATGCGTATACGGCAGTCGGTTACCATGATGCGGCCACGTTACAAACGATTGACAAGTCTGAGCACAGCTACACGCCGTCTATGATGATCGGTACAGTCAACGTTTCCCCGCTGACGATGGCGAACATGTACGCGACCATCGCAGCCAACGGTGTGCAGTGCACGCCAATCGCGATGACCAAGGTTACTCGTCAGAACGGCGAGGAGATCGCGGTGCCGAAGGCCAACTGCCATCAGGCTATCGATAAAGACATTGCACAAACCGTCGCGTACGCGATGAACTTAGGTGACACTCGTTCCGACGGTGCTGGTGTGTACGCGAAGCTGACAAGCGGGCGCAAGACGTTCGCTAAGACCGGTACGAACGAAACCTCGTACATGGCGACTGGCGGTTTTATTCCGAACGAAATTGCGACGTTCGTGCTTATGGGCGATGTGCAAGCACCGCTGCAGAACCCGGTGGCGAACGTGTCTATTAACGGTACCTACCGTGGCTACTGGGATGGTGGTACGATCGCAGCCCCGGCGTGGAAAGAGTTCATGGATGCTTACGCTGACAAGAAAGGTTGGGGTAAGGATATCGGCAACGATTACGGTAATGCGGCGAGCAAGTACATGACGAATAGTAACGGCGTCACGTCGATTCAAGGTAGAACTGTTACTCGTTCGTCGGGGACTTCGTCAAATTCCAGTAGTTCCAATAATTCCAATAACTCGAGTACTGAGTCGAACAACTCGAATCAGAGCACGACGAGCAACGACAACACCACGTCTCAAGGCGACGATAGGACCTCGTCCGGCCAGTGAGCAGCCGCTATCTCGGCTCCCCTTGTCAGGGGAGCTGTCGACGAAGTCGACTGAGGGGTAGTCAGCGTTTGCTCGTAACACAATGATCAAGAACGCCCGTTCACGCGACGGGCGTTCGTCGTACAATGGCGATGGGAATATCCGTGAAAGGACTGAAGATCATGAATGATCAGAACGGCAAAGCCGCCAAAAAACCGAAGAAGGGTAAGAACGGGTCTGATCTGTTCTCGCCGATGGCATTGCGCGGTTTGACAGTGCGTAATCGTATTTGGATGCCGCCAATGGACACGTATTCGGCGCTCGCACAGGATGGCAAGCCGACGCCATTCCACTACCAGCATTACGTGTCGCGTGCGATGGGTGGTTTCGGTTTGATTATTGCCGAAGCGACCGGCGTGTCACCGGAAGGACGTATTTCGCCGTGCGATGTTGGCCTGTGGAATGACGATCAGATCGAGGCATGGCGTTGGATTGTTGACGATGTAAAAGCGACTGGTGCAGTGATGGGCGTACAGCTCAATCATTCGGGCCGCAAAGGTTCAACTGGTTGTTTCAGCCTTGGCTTTATTGGCAATACTGTTCCACCGGAGCATGGTGGCTGGCAGACGGTGGCGCCGAGCCCGATCGCCTATGGTCATTATTCAATGCCGCGTGAGCTGAGCGTGGACGATATTCACGCTATTGTGGGCGAGTTCCGTGCTGCTGCAGCGCGTGCGGTGATTGCTGGATTCCAGTTCATTGAGATTCACGCGGCGCACGGCTACTTGCTATCCGAGTTCCTTGACCCGTTGAGCAATGAGCGTACTGATGAATACGGTGGTGGATTGGCTGGTCGTATGCGGCTACTCGTTGAAGTTGCTGATGCGATTCGTTCCGTGATTCCTGACGATATGCCATTGTTCGTGCGTATTTCCGCAACCGATTGGGCTGCTGGCGGCTGGGATCTTGACCAGAGTGTGGATGTGGCGAAAACACTGAAGGCACATGGTGTAGATCTGATTGACGTGTCGACGGGTGGTATTGTGCCGAACGTGACGGTACCGGTGAAAGCGAATTATCAGGTGCCGTTCGCCACGCAGATTCGTGAACGCGCCGATGTGCCAGTGACAGCGGTTGGTTTGATTACCAAGCCGAAGCAGGCCGCAAAGATTGTGGCTCGTGGCGAAGCTGATGCAGTTGAAATTGGTCGTGCAGCATTGCGCGACCCATATTGGCCACTTCGTGCGGCCGACAAGCTCGGTGTGCCGGTTGCCGAAGCACCGTATCAGCCGCAATACGTGCGTGGCGCCTACCGCTGATCAACCGGCTATATGTATGTGGCTCCCCTGACAAGGGGAGCCACATACAACATCACGCGTCGGCACCGACGGCGTCGCAGACGTGTTCGTAACCATCACGGCGCAACAATTCTGCTAGTCCGCGCTTCAATACGGTGATCTGCTGTGGTCCGCGATACATCAGCGCAGAAATAAACATCACCAAGCTCGCACCGCAGCGAATCTTCTCGTACGCTTGCTCGGGTGTGAACACGCCGCCGATACCAGCGATCGCAAACCGATCACCGTACTCGCGGTATACCTGACGTACAATCGCGTTACTCGCGCGGTACGTCGGTCCACCCGACAGACCACCCAGCCAGTCGCGCGGAATCTCCATGCCCGTGCGATCCTTCTGCAGATTTGCAAAACTCACGCCCTGCACATTGTGCTCGGCGAGCACGTCAAGCAGTCCCTTGAATTCATCCCAGCTCTTGTTAAGCGGCATTTTTACTAGCGTTGGCTGCGGGCGATCAATCTTGTCGAGCGCGGTGAACAGGCGGTCGAGCGCTTCCGGTGTTTCAGTAAACGGTTCTCCCGCGTGCGTGTTTGGGCAGGAAACATTCACTTCAATCATTGCCGTGCGACCGGCAGCGCGACGCATAGATGTGCAATAATCTTCGATACCTTCGTCGAGGTCACCGCACAAATTATCGTTGGTGCGCGCGATCGACACAGAAATCTGCATGTCTTTCGCTTTCGTCCACGCTTGCTCAGCGCGGGCGATCACCTTGTCGGAACCATCATTGGCGAGTCCCACGTGCACCATCATGGAGTCATATTCAGGTAAACGGTGGAACCACGGGCGAGGATTGCCCGGGCAGACGCGCGCAGTGGTCGAACCGACTGTTTCAAAGCCGAACCCAGCATTATCAAGTAGCACGGGCATGTCGCAATTCTTGTCGAGGCCAGCGGACAGGCCGAATGGGTTGGCGAAATTCACGCCCATAACATTCGTCTCAAGGATTGGATCGGTGTAGTCGAGCATCTCATTGAGCAACCACATGAGCGGCGGAATGTTCTTGGTGATACGGCAAAATTTGATCATCTGTTCGTGGGCCACATCGGGCGTGTGATTAAAGACAAAATATGGCTTGACAATATGTTTGTAACCGAAGGTGAACAGGTCACAGGTGGCTTTGTTCACGGCGTCGTGCCAGAAGCTGTCAGATACATAGGTCATGTGCTCCATTGTGGCACCGGTGGGGGAGAAGATCGGCCGAATTTGTTGCAGCGAATCGTTCTCAATAAGAAAAGTGTGAACAAGGGGGTATTGTGAAACGAACATGACTGACACGTGTTCACAGGGATATCGCCATTATTGGAAATGTGTGGTTGTGTGGTTTTGTTCATTTGGCTCACACTTTTCTTATTGAGAACGATTCGCTGCGCAAAGTGCCGGGCGTGAACTTTTGTGCGTTTCATATAAGCCATTTGTGTGTTTCTCGGCGTGTCATTGCGAGAAACGCTCATTTCAGTTTGGTTCATGCGCGTATGTGTGCGATAATGTTCGAATGATATCCTCACAACGTCAACATCTGATACTGAGCAGGCTGCGTACCCGAGGAGCGGTACGCATCACCGCACTGAGCAAGGAGCTCGGCGTCTCAGCAATGACTATCCGACGCGATATCGCTGAACTGTCCGATAAGGGACTGCTTAAGCGCGTGCATGGTGGCGCGGTCACCACGAGCACCCTGCTGAGCGAGCCGCTGTTCTCTGTAAAGTCACAAATGGACATCGGGCTTAAAGACGCTATCGCGCAGGAGGCAGTCACCTATGTGGCTCCCGGCGACGTGATCGCCATCGGCGGCGGTACCACGGCGTATGTCTTCGCGCAGCATCTGCTTGAATCGCAACAGTCCAGTGGTATTACGATCCTCACAAACTCAATTCCTGTGGCCGAACTTGTGCAGGCCCTCGAATCCAAAGATGTCGAAGTGATCGTCACTGGCGGCGTAATCACGCGCTCGAACTCGCTCGTTGGCCCAATTGCCGACAAGGTTGTCGCATCGCTGCGTGTGAACACCGTCTTCCTCGGCACGCATTCCGTGTCGCTGCCGCGCGGCTTCCTCATGCCGAACTCGCTTGAGGCAGCCACTGATATGGCGATGATGGACATCGCCGATCGCACCATTATTCTTACCGATCACACCAAGTGGAGTTGCACCTCGCTGTCGTTGTTCGCGCGCTTCGATCAGGTGGATACGGTGATCACCGACGACGGGCTTGACCCTGATTCGGCGAGCAAGACCAAGGAATTGGTAAAGGAGCTCGTGCTGGCCCACCAGAGCGAGCCTACGGAGGAAAGTGAGTGATTCACATGGCTGATTTCGCCAAGTATGAACCCGGAGCATACGCAAAGGAGCATATCCGTATCACGCCAACGACACTGGCTGACGGACGTGACTTCTTCTACCTTGATGATGACCCGGAGTATGTCTCCGGTGCGAAGACGCGCGAGCTGAAAGACCCGCGTCCGCTCGACTACCGTTTCGCGCCGCATCTGGACGCTGACGGTAACGAAGTGCCGTACGCGGCTCCGCAAATGCGCCGTGATCCGCTGACCGGTGACTGGATTCCGATGGCGACCGCGCGTATGAACCGTCCGATCACCGCTGGTCCTGGCGCTACGGCTAAGGGTAACCCGCTTGCCGCTCGCAAGCCGGGCGATCCGTATCAGGATGGCGAAGTGCCGGATACTGACTACAACGTTGTCGTATTCGAGAACCGTTTCCCGTCGATGGTGCGTGTGCCCGGTGAGGACGATTCCGTCAAGTTTGTTAACGGTAGCCCGCTGTGGGAGCAGAAGCCGGCTGCTGGCCGCTGCGAAGTGATCTGCTTCGACCCGAACGAGCACGGTCTGCCAGCCGATCTGCCGGTCTCCCGTCTGCGTACCGTCGTCGAAGCATGGGCGTTCCGCACTGCTGAAATCTCCACGATGGAAGGTATCGAGCAGATCTTCCCGTTCGAGAACCACGGCGCTGAAATTGGCGTGTCCTTGGCTCACCCGCACGGTCAGGTGTACTGCTACCCGTTCATCGCGCCAAAGATGGAGAAGGAACTGCAGCACACCGAGGCATACCATGACAAGACCGGCGGCAACCTGCTCAAGGACATCATGAACGCCGAAATTGAAGCCGGCGAACGCGTGATCATGCGTAACCACAGTTGGGTTGCCTACGTGCCGGCCGCCGCCCGCTGGCCTCTCGAGGTGCACGTCGCCCCGGTACGCGACGTGCTCACGCTCGACCAGCTTGACGATCAAGAGCGTTGGGATCTCGCATCGATGTACTCGCATCTGTTGAAGCGCGGCAACGCATTCTTTGACAAGGGCGACGGCAAGGGCATGGATCTGCCGTACATTGCCGCTTGGCATCAGGCCCCGATTCACGATCCGCGCCGTGAAAACTACCGTCTGAACCTGCAGTTCTTCTCGTTCCGTCGCGCTGCGAACAAGATCAAGTACCTCGCTGGTTCTGAGTCTGGCATGGCCGCTTGGATTTCCGATACCACGCCGGAACTTATCGCCAAGCGTTTCCACGAGCTCGGCGACGTGGATATCGCCGACTGAATTACTAGCTGATTGCCGATATGGCAATCCCAAAATGTTTCAGAAAAGAGTACATCATCAATGACTGCTGTTGAATTTATCGAACCGATCTCTCATGACGCCGGTGTCGAACAGGCCACCGCGCTGTTCACTAAGACATTCGGCGCGCAGCCGGAAGGCGTGTGGGCCGCGCCGGGCCGCGTGAACCTGATCGGCGAGCATACCGACTACAACGCCGGCCTATGCTTGCCGATCGCACTGCCGCACCGCACGTTCATCGCGCTGTCCCCGCGCGAAGACACGCGCGTGCGTCTGGTCTCCGACGTCGCTCCCGACAAGGTTGCTGAAGCTGAACTGCACGATCTGCAAGCGCGTGGCGTAGACGGTTGGGCCGCGTATCCGACTGGTGTCGCGTGGGCGTTGCGTGAGGCTGGTTTCGACAAGGTGAAGGGCTTCGATGCTGCGTTCGTCTCCTGCGTGCCGCTCGGCTCTGGCTTGAGCTCGTCCGCCGCAATGACCTGCTCGACCGCACTTGCGTTGGATGACGTGTACGGCCTCGGTTACGGTGCTTCCGACGCTGGCCGCGTGACGCTCATCAACGCTGCAATTAAGTCGGAGAACGAGATGGCTGGAGCCTCGACCGGTGGCCTTGATCAGAACGCGTCCATGCGTTGCACTGCTGGTCACGCGTTGCTGCTCGATTGCCGTCCGGAACTGACACCGCTGGAGAATGTGTCCCAGCAAGAGTTCGATCTCGACAAGTACGGTCTTGAACTGCTTGTGGTTGATACTCAAGCTCCGCATCAGCTCAACGATGGTCAGTACGCTCAGCGTCGTGCGACCTGCGAGCAGGCTGCAAAGATTCTCGGCGTGGCAAACTTGCGCGTTGCTGCCGACGGTATTGCTAAGGCCGACGACCCGTTCCAAGCGCTTAAGGAAACGCTTGACGCGTTGCCAGACGAGACAATGAAGAAGCGTGTGCGTCACGTTGTTACTGAGATTGAACGCGTACGCTCCTTCGTTCACGCGTTCGCCAAGGGTGACATTGAGGCTGCTGGCCGCCTGTTCAATGCATCGCATGATTCTCTCGCCGCAGATTACGAGGTTACCGTGCCTGAACTTGACGTGGCTGTGGCAGTCGCTCGCAAGAACGGTGCGTACGGTGCGCGTATGACCGGTGGTGGCTTCGGTGGCTCGATCATCGCGCTGGTTGATAAGGGTCGCAGCCAAGAGGTCGCACAAGCCATCGCCGACGAATTCGAGCGTCAAGGCTTCCACGCACCGCGCGCACTTGCTGCTGTGGCGGCGAAGTCTGCGTCACGCGAAGCGTGACGCAGACTTCGCCGAGGACAGTCCTGTGGACTGTCCGGCCACAGCAGCCGAGCGCGAGCCGCGAGGCGTGACGCCTTTCGCGGACACGAGCGCGCAATAATGCGGGTGTCTTCCTATACTGGAAGGCACCCGCTTTTCGTCTTCGATCTGAATCAGGAGCTTCATGAACAAGGCAATCATCACCGTCGTCGGCAAAGATACTGTTGGCATTATCGCGCGCGTGTGCACCTACCTGTCCCAGCACAATGTCAACGTGCTTGACATCTCTCAGACCATCATTGATGGATTCTTCAACATGATGATGATCGTCGACTATACGAACTCTGACAAGGAATTCAGCGCAATGGCCGGCAATCTCGAAGATCTCGGCGACGACATTGGCGTGCGTATTCGCTGCCAGCGTGAGGAAATTTTCACCAAGATGCACCGTATTTAGTCTCTGGACCAAGTCGAAAGGAACAACGCCATGCTGAATATCATGGAGGTCCACGAGACCAATCAGATGATCGAGCAGGAGAAGCTCGACGTACGCACAATCACAATGGGTATCTCGCTGCTCGATTGCGCCGCCGCAACCGTTGACGATACCTGCGACAACATCTACCGTAAAATCACCACGTACGCTAAGGATCTTGTCGCCACTGGCAAAGCCATCGAACAGGATTATGGCATCCCGATCGTCAACAAACGTATTACCGTCACTCCAATCTCGCTCGTCGCAGCCAGCTCATGCAAGACGAGCGAGGACTTCGTCAAGATTGCGCACGCGCTTGACAAAGCCGCCAAAGAAGTCGGTGTTGACCTGATCGGCGGTTACTCAGCGCTTGTCTCTAAGGCTATGACTCCAGCGGAACGGTTGCTTATCGAGTCCCTGCCGCAAGCGCTTGCTGAAACCGATATCGTCTGTTCGTCGGTGAACGTTGGTTCCACGAAAACTGGTATCGATATGAACGCGGTGGAACTGCTCGGCCGCGTGATCAAGGACATCGCATACCGCACGCGCGACAATGACTCGTACGGTTGCGTGAAATTCGTTGCGTTCTGTAACGTTCCTGACGATAATCCGTTCATGGCTGGCGGTTTCCACGGCGTGACCGAAGGCGATGCGGTGATTAACGTGGGCGTGTCCGGTCCCGGCGTCGTGTCGCGTGCGCTTGACGCTGCGAAGGGCAAGGATTTTGAGTTCCTGTGCGAGACGATTAAACGTACTGCGTTTAAGATTACGCGCGTAGGCCAGCTCGTTGCGCAAGAAGCGAGCCGTCGACTCGGTGTTCCGTTCGGCATCATCGATCTGTCGCTCGCGCCGACCCCGGCCGTAGGCGATTCGGTTGGCGAAGTGCTTGAGAAGATCGGTCTTGAACAGGTGGGCGCGCCCGGTACTACTGCCGCGCTCGCTATGCTCAACGATCAGGTCAAGAAGGGCGGCATTATGGCAAGCTCCTATGTGGGAGGCTTGTCTGGAGCGTTTATTCCGGTTTCAGAAGACAAGAACATGATTGACGCGGCAACTTCGGGTTGTTTGACGATTGAAAAGCTTGAAGCAATGACTTGCGTATGTTCAGTTGGTCTTGACATGATTGCGATTCCGGGAGACACGTCTGCTGCGACGATTTCCGGTCTGATTGCTGACGAAGCTTCGATTGGTATGGTCAACCAGAAGACTACTGCGGTGCGTGTGATTCCTGTGTATGGCAAGGGCGTTGGTGAGATGGCTAATTTCGGCGGACTTATGGGCTATGCGCCGATTATGCCGGTTAACGGTGCTTCTTGTGAGGCATTCGTAACTCGCGGCGGTCGTATTCCGGCTCCAATCCACAGCTTTAAGAACTGAGTGATATCGAAACATCGAAACCACCTGTCCCCGAGGCAATCCTCGGGGATTTTTTATTCGGGAAAAGCGATTAGTGTGGGCGTAAAGACGATCTGGCTTGGGTTATAGGCCAAAATGTGTGTCTGGTGGTCTAGTCGTTGGATGGCCATTCGACCCGGGTGTGGAAGTCGTTCCAGTCGATGCCGGTGCCGTGGTGCATGGGGATGCCGAACGTCTCGTATCGGCCCTGCGGGCTGTTCTCCCATGCCTTCTGGTAGAGGCTCTCCAGCCGTTCGTCCGTGATCGCGTTCGTCGCCAGCCATGCGTCCGTCTCGGGGTGTTCGGCGTGCTGGTGGCACCACCAGCAGATCGCCTTCAGTTGCCGGATCAGGCGCAGTCCGCGGTGATGGCGCAGCATGTCCCGGATTCGTCCGTTCCATGATTCGATGAGGTTGTTCGTGGATGGTATCGTTCCGTTCTCCGTCAGGTCCTCGTCGAGGAACGTGAACAGGTGCCCCTCGCGGATGCGTCCGCGGATCATGCGCTTGGCCTTGACGAGTCTTTGGTGCATGTCGTTCACGCTGCCGTCGG
>NZ_MWWY01000012.1 GCF_002259755.1 Bifidobacterium hapali
GCTCTGCCACGCCGCCGACCGTTCGCTTTTGGCGATGTGCCAGCCGATCACGTGCCCGTCGGCGATGGCGATCAGCACCACGGCGTCGCGGTGCAGGTGAATGCCGTCCACATGCACCACGTGATGCACCTCGTCCACCAGGGGCACCGGCGGCCACAGGCCCCACATCAGCTCGCACCGGCGGCGCAGCGTGCGGGAGGGCAGGTCGTGCTCGGCCTGCGACCGTTTGGAAAACAGCCAGTCCAGTCCGCACCGCAGGTCACGGGCCCTGTTGTCGCGCGACTGGGTGCGCGAGCTCCCGCAGCCGGCGTCCCGGCACCGCCACCTGACCCGCCCCGAGCTTGTTCTTCCGTTCCGTTTCATCGGCTCGCCGCACACGGCGCAACTGGGTGTGTTCATCCACCCAATCTGCCACGCCAACTCGAAAGCCGCTCAACCGTTGTCCCGAAAGGCCTCACAGCCTGTTCCGGACACACATTCTGGCCGACTTCAAGTTCCCCGCCCATACAACTCGAACAGGGGAAACGCCCACTGCCACAAAGGAAAGCGAGCCAAAACAGACACACATTTTGGCCTATAACCCCGCTTTTGCGTGGTCTTGAGCGCGTCTCGAGCACGAGCATGGTATCGAGTTGACGCGGCCGGGTCACAACTACATACGCGTGATTCGTTTAATTCGTATATCCGGCGCGTCTGTCTGAGGGTGAAACGCACAATATTATTGAGTCTGGAATCTGACGGAGGAACCGCGCGGCTAGGTATGTCCGCGCGAGCAGTTGACGATCGCGGGGAGTGATCGTCCTCGTTCGCAACACATGCGCCTAATACGGAGCGCATCACAGAGGAATGGCTTGGCTGGAAGTTTGCAAGAATCCAGCTAAAAGCAGCAGGTAACTGTAGGAATAAGAGAACACAACAAAAGGAGGAACCCTATGGAGGGTCCCGAAATTAAAGCCGTTGAGGCTGTTATTGATAATGGTTCATTCGGTAAGCGCACACTGCGATTTGAGACGGGTCGTCTCGCGCAGCAGGCTGATGGCGCGGTGGCTGCGTATCTGGATGACGATTCGATGATTCTGTCCACCACCACCGCTGGTTCCAGCCCGAAGGAGAATTACGACTTCTTCCCGCTGACCGTCGATGTTGAAGAGAAGATGTACGCCGCGGGTAAGATTCCGGGCTCGTTCTTCCGCCGCGAAGGTCGCCCGTCGAGCGAGGCGATTCTCGCTTGCCGTATTATTGACCGTCCGCTGCGTCCGCTGTTCCCGCACACGCTGCGTAACGAAGTTCAGGTTGTTGAGACTGTGCTGTCGATCAACCCGGACGATGCGTACGACGTCATCGCACTGAACGCGGCTTCCGCATCCACGATGATCTCCGGTCTGCCGTTCTCTGGTCCAGTTTCCGGCGTCCGTCTGGCACTGATTGACGGCCAGTGGGTTGCGTTCCCGCGTTGGAGCGAGCGTGAACATGCAGTCTTCGAGATCGTGGTCGCTGGTCGTGTGATTGAAAACGGTGACGTTGCGATCGCTATGATCGAAGCTGGCGCTGGCAAGAACGCTTGGCACCTGATTTATGATGAGGGTCAAACCAAGCCGGACGAGACTGTTGTTGCGCAGGGTCTTGAGGCTGCTAAGCCGTTCATCAAGGTTATTTGCGACGCGCAGAACGAGCTCAAGGCTAAGGCTGCGAAGGCAACCAAGGAATTCCCGCTCTTCCCGGAGTACACCGAGGATCTGTACAATCGTATCGACGAGATCGCTCACGCGGACCTCAATGAAGCGCTGTCGATCGCGGAGAAGCTGCCGCGTCAGGATCGTATTCACGAGATCAAGGAGCACGTGCGCGCAATCCTCGCCAACGAGTTCACCGATATCGACGATGCTGAGAAGGATAAGGAACTCGGCAACGCGTTCAAGGAACTGCAGCGTCAGATCGTACGTCGTCGTATCCTGACTGAGGATTACCGCATCGACGGCCGCGGTCTGAAGGATATTCGTACGCTGTCGGCTGAGGTCGATATCGTGCCGCGCGTGCACGGTTCGGCGCTCTTCCAGCGCGGCGAAACCCAGATTCTGGGTATCACCACGCTCGGTATGCTCAAGATGGAGCAGCAGATCGACGCACTGTCCGGTCCGCAGAACAAGCGCTACATGCACAACTACGAGATGCCGCCGTATTCCACTGGTGAAACTGGCCGCGTCGGCTCCCCGAAGCGCCGCGAAATCGGCCACGGTGCGCTCGCTGAGAAGGCACTCGTGCCGGTACTGCCGAGCCGCGAAGAGTTCCCGTACGCTATTCGTCAGGTTTCCGAAGCGATTGGTTCCAACGGTTCTACGTCGATGGGTTCCGTGTGCGCGTCGACTTTGTCGCTGCTCGCTGCGGGCGTGCCGCTGAAGGCTCCGGTTGCGGGTATCGCAATGGGCCTCGTCTCCGGTGACGTGGATGGTCAGCACATTTACAAGACCCTGACCGATATTCTGGGCGCTGAGGATGCGTTTGGCGACATGGACTTCAAGGTCGCTGGTACTGCTGAGTTCATCACCGCGCTGCAGCTTGACACGAAGCTTGACGGCATTCCGGCTGATATTCTCGCCGGCGCTCTCCAGCAGGCGCACGAAGCTCGCACTACGATTCTCGACCTGATCAACGAGTGCATCGACGGCCCGGCTGAGATGAGCGAGTTCGCGCCGCGCATTCTCTCCACGTCTGTTCCGGTTGACAAGATCGGTGAGATTATTGGTCCGAAGGGCAAGAATATCAACCAGATTCAGGAAGATACTGGCGCTGAAATCGCCATCGAAGATGACGGTACGGTGTTCATTTCTTCTGAAAACGGTGAGGCTGCCGAGAACGCGAAGGCTATCATCGACCAGATCGCGAACCCGCACGTGCCGCAGGCTGGCGAAACGTACAACGGCAAGGTCGTGAAGACCACGTCGTTCGGTGCGTTCGTGAACTTGACTCCGGGCACTGACGGCCTGTTGCATATTTCCCAGATTCGCAACCTTGCGAACGGCGAGCGTATTGACGCGGTTGAGGATGTGCTCAAGGAAGGCGACACTGTCGAGGTTGTCGTGCAGGGCGTTGACGATCGTGGCAAGATTTCGCTTGCGATTCCGGGCTTTGAAGATCAGGATGCTGGCCGCGGCGCTCGTCGTGACGACCGTGGTGCTGCTGATCGCGGTGCAGAGCGTGATGATCGTCCGCGTCGTTCGTCTCGTCGTGATGATCGTCGTTCCGATCGCGATTACGATGATCGTCCGCGTCGCTCCGCGCGCCGTGATGACGACGAGTATGATGATCGTCCGCGTCGTTCGTCTCGTCGTTCTGAGCGTGATTATGATGACCGCGATGATCGTGGTGATCGCGGTTTCGATCGTGCTGATCGTTCTGATCGCGACGAGCGTGATTATGATGATCGTCCGCGTCGTTCGTCTCGTCGTTCTGAGCGTGATTATGACGATCGCGACGATCGTCGTGCATCCCGCGATGATCGCGACGACCGTCGCGCGCCGCGTGTCGAGCGTGATGATCGTCCGCGTCGTTCGTCTCGTCGTGACGACCGCAACCCGCGCTACGCGACTGACGAGAACTACGACGAGTACCATGCAGATCGCGTTGAGCGCAACGAGCGCCCGCGCCGCCGCGTCCGTCGCGACTTCGACCCGTTCGAGGACTAATCGCTAATCGCGCACGCTTTGGCCGCAGTGAAGTAATTCCTTCACTGCGTTCCCCTTGCCAGGGCAGCACCGCGAAGTACCTTATCTCGGCTCCCCTTGTCAGGGGAGCTGTCAGCGTAGCTGACTGAGGGGTAGTCACACCTTCGGAACGTTCCAGTGGTGTGACTACCCCTCAGTCGTCTTCGACGACAGCTCGTTCCGCAATTATGGACACGCTACGCGTGCGTATGTTTGCTCAACCGGCGGCTCTCCCCACCGAGTTTCTTCTTTTTATTGCTCACGAGGTTGATATGAGTGGCGGAAATCTCTCACTGAACAATGCTCAGTGAGAGATTTCCGCCACTCCGATATGCATAACATCGCAGAAGTTCCATGCCCTCCCAGTAGCTGATGGTAGGGGGGTGTTGATCCGTGCCACACAACGCGGAAAATGGCGATTTTCGCGTTGTGTGGCACGGCAGTGTTGAAGGCCGTAATCGGGCTATTTTCAAGAATGGCGGATTTCCGCGGTTTTGCCGAATCGAGCATTGCCACGTAAACGCGTTTTACCGCTATAAGGAGCTTGTGTGGCGCGCTGTCTTGCCACATAACGCAAAAATCGCCGAAAAATCAGTTGTGTGGCACTGATTATCTTGCGCAATGTATACGCAATGCACGCCGTAGTGCATCGTAGTGCATGCCACCGTTGAAAGCCGATCCGATGGCGACATCGAACGCCGGCTAAGTTCGCGTTTTGCATGCGTTTTGCATGTGCGACCTATTACAATCCTCCACCGTCCGCGTATCGGGCGTTTCTCACATACCAATTTCCCCGATAAATAGGGGGTATATGTGTGCCAGCTTAGCGTGAAACGTCAACGATTTATACAACCATGTATGGCTTGACTATCAATAGGGGAAGAGAACGGGGGATGAATCAGCGTTAACTCTCTACTACGTTCCGAAAAGTGAGTGGGCAAGACGTACCTCTTGCGGACGGAGTGTGAGAGTTTATGGTAAACGGGAAGAAGCCGTGGCACAACGTATCTGCGCGGTTTATCGCAGCGGTATCGGCGGCGGCAATGATAGCTACGCTGACAATCTCCGGCACAGCATTCGCCCTCGGCAATGATGCGACTGACAGCGGAACCAGCGACGCCGATCAATCCAGCACGAGCATCTCTCAGAATACAGCGAAGCAGGCCGGAGAGTCGACTGAACCGCAGTCCGATACCCAGCAAGAGAGTTCGAAAACAGCTGATACGCCAGCTACCACTGCAGCTCGTGCGGCCAATGTCGGTACGGTAGTTGGGGCTACTCCGTCAAACACCACGATGGACTTGTTTGATTACTGGCTAACTGGTCAGAATAATCGCGATGATAATGACGATATTGCTGCCACGTTGACGCAAGGCATTAACAGTAACGGTCATGAGCTCAAGTTTCTGCGCAAAAGCTACGGTACTGAAGGCGGTAAGCTAGCGGAAAACGGCAGTTTGAACGCATGGACTGGCTCTAGTGCCTACAATCGAGGCGGTCCGTTCTCCGGCATGGTCGATAAAACGTTGAGCAATGGCTATCCGATGCTTAATGCCGGCCAGTATTACCAAGGTCAAGGTACAAGCGAGGACAATAATCGCAGTAAGACTGACACGAATGTCACCACCCAACAACAATCGCTCTCGTACCTGTTCAATCCTCAGGAGTGCTTGCCAGATAATGGTTGTGCTGCATACCAAAATGTCACCGGTCTATTGCAGCAAGGTACAAACGGCATTTACTCCTACGATAGTCAGCAAAATTTTGCGAGCATCGATACCACCACTAACAAGTTCACGCTGTACAACGCTCCAGCGGTCAACGCTGGCACAGCAGTTGCTGATCAATCAGATGGTCAATTTTTCCCGTTCAACACTGCTGATCAGGTGTTCAACAGCAATAACGGCACGCAAAGCACTCTGACGTCAACGGATCAGGTCCTCAATCACTATTTCGGCTTACATATGTCAACCACATTCACCCAGCCATCGGGTGGTCAGGTGAACGGTCAAGATATGGTGTTCAACTTCACTGGTGACGACGATGTGTGGGTGTTCATCGATGGAAAGCTCGTTGGTGATGTTGGTGGCTTACATGATCGCCTGTCTTTGAGCATCAATTTCCGCACTGGTAATGTGACGGTTGCCGACGGCTCATCGAACGCGGGTAGTAATCCGCGCACCTATAGTTCGACGACACTCAAAGACACACTTGGTCTAACCAACGCTACTTTCACTTCCGGTTCCGAACATACGCTCGACTTCTTTTATCTTGAGCGAGGCAACGGCAACTCGAATCTGAAGTTGGAAACGAACCTTGTGTATCATCCGGCGAACGAGTTGCTCAAGGTCGATCAGGTCGGCAATCCGATCCCGGATGTGACGTTTGAGCTGTATGAAGCCAATGAGAACGGTGTAAAGACCAACGAAACTTCGTCTGCGACCGGTACTACCGACGCAAACGGCAAATTTACGTTTAAGAACAAAGACAACACCAACAAACTGCTCACGTTGAGCGAACTATATGCTGACGGTGTACATCCCGATTACGTACTCATAGAGAAGGCTGCGCCGACCGGGTATCGCAAAGCCGGCGACATGCATTTGAGATTGCAAAAAGATAAGCAAGGCAATGTGTATGCAACATCGGTGAACAAGTTTGAGACCGGTGCCATTGCAGTTCCTCGCGTCCAGACGACAATCACAGCTACAAAGATCACCGGCGAGCGACAGAGCGAGACTGAGAAGAAAACGATCACCGACGATATGCTGAGCAGCGGCAGAATCGTAGCAGTTGCAATGCGATTCAATTCGTCTACCTGTTCTGAGGGCAGTACAGGCGTGAATTGTTGGCAAGCGGTCGTAGGCAATGCTGAAAACGGCTGGTCTGAACAAGGCACTGGATTCGCCGGCGTGCTTAAAGCTGCGCAGCAGAACTACGTGCAGCATGGAGTGGATTATAACGCGTTTGTTAAGAATGAGAACGGACAATGGTCGGCCGACGTGCATGATCTGCCAGGCGAGGTCGGTGAATACTACTATGCGGTAACTGATCCGACCAAGGCTGATGTGAATTATTCAATCGGATATTTTTACATTCCGAACAGTGCGATACAGAATGCGGACAGTACAGATACGTCTGGCATGTATCGGCTGGATAGCGAAGGTTACGATCGCCAATACGCCAGTGTGATCGAAGTACCGAATATTCGCAACATTTTGGTGGTGCAGAAGACGGATGCGGATGGCAATCCGATTGCCAACAACGGTACGACGGATAATCCTGCCACGTTCGAGCTGTACGAAGACGACAGCACAGGCAAGCCTAAAGACGAGGTGTATTCAACACAGCAAACCACCGATCAGAAAGTAGCGGATGGCCGTCTCGGCTTGACTGATGCGGTGAGTTTCCCGTCGAGTGCAGATACCGCTGTGCTGGAAACCGGCAAGACTTACTGGGTCCACGAAAAGACTGCGCCGAGTGGGTATGTGCTGAACGATCACTGGGTGAAGGTGGTCGTGACTGATAAGGGCGTACATGCGGATGCGACCGCGTACACAGCAGTGAAGGATGCTGACGGAAACATCACGTCGATGACACAAGTCAATCCCGGTGCTAAAGACAACGTTTCAGTGAACGAAGGTCTAGGTACGCTAGTACGCACGATGACCCAGTGGGCCGGCGATGGCGGTGACGATCCGTTGCAGTACATCACGGGTACGTTGCAGACTGGTTCAACCGCACAAGACGGCTCGATTACGTGGAATACTCCGACCGACGCGGATCCACGTATTAAGTTCCAGTATGGATATGGCAAGACTGCCGATACTCCGCTGTTGAAGTATGGCTATTTCTCAGTGGATGAGAACGGCAACGCGAAGGACCCGCAGACTCTGGACAATACGACATTCTCTGTGGAGGACGGCTATGCCGACGTCACGATGAGGCCGACCAATCTGACCGCATTGCTCACGGATGCGACGCCACTGTTGACTGGCTCGACCATCATTCGCGTGGGCGACGAAACCACAAGCGTTAAAGTGCAGCTTTCGTTCTACAAGCAGGTTGAAGGTGCGGATTGGCCGGGCAAAACCGCAGATAACAAGGATCAGAATTTCTCGTTCACGCTGACGCGCACGGATAACGAAGGCAAAGTCACGTATCCAACGACTGAAAACGGTACGACCACAACTACTGAACTCGTGACGAACGGCACGGTTTCCGCGTCTACATCCGGCAAGATCGAGCAGGGCGGGACAAATCGGCAGCTGGTTGGCGTCAAAGACAACCAACCTTCTGCGAATCCCCTCCCCGAACTCACGTTCACCAAGAACGGTACGTACACGTTCACGCTTAAGGAAGATACGGCAAATCCGGTATCCGGTTGGAAATACGACGATACTACGCACACGATCACGATCGAAGTTACGGGTTGTGAAACTCGATGCGTTGCGACTGTGAAGGAAGGCAACACCGTAATTTCCGCTCCGGATGGCAATACTTCTGACACTCAGTCCGGCGAGATCGTGTTCACAAACCGTTTCATCGCGGTGTCGTCGTTGCCGTTGACTGGCGGCGATGCGTCGGCGCGTGACTGGCTGATCGGTGGCAGTATCTTCGCGATCGCGGCTGCGCTCGCACTGGCTGCGACCTACGAATATCGCAAACGCAAGAATTTGACCTTCTAATCGAGTTCACTCGTCCCACCTGTCCGGCTGATTGCGCCGGACTCTCGACCAGAGAATCCGACGCTCGCAGCTGGACGGGAACCACGGGGTTCGCCCCGACAACAAGATTTGCGGATCGCGGAAGCCGGTAACGGTTCCTGCCTCCGCGATTGCAGAACAGCAATAACCAATAAACAAGCAGAAATGGAAGAGAGGCTTCTCATGAACATGAGAAAATTCTTCGCAGGTGTCGCTGCAGCGGCAACCCTGCTCGGCGGCCTAGCCCTAGGCGCCGCCACCGCCAACGCGGCTGAAACGACGGTGACAGATAATGCCACGTTCACGTTCAAGGCTGAGTCGAAAGAGCAGTTCGACAATGCGAAACTGACCGCGTACAAACTGGTCGACTATGTGAACTACGGAACGGAGACCAACCCTGTGTACGGTGTAAAGACCGTTGCCGGTGTTGATCGCACGAAGCTGCGTAATGCGCTGACCAAAGCTGGTTTCCAAAACGTGCCGACAGACGATACGACTGATCTCATGGCGTGGGCTATGAACCAGAAAGAAGTCAAGGACAATCAAGGCAAGGTCACGCAGGTGACGTTCGACTGGTCCCAGAACCGCCCGTGGCAGTCGCCGTCGGTGACTCGCAAGTTTGCCGACGCATTGCTTGCGAACAATGCGTTCCCGGCAGTGAGCTCGAATCCGACGTTTAATACCGCAACTGGTGACGATAAGAACGGCTGGACGAGCACGACAACCCTGCCGCAGGGCCTTTACCTGTTCCTTGACACTGCAGCATCCACCAGCACGATGTCCAAGGCCGTGCCGATGATCGTCGGCTCCGGTACTGTTACCGACGGTAAGTTGGCGCTTGCTGGAGGCGCCCAAGTTGATCTGAAGAACACCAAGTCCGAGAATCAGAAGAAGTCTGCGAACGCGACCGACGCGTACGTCGGTCAGACCATCGCCTACACACTGTCTTATGCGATTCCGGACCCGGTTCCGGATGGGTATACCCTCGCGTTCAACGATGTGCCGTCGAAGGGCTTGACCGTTGATTTCACCAGCCTCAAGGTGACGGCTGATACTACTCAACTTGACAGCACCGCTTACGGGGTGGAGTCATCCTCGCTCACTGACGGTAAGGGGGATGGTACAAACAAGTTCGTCGTAACGATCACTAATCCGTCCCTGTACGCCGGCAAGACGATCACCGTCACTTACAACGCGACCGTCACCAAGGATGCCGAGCAGGCTCAGGGTGCCACGTACCACGAAGTTTGGAACAAGCTGGTCGACAACAACGGCACCACTATCCCTGGTACCGAGCCGAAGACCAAGATCTTCAGCTTCGACTTTACCAAGGTCAATGCGTAAGAGCAGCCGATCCAGGGGGCAAAGTTCACTTTGTCCGTTGCTGATAAGCAGACCGGTCATCTTTCCACCGACAAGACGTACCAGTATAACGATGTCATCTCGGGTGCAGACGGAAAGGTGTCGTTCGGTGGTCTATCCGCTGGCACCTATACCGTCACTGAGACTGCGGTGGCCGACGGTTATTTGACCAATGTCAAGCCGACCTTCACTGTGACCATCGCCGACGATGGCACCGTGACTTTTGGCTCCGACACCTGGAATCTAGTGGACAACACCACCAAGACCGTGAAGAACGTCAAGTCCATCACCCAGCTCCCGCTGACTGGTGCTGCTGGCACTGCTCTGTTTACGGTTCTCGGCATCCTGCTTGCAGGCGCTGCCGTCACCGTCTACACCAAGTCCCGCTCCACCAACCGCGCCCTCCGCGCCTGATCTGAAGCGGTGATGCTATACAAAGGTCGGTCCCTGTGGGATCGACCTTTGTTGTATATGGTTCTATCGGATGTAAAGAGGTTTGTCATGACGAATAATGGTCCGGATCAGAAAAAGAATCAATTAGGACAGGATGCTGAGCAAGTTGCTGAGCAAACTACCTCAAAGGCGACCGAGCAGGCTGACGAGCAGGTTGCGGAGCATGCTGCTGGACAACAGGCTGCCAAGCAGGCTACTGAACAAGCTGCCGAGTGGAAAGGTATCTGGTGCGGTCTCGGTGTAGGAGCTGTTCTTGTTACCTTGTTTTGGCTTTTGGATCATAAATGGGAAGGTGTTTTCTGGACGTCTGAAGCGATCACGGGTTTGTTCGCTGTTGAAGCGACTGCTGCGAATGCGGTGAAAGCTATTTGGTGGGCGACTGTGAACGACAGAGAGAACAAAAAGCCGACAAAAAGTGCCTTGGACGCATTTGTACCATCTATGTCAGCAGTATCGGGCGCGGCAGTTCTGTCCTTCCCTTTTGGTTTGTGGAGCCTTGGTCTTGTAGCGATAATTGCGGTCGTACTAATTGCGGCTTTCATTGTTCATATTCGTCAATCAAAAATTCATAAGTCGGCAATATTGAGCAAATCAGCAACGCCTGACGCACAGGCAGCGAATTTGAATGAGAGTAGCACCCAGTCGCGGGACTCCTCGCAAGATAATGGTGGCTCTTCTGTGTCAGATTCAACCACAAAGGCAACTTCTGACACTTCTCATGTAGGTGAAAGTAGCAATGAGCCTCATCAATCCTGAGACCAAAGTATTCAAGAATACTGAAATTATTACATATCCACAATCCACATTGTTCAAGCTGTGTGACGTATCGCCCACGGAAATGTCCTGACAAAGGGGAGCCTCGATTTTGCGTCATCGTTTCAAAGGCGAGCCAATGAAATGCACGCATCGCGCGTCCATAGATGCAGGATGAGATGTCAGCCTAGCGGAATTGTTGTTTTCATGGCTCCCTTGAAGGACGTTGCCTACAAACAGTTCAGTGAACTGTTTGTAGGCAACGTGCGAGCCGACATGCGAGCCAGTATAACGTGCGCGTAGCGCGTCTCTTATTGCAGGATGAGCCGGCCGCGAAGCGGCCTGAGGGGGTAGCTACACTTTCGGAATGTTCAAGGGGCGTACTACCCCTCAGTCTCGCTTCGTCGAGTCGGCTCCCCTGACAAGGGGAGCCGCGATATGAGACCGCTTCGTTCGACAGCTCGTTCCACAATTATGGACACGCTATGCGTGCGTATGTTGACCACCCGGCGGCGCTCCCCGCCGAGTTTCTTCTTTTTATTGCTCACGAGGTTGATATGAGTGGCGGAAATCTCTCACTGAACAATGCTCAGTGAGAGATTTCCGCCACTCTGATATGCATAACATCGCAGAAGTTCCATGCCCTCCCAATAGCTGGTGGTAGGGGGTATCAATTCGTGCCACACAACGTGAAAAATGGCGATTTTCGCGTTGTGTGGCACGGCGGTGTTGAAGGCCGCAATAGGGCTATTTTTAAGAATGGCGGTTTTCTGCGGTTTTGCCGAATCGGCGTTTGCCACGTAACTGTGTTTTACCGCTATAACGAGCTTGTGTGGCACGCCGTGTTGCCACACAACGCAAAAATCGCCGAAAAATCAGTTGTGTGGCAAGAATTTTGTACACACAACCGATTTATAGCGCTACAACAAGGTTATGTGGCAGAGGGAAGACCAAGAGCATATAGTCGAGCATAGAAGAGCGTAAGCGAGTGCAGCGCATAACGCAAAAAGCCCCCAAAGCGCATGCGCAACAAAGCGCGCAATGTAATCTATACCCTCTCTATCAAGAACAAACCTCGTCTGAACCACAAACACCGGCCGCAGCGGCACAAACCTGCCAAGCCCATCACAACAACACTCACCCAAGTGGACAAAACCACGGGAACTCTCCAAAACAAATGCCTGACGCTTCGTGTCGCAGAGCATAATAATGCATTCCACCTGAACACTTAACAAGTCACGCACTATCGCCAGCACCAGTGCACTTTAGCCTCGTTGTCCCGTTATAGAAACAAATGCCTAACACCTCGTGTCATAAGGCATAATGCGTTCCACCTGAACACTTAACAAGTCACGCACTATCGCCAGCACCAGTGCGCCTTAATCTCATCGTCTCGTTATAGAAACAAACGTCTAACGCCTCATGCCACAAGGCATAACGCAATCCACTACTGCTGAATATAAATGAACACAAGAATCCCAAGCGCATCAGTACCAGCATCAGCACTACCAGCAGCGCACCCTAGCCTCGTCGTCCCGTTATAACAAAACACTTAACGCGCCTCATGTCACAAGGCATAACGCTGCCCGCCTGAACATAAAAATCCCAAGCGCGCCAGCGCCAGCACCATCACCTGCCCCGCCACAAAAACAAACCCCTCACCCCCACGCCTGTTCAATCGGCTGCGCAATCACATGAAAAGCAAACTGCGCCCCGCGCTGCGCAAGATGCCGTGCAACGCAAAACGCGAGTTCTGCCCGTGACTGCTCATCGGCGAGGTTACCGCCGGTTGCAGTGACCACGATCCACCCGCGACTGCGCAAATGCTCGCGTTTTTCTTGATCGCGTCGCCACTGTTTCTTGTCGGTACGATGCTGATCGCCGTCGTATTCGAGCGCGACCTTCCATTCGGGCCACGCCATGTCAAGCGTCATCGGCGCGCCGGAAGTAAACCGCGCATTCGGCACGATGTAACCGGTTTCAACCCCCGCAATCCCATGCCGCAGTAGCGAAAGTCGGCATTCGCTCTCCTTCGGCGAGTCAACGTTGATCGCAGTAATCATTGCAGCGCGCCTACACGCTACTTTCCCTTTGAATCGAGGCGTGTCATGAACAAACGCAATCAGATCATCGCGCACTTGAGATGCCGATCGTTTCTGCGCAAGCGCCGGTTGCCGCGCAATAGCAGTAATGATCGAATCGCCGAGAATAATGAGCGACGCGAACGACAGCGACGCAGACATCTGTGCCCACGTCTGAAAGAGATTGAGCGCGTACACGTACGGATTAATACGCACTATTGACGCACTGTCAACATGCTTCCATACGTGCGGTTGCAGTATCGATGTCGCGCTTCGTATGCGTTTCGTATGCGTACTCGATACTGTGTGCAGTCGCGTAGCGTCAATCGCACAATCGGCCGGAATTGGAACGGATTGCAGCGCAAGGGACGTAGTCAGACCAAACAGCAGTTTATGTCCGATGCGTTTCGCTTCAGCCGTGCATTGCTGTGTAATCTGCTCGCGCGTTTGCGCGAGATCCTCGTGCAGCGATCTCGCGGGCGCAGTCGCAGCAGTCATAGCCTGCGAGGCGGGCGATACATGTGTAGTCGTGACTTCAGTGTCGTACATACCGTAACTGTAGCGATTTTGCGCAGCGCTCGCTGACGATTTTGAAAAAATGTGGATAACCTGTTGTGGATAACTCGACGCCACCGCAACTTACCGTAAATTACCCCCGATCGACCCCAATATAAGGTATGTTTCGGGGGATGCGAGTACGGGGGAATGCGGCTACATTGCTGAAGTATTGCAAAAGCCTGACGTTTGCACAGTATTGATGCGCGCTGATGCAGCAGTGTAGTGAAGAGGTGGTGTGAATGGGCAATTCAGCGTTCACGCAAGAAGAGGTTGCCTACCTGAATTCGCTGCCGGCGGTGAGTCGTGTGACCAACGGCAGAATCACGTACACGGAGCAGTTCAAGCGTGATTGTGCGCGCCGATATCTGCATGGTGCGTCGCCTGCGAAACTGTTTCGTGAGGCTGGACTTGATCCTGCGTTGATCGGTTACAAGCGCGTGGAACGTTGCGTCGCGCGCTGGAAGATTCGTTACGCTGATGAATCTGAGCATGACGAGTCGTCGCCTGAATTATCGCAGCGGATGTTCGTACCGTTGCCGAAGTCTGAGGGGCCTGCGAGTCGCGTTAGTCAGTCGATGACTGACGTATTGTTGCGGCAACAGTCGCGTCATATTGATGAACTGGAACAGCAAGCAGATATGATGCGTCATCATATTGCACAGTTGGAGGCTGTACTGCGACGACGATCGACGGTGACTGAAGCGCATGTGACGGCAGAGTTTGCGTCAATGATCGCGCAATCTGATCGTGAAGATTTTGTGCCGGGGGGGTGTTCCTATGTTTTTGTCAACCGTGTGAGGGGTTGACGTGTCGCATTCTGGTTGGTTGTGGTGGGCGTGCTTCGCTTTGGCCTTGGCGATTCGTTGCCGTAGCCGGTGTTTGTGTTTTGTTCAGGCGGCGAGGGTTTGTTCCTGGTAGAGGGTGCCGTTCTTGAGCATGCTGTAGATCACGTCGCAGCGGCGTCGGGCGAGGCAGATGATGGCGGCGTTGTGGTGTTTGCCTTGTCCTCGTTTGCGTTTGTAGTAGGCGATGGATGGCGGGTGTTTAGTGGAGGCGACAAACGCAGACTGCCATAGTGCGTTCTTGAGGCGTTTGTTGCCGCCCCGGGCGGGGTGTTCGCCTTTGATGCTGGTGCCGGATTGGCTGGTGATGGGCGCGATGCCGGCGTACGCGGCGAGGTGGGCCGCGTTTTTGAAGTTCGAGATGTTCCCGCCGATTGCGAGGAGGATGTTGCTTGCGGTCCTGGCGCCTATCCCGGGCATCGACGTCAGGACCGTGAGAAGAGGGTGATCGTTGAGGAGCTCCTCGACCTGCGAGGCGAGGTTGCGGCGCCGGTCCTTGATCTGTTTGATGTCGCGGGCGATCGAGGGGATGATGGTCTCGGCCATGTCGGTGCCGGGTACGGTAACGGTCTGTTCACCGATGGCCTTGAACATGTCGTCGATGATGCGTTCGGCAC
>NZ_MWWY01000013.1 GCF_002259755.1 Bifidobacterium hapali
TTGAGCTTGTCGCTCAGAGTCTGCGAGGGCATGCGATCACCCCACAACAATTGGCTGACATCATCAACCTGACGCGTGGACACGCCCGCCAGATACATGTCAATCAGCGCCTCCTCGACGCTCTCCTCGCGCCGCCGGTAACGCTCGATCACGGCCGACTCGAACACCGCGCCCTTCAGTTTCGGTACCTTCAGGCTCATTTTCCCGGCCTTGACGGTCAGATCACGCTTGTAATGGCCGGCCCGGTACGCCTTGCGATCCCCGCTGCGCTCGTAACGGGCGGCGCCCGTGATCTCGTCGGCCTCGGCGTCGAGCATTGCGTTCAACGTCTCCTCGACGCTTCTACGGACCATCCGGTCCAGGGTGGTCTCCAACATGGCCTGGTCGACCTGTAGAATCTGCTGTGACATGGCTTCGTGCCCTCTTTCCAATCGCGATTTGTTTTGTTTGGCGACAGAAAATCGTACACAGGACACGAGCCATGCCCTTTCATCTCAAGCCCAAGCCAAAGTGCGCAAAATTTCGGGCCTTATCTACCTGGCGATCGCGCGCCACGCGCTCATCGCCGCCCGCATGTCCATCCTCACCGGGCAAAACGAAAGCTGACAAGCAAACAAGCCCGCATGCAGACAATCAAACAATCAAACTTGCTTGCACGCAGGCAAGCTGACATGCAAGCAATCAAGCAAGCCAACAATCAGGAAAGCAAACAATCCAACAATCAGGAACGGAGCAGAACCATGAACGACAACCACAACGAAAACGAGGAACCCTTCGACGGCACGAGCGAGGATTCCACGCTCGAAGACCAGATGAGTGCGCACATCGCGGCCATCGCCGCCAGCGGCGTCGCCGCCGAAGCCGAAGCCCTGGCCAACCGGCAGGCCGATATGGCGGCCAAGGAACGCCGTGAAACCAGACTGGCAATCCTCGCCGCCATTGGCATCTTCGGCGCCGTCATCGTTTATATCATTACTCACATTGCTGAAAATCATTAGAATGATTAAAGTAAAGAGAAACGAGTATGGCCCTACACCTTAAAAATCTAATCTACAAATCATTGCTTCCGATAATTGAATTCATTTCTTTGTTGAGTAGGTATATATCAAATTAAATTACCATTTGAGTATAGATCAATTCAACCATATCGGAATAGGGTTCTTCCACTCTTACTCAAGAAGGAAACGGAAGAACCCTATGTAGAAATTAGGTTCTGTTAAATTAGAATCGACGTGAATGATCAATTCGTTTCCCAAGGTTGTTGGCGTTCCTGAGAACGCCAACAACCAGACGTGTTGCCGATGTCAAAGTTGATTTGACAGAACCAAGGATTAAGCAATCATACGATTGGGTCTTTGCTCAAAGCGATTGGCGGCAATACCCCAGTGCATACCTTCATCATCTAATCCATCGGACCAGTAATCTAGATATCTAAATGGAGCTCCCAACTCACTGGCCAAGCCAATAGAATCTATTTTCAGTCCTTGATCTGTCTTAAATCCGTATGCCGATGTAATCATTTGTTTCAGCAATAGCGGATTCTCGATTCCGACGGGTACAGGTTCTTGCTTCTTCCATCCTTTGCCTGATAGCTGTATGTTGAGGGAGGTGTACCTCTGCCGATCGATGATTCCTAAATTGTGAGAACGTGAGATAAGCGCAGCAATGGAAATGCCCCATCCTGCCTTAATTGGAAGAAAATCGCGCAACGATAAATTGGGTTTAAGAACCAAGCGAGCATCTAATTGCGAAATCAGAAAAGCTCCAGCAAATATATGGGCTTCACGCTCCACTAATTGCGGTGAATCAGGTTTACGATAACGATGCAAGATCAGATGACCAAGTTCATGGGCTTTAGTAAAGCGTAAACGATCGCCTCCTAATGCACCATTACCTAAATATCCAACACACATGGCATGCCACTGTGACGAAGGCGCAGTCACTCCCTCGCTAGTCAAATTTGCCCCGCCGCGCATATTCAATGATCTCATCGGAGAAACAATGATTCCGGCCCGCTCGATTGCGCGGGTTACGTTCGGAACGGCACCATCAGGCTTTAATCCGAGGCATTCACGTGTTCGGATAGCCAATCTCTCTATTTTCTCTTCGGAGAGCGATTGTTCGTGTGGAGCTATTTCATCAATCCATGCGGCTGGATTTTTTTTCATCTTCAGCACATGACGTAATTTTTGAATTACATCCATGAGTAATGAGTACTCCGTAGAAACCGAATTCAATTCACCCATAGATGATCTGGATGTTTTTCGATATGTAAGTTCGGATAATGGGATAACCGTTCCAGATTCCTCGAAATAAGAAATGGGATAGTCTAGAGCGCCGGATAATTTCACCGCATCTGATTCATTAAAGGAAATAATGCCATTCTGAAGCTTGCTGAGCTTTGCCTGGGATAGTCCAGAACGAGTGGACAACTCCTTCTGAGTGACGCCCTCCAAGCGTCGTGCCAGTGCAATCCTTTCTGGATTGAAAGCAAGACGCTGCTTCAGTGCAATCCCTTCTGGATTGAAAGTGGACATTGCAGTATCTCTCTATCTATTTATGCTATATACGACTAGCTATTCCTAGTTAGCTTCATTTCCTTTATTGTCGGAATTCATGCCTGCGTCCTCATTCTCATTTTTCTCCGACGACGAAGAGTCTGTATTATCCACATCTTCGACATCGGTCTGATCGGCCAGCAAATTCGGCAGAAGATTTTCCTGATCCTCTTGTAGTGGAATGAACTCATATTGCTCATCGCCACGAACGCTATCAAATAGCGGGAATTTAAATAGATAGTGGTTCTTTTCGCCGTATCGCCCCGGACCTTCTGTCTTATAAACGACGATGGATACACCTCCATCCGTCATCTCATCCCAAGTGCACACCAAGCCAATATCGTGAAGATCGGGAATCAGCTTTCCTTCGTCGAACAGGCCTGGATCCACTGCTTGCAACTGTCCCTTCGGGATGCACTGGCTCTGTGAAAAGTATGCACGGCTGGCACGGGTCGCATTTGACTTAGGAACTCCATGAGTCAGAGGATCCACCTTTCGGAGAATCAGCTTCACGCCGGTCTCGTTTTCCCTCAGATGAAGGAAACCACTCCGGTCAAAAAGCGTCCAATCGTCAGAACCATATTGTTCCCAAATTCGAGCCGTGCGTTGGTTGACAAGACGGGAAAGATTCTGTCGGTTCTGATGGGGCCAGAACAGATCATCGGGATATCTGGTTTCCAGATCCGAACGCGCCTCGGCAAGAACGGTGTACAGTGCCGGTCCGATTGGGGTCAGAACGTCCGCAAGTGCGTGGACCTCGTCCAGATTGACAAAATCTTCAGATGAATATTTCAATGCCGCTTCCCTGCTATCAAGTACTAATGGAATATTTCACGACCTATTTTAACTCATGAGCGGAATGGTCGCAAATGTCCGTTGGCCACAAAAACGCCATGTACGTTGTGTTGTCCGCCGCAGAACCACCTGGCGCGGGGTGATGCTGATGGTGCGTTCGGAGCCCTACGGCCGGCCGTCGGGTTCACGGGCGTGCTTTTCTTCCAGGGACCCGGGAGGAGGCGGGTTCTGGAGTCCCCGTCTCCTCCCTTTCCGGAGAAGGGCGATTCTGTCGCACATGGGAAAGGATTTCGTATGAGGCTCGGGAAGAAGGGCGTCGGCGTAGTGGCGTCGATCACCGCCGCCGCGGCGTTGCTGGCCTGTCTGGTTCCGGTCGCGCTGGCCGACAACGGTGGCGGCGGTTCCGGCGAGGACGGCGGCGGCTCCGGCGGCGGTCCGACGCAGACGGCCGATGCGCATTGGATCTACAAGGATTCGTGGCCGGCCACGCTGGATGGCATGAAGATGGCGTTGAGTGACGCGAAGGTGCGTCTGTCGTCCGATCTGGCGAACGGGCAGAACCAGTTCGTGAACATGAACAAGACTTTGAGCGACGCGATCGACGAGTGCCGGCGTTCCTATACGGGTGACGGGAACGCGGATTGCCGTCTGGTGGCGGTGGGCTACGTGCGATTGGCGGATGGTTCGTTCAATGGCAGCTACGTGAGTTCGAACGCGAAGAACCGTTGGGAAGCGCAATGGAAGGCCGAGGCGAAGGGCGACTACACGTATCAGGGCCAGAAGTACTCGACCTCGACCACATGGAAGGACAAGCTCGGCACACGCAGCGTCGATTCGCTGGCGCAGGAGTCGATCGACTCCAACCCGAACGCCTCGTTCCGTGTGATCGTGCTGGCACAGAACCAGCCGCCGGTCGATTACAAGCTGAACGTGACCACCAGCCACAAGCAGAAGACCGACATGCAGGTCGGTTCCACCGACCCGATCGGCGACGTCATCCACGCCGACAACGGCGGTTCCGCAATCAAAGAGACGCTGAACGGCACCGCGATCATCCATTACGAGAACGGCCCCTATCTGCCCGCGAAGAGCGTGAGCAAGCCGATCAGCTTCTCCAGCAATGGAGACACCCAGCTTGACAATCTCGCCTCGCCGAAGGACTTCGGCATGAAATACTGGGCCGAAGGCTCGTACTGGATCGACATCCAAGTGCCCAAGCAGGGGCGCATGCAGACGGCCGTGGACACCGCGGACCGCGATCCGGCCGAATCCTGGAAGGTGAGCCCGATGCCGCCCGAGCCCCCGGTCAAGAAGATCGAGGACGGCGTGAGCGCCGACCGGATGACGAACCGCACCACCATCACGTACGGCACCGGCCGCGGCGGCTACGAGATGCGTTTCCGCGACGTGATCGAACCCAACGGCGTCGAATACTCCGTAGACAACTACAGGCTCATCGACAGGACCGACGGCAACCGCGACGTTTCCGGCGAGTTCGAGATCAACTGGGACAAGGCGTCGAACACGGTGTCGGCCGCTCGTTCGGCGGACAACGGCGAGATGCCCATGGACCATGTCTACGAATTCAGCTTCGACGTGACCGTGTCGAAGCCCTCCGACTTCCAGCAGGTCAGGGACCATGCGTGGGGCCAGTGGAACCACGAGCCCGAGGCCGACGCCGGAACGAAACAGTTCGATACGTGGCGGCCGAATCCCGACAAGAGCTGGATCCGCCTGAACGCGAAGGGCCAGTGGGAGGCGGTCATCGACCCGAAGGAGACCAACCAGACCGGCGCCGACGATATGACGCTTCTGGACGGGGACCGGGTCGCCTCGGTGGTCAACGGCACCATCGCCAAGAACCTCATCCAAGCCCCGGAGGCTCTGACGCTCACGGACGACTGGTCGGCCGCCGACTACCTGTTCGACGCCGACGACAAGTCGAAGATCAAGGTGTACGAGGCCGATGCCGGCACCGATCGCGAGTCCAGCGTCACCGACATCGCCAACCACGGCAGGGACGTCACCGACCAGTGGGCGATCACGATGGAAGGCACCACGGTGACCGCCACCGCAGGCCAGGCCTACCGCGAGGGATTGAAGGGGCTGAAGACCGCGAAGCAGGTCACGCTGCTCATTCCCGGCAAGGCGTCCTATGCCAACGGCAAGGGCGCGGGCCAGGTGCGCGACGACTTCGGCAAGCAGTCGAGCGACGAACTGTCGTTCTGCACCACGCCGGATGGCAAGGCGCTGACGAACAAGGGATCCCAGACCGTCAACACGCACACCATCCCCACGAACGAACCGAAGATCTGCGGCTACATACCGCCCGTCGTCAAGGACGTGGTCGGCGAATCCTCGCAGGGAGGCGACCAGGCGTCCGTGGACGGCAGGGTCGTCTACCCGGGCCAGCGCGTGGAATACCGTCTGGAGACCCAGCCCCACCTGCCCGGCAATCTCGCGTACTCCGTCAGCGAGGTGGCGGTCACCGACACCTACGACGAGCATCTTGAAGTGGACAAGCAGACCCTGGAGGTCACCGACCTGTCCACCGGCAGGTTCATCCCGAAAACCGAGTACGAGACCCAGTGGAACGACTCGCAGCACGCGGTGCGCCTCGTGTTCTCCGACGGGTATGTGAAGACCAACTGGCGCAACGGCGCGAACCCGCGCATCATCGTCCGCTTCGAGGGCACGGTCGCCAAGGACGCGCCCACGGACACCAAAATCGGCAACCAGTGGGCATTGACACTGAACAACATGGTCACCCCGAGCAACAGGGTGTGGAACGAGCCTCCCGACTTCACGCCGGTGAAGAAGGACACCCAGGCCGACCCGTCCATCAGCATCGACGGCAAGACCGCCCTGCTGGGCGACCGGATCTACTACCGCGTGATTATCGACGCCAAGCAAACCAACCAGGCCTACAAGGTCTGGAGACTCGGCATGACCGACGACTGGGACGACGAATACCTCTCCCTTGACGCCAAGCGCATCGAGGTCACCGACACCGCGACCGGCAAGGACGTGACCGCGAAGTTCAACATCGCGGCGATCGACGGCGTCGCCTACGTGTACGCCAAGACCGCGGACACGAAGGTGCCGGCCACCGGCGAGACCATCAAGGGCGACCCCCAGCCCAAGAACCTCAAGGAATACGCCGAAAAGAAGGACCACGACCCGTTGAAGGAGCCAGCCATCGACCAGTCGATGCTGGGCACGAGCTACGAGGTGATCCTGCCGATGACCGTCATCAAGGTCACCGACGGACATATCGTGAAGAACAAGGCCACGCAGGTCGTCAACGACACCCGCAAGGACACCAACGAGGTCGCCAACCCCCTCAAACCCGTCAACCCGTCCAAGGACGTGGTCGTGAAGGTGGACGGCGAATCCATCGACAAGCAGAGCGTATACCTCAACGGCCTGTTCCTCTACCGCCTCGACAGCTCCGTGCTGCCCGCGCACCGCGCCTACCAGAAGGTCACCGACTGGAGCATCACCGACCCGCTCGACACCGAGCACGACCAGTACACCGGCCAATGGGCCGTGTACGCCATGCGCGACCTGACCGAACAGGGCAAGGTGATCGCCCATAAAGGCATGAAGATCGCCGGCAGCAGCTTCGACGCCGGCGCATACGGCGGCGAACTGTTCACCCTCGCGCAGGACGACAAGGGCGTGGTCACCGTTACTGCGACCCAGCGCATGCTCGACCTCATCAGCGGCAACGACGAAAGCGAGCAGGCATGGACCGCGTTCATCCAGTGCAAGCGCGTCAAGACCGGCGAACACATCGCCAACCGGTTCGACGAAACCCTCAACGGCACCAAACGGCCTTCCAACCAGGTCGAGACGCACACGCCCGACATGACCCCGAGCCTGAAGATCGAGAAATGGGACGAGGCCTCCGGCTGGCCGGCCGGCGACCGCGACCAGGTCAAGGACGCGCTGGCCATGCAGGGCGACACGCGCATCGTGTTCACCATCACCAACACCAGCACCGCCGACCCCGACACCAAGCAGGGCGCATGGTACCGAACCAAGGACCTGAACCTCAAGGACCAACTGGTCGCCGGCGACGGCCGGGTGACCGACCTCGAATACCCCGCCGATTGGGACAGCCGCATCCTCAAGCCCGGCGAAAGCGTCGAGGTCAAGGGCGTCCTCAAGGGCGTGACCGACCATCACACCGACCGCGCCACGGTCACCGGCACGCCTCTGATCGAATGCGTCGTCTCCGACCCGGATCCGTTCGACGGCAAGGACGAGACGTCCGCACCCGATGACGCGGTCACGATCGACGGCAGGCTCGTCTGCCCCGACACCGAAGTGGTCAGCAACACCGACGACTGGAACGGCTACCGGACCGGGCTCGCCCACACCGGCGCCGCCATCCAGGGCGTGATCGCCGCGGCGATCACCCTGCTCGCCGTCGGCGTGGGACTGGTCGCCGCCCGCAGGTTCAGGCGCGGGAACAACGCCGCCGGCCGTCACTCCGGCACGATGCAACCCGTCGATGCCGAGGACGCCGACGCGGATGCCGTCGAAACCGTGGATTCGGTTCCCGGCGGGCAATCCGTGGTCTGACCGAAGCGGCAGGGACCGCTTTCTGCCGCGATGATTCTTCCGGCCGGACGACAATCCGGCCGGAACCCCGCCGGTTCTCTTCCTTCTTCTCTCCCCGGCGGGCATGGCAACGGCCCGGCGCCAACGGTTCAAACCGTTAGCGCCGGGCCGTTCCCTTGCTGCCCTGATTGCTTACTGCTTGTCGGTTTCCTCGGAGGCGAGTCGTTCTTCGAGCTGTTCGACGATGTGGTCGTGCATGTTCTCGTCGATCTTGACGGTCAGGAGGAAGACGACGAGGCTGGCGACGATGCCGGCGAGCGGCAGGTAGTAGGCGCAGGTCTTGAACGTGCGGATGTTCGCGGCGGTCATGTCGGCGGCGGTGGCGTTGCCGACCATGCCGGCGGCGACGGCCACGAAGCCCACGATGCCGTTGGACAGCGCGCCGGCGATCTTGTCGAGCATCGGGCGCACGGAGAGGGTGACGGCCTCGTTGCGCTTGCCGGTCTTGAGCTGTCCGTATTCGATGGAGTCGGTCATGCTCAGGATGGCGGTCATCTGGATGGTCTGCGCGGGCAGGTAGAAGAGGACGAGCGCGACGATGACGACGGGCAGGTTCATGGGCGCGATGATGAACAGCGTGTAGCCGGCGATCATGAACGCCATGCCGGCGGTGTACAGCCAGCGGCGCGGGATGCGGCGGTTGAGCACCGGGTAGAGGGGCGTGGTGACCAGTCCGGTGATGACCGGGATGACGCCGGCGATGGAGAAGCTGTCCGGCGCGCCGAGCACGTATTTGAACTGGTAGAAGAGCACGCCGGTGGTGGCGACGTTGGCCACGGAGTACAGCAGGTAGCTCAGGGCGACCCACAGGAGCTGGTCGTTCTGGGCGATGGCCTTGAACGCCTCGATGGGGTTGCCGTTGGCCTCGGCCTTGGCGCGCAGCTCGCCCTGGTTCTCGCGGGTGCCGAACGCGACGCTCCACGCGGTCAACAGGCCGAGCACGGCGATGATGATGGCGAACGCGGCCCAGCCGGTGCGGCCCTGCTCCCATTGGCCGGTGAACTTCCAGGTGAACCAGCTGACGACGGGCACGACGATGACGGTGACGCCGTTGTAGCCGATGGATCCGGTGAACGCGCCGAGCGCGGTGTACGTGCTGCGTTCGTGCGAGTCGGAGGAGATCGCGGGGATCATGCCCCAGTAGGAGATGTCGCGCAGCGAGTAGATCACGTCCAGCAGGATGAACACGATGACGAACAGGACCATGAACACGCCGGTGTTCACGTCCACGAGGCCGAACAGGCCGGTGAACACCATGATCAGCAGGATGCCGGGCACGAGGCCGCCGATGAACTGCCAGGGGCGGAACCGGCCCCAGCGGGTGTTCGTGTTGTCCACGAGGTTGCCGAGCAGCGGGTCGAGGAAGATCTCCGCGATGCGGATGACCACCACGAGTCCGGTGATCACCGCAATGAGGCGCGCGGCCAGCGTCTTGTCCACGTCGATGAACAGCGCGGTGGTCACGAACGTGATGAAGAACGTGCTCATCGTGTTGTAGAACGCGGCCTGTCCCAGATTGCCGAACGCGTATGCGATCTTCTGGCCCATGTTCCTCGCGGGCGCTGCCTGCGGTTGTCCGGGCGTCGCCGTGCGCTGTGTGGTGGATCCGCTCATGGTGTGGTGGCCTCCTTGCGACCTGTAAAGAATCCGTGCGCGGGAACAGCTCCGATCCCGCAAGACGCGAGTATAGAACTTTCTCAAAAAAGTAAAAAACTTTACCGCGTGTCGCAAGCAACGCCAACGAATCGCATTCGACGATTCGACGCGACGCACGGGCGAAAAGACACCGTAGCAGCCGAATTATCATTGCAATCAATGGATTTGCACAGGTTCTCGCAGTCACCATCGAGGCATGCGCAAGAAGTTGCGTAAATTAGTAAATATCTTTATCATCGTTGTGCAAGGAGTCACATTCGAGGGCTCCCGCACTGCGGCGGCAACGACGCGACGCAATCCGATGCGAAAGCGAGGACATCATGAACGCAACCGACGATCAGCGGAAGAACGGCGATCCGATCGTCTCCCCGTCCATGCCGACGACGGCATGGCTCGCCGACCCGCGCGTGTACGCGGTCCACCGGCTCGACGCCCATTCCGACCATGCGTGCTGGTCGTACGCCCCCTCCGGCGGCGAGGGCACGGATCTCACGCAGAGCCTTGACGGCGAATGGCGGGTCCGCGTCGAGACGGCGCCGGCGAACAGCTTCCCCGACGGGACGAGCGACGGGCCGGATTGGATCAGCGACGTGTCGCCGCTGTTCGCCGCGCCGGGCTTCGACGACTCGTCGTTCCCCCGCGTGCGGGTGCCCTCGCATCTGGAGACCGCGGGGCTTCTTGACCCGCAGTATGTGAACGTGCAGTACCCGTGGGACGGCCACGAGGACCCGAAGGCCCCGGCCATCCCCGAGCATGGTCATGTGGCGGTCTACCGACGCAAGTTCGCCGCGGAGGGCGCGGTCGCCCAGGCCATCCGCGAGGGCCGCACGGTGACGCTCACCTTCCAGGGCGCGGCCACCGCCATCTACGTGTGGCTCAACGGCGCGTTCGTCGGCTACGCCGAGGACTCCTTCACGCCCAGCGAGTTCGACGTGACGGACGTCGTCAGGAAGGACGGCAACGTGCTGGCGGTCGCCTGCTACGAGTATTCGAGCGCGAGCTGGCTGGAGGACCAGGACTTCTGGCGGTTGCACGGCCTGTTCCGCTCCGTCGAGCTCAACGCGAGACCCGCCGCCCACGTCTCCGACATCCACGCCGAAGCCGATTGGGAGCCTGCCACGTCGATCGGATCGCTCTCGCTGGACGTGCTGATCGACGGCGCCACGAACGCCGCGACGGCCGACCTCGCGTTGCGAGACAAGAACGGCACCATCGTCTGGCGCACCGCCACGGAAGCGGCCGGAACGCTGCACGCCGAAGCCGAGATCGACGACGCCGCCCCCTGGAGCGCCGAACGCCCGGACCTGTACGAATTGTCCGTCACCCTGCTCGACGCGGACGGCACGGTTCTGGAGACCGCGCGCACCCGCATCGGCTTCCGGCATGTGGCCATCGAGGACGGCGTCCTCAAGCTCAACGGCAAGCGCCTCGTGTTCCGCGGCGTGGACCGCCACGAGTTCGACTGCCGGCGCGGCCGCGCCGTCACCGAAGAGGACATGCTGTGGGACATCCGCTTCATGAAGCGCCACAACATCAACGCGGTGCGCACCTCGCACTACCCGAACCAGTCACGCTGGTACGAGCTGTGCGACGAATACGGCATCTATCTGATCGACGAGACCAACCTGGAGACCCACGGCAGCTGGAACAGCCCCGGCGACATCCCCGTGGGCACCTCCGTCCCCGGTGACGACGAGGCCTGGCTGGGCGCATGCATCGACCGGCTGGACAGCATGATCATGCGTGACCGCAACCATCCCAGCGTACTCGTCTGGTCGCTGGGCAACGAATCCTACGCGGGCGAAGTCCTCAAGGCCATGAGCATGCACGCGCATCGGCTCGACCCGGGCCGTCCCGTCCACTACGAAGGCGTCAACTGGAACCACGCCTACGATGGGATCAGCGATTTCGAAAGCCGTATGTACGCCAAGCCGGACGAGATCCGCGACTGGCTCGAACACGGCGACGAGCGTGGCGCGGCGAACAAGCCGTTCGTCAGCTGCGAGTACATGCACGCCATGGGCAACTCGTGCGGCGGCCTGAGCGAGTTCATCGACCTCGAACAGTACGAGCGCTACTCCGGCGGGTTCATCTGGGACTACATCGACCAGGGGCTCGTCCAGCGCCTGCCCGACGGGAGCGAACGACTCAGCGTCGGCGGAGAATGGGGCGACCGGCCGACCGACTACGAATTCGTGGGCAACGGCATCGTGTTCGCCGACCGCACGCCCAGCCCCAAGGCGCAGGAGGTCAAGCAGCTGTATTCGCCGATCAAGCTCACCCCCGACGGACACGGCGTGACCATCGAGAACCGCAACCTGTTCATCGGCACCGACGATTACGTGTTCGCCGCACGGCTCCTCGAAGACGGGCGCGAGATCTGGCACGCCGACTACCGGTTCGACGTGGCCGCCGGAGACACCCAACGCCATGACATCGCCTTCCCCGACATCGACACGGACGGGAATACGCGCGAGGTCACCTACGAGGTCGATCTCCTGCTCGCCGAAGCCACTGCATGGGCGCCGGCCGGCTACGAGCTCGCGTTCGGCCAGCTTACCGGCACTCTCAACCCCGAACGGGACATCACCGAGACCGATTATGACGACGACGGCCGCGCGACGGTCACGCTCGGCCGGTGGAACGCGGGCATCCGCCGCGACGACGAGGAAATCCTCCTGTCGCGCACCCAGGGAGGCATCGTCTCCTGGACGCGGGACGGACGGGAAATGGTCATCCGTCGCCCTGAACTCGTCACCTTCCGCCCTCTGACCGACAACGACCGCGGTAACCGTTCCGGATTCGACCGTGCAGCATGGTTCGCGGCCGGCCGCTACGCCATCGTGACCGATACGAGCATCACGCAATCCGACGACGGAGGACTCACGGCCGAATACCGGTACGAGCTCGCCGACCCGGGCCACACGCCCGTGACGGTCGCCTACCGCATCACGTCCGACATGCGCATGCGATTGACCGTCGAATACCCCGGCGGTGTCACCAACGCCGCCAGCCTGCCCGCGTTCGGTGTCGAATGGGAACTGCCCGGCGAATACACGCAGCTGCGCTACTACGGACCCGGCCCCGAGGAAACCTACCGCGACCGCAAGCAGGGCGGCAAGCTCGGCATCTGGGACACCACCTCAGAGGCGAGCATGGCGCCGTATCTCATGGTGCAGGAAACCGGAAGCCACGAGGACGTCCGCTGGCTCGAAGCCACCGACATCCAAGGCCACGGATTGCGCGTCAGCCAGCGCGGCGACCGTCACTTCACGGCCAGCCTGCTGCCATGGAACACCTACATGATCGAAGCCGCGCGCCGCCATGAGGACCTGCCCGCCCCGCGCCACAACTACCTGCGTCTGCTCGCGGCGCAGATGGGCGTCGGCGGAGACGACTCCTGGGGAGCCCCCGTCCACACGGCCTACCAGCTGCCCGCAGGCAGGCCGCTCACCCTCGACGTGAACCTCGAACTCATCTGACCGGCAACGGGCGGCGGCATGCACCACCATGCCGCCGCCCGTGCATATTCCCCAAAACACACCCACAGAAAAGAGACAATCAATCATGGCTGAAGTGATCATCGTCAAGAACGAGGAGGAGGCCGGCGAGATCTACGGCCGTTGCGTGGCGGACCTCATCAAGGCCAAGCCGGACGCGGTGCTGGGACTCGCCACGGGCTCCAGCCCGCTGGCCGCCTACCAGGCCCTCGCCAAGATCGTGCATGAGGAGCACATCGACGTCTCCAAGGTGCGCGGCTTCGCGCTCGACGAGTACCTGGGCTTGCCGCTCGACCACCCGCAGTCCTACCACTCCACCATCCACCGCACGGTCGTCGAGCCCCTGGGCCTCGACCCGGCCAAGGTCCACGTGCCCGGCGACGTGCTGAACGGCGCCCCGCTCGAAGACGGCGACAAGATCGCCGCCGCCGGCCCGGCCTACGACGCGGCCATCGAGGCCGCGGGCGGCATCGACGTGCAGATCCTCGGCATCGGCACCGACGGCCACATCGGTTTCAACGAGCCCGGCTCCTCGCTCGCCTCCGGCACGCGCGTGAAGACCCTGGCCGAGCAGACGCGCATCGACAACGCCCGCTTCTTCGACGACGACATCAACCAGGTACCGACCCACTGCATCACGCAGGGCATCGGCACGGTCCTGAAGGCCCGTCACCTCGTGCTGCTTGCGTTCGGCTCGGGCAAGGCCGAGGCCATCGAGGAGACCGTCGAGGGTGGCGTGAGCGCGTTCTGCCCGGCCTCCGCGCTGCAGCTGCACCCGCACGCCACGATCATCGTGGATGAGGAGGCCGCCAGCCGCCTGCGTCACAAGGACTACTACCGCTACGCCTTCGCCCACAAGCCGGCCTGGCAGGGCATCTGACGGCAATCGAACGGTTCGGGCTCCTTCTTTCTCCGCAAAGAAGGAGCCCGAACGCATATAGGAAGGAAATCATGACACAGGACAGAAGTGAGATCGTCGCGCACGTGACGGCGGCGTTGGAGGGCGAGGCCCGTCCGGTCGCGATCCGCGGGGCTCGCAAGGTGGACGCCCGCGGCGAGCAAAGCGGATATTGGGTGGTCTCGGACGCGCGCGGCGTGATCGTGGCCACCGGTTTCGCGGCGGCGGACGGCAGCGGCGAGGAGGCGTTCGAGCACGCCTGCCGCACGGTCGGCATCGACCCGGCCGCTCCATCGGGTTCGGACGGTGCGGTTATTGATGCGGACGGCCGCATCCTCACGCCCGGCTACGTGGACATCCACGCCCATGGCGCCTGGGAGAAGAGCTTCGACGACGGCCCGAACGGCATCGACGTGGCCCGCGCTGGCCACGCGGTGCACGGCACCACCCGCCAGGTCCTCTCGCTCATCACCAACCCGATGGACGTGATCTGCCGCAACATCCGCACCGTGCGCGAGAAGATGGCCACCCGCCCCGACATCCTCGGCTGCCACCTCGAAGGCCCGTTCCTCGCCCTGAAGCGCAAGGGCGCGCACGACCCGAACTGCCTCAAGGACCCGGTGCCCGAACTCGTGGACCGCATGCTCGACGCCTCGGGCGCCGACCCCGCGGCCGGCAAGCTCGGCTGCATCCGTCAGATCACCATCGCCCCCGAACTGGAGCACGGCATCGGCGCCATCCGCCAGTTCGCTGCCGCCGGCGTGGTGCCCGCGGTCGGACACTGCGACGCCGACTACGCCACCGCCCAGGCCGGCTTCGACGCGGGCGCCGGCATCATGACCCACATGTTCAACGCGATGAACGGCCTGCACCACCGCGAACCCGGCCCCATCCCGGCCGCGGTCGAGGACCCGCGCGTCACCATCGAGCTCATCAACGACGGCTTCCACGTCCAGAACCCGATGGTCAAGCTCGGCTTCGGACTGGCGCCCCACCGCATCGCGTTCGTCACCGACGCGATGGCCGCCACCGACTGCCCCGACGGCGCGTACAAGCTCGGCGAGCTGGACGTGAACGTTGTCGACGGGCATGCGCGCCTCGTGTCCAACGGCGCCATCGCCGGCTCCACGCTCACCCTGGAGGTCGCGGTCCAGCGCGCGGTCAACGAACTCGGCTTCAGTCCCGTCGCCGCCGTCGAGGCCGCCACCCTCACCCCGGCCCGCGCCTTCGGATTCGACAAGGCCAACCCAGTTACCGGAGCCCCGCTCGGCCTCATCGCCCCCGGATACGCCGCCGACCTCAACCTCCTCGACCCCGCCGACTGGACCGCCCGGCACGTCTGGTGCGCCGGCCGCCAGGTGAAGTAAATTCCTTCCAGCAAAATCGACGCCGGTGCCGCCCGTCTTCGAGACGACGTCTTACGCCTGAGGAACGAAGCTTGCGCGCGGCACCAGCTCGGTCGTCAGCAGGATGTGACGACGCACCCGCCGCTCATGCTTCAACCCATCAATCAAGGTGGAGAACGCCATACGGGCCAACTCCCTTTGATCGATCGCATACGAACTCAGCGACGGCGACGTGTACCGGGCGATTGACTGGTTGTTCACACTCACCACGGCCAACTCGTCGGGAACTGCCACGCGCAGTGCGTTCAACGCCTGCAACGCCCCCACCGCGAGCACGTCGGCAGCCACGATCAGACCATCGGGCATGCTGCCGGCCTCACGATGATCGGCCACCAGTTGCTCCGCGAGACGATAACCGTTCTCCACGGTGAACGTGCCGGACGAATACACTAATCCGTCCGTTTCCAA
The DNA here is from genome assembly GCF_002259755.1 of Bifidobacterium hapali. GTDB lineage: Bacteria > Actinomycetota > Actinomycetes > Actinomycetales > Bifidobacteriaceae > Bifidobacterium > Bifidobacterium hapali. The sequence goes on from NZ_MWWY01000013.1 coordinate 15,851, forward strand.
TCCCAAGTGCGCAGCCCACTGGCGGAACGACAGTTCGCGGATATCCTCGGGATAGTCATGCGTGCCCATGATGCTGCCCACGCCACCGAGAAACGCGATGCGTCTGCGGCCCGCCGCGATCATCGCGTCCAAGGCATCCAGCATCGTCTGCGACAGATCGGGCCGTACGGAGTCGAACAGGTGCGGTGCCGGATTCGTGTCGATGCACACGCCATGTGGGAGTGCCGCATGCAGGGCGCGCAGGTCTGTTTCGGGAAACACCGTGGCGCCCACGGTGATGAACCCATCGAACTCCGCTGCGCGTTCCGTCAGCTCGTGTATGGACCGGATGAACGTGGGCTGGTCCAATTCCATCGACCCCGCACACTCCGCAAGGACCTTCCGCAGATCGGAGAAGTATGCGTCCTGCAGCTCCTCCCCGGACGGAGGGGCGTCCAGCACAGCGATCGCGGGACGGAACACGTTGCGGTATCCCAGCTCCTCGCATACGCGCAGCACGCGCCGTCGCGTCTCCTCCTTGATGGAGAACGATGGGTCGTTCAGCAAGCGCGACACCGTGCTCTGCGACACTCCGGCCCGTTCCGCGACCTCCTTGAGCGTGGCCATGACATCCTCCCCGCAAACTTTAGTAAAGAGTTTTACTACAGCATAACCCGGGAAGGCATGGTTAGCGGCATTGGCGGCGTGGAAGTTTACCCATGACTGGTAGACTGCACATGTCCCGACAAAGGGGCAATGCATAGGATGGCGGGTATATCTCAGCTGACATGCCCGCCATTCTGAAGATTCTTCCGCTGCGGATTCCTTTTCTGACTTTTTCAGATCTGCAAATATGTAACGGCAAGTACAGATGCTTCAGTGCTGCTGCACATATGCCGATGACGGCTCGACCAACTTCGCACTCCGGTCTGATTCCGCTGAGTGTGGCGCTATGAATCGAAGAGGCGAGTTTTTGCTTGTTCCTTCCCTTTTCACTGCCCAGACTGGGAAACAGTCTTCCTATACCTATGCGGGGCAACGAGGTTCCTCTGTCCGCCGCTATCCTGCTGGTTTTCCCTGACGATGAGGTCAACGGAGGCCGTTGCCTATCGGGCTCCTTGATCGTCGTCAGAGGAGGCCGTCGTGGATTTGTTGAATCAGGTGCTTCAGTTGTTCGTCAGGTTCGCCACTATCGGTGGTGGCTTGTGGCTGGTGTGGGGCGCCGTTACCTTCGGTGGCGGTCTGAAGGATCATAACGGGCCGCAGACGCAATCGGGACTGTGGCAGATCGTGGGTGGAGGCATGATCATCGCGGCTGCGCAGATTTTCAACGCGGTGGCTCTGGGCTGAGCTGATTCGGGGCCTGCCGTGGAGGACTTCATCGTAGCCATGCTCAACATGATCGGCGGCGGAGGCGCCGGTTCGATCACAGCCGGGCTGTTATCTCAGGCGCCGGAGACGTGGAATCCCGCTCTTTACCAGTTGGCGGTGAACGTGCATGGAGTCGCCGTCAAGCCTCTGACATCGGTGGTGCTCGCGGTCATGTTCACGTTGGAGCTGGCGCGTAACTCGACGCGCATCGAGTCGGACCGTGATCTAGGTGTGAAGATCGTTGCCGGCACCATGTTCAAGATCGCGTTGGTGTTCATCGCCGTGCAGAACGCCAGTCTATTCATTCGGATGTTCAATCAGGTCACGCAGTTCCTCATGCAGGGAGTGTCTTCTCAGATGTCGTATGAGGCGACGGGCGACGGCGGTCAGCTGGGCGATCTGATGCGTGACCAGATTCGCGATGCCGGGGTGATGGGGCAGGCGGCGTTGTTCTTTCTGCTGGTGATCCCGTGGCTGTTGTCCCAGTTGGCGTCGGTGGTGTTCACGGTGGTGCTGTATGTGCGGTTCATCGAATTGTATGCGTTGACGGCGTTCCAGTCGTTGCCATTCGCGTTTCTGGTGCATGAGGACACCAAGCCGATCGGCGTGGGTTTCTTCAAGTCGTATGCGCGCACGTCGGTGAATGCGGTGTGCGTGTTCATCTGTCTGGTGTTCTATCAGCGGGTCGTGGTCGATGCCGTGAAGATCCCGGATTCCGCGGACAAGGGCATGGTGGCGTGGGTGACGGGCAACTTCGGCAATCTCATGATGGCGGGCATCCTGCTGTTCTTCGTGATCGCGGTGAGTCAGCGTGTCAGCCGGGCCATAGCCGGCGGCGAGTAGCCGCCTACCACAACCGGGGCCAATCAGGGAAAGGATTCTTTCATGTTGCAGATGCGCGTATATAAGGAGATCGCCAATGTCGAGGCGAAGGTGATGTGGGGGCTGAGCTGGCGCCAACTGGCGGCCGCCGCATGCATGCTCGTCCTGGGCGGAGGTGAGGCGGCGTTGTTCTGGTCGTTGGGCTTGTCCGATCTGGGGTCGTATCTGCTGTTTGCGGTTTGCCTGCCGTTCGCGCTGTGGGGTTGGTGGCGTCCGAAAGGGCTGAAGCCTGAACGGTATCTGGGATACATGCTGCGCCAGCGTTTCGGTCCGAAGGTCTACCTGCTCGAACCCTATGTTCCCGCGAGGTTTCCCGGCAAACCGTCGTTGAAAGAGAAGGCCCGTAGACGAATCAGGGGAAGGCAGGTACGTCGTCATGTCTGACATCAGTGGCAGCAAGGCGGTCAAAGGCAACGGTAAGCGACATGGAAAGGTCGGGAACAGGCGGTCCGGGAATCGTCGCATGCCTCGTTCGTCGAAGGAGTTGCTTGGCTATGATTCGATGCTGTCCAATGGCATCGTGTTCCTTGGCGGCGACCGGTGGAGCGTGTCGCTGCGGATCAGCGACATCAATTATCAGGTCGCGACCCAGGATCAGCAGCTGGATGTCGTGGACCGGTGGGGTCGTTTCCTGAATTCGATCGGCGAGAACATGGGAGTCCAGATCACGGTCGCCACGCGCATGCTGGATCCCGAGGAGGTGACGCGCAGTATCGCCATGTCGCTTCGGAGCGATGCGTTGGATGGATTGCGCGGGGACTTCAACCGCAATGTGCGTCGGCGTCTCGCCGGGCGTTCGCAGGGCGCGGTGACGGACAAGTATCTGACGTTGACGTTGCGTGAGCGGGACGGGGAACGGGCGGTCACGCTGCTGAACCGTGCCGCGTTGCGTGCCACGGCGCAACTGCGGTCGGTGGGCGGCTGCGTCGGCGTCCGCTTGAACCGGCAGTCGCGTCTGGCGGTATTGCACGGGATGCTGCGGCACGGTGTCCGGTTCTCGTTCACCGAGGATGGCTTCCTGAAATCGCATGGCATGTCCACGAAGGATTATGTGGCCCCGTTCGCCGTGGATGTGTCGGATCGCCGTCGGCTCCGGTTGAGCTCGGGCACTGCGGAGGTGTGGCATCAGTGTCTGTTGGTGCGTGACTTCCCGGATTATCTGAGCGATCAACTAGTGTCGTCCATCACGGACATCAAGGCGGATATCACGGTCGGCATCCATCTGTCCCCGCGGGGCAAGGCCGAGGGGTTGAAGCTCGTGAACCGGACGATCGCCGAAATGGATATGCAGGCCATCGACGAGCGGCGCAAGAACCGCAAACAGCATCTGCCCGAGGACATGCTGCCTCATGATCTTCAGGAATCCATGACTCAGGCGGGTGAGCTGCGTGATGATCTGGAGCATAACGGCGACCGTCTGGTGGATTCCCTCATGATCGTGGACGTGTCGGCGGGCAGTCGCGAGCAACTGGACCAGACGGTTCGTGACGTGACGGCCGCAATCGATGGGCAGTCGTGTGTGGCCGAGACCTTGGCCTACATGCAGGTGGAGGGGCTGAACGCCGTACTGCCGTTGGGGAATCCCCTGCCGCCGATGCGTCGCACGCTGACCACGTCGAGCGCGGCGATTCTGGTGCCGTTCACGTCGCAGGAGCTGTTCGAGCCGGGCGGGGTGTTCCATGGGGCGAACGCCCGCACCGGCAATCCCGTGGTCATCGACCGTACGAAAGGCATGAACGGCAACGGATTCGTTCTGGGTACGACTGGGTCGGGCAAGAGCCAGGCGGCGAAGAACGAGATCACCCAGATCTATCTGACCCGTCCGGACGATGATCTGATCGTCATCGACCCGGAACGTGAGTTCACGCCGTTGTGCACCGGTCTTGGCGGCGAGCGAGTCGAGATCGGGGAATCGTCGCGCGCGCATATCAACGCTTTGGATATCGAGTATGAGGATGATTCCGAGGGTGATCCGATACGGTCGAAATGTGCGAGCGTGCTGAACATGCTCGGCGTGCTGATCGGCGGACAGGACGGCATCGACCGCATGCAGCGCAGTCTGATCGACCGTACGGTCATCGGCATGTATCGCGAGGTGCGGGAGCATCCAGAACTGGGCATGCCAACGCTCGTCACCCTGCATGACCGTCTCACGGCTTTGAATGAGCCAGGTGCCCATGATGCCGCGCGAGCATTGGAGATCTACGCGACCGGCAGTCTGAACGCCTTCGCCCATGCCACTGATGTGAATACGTCCAGCCGGTTCCTGGTCTATGACGTTTCCGGTCTGGGAGCGGAGTTGCGCACATTCGGTATGCTCGTCGTCCTGGATCAGATATGGAACCGGGTCGTCAGGAATCGCCGTCTCGGCCGGCGCACCTGGCTGTGGGTGGACGAGTTCCATCTGCTGTTCTCGAACCGGTATGCGGCCGAATACTTCCTGCGCCTGTACAAGCGCGCCCGTAAATGGGGTTTGTGCCCCACCGGCATCACGCAGAACATCGAGGAGCTGCTGGCCAACCAGGATGCGCGTCTGATGCTCGCGAACAGCGACTTCCTGTTGCTGCTGAACCAGACCGCCACGGATGCCGACGCCTTGTGCGAGCTGCTGAAGCTGTCCGATGAACAGCGGGCGTTCTTCACCGGGGTGCAGCCCGGTCAGGGCATGGCTAAGAGCGGCACTGCGTTCATACCGTTCGATGGGCGTATCGATGCCGATAGTCTGCTTTATCGGTTGTATACCACGAAATTCGAGGATCGGAAACCCGAATGAGACCCGTCACCTCCGACTCATTCCACGCCACACGCAATCTCGTTCGACCGAACGGCACGATTCATGGCTTGAAAGTCCGTCATGTCAGCGGACTCTCCCATGGGCCCGTGCTGGCCGGGCTAAAACAGCCACAAACTATCATCAGGAACAGTGAATCCGAAGCATCGCACCCGATCGGCACAACAACCGTCAGCGCTTTGAACCGTGGTGTGAAAGCGACACGATCCGTGCTTGAATCGCAATCGACACAGACGGAGACCAGCGAGGACGACAACCCATTATCACCAATGGCCCCCGTAAGCCGGATATGCGACGGCGTGACCGGTATTATTCGCACAAGACATGCGGCAAGAGGTTCGACGGCACGTGCCGCGGCAGGAAGAACGGCTTCGGCTCGTGTCAGACGTGCGAGGCGCTCCGGCAAGACCGTACGATCGGGCGTCCAAGGGGCCAAATCCGCTGCCAGAGCCTCGACGCAGATTGCGAGACAAGTCACGCAGACGGTTTCTCGGGCCGTAACGGCGGTGAAAGCCGGGATCGCAGCATCGGCATCAGCTGCGGTCGGTGTCCCGTTTCTGCTGGGCGCGGTGGCGGTGCTGATGGTCTTCAGTCTGCTGTTGTGGTTCATCCCCACCGTTGCCGTTGGAGATGACGGCGGTTGTGAAGCCAGTGTGATCGAGGTCCCGGACGAGGCGAAACCATGGGTGAGCGAGGCGGCTCGATCGAGCGGATTGAGCGCGGATTTCATCGCGGCGATCATGAAGCAGGAATCCGGTTTCCGACCGGATGCATATGCCGACGACAGCAACGGAGGAACCTGGGGATTGCTGCAGATGAACAGGAGCGTATGGCGCGGCGTGCACCCCGAAGGCGCCGACCAGACACCACCTGAAGGCATCACCGAGCCCATGGTCCACGCCCATTACGGCGGCATGTATCTGAAAAACCGCTTGGAAGGCGTCAAACAACTCAAGGCCAAGCACCCGGGCATGCCGTTCGCCGAGCTTGACGACCTGACGGCTTTGGTCATCGCCCATAACGCGGGCGAAGGCAACCTCATGAGGTACCCGGATATTCCCAACATCACCAAACGGTATCTCGACAACGTGAAGCCGGCGATTGATGCGGGAGGCGGCTGTTCGGCCACGGCAGGACGAACCATCGGCAAGCTCACGCCACCGTTGGTCATGCAGTCTGGCACTCTGAACGTGGATGTGGCGGCGACCGGCACGCCCGTGGGCAAGATCACCACCTATGAAACCGGCCAATGCACATGGTGGGCGGCCGCCCGCCGATTGCAGATCGGCAAACCTGTGGACGGTTACATGGGCGACGGCTGGATGTGGGCGTCAAGCGCCAGAAAATTCGGATACCCGACGGGCGGCGGCATACAGCTCGGCGACGTGGCGAGCTTCGCCAAAGGCTATCTCGGCGCAAGCGCCGATTACGGACACGTCGCCATCGTCGAGGAAATCAAGGACGACGGCAGCATCGTCGTCAGCGAATCCGGCGGCGGCCTTCCATACGCATGGCTCAGGACCCTTACCAAGGAGCAGGCCAACAATCCCAGCATCACTTACATCCACTAATCCCGAGGGAAGGAAGGAAGCATGCGCCGCATCAATCCCAAGCTTGACCCTTGCGAGCTTTCCGATCTTATGAGCGATTCCGCCAACTGGGATCTCCTCATGCAAATCCGCAATCATCCCAGTACATGGCCGGAACTCGACCAGTGGGCTGCGCATGCCATTGCAGACCCTGAAACCGCTGGGGCTCCACCGGAACCGTTGACAGACGGAAAACCCAAGCACCGGCTGCTTCCCATCACACCCATCATCGATGATGAGCTGCCTCGCGATGCACGGAACAACAGCACTCCCGTATCCAAGCTTGACAAACAGAAGGGAACGACGATAGACACACCAATGGGGGTAGGGGAACATGCCAAGGATGATGTGTCCTTGGCAGAAGATTCATCGGCTGACAGCACGGATGAGGTGGCCGTCCATCGGCATATCCCTTTTACCCACATCGCCGGCATCATGCTCGTTCTGGTCATCGCAGCAGGATCAGCCGCAGGCCTTGTCATGGCGAAGAAGAACTACGACCATCAGGCGGCGCTCACGTCATGCAATCACGCAATCAAGCAATCTGACATAGTGCGGATTGAATGGAACAAGGCATTGAAACAGGCGGAACCATATGCGAAGTTCCAGGATAAAGACGTGCGGGATCCCAAGTCTTTGGAACTGCTTGGCAAAATCATGCAATATCAACCATCGATCTCAACAGAAAATTGCAATCCGAGTCTGACGGCCGACCGTCTCGATCGCACTCGTGCAGAAATAGGGAGAGCGAATAACCAGCTCAGAACCCAGATCAGGAACCTGCATGACACAGTTGACACGGTCAAGGCATCACAGGAACAACAACAGATCGACAACGCACAGAACGCACTGAGCCAAACCATTGAAGACGCCGATAGGTTCTACAAAGAATCCGCGAACAAGGTCAGAGACGACAACACCCGCGCACGACTCAATGAGCAGATCACCCATGCACGACTCATGATGCGCGACCATCAGGATCTTGATGTCTATAACAGAACCATCCAGGACCTCAACGAAGTCATGCAAATCGTCCGGGATTCCATGACGGCTGTAGTAGAGAACGAGGAAATATCCGAGGCGGGCCGTTCGGATGGTTCCACGCATCCAGGATCGGATTCCCAATCATCGAACCGACAACCCGCACCATCAGCGGAAGGTTTATCCCAGCCAGTCACGCGAGGCAATCCCACTTGGGACGTACCTGGGCAATCGGCAACCCCCTCATTCCCCGACCGGCTGGGATAGTACTGCTCATCCGAGTTTGCCGTCGGTCATGGTGTAGAGGTGGTCGGCGATTTGGTTGAGTTCATCGCTGTGGTGGGAGGCGATGATGGCGGTCCGTCCCATGTCGCGCTGACGTTTCATCTCATTGAGGAAGATATCCACGGAGTGTTCGTCAAGGCCGTTGGTGGGCTCGTCGAGCAGGATGAGATGCTGATGCTCCATGAGGGCCTGGACGATGGCGAGCTTCTGGCGCATGCCCAGGGAGAACGACTTGACCTTCTCGTGCCTGTGGTCGTTCAGTCCGAACAACGTCAGCAGCCGTGTGGTCTCCCGCTCGTCGTAGGTATGGTTGATGCCGGCGAGATAGCGCAGGTTGGCGTCTGCGGTTTCGGAGGGCATGAATCCGGGGTTCTCGATAATCACACCGACCATGTCGGGGAGCTTGCGGTTGAATTCGACCGTTTTGCCGTTGATGGTCACGGTCCCGCGGTCGGGACGGATGAATCCGCATACGGCCCGCAACAGCATGGTCTTGCCGGAGCCGTTGGCGCCGACCACGCCGTATATCCGTCCCCGTTCGAAGTCGGCGTTCACGTCTTTGAGGACGGTCCTGCCCTTGAGCGTCTTGGTGAGGTTCCTGACCTGCACGTACATGATGTTCCCCTTTCGCTGGTAACAAAGTGGTTGGTTTTCCGATTGGCGACGTCATCCCGACCTCTTCAGAGAATCTGCATCCGATTGAACGCGATCAGGTTCGCCGCGGCGCATATGAGGATCGTCAGGATGGCCGCGGGCATCCAGTTCGGTACGTGAAGCGGACCGACGGCGAGCAGCCACTGCTGCGGTTCCGAGAACGACATGAGCAGTCCCAGCAGTACGACCACGACGAAGTAGCCAGCGATGCGCGACCCCGACAAGTAGCCAAGGTTCGCGGTCAGCATCGCAGCCAGCAGCACGCACGCCGCGCACACGGCCGAACCTGCGAACGCGACCGGGTCTTCGTCCGGGAACATGATCCGCTGGGCCACGGCTTGGATCAGGGTGTAGACGACGCAGTACACGGTGATCATGAGCAGGTAGGCGAGGAACCGTCCCGGTCCCCGGCCGCGTCTGACGTACACCATGCACTCGGGCACGGCGAGCCATTCCGAGAACTGCTCCAACGGGATCGCCATACCGAACAAAGCGTACACCAGTGCATACATGTTGTACGCCAGCCCCGGAGTGAACGGCGAATCCGACGAGCGGAACATGCCGATGAACACGCCCGGATCCATACCGCTGATCAGGAACCGGTACACGACCACCGCGTAGATGACGAGCAGCATCGCGCGCAACCCGTTGCGCCGATGTAGCGACTGCAGGAACCGGGCCATCTGCCACTTCATCCGACCACTATCGTTCATGTCACGCCTCCAACCTGTCCATGTGTCCAAAGGCGACGACGTTCGCGACGACGAGCAGCAGACACCAGCCGACGAACGGCGCCACCTGCCCGACGAGCACATCCGACCAATAAGGACTGATCGGATACCAGAAGTAGTACACGTACCGGGTCACCTCGCCCGTCAACGGCAGCAGCATCCAATTCGCCAACAGCAGGATGGCAATCAGCACCGGCAGCGTCCGCGAGAACGGCAGCCCGCAGTTCGCCAGCAGCAGCACCAGCAGCGACACGGCCACGCACATCATCACCGTCTGCACCGTCAGCATCGCCGTCAGCGACAGCGAGCCCGGCTCGAACGGCCGGCCGAGCAGGACGAACTCGGTCAGTGCGAACACCACACCCGAGCACGCCCCTGTCAACAGGCCCATCAGAGTCAGCCACGCGAGGTTGTGCCGCAACTCGTTCCTCGGATCGCGGCGCACCCGTTCGAACGCGCCATACCTCGCACTGCCCGCGCCCACCGCGATCAGACACGGCGGCAACGAGCACAAAGTGGCGCCCACACGCATGAACCCGATGTAATCGTCGTGCAGGGATGGGGCCAAGCCCCCGTATAGCAGACTCACGGCGCATACGGCGCCGATCAGGGACACCAGCCCCACTGCGATACGCATCACCCGTGGCGCGGTCCGGAACGGATGGAACAGATCAGAGCACATCGCGGGCCTCCTTCACCCGCGCGAGCACCAGCGAGCAGACCGTCATCCCGACCGTCATCAGGAGCATCCCCAAGTAATTGCGCCACGCGGTGCCAGGCGCATCCCAATGCGAGAAATTCAGGAAGATGATCTGGCTCCACTCGTCGGGAACCAGGCCACCGGTCAGCGCGGGCAGCATCCACCACACCAGACTCGCCACGAACGGGACCAGCAGCTCCACATGCCTGCGACGGATGAACAGGGACGAGCCCAACGCCAACAGGGCGAACGCACCCGACAAGACAAACACCAACAACAGGATCACCGCAATCAGCAACGGCTGACTCATCCTGTACAACGGATACGCCCACGACGACGAATCAATCAGTACATATTTAGGCAGCATCATGCCATTCTCATCCGCCGATGTACCTTCGATGAACGACAACTGTGGTGTCCGAACAGCCGAAACCAACAGGTTGACGATCAACGGCAACACCCCACCCAAGCCACCCAGCACAAAACCGGACAGCATGCTTGTATGCAAAAGCGCGGAACGTCCCTCGCGCGGAAGCATGTTCAGCAGGCGACCGCTACGCTCCTCCACCGCCCACACGCTCCCACCCATCAGGGCCGCGAAGAACGGCAGCAAATACAGATACAATGTGGATGCCGAACCATACTGGTTGAATAGCATCACATCCTTCAGGAGCGATGGCGCACTTTCCCTGATTCGATACCCCGCGTGGTACGTGGTCCAATACTGCACCGCCATCAGCATTACAGACATAGCCACGACAACCAGCAAACGAACACTGCACACGTTTCGCGCCAACTGCCGACGGAATACAAATCTATTCATGCTTTACTCCCTACTCCCATATCGTTCTAATGACGATGTGGGTGACGCCGAATATGTGGCACCACCCACATCGTTATTAGTCGTTATCAGTTAGAGTCCGGACTCCAGACACCATACGCAGACGTTGCAGAGATGTAGTTCTCTACATTCTGCATACGCAAATGAATTTGCTTGGGGCCGTTCTTGAAAGCGTTATTTGATACAAGAGCACTCTTATTGCTGCGCAGGAATTCAACGCTGGATGACACGTCATCATTGCTGTATCCAAGGGCCCATACCCTAATGGTACGATTCCCAGATACATTATCAGCTCGCACGAAGGAAGCTGAGCTATTCTGCTTCTGCCGGTTAGGGGTATCGAAGGTAGACCAGTTCTTGGCATATCCGCTCCAGCTGCTGCTGCTCACGTTGCCGGCGATTGCCGGTGTTGCGAAGCAGGCCATAGCCAGCATCGGTATGAAAACGCCAAGAAGCTTGCGCTTGACGGTGTTCATGATGACTCTCTCTCTTTTAAGGGTGTACGTCTGACGAGGCTTCACCAGACGCTGAGGATTCATCAACGTCTTTGTGATGAACCTCACATTTATACTGGCACTTTATTCAAAACGCTGCCTGTGAAAAGAGGGGTTTGTCATCTATAGATGACAAACCTTATTGCTAAGGAACGGCGGTATGCCTCTGAGTAGGTAGATGCACTGGTTGGCAGGTATGCGTCCGAGTTCGTCCGGGGTGAGGAGTTTTCGGGCGTTCTTACGGGTGCTGCGCGTCCAGCTGCCGTTGAGGCCTTTGGTTTCGCTGGTTTCGATGACGTCGATGGTCTGGTCTCCGAGTCGGTCGCTGATGTATTTGGTGGTGCTGGGTTCGTTGCCGCCGAGGAAGAGCTGGCTGTCGCAGTTGCCGGCAATGGTTTCCCAGTCATCCCGATAGAGGCTCTTGCCTTGGCTGACGGTCTGGAGGATGATGCTGCAGCTGATGCGTCGGCTTCGTATGGTGGCGATGAGCCTTACGAAGTTGGGGATTTTGCCGATGTTGGCGAATTCGTCGAGCATGCAGTGCACGTCGCGGTCGAGCACGCCGTCGGGTTTGGCGTCGGCTTTGCGCACGAGTGTTTCGAAGAGGCATTGGTAGAAGACGCTGGCGATGAAGGAGAACGTGGCGTTGGTGTCGGGCAGTTCGAGGTAGATGATGCGTTTGCCTTGGTCGAGGGTTTCGAGCCGGATGTCGTCGCCGTCGAGGATCCGGCGTACCTCGCGCACTTGGAGAGGTGAAAGGTGGACGCCGGTGGTGATGATGATGCTTTTCTTGGTTTCGCCGGCGCCTTTGAGGAACGTGTTGTATTGGGCGCATGCGAACGCGAGCCCGTCGAGCATGCTCCGGGTCTCCTCATCGTAGTCGTCGGGGTGTTCGCGCATGCGGTGGATTTCGGTTTGGGCTTCGGCAAAGAGCGCATCGATGATGTATTCCTTGTCTTCGTCCTGTTCGCTGGCTCCCATTCGGTCGAGTGTGTCGGTGACTTGGTTGAGGGTGGGGTTGTTTTCGGTGTAGTAGGTCCATGCGATGAGGGCGCATAGGAGTGCTTTTTCGGCGTCCTGCCAGAAGCTGTCTCCGGTTTTGCGGTCTCCGTTGGCGTTGGTGACGAGGTTGTCGGTCAGACGCAGGATCGCGGATTGGGGTTCTTCGGGGTCGATGTAGCGCATGGGGTTGAACCGGTCGGACCGGTCGAGGTGGATGAGGTCGAGCGTGTTGACTTGGTATCCGCGATCGCGCATGGCGTGTTCCGTGTCACGTTTGAGTTCGCCTTTGGGGTCGGTGACGGCCCAGTTCATGTCCACGGACAATAGGTTGGGTTTGACGTAGTAGCGGGTTTTGCCGGAGCCTGATGAGCCGAGCAGGAGCGCGTTGAGGTTGCGCAGGGTGCGTCGCGTGTCTATGGAGAGCCGTTCGGTCGCGGTGAATCGAATGTTGCGGGATTCCACGGGGTCGATGAACGGTTTGATGTCCTTCGGAGTGCCCCAGTGGGCGGAACCGTGTTCCTCGCCGCTGCGCAGGTTCAGGCGCGCCGTGTACTTGTATGCCCAAATCAGCAGGCCGACTCCCATTGCGGCGAGTCCGCACAGCAAATCGGTATGGTTCGTGGATAGGTGGAATGGATGGTACAGGTCGAGCCAGAATCTGTTCATCAGGTCGATCACGCTCGTGCCTTCATCCAGGTCGGTGCGTATCTGGTAGCCGATCTTGTCGCCCAGCCAGAACAGTGTGAGCAGTCCCATGGCCGCGGGCAGTATGGCCTGTAGGCGTTTCATTGGTTTCCCTTGTCTCCTCCCACGCTGACGCGGTGCTGCGTCATGGTTCTTCGTATGTCATCTCCAACGAATGCTTCGGCCGCTTGCGAAATCCGACTGTTGATGCGGTGTTCGGCGCGGACGCGGATGTTCGTGAGCGTCTGTTCCCTAGTCCATGGCGGATCGTCGGCCGCGGGCTGCATGACGGCGGTGTCCGCTTGCAAAGGCTTATCGCGTCCGAGTGCCGGCTGTCTGTTTCCCGCGTCGGCGGCGCTGGTGATGCGCGTGAGACCTTGGCGGTTCTCGATGGTGTCGCCTCCGTCGCACATCGCGGCAAGGATGCGTCCCACGGGTGTTTCCGCATCGTAGATGGCCGAGTTCCCGCGTGTGATTGGAGTGCCAACGGTTTCCTCGCCTGCATCGATGATCGTGATTGTTCGCGCCGTGTTCACGGGAGTGTGTCCTTGACGCTGGTGTGCAGGGCCATCTCGTCGGCCAGGATGTACACTTCGTCGGCGTTTTCCTCTTCGTGGATGATGCCGTGGACGATGAGTCGTCGTCCCTGCAGTGCGCTCTGTTCGCGCAGGTATGTCGCATGGTCTCCGGCCGCGTGCACGCGGATGATGAGCGGCGTGTCCATGGTGCCGGCGTTCACGGTCAGGGTTGCCGTCGTCCTGCCGTCGCCGTCGGTGTGGAATCTGGCGTCATCGGTGAGGATGCCGCGCGCATAGGCCTGCGGATGTCGGGCGTCGATCATCGGCTCGGCCTGCGTTTTCTGATGGGTTTGTCGATGTTCGGGGCTTTGCCTTGGACGGCGTTGATGGCGTCTCGACCGATGGCGCGGGCGTCGCGGCCGCCTCCGGTGAGCGCGTCGGATTCGGCGCGGGCCTTGGACACCCGAACGTGTTTGGAGGCGAGCGTGTCGAGGGCCTGTTCCCGTGCGGCCATGACCCGGATGCTCCACGGGTCCCGGTAGTCGTCGATCGGCTGGCTGATGCGGGTGCGGTCGGGCAGTTCGTTGCGTCGGGTCTTGCGGTCCACCGGGTAGGAGCGGCATGCGGGGTTCGCGGATTGGATGTAGTGGATTGCGGTGGCGAGGTCGGCGATGCGTTCCTCCGCCGTTTTGTCCATGTCGATGAGCACGCGGCCTTGCACGTGTTGTTCGTCGCATACGGTGCGCGTCCATGTTTCGTAGTCGCGCACGTCAACGGTGTCCCGTTGTTCGCTGTCGTGCTGGTATCGCGTGGCGTCGAACCGGTAGGTGATGTCGTGCGGGTGCACGTCGGCCGACCATTCGGGCAACGGTTCGATGGGGATCTCGCGCAGGGTGACGAGCCGGTACGGTGGTTCGATGTCCCCGTAGGAGCCTTGGGGCTGGAGGATGCCGAAGCCTTCCATGCGCAGCTCGTAGCCGAGGCGTTTGAGTTCGTCCTGCAGTTGCCGGTAGGCGGTGTCCATGGTGGTCATGCTGGTCTCCTCGGCGGCTTATCGGTTGCGGGTCTTCGTCCGGTCCGGTGTGGACGGATGGGCTGTGGGGTCGTCGGCGCGCTGGCTGGCCCGTTGGCGTATGCCGTCGAGCACCGTGTCCCTGCCTTTCGACGTGTTCGGCTCTTCCTCTTTCGCCGATTTGGGGTTGAAGGAGGTGATGGGTGCGGGCAGCGCGTATCCCTGGTCGATCGGGGTGATGCCGTCGGCGGGGTCGAGTTCGCCGGCGGGTCTGGCGCCCATGGTTTCGGCGAGTATCGAGGCGGCGTCGCCGCGCCCGGTCCGGTCGGCGATGATGCGTTGGAGGGTGTCCTCCAATCCGGCGCTGATGTCGGTGGAATCGGCGGGCATGATGCACTGGTAGACGGGTGCTCCCCAGTTCGTCGCCGTGCCGGCGAGCGTGTATTCCATGATGCGTTCGCTGGGTTCGAGCAGTGATTCGAGCCGGAACGGTTCCCGTGCCGGCATCTGGTCGGGATTGGCGTGTTCTGCTGCGTGTTCGGCGACGAGTCGGGCGAACGTGGCCGAGCCTGAGGGCATGTCGCCGTCCAGCTGGTCGGCCACCGGTTTGACGAGGCCTTGGACCTGTCGGCGCAGGGTGTCGCCATCGGTGTCGTTGGCCTGCATGATGCGTTCGGTGATGCGCTCCGTGCCGTCCGATCGCATCACGTTGTCGTGCGTGTCTCCCCAGCGCTCGATCATCCGCATTGCGTCGGGGGTCGACTGCGTCGTGGCGTCGAGGCCGGGCTCGTCGTCGGTGTAGGCGTCGATGATCTGCTTGAGTTCCGTGCCGGAATACCGTTTGGTGTCGGGGATGGTGGCGTCGATCAGGAACCCGTGGTCGGCGAGGGTGACGTTGTCGTTGATGGCGGCGTCGCGCCCGTATTTCGCCACGTCGAAGTACATGCCGTATGGTCCGTCAAGGAGTTTCGCGAGTTCCGTGCTTTGGTTGACGCAATGCCAGCCGTACATCTCGTCCAGGTCGGGCGTGTTCTCCTGCGTGATGCCTTGCGGCGGGTCGTAGGTCATGTATTCGATGTCCTCGGATTGGACGAGCAGGTTCGCCAGTCCGATCGGGTCGTGCACGCCGTTCATATCGGCCGCCAGCCGTACCGCCTCCAATGCTTCGGGCTGGTCTTGCGTGAAGATCCGGGCGGCTTGCGCGAGCGTGTTCAGGGAGTGGAGGTCTTCGTATTCGCCGGGCCGGTAGTCGAGTGCGGCGAGCAGGCCCGTGTATTCGTGGTCGAAGATGCCGTATTCCTCATAGGTGACGCCTCCTTGGCGTCCGATCTCATAGGCTTGCTGCGCGTCGAGCGTCAGTCCGACCTGTTCGGTGAGGAACCGGTTGATCCGCTGCTCGTCCGTGGGCAGGCGCAGCCATCCGCCGATGAGCGTGCCCTCGTTGTATCGTCCGAGGTTGCCTACCCATACGTTGATCGTCAGGTCGTCTTCCGCCATCATCGGCTCCTTGTCTGTGATTGCTGTGATTGCGTCCGCGTTCTTGCCGGCGTGGTGGATGGTGTTTGCGTGCGGCGTTCGGCCCTGTCCTTGATGGCGTCGAGTGTCCGGCTCTTGCCGATGGTCCGGGATTGCGAGGCCGTCTGTTCGGGGGTCTCCGGCCCGGAGGCTTCCACGGGTGTTTCCTCGCCGGTCCGGGTGCCGGGGGTGGCGGTGACCGGTTTGTTTTCGGCGCGTTGCCTCGCGTAGGCCAAGCGTTGCGCTTTGACCGCCCGGCATAGCTGCCATGCGTCGTCGATGCGCATGGTCTCGCGCTGTTCGCCTTTGCCCCGCCAAAGTTCCACTGGTTCTCCGGGTTTGAAGCTGACGGTCACGTCGCGTCCGTTCAGTTTGGCGTCCCGTGCATGGTCGGTCAGGAAGCGGTCGAGCTGCCATCCGGTCAGGTCCACGCCGCGGATGCTGGTGCCCTGCGGTATCGCCACGCGCATCTTGTCGAACATGCGCCCGTCCTTGGAGGTCATCCGGTACAGGTGCACGTAGCTGTTGGGGAAGTTCACGCGCGGCCATATCTCCCTTGCGTTTTCCCCGACTGCGGGTTTCGCCGGCGTATCTCCGCCGGGCCGGCCGACAGATGTTGCGTTCCGCCGCGGCTCCGGGGCCGGCGCCTGCGCGTTCATGGAGTGATCGGGCTGCCATTGCGCCGGCGTCTGCATGACGTCGGGAGTGTTCCATGATCGTGCGGCCTGTGTTCGGATGCGTTGGCCGATCTCGTCGGAGGCCTGGGCGAGATCCGTTCCGGGGAAGCTGATTGCGGCGTCGGGCCATGCCTGGTTGTGGCGTCGGATTGCGTCGTCGATGACAATGCGGGAGACTTGACCCAGCCGATTGTCCTGCGGCATGCCGGCGGCCGCGTATTGCTCGCCGCGCCGTGCGATGTCCACCAAGGCTTGCCGGTCGTTGTCGATGAGGTTGTCCATGAGCCAACGCGCGTTGGCTGAAAGCTCGGGCATGGCGATGTTCCTTTCCGGTCATGGTCGTCGCGCATCCGTTCACCGGGTACGGACGCGTTGCTTCGAGGGTGTGGCGCGGCGTTGGCCTTCGATGCGTTTGCCGGCCCGCAGATGGATGTCGTTCAGGGTCTGCTGTTTGGTTTTGGGGCGGCGCACGCCGCCGTCCGGGGCGGGGATGTCCATGCGGTTCCAGTCCAGGCCCCGTGAGCGTGCGGTCAGGGTTTCGATAGTGTCGGCGATCCGTCTGGCCTGGCCGGCCGGATAGGTGAAGCGCACCGTGTCGTCGGCGACCCGTTGCGTGTGGTGGGGTATGTGGAGCCGGTCGAGCTGGTCGGTGATGATCGCGGCGTCGCGGTCCCAGGGCACCGTGCGGAAGTCGAAACGGCCGTTCGATGGTGATTCGGCGTCGAAGGCGAGGCGCAGCGCGTCGTCGGATGGTTCGAGGAACGGGTTCGACTCCTCCCGGTCCGGCGTCGTCTCCGTGGGCGGCCGCACTGGGTCGGTGTCGCCGGGTTCGTGGATCGTGGCGGTCTCCTGCCGGGCGAGCTCTCGGTTGAGACGTTCGACGATGCGTGAGACGACGTGGTTGACCTCGTCGGCGTCCCTGCCTTGGAAGTGGAGGAAGGTGCGGCCGGTGTCGCGGTCGTGTTCGATATGGAAGGTGATGCCGGCCTTTTTCAGGTCGTGTTCGAGCTGTCGGGCGTATCGTCCGGTGACTTCCTGCACGTTGATCGGCTCGCCGGTGCGGTGCAGGGTTTTGCTGTCCACCTTGCCGGTGGTCCTGATACGCCGCAGCGTCTCGCCGGTGGCGTGCACGCCGATGCCGAGCAGGTGCAGCGCCTTGTCGAGCCCGTATTTGGTCACGTCGATGATGACGCGCGTGCCTTGCTCGCTGACGCGCATCATGAGTTCCTGTGCCTGGTCCTCGGCCGCCATGGGGTTCTCCCGTCATCCGTCGTGGTTCGTTGCGTTCCAGCTTCCGCCGGCTCACCGGTTCCTGCGGCGGACACGATGCCCGTCATCGCGGCGCTGTGTGCGCCGTGTGTTGTCGGAGCGTTCGCTTGTCGGCGTGGTGCGTGCGATGAGTCGTCGCAGGGCGAGGGCGTCGGATGCCAGATCGCGGGTCTCCCGTTCCTCGATGGCGAGCTGCGCCTCCAATCCCGCGACGTCGGCTCCCCGATCGTGGTTGTCGGCGATGAGCGCGATCAGGGCGCGCATGTGCTTCGCGTTGAGTTCGACGGAGTCGGTGAGTCGGCCGAGCGTCGCCAGTCGGCCGTCGCCTTCGTCGATGACCTGGGCGAGTACCTTGAGTTCGCGCAGGCTGTCGGCGAGTCGGTCGCAGGCGATTGCCTGACGCAGCGCGCGTCCGTTCACGCCGGTCAGGTCCCGGCCGTCGAACCGTTGACGGCAGTAGTCCTCCAGTCGCAGCGTGGGCCGTGCGAACCATGCGTACAGGCCCTCGCAGTCCGTCGATCGCACATAGCCGCCGTTCCCGTCGGTGAGCACTTGTCTGACGTCGTCGGACAGGTAGGCGTGCCAGATCCTTCCGTCACGCACGAGCCGGTCGCACGGTATGGACAGGCGCAGGCGTCCGTGCGTGCCGGGCACTCGAACGGTCACCGCCGTATCCGTCCGACGGGCGATCATGGCCTCGTGGAAGGTGATCTCGCTGAGTGTGCGCCGGTGGATCTTGCCCATGATGGCGAGCATGTTGTATGCCACGCCCAGTCGCCGGTCTCGGATTCCGCGTGTCTGCCCGCGTGGCGTGTAGGTGATGCGTCCGCCGCGCACGGTCGCGTTGACGCCGAGCGTCGCGAGTTCGCGGCGGAAGCCCGCGAAGTCATGGGCGTTCATGCAGGCCGTGTCGATGCTGGTGCGCAACCGGTCCTTGAGGTTGCCGCCTCTGGCGCTCAGATGGAGTTCCCCGATCGACGGGGCCACGCGCCCGGACTGTTCCGGCATGAGGGTGTGCAGGCCGTATTCGCGGCATAGCCGGTCGCTGATCTTCCGCCATTCGCCCAGGGTTCCTTTCCTCAGACGCAGGGCCTTGCCTGTGATCCGGTCTGCCGGGCAGATGAGGATGTGGTTGTGCATGTGGGATCTGTCGGTGTGGGTGGCAATCACGTAGTCGTGCGTGCCTCCGGTGATCTCCCGGACGAACCGTTCCCCGATCAGATGCGCCAATCGGGGCGTGACCTGGTCGGTGGGATCGAACGATTGGATCACGTGCAGCGCCAACACGGCCCCCTGCCGGCGTGAGCCGCCTTTCGTGGCGTCCAACGCACATTCGAAGCCTCGGGCGATGGACTCGGCGTCCGTGATGTCATCGCCGACGGTGGTCGAGGCCCACCGGTAGCCGTCGGTCTTGGCCGGGTTCGTCACGTAGGTGATGCTGCGGGCAAGCGTGCTTTTGATCTTGCCGATCTTGACTACAGCCATTCGGGCACCCCTTTGGGGTCAACGTCGGTCTCCACCCGGATGCGCAGGCCCGCGACCAGCCGTTCCGCCTGGCGCAGCTCGTCGAACACGCGCGAGAGCATGGCCAGGTCCGTCTCCCGCGTGGTGTTCGCGTGACGGGCGATCTGGTTGACGTTGTTGCCGATCCTCGCCAGTTGGGCGCTCACGTCATGCAGGTTCGCGGGCACGGTGATGTTGACGCGGTGGGCGCATCTGATCCTGTTGCGGGCGAACGCCATCCATCCCACGGGCCTGAGCCCGGCCTGGATGCGCTGACGGTTCTCCACTTTGAGCGAGTCCGCCACCCACCGCCATTCCTCCTCGCTGAACGTGACCGCCTTGCGGATCGTCCTGGAACGGTTGCCTTTCCAACCCATCGGCGCCTCCTCATATCGGGTTCCACGGGTGTCCCGCGATCGGCCCCGAGCCTCGCGGGGCCGCGCCGGTGTACGTACACCGGCGATGCTTGCTACGCACCAACCGCCCCTCCGGGGAGGGGATGGTTGCGCACCGGTCAGTTTCGCCTTGGCGCCACGCCATGCGCGGCGGACTTCAGGTCACGTTTCGCATGCCGACGCCGGTTCCGTTTCGTGTCCGCCGGCATCATTGCCGGCGTCGTTCTACGATGCGGGGCAGTGAAGAACAATCACCGTGAGGAGACCGTCATGGCGAAGCCGAGGGAACGCAACCGGGCGATGCGCGCCATCGCCGACAACGCATTGGATGCCGAGTTGGAGGCGCTTCGGCGCAAACGCGGCGAACTGTCGCGTTTGGGTATCCTGCTGGACGATATGCGCTGGGCCGCGGAACGATTCCGTGACGCCGCCCAATCGTTCTGCGACGACCATCACATGCCTCGTGCCCAGCTCGTGCGCACGCTCAGGATGGAGCCAAGGGAGACGGGCATGGCGTTCCATGCCGTCACGCCCGACTACGGGCAGGCCAATCCCGCCGATAGTCACGGCGAAATCCATGATGGCGAGGATTTGTCCCTCGAATCCGACGGCCGACCGGCATCCGCCGTCGATACGCCGGAGATTGCCCTGACGGAAGACAACGCCGCAACGGCGAATGCGGCCGATGCCGGTGATGCCGGAGAATCCGGTTCGATTGGATTGGACCCGGAGGGATTGCGATTCGGTTTCCCGCGTCCTGGCGGCTACGCTGGATGACATTGGCTACATACGGGAGGTGGCGGCGATGCCGATGCTGCTGGTGATGCTTGGCCTGTCGCTGGCGACGGGCGTGATACGCATGCTGATGCGTGGCGTGGCCTCGTGCCTTGCCCTGTTCGCGCACCCGTTGCGGCTCGTGGTGTTCCTCGTGAACTCCGTGTTCACGGCGTTCGCCATGCTGTCGGGATTGCTCATGCTGGCGTTCCTGCTCATGCATTTCCTCGCCGGCTCGGACGCTCCGGCATTGGACGGCTCGTTCGCGTTGATCGTCGCCACGTTTCTCACGGCCGTGCTTGCGAGCATGCTCATGGATTGGTGCGACGCGCGGCTCCGACGACGCTCCTCCCGCCACGGCTGAACGTCACCCGCCGCCGCTTGGCTCCGGAAGGCGCGGGCGCGCATGCGCCGTCACGTTTCGCCATTCGCGCCCGGACGGGGGCGGAACCCGTATTCCGGTTCCGCCCCGTCCGTCGCTTATTCGGCGTCGTCCGGCTCGCCGGATGCGTCGTCGGCTTGCGACGCCCCATCGTCGTCCGGTTCGCTGTCCTGCCCTATGCCGGTATCCTCGCCATTGTCGTCGTCATCGATTGGTACGAGGGAGCCGTTGAGGGCTTCGGCTTCCGTGTCCGAGGTGCGGTAGCCGAGTGTTTCCAACGCCTCGTACAACGGTGCGGCGTGTTCCGCGATGGTCGCCGCGTCACGCCACGTTTCCCAGCTGACGCGCTCTTCGGCCAAGGCGTAGAGCAGTCCGAACGCGGCCCGTTGCGGGTCGCCGGCAATCATCGCGGTGACGGACTCGCGTAACGGGTCTTCGGCCTCGTCCTCCGGCTTTGCATCATCGGCGTCGTCGCCCGCCGTGCCGATGCCGGTGATTTGCTCCCAGACGTCCTCGGCATGACTGTTCCATTGGTCGAATCCCTCGGTGAGCGTATCGAGCGCGAATCTCGCGGACAGCAGGGCGACGGCTTTGCCGATGCCCTTCGGCTGGGATTTCAGTTCCATGAGATGCGTCACGAACGCGATGCGCAAATCACGGCTTGCCCGCGCGAACTCCTTGGCCGGTGCCGTCTCGCGTTCCTCGCGTTCCCGTTCCTCGCGCCAACGCGCCTCACGCGCCTCGCGGGCCGCGGTCTCGGCCTCCTCGTCCACGGTTTCGTACAGGGCGATGCCGCGCGCCCATGACGCGCCTTCGGCCCGCACTCCAACGACGGGCGTGGCTCCGTCATGGGAGTCGCGCCATGCGTCGATGGCCTTGGCGATGTCGCCCGTGGTCAGCATCGTGGTGCGACGCAATCCCTTTGGCGAGTCATACCAGTTGTCCGTGTTCGGCTGTTCGTCGGCCGCGTCGATGCCCATGCGTTCCAATTCGGCTCGCGCCGTGTCGAGCCATTCGCGCCATGTTCGCTCCTGCCGGGCGTGCTTGACGGCCATGTTCCAGTTCTTGCCGCCTGCCGCCTCGGCGAGCCGTTCCTGAAGGTCTGGATGCCGGTCGAAGTCGGCGATGGTCTCCCAGTCGTCGATGCTCAGCTGGGCCGTTCCGGCCTTGCTTCGCGCGTTCTCGCCGATGGCGGCTATCTTCAGGCGTCGGCGCACCAATGACGTGGAACGGCCGGTGCGTTGCGCTGCCTCGTCCACGCCCACGCCCAAATCGAGAAGCCCCTGATAGCCGTCGGCCTCCTCGATGACGGTCAGGTCGGCGCGCTGGCTGTTCTCCACGAGCATGAGCTCGCGTTGCTCCCGTTCCGACAAATCGGCCACCACGGCGGGTACCCGGCTCAATCCGGCGAGTTTGGCGGCGGCGAGGCGGCGATGCCCGATGACGAGCAGGTAGCGTCCCTGCGGCGTGGGAGTGACGAGCAGGTTTTGCCGGATGCCCTGCGCGCGTATCGAATCCGCGAGTTCCGACACATCGCCCACGTCGCGGCGCGGGTTCGCGGGGTTCGGATCGATAAGTCCCACGTCCAGCATGACGATGTTCGATTCCTCCATGCCTTCGTCGGCCGATACGGGACGTTCGATGATTGCGGTTTCCATGATTGTCTCCTTGAAAAAACAGATGATTGGGGATTGGCTGGGGCTTCCGGAATCGGAAGCCCCAGCCAGATGAATCCACGGCCGACGCTCAGTGGCGGCGGCGTTCCGTCCACGCGGGGCGGATGCCGTGTTCGCTGGCCGCGAGCACGAGGGATGCCAACGAGCAGTCGTCGTCCAAGGCCAAGGCCTTGAGCGCGCGCACCGCGGCGGCGGTCGAACGGTCGGCCATCCACAGCAGGTACGCGCACGACGCCATCGGCTGTGCCTTGTATCCGTCCGGGGCGTCGGCCGTCACCGATTCCAGCAACGCCGTCGCGCGTTCCCCGCGTCTCGTGTCCGGCTGGTAGGCGGCGTCCTTGAACGCCCGTGACAGTTCGCGCATGACCACGGCCGCCGACTCCATCGAATGCGGCTGGGCGTACAGCATGTGCAGTTCGCCGCCGCCCATCTCGCGCAAAGATGCGAGTATCAGCGCGTCCCGCATGCTCAGGCACTCGGTCATCAGCACCGCCAGCGTGACGCGCTCCTCATGGGAGAAGCCTCCCTCGTCGCGCGACAGCAGGCCGTTCCACCTGTCCATCAGGGGTGCGAACCACTTGTCGGCCGCTTCCGCCGGCCCAAGTTCACGCCGGTCCTGAAGGAACCCGTCGCGTACGCGCTTCGCCAGTCCGGTTCCCGTCGTGCGGGTGTCCACCATGTCGTTCATGTCCATCGGTCCTTTCCGTGTGGTTTCCATTTCGGACACCACCCGCCTGCCATGCGCGCAGGCGGAGAGACCGGAGGCGTGGACCGCGACGATCCGGGCAGTAGCGAAGACGGCATGCTGGTCCGCCGTCGCAGCGCAGGCACGGGAGCGGCGCGGGACACGGCGCAGGGAACGCAGACGGAGCGCATGGCATGCTGGTGGTGGCCGCAAACCCCTCGTCAGATTCCGCGCGGCCCACCGCCGCGAGCATGCGAGCGGCCAGACAGCACGGTCATGCGCGCAGCGCATGGACCGGGGCCGCGTTCCCGCGCCGATTGCGGAGAGTATGTCGAACAGCCCCGCCTGGAGCATTCTCTCCGCAAGCGGAGAGGGAAGTCCGCGATAAGTTACTGTCATCCGTAGATGTCAAACAGGAGCCCAGTCATGGACATGCGAGCCTCAAATCGTAGATAATGGGAAAGCTGTATTCTCGGACAACGAAGAAGGCGTAAGGTGCAGGTTGCGAGGAACCATCTCATTATGGGCTCACGCCGGGGTAAGTCATCAGATGGGAGACAAACGTTAGCCGTCACCCCGCGGGATCGATTGATCCTATGGCTTCGTCAGCTCAAAGGGGAACGCCTGCTTCGTTTCACGACGACTCTGATCTGCATCGTTGGCACGATGGGCGTGCTGATCCGCGATTATGTGAAAGAGCGGATGGCAATCGGCACAGGATATTCGTTTATCCGGTTCCTCAACGAGGGAGCGGGAATATGGTACTTCCTTATACTGCTAGTTTTGGGAGCCATAAACGTGACGTTAAGGTCCAGAAGCCCCGTGGCGTTGCTGGCCTTGGAATTCATTGAGCTCTCTCTGGGCGTCCTGTTCGGCGTTGGTCTGCACTCATACACGCAGGTCGCGCTTATCTTGGTGCTTTATCTGTGCATTCGGCTTCCTTTGTATGTTCAGGCCATGTGCGATCTGGCCATGATCTGCATGATCGCAATGCAATACATCTATCCCTCCTATCTGCAGCCTCAATATTTGGCGTTACTGTACTCCGTCGCTTTGGTCGGCATCGCATCCTCACTGTTGTCCATAGCGTGGGAACGGCGAACGTCGAATAGGCTGCTGTCCGAGGCACGGCGAAAGACCGCAATGCTGGCGGAGGAAAAGAATCGTACGGAACGGCGCCTTCGCATGGCCAACGAGCTGCATGACAGTGTCGGTCATGGATTGACCTCGATTATCGCGTTATCGCAGGGAGGTGAGGACTGCATAAGGAATGGCGGCTATTCCGCTTCGCAACTGGCTGATGTCTTAGCAGAGATCACATCGATTGCGAAGGACAGTCTGACCGATACGCGCCGTATACTAAAGGTCTTCAATGAAGAGGAATCGCAGCCGTCTTTGGAACAGGTCGGTCTTGACCCAGTGAATCAGGATGACATCCTGCGTTTACGGGATTGGGACGATATCAGACCCGTACTGGAACACATACGCTCAACCGGAATCATCGTCGTGTTCACCGAAACGGGAAGACGCGTCGAGGACCCCCGCCGTTCGGATTTATGCTTCGCCGTCACTCGCGAGGCACTGACCAATGCCCTTCGGCACGGCGCGGGACTGACCCGCATTGCCGTCTCCTGGAATCATTACCGTGATGGCGGAACAGCAATCACGATCCGCAACGATGGACACGTCTCCGGACACGACACCACCGGCGAGGCATCCGGTCAAAGCAGGAAGCCGACAGGTGGAACCGGACTGCAACGGCTCTCCCAACGCCTTGCGAAAATGGGCGGCACCCTGTCCTATGGGCCATACGGCAATGGCTGGGCGGTCAAGGCACTAATCCCCTGAAAGAAACGGAAGAACCATGAAGGATGCAAGAGACGACATCATCAAGGTCATGCTGGTCGATGACATGCGAGGGGCGCGCACCGGCTTCATGATGATGCTGAACAACGATCCGAACATCATCGTCAGCTCCCAGGCCGTGGACGGCGCCCAAGCAATCGAGTTCCTACGGCAATCACCGCAGCAACTGCCTGACGTGATTCTGATGGACGTGCGCATGCCCGTCATGGACGGCATAGAGGCGACGGGCATCATCAAGGAGCAATTCCCCCAAATCCAGATACTGATCCTGACCACATACGATGAGGACGATTACGCCTTCGACGGATTGGCGCGAGGGGCATCCGGATTCCTGCTCAAGGATGCGACCCCCAAACAGCTACGTGACGCCGTACACGCCGTGCATAACGGAGATGCGGTATTGACACCGAGAATCACCGGTGAAGTACTCAATCGCGGGGTTCGGCCCATATCGGACAACACCCGCATCAAGCTGCTACGAAGCCTATTCGACGGACTTTCCAAGCGGGAACATGAAGTCGCGGAACTCGTGGCGGCAGGCTTGTCCAATCAGGAAATCGCGGAGCGCCTATTCATCGAAACGACATCGGTACGACGCACGGTAAGCCGCATATTGGCCAGAATGCACATGCGGGACCGAGTCCAAATCGCCATAGCTTGGTATCAATCGGGGCTGGACCAAATAACAGGCAGCAAACCAGCATAAAAATCACGATATTCATCTCAACGATTGTGGTGTTTGTCATCTTCAGATGACAAACACCACAATCCTTTTATTGGAGAATAGAGCAAACTGGTTAACTGTCTATGTCCGTCGCTCAAGCGAACGGAACAAACCTAGCATATATCACGTCACTTTTGCCATCCCCTAAGATAGGGCAGTATCCAAAAACCGTTAGGGGGGGGACTTCGATTATTGCGGCTCGGGTCAATCGAAGAAAGGAAAACGATGTGCCAGCTGCCCGATTCGGCTTCACCCATCATTGCGTTTGAGAACGTCTCATTCAATCATGCCGGTCGCGAATTGCATGGGATCACATTTGCCGCCTATGCAGGTCGAGTCACCGTTCTGATGGGGCCACATGACGCCGGCAAAACAACTGTTCTCCGGATGCTGTTGGGACTGGATATCCCGGATTCCGGATGCATATACACCTGTGGCAAACCCTGTGGCACATCCCGTATACCCAAAAACGTTGTGAATGCAATGCCCGAAGCCATTTCACTATCCCCGTATTACTCGGTCGGAACCTATCTTCGTTGGAAGGCGTTCTGGGCCGGAACGTCTGATTCGCTTCTTGACGGGATTATTCACATGACCGAACTGCAGAATCTTCTCACCGTCAAGCTCCACGATCTCGCTCCAATCGATGTCCTCAAAATGCGATTCGCCATAGCTCTGCTTCCCAATCCCAAAGCCCTGATCGTAGATGAACCGCTCCAGGCACTCGATCAATCGGGCACGAATTGGATCTGCGAGCAGATACGGAAGCAGACAAATCGTGGCGTTGCGGTGCTCATCGCATCCGAACCGGACGGCAAGCTGAAGCCGATTACCGATGATGTTGTGGTACTGGATAAAGGCACCGTGGTAAAAGAGGGTTCCCGCGGCCAACTCTGGAAGGAAGACTGAAAAACGCCAGCAGATCGTCCGATTCCCCATAGATCCATGTGTTTGGTGTTTGTCATCCGAAGATGACAAACACCAAACACATTCTTGGATGTACTATCCAAATCATGTTAACTGGAATGGCATGCACCGACATGCAATCCGGTTCCATATCCAGAACACGAGGAGAACGAAGATGAAGGATTATGTGCCTCCTGCCGTTGAGGTCATCGCATCATTCAAGGAAGCAACCAATGGCGTATGGTTCGGCAACTATGTCGATGTTGGCGGCGCCAAGGCCCCGTTCCCTTGGGGATCGAACTGACCGAAACCCTGCATATATTGATGATCCCTAGCTGTATCAGGATAGGGAAACGTGATGCCGTTTACGTATAAGAACCCAAACCGTACCGTGATTGTCCGCGGCGGGAAGCCAACGGACTGTTCGAAGCTTCCCGCCTCCATCAGCATCAATGACGAGGGAACATGCGTCCAAGTTCCTCTGCTGAGTGGCGATCGCATGTTCTGGATCGTCTCCGAAGATGAAGTGCTCCTGTCGGACAGCGCCTCCCGACTTGCAAGCATCACGAACGCCGATCTTGACCTAGAACGCATTGTCATGGATCTGCTGCCTTCGCTCCCTGACAGCCTACGAGGGGACAAATCCCCATGGAGGAACGTACATTCCATACCTGTCGCAACCATACTGCACCTCGACAAATCCAATAGGCCGCGATATACGAGAGCGGAACCTTCACCCATAAAACATGTTTCAAACGGCGCAATTCTGGCATCGCTAAGGAGCAGTTTCCTGACGATCGCGGATGAGTGGCGCAATGAGGCACTACTATCCGCCGATGTGTCCGGAGGAGTGGATTCCGCCGCCATCACATACATCTTCGCCAGCGAGGGGTTCGTATGCCCCTGTATCATGAAACACCCGACGATCCAATGAATCAGGATTCCCAATGGGCCGAGCGAATCTCCGAGGACGTTCGGATGCCACTCATCAAAGTCGGCCGAGTCGTGGATGGAAACAGATCATTCGAACCCGCAGCCGAATACCCCAACAACGAGATACCTGAAGAACCGATCTACTGGAGCGATATCGAAGGCTATCTCAGCCGAATCTCCGAAATGGAGGCAGGCACAAGCCGTATCCATGTCACAGGTTTCGGAGGAGACGAGCTGTTCGCATCTATGCCATCCTCATCTTGGAGCTGCCTGCGGGAACACCCACTGCGACTACGAGACATCCGAAGACAATACAGCGCCGATTACCGAATCCCACCCCATCAGGCAATTCTCGATCTGACCGATAACACCGATCTGTATGAGGAATTACGGTCATCGTTCCTGGACGCGGAACAAGGTCATAACCATCGCTCCTCGCCTTGTGGATGGCACGATGTCATACTCATTCCCGAATTCCTGACCACAAAAGCCAGGGATATCCTATATAGCGCTATTGAATCACAATTCAAACACGCCGACATTCGGCCATTGAGCCCCGACCGAAGCCGTCATCAGGCGCTCTATTCTCTGTCAATGCAGGCACGAATGCTCAATCAGGTTAATCGGACGTTCGCCTCTGACGACATAACGTTCCGCTCCCCCTACCTGGACCATGGGATCGCGGACTATGCGCTATGCGCCCCAATCAGTGCACGCACCGAAGGAAATCTACACAAAGCCGTATTGTACCGGGCACTCAAAGGCATAGTCCCCGAAACGATATTCCGGCGTCCCGTCAAAGGCGATCACTCATATTCACTGTATCTGGCCTGGCAACGCTCGAAGGACTCGCTGCTCAACTCAATCACCGGTGGAGAGCTGGACGAAGAAGGATTGATCGATATGCCAGCCATACGGCGTCGAGCTTCCATGCCGATGCCTGACATCACGTTTCTGTTCGAAATGCAACGAGTCGCGGCAGTGGAAAGGTGGCTAAGACATGCAAACCGATGACACGATGGCGAACACCAGCCTGAAGGACCAGATATCTCTGTATCCCAAAGAGGGAGGGGCAATCGTATTCGTCAACGACACCGGCGAATACCTGCAGATCAACGAAATAGGCCGAATCATCCTCGACGGTCTGATGCACGGCAAAACCGTCGAGGATTGCACGAATGAAATCGCCGAAGAATATCGGGCTGACAGACAAATCATCGTCCGGGATACGGAACGATTTCTCGCCGATATGGGGAAGCACGTGCGTTTATGAGCATCCCTCTACAGCCGGAAGCAATCACACGAGTCAACTTTCACGACCGCCTGGTGGCGCTGATTGCCATCATTATCGGAAGACAGATGGAACGACAACGAATCGGAGAGTTTTGCCGTCAGCTTGAAACGTGGTCCGAACGGTATCCGCCAGCCGATGCCGACATGGCGAAGCGTTACCGCAACGCCGTATGTGCGGTAAGCCGCAGATGCCGCAGCCAGCAGGGTTGTCTGCTTCGGTCTCTCTCCACAGCGGCGGCATGCCGCATATCTCACCGATCCGTCACATGGTGCACCGGATTCACCGATCGTCCCTTTCGCGCACACGCCTGGGTCGAAGTCAACGGCACACCCATCGGCGAACCTGATGCCATCGGACAATACATCATCACCAGATCTAGCTCTGCACGAAAGAATCAATGACGCAACAACTAGGACACCGACCCTCGCATAAAGAATTTCCATGCACAAGATGAAGTTGTGGCTGCCATTTGTCATCTCAAGATAGCGAGATTGGGGGCTTCATGTCATCTCCAGATGTCAACGAGCTTGCTCGTCATTGCCCGTCGCATTCTCGCTTAGGACAATAGTTCTTACGGAGTCGAAAAGAATTCGGCCTACTATAGAAAGGGTCAAAGATGACCGATAAACATCGACGTGTCAAAGCAATGGCTGCTATCGTTCTAGCGGCAGGACTATCTCTGGGAGCCACCGGGACAGCAATGGCGGCTGTCGTACCTGCCGGTGGTGGAACTTGGAACTACGGAATCATGGATTTCGGTGAAGGCTATAACTGGTCAAACTATCGTCATCCATCTGCTCTTCACGGTTCCAGTGTAACCGGTGATGTCGGACTTGTCCGGTCAGAATGCGCAGTGAAGAAGCAGTGGTCTACCGCGACTGCTTATGACAGCAATCCCCTTCGAATCGATCAGGCATATTGGAGATATTGCTAATCGAGAATTGATTAGGTGATGCCGCAAAACGGCATCACCTTTAATGAGTTTGAGGAGGGTGCCATGCGCAGCGGGTCCATTCGTCTGGCGGTGTGGATTGCGGCGTTTGCCGCAATGTTGGGTTCGTTTCTGCTGTTGAACGCGCTGGATCTGTCGGGGCCTCTTATGGTACGGGCCACTGTGCAGGTATCGGGGCCGTCACCGCAGGTCAGGAGCGAGGCGACGGTCGGTGTGATATCCGAGGTGGCGCTGGCGGACAGGGTCAATATCGTCAAAAGCGTCGCCGATGTGCGGGATCCCGGTGGTGCTAGACACTTGTATGTCGCGGTCGGCAATCCTGCCGGTGACGCCGCTTCGTGGATCGGGCACGGGTATCCGTCGTTCAACGTCTCGATGCGGACTGTAGTCGGCCGGATGGATGAGTTGGCCACTTCCGATCCGCGGGGAACGTATTACGTGTTCGACGGGCCCGCCGCTTCGGCCGTCGACCTGCAGCAGAAACTGCAGTCCCAGGGGTACCGGGTCCTTGTCAAGACGAGTTTCGTCGGTTCGTATGCGCAATGGGTCATGTCGAGGCCCGTCGGGGTGGGACTGGTCGTCGTGCTGCTGTTGTGTGCGACGTTGGCGGGCGGTTTCTCCCTGATGAACGCGAAGGGATACGCGGTGCAGCGGCTTCAAGGTTCAGGCCCGTTGATGATGGTGGCCCGGGATGTCAAGGCCAATGCGGTTTCCTGCATGTTGGGGGCATGCGTTATCAGCATTGTGGCTTGCTCTCTGGTGGCAGCGCACAACCATGGGGCCCAGTGGGGCCTGTTCGGCATGCTCTCGGCCGCGATCTTCCTAACCATATGCGTGGGTCTGGCAATCGCCTATGGAGTGGGATTCATAATCGCGGCCGCGCAGCCCCTGTTGTCCGCGGTCAAGGGGCGGCTACCCCGCAGACTGCCTTCCATCGCGGTGTACTGCGTGCGCATTCCGGCGATATTCATCACCATATGGTCGGTGACGTTGTTGTTCACCGCCGTGGGGAATATGCGCAACCAGTGGCAGGCCCAGGAGGCGTGGCGGGGCGCCGGCGATGTGGCGCAGGTGCATCTCAATCCGAACATGTCGACGGACGAGCAGGACGCGTACAGTCGCAGGACCGGCGAATGGCTGGAACACGCCGAAGACGAGGGGCGGATGATTCTGGCCCATGAGGACGACCTGCGGTTCATGGCGCCCACTGAGGGCGACGGGGAGACAGCGTCCAGCACGGTGCTGCTGGTCAATGGCAACTATCTGCGACACCAGACGGTCAGGGATGACAAGGGGCGTCGCCTGACATCCGGCTCCAAGGCGGTGAAGGTGGTGATCCCGTATGATGCGGACGCGGCGGCCGTGAAAGCGTACGAGAAAGCGATCGACAGCTGGGCGCGATCCCATGCGTCGGCCTACGGCGTTCCGGTTCCCGAGATCGACTATGTGCGCGGCGAGCGGGGCCAGCGGCTATTCGGCTACGGGTCAGCCCTGCCCGACACGCCCACCTTGTTCGATGACGCGCTGATTGTTGTGGTCGACAACGGCAGCGGACTGTTGTCCTTCGACGATTACGCGGCGTATGCCAGCCAGGGCGATGCACTGCTGGATGACGCGCAGTACGCGATCACGTCCTCAAGGCAGGCGGGTCTGGAGGACTTCATCCTTGCCGTAAGCGATGCCGGGCAGAATGCCGCGACGCATTACGCGCAGCTCAGATCGGATCTGGTCGTCCACGGGTACAACGTCATGATGTCGGCCGTCGTCCTCATCGCCTCGGCCGTGGCCATCGCCCGAATCAGGGTCCGCGAGCGAGCCCAGACCATCTTCGCCCGGTACATCCACGGATGGTCCTTCGCGAGAACCCATCTGAGCCTAGTCATCGTCGAATCGATACTGGCGATCATTCCGTCCATATGGTTCGTGTCGCAGGCCGTTCTGGCCGCGCGCCGGTCCACCGTCTCGTACGCTCAGAACAATCCGCTGCTGCTCGACGGGTATCAGCCGCTCATCGCCGTCCTGATCGCCATGACAAGTCTCGCGGTCTGCCTGCTGTCCACCGCCGCATACGTGCGCGGCAACGTCCGAAACCATGCTAGGGAGGAGTAAACGATGACCACCGCATTATCCGGCCACATGCCCGATCGCACGCCGGTGAGCACACGGCTTGACGTCCGGGGCCTGTCCAAATCCTTCGGCGATCACCTGCTGTGGAAGGACCTCGGATTCTCGGCCCATTCGGGACAGATGATCGCTCTCACCGGACCATCCGGATCCGGCAAGAGCACACTGCTGAACTGCATCGGCCTCTTGGAGAAGCCGGACGGCGGCGCGATAGAAGTGAACGGGAGAGACATCACCCGATACCACGCGCACGGCGCGCGAATGTTCCGCAAACACACCCTGGGCTATCTGTTCCAGGACTACGCGCTCATCGACAACGCCACCATCGAGGAAAACCTGAACGTCGCCCTGCCACACCTCCCGTCACGGGTAAGGAAGACCACCATCTCCCACGCCCTGCAACGGGTCGGTCTGGCCGACCGCCAAAGGGAGCTGGTCTACCAGCTCTCCGGCGGTGAACAACAACGCGTCGCACTGGCGCGCCTCATCGTCAAACAACCTGAAGTCATTCTCGCCGACGAACCTACCGGTGCTCTCGACCACGACAACGCCGACATGGTCATCCACACCCTGCGCGACATGGCCGGCAACGGCGGCATCGTCATCATCGCCACCCACTCCGACCACGTAGTCGAATCATGCGACTGGAGCATCCAACTTTAGTATTCCTCCCGTTATAATAACGGGAGGAATACTAAACGAACAAGATAAGTCATAGCCAGCGCTATAGCTATCTCCTGAAATCAGGGAATCAAATCAATGGATGATGAAACCTTGATCTTCGGCGTAGAGTTTCAGCGCCTTTTGCCACTTGTCAGCGGCAGCCTTGAAAGTCTCCTTGCCGGAGAAGAATGATCCCATATTGTCGTTGTAGATGGAGCGGGCATAGGGTTCGAAGGGCAGGAACTCCCATTTGCCGGTGACGTCCTTGGCGGCCTGGGAGAAGACCTCGTTGTATTTCTGGCCGCCGAAGAACTCGTTGTCGCTGCCGTCGGCGTTTCTGAGCGTGGTCTTGGCGAGGAAGTCCTTCTGGTTGAGGGTCTTGGTGGTGGCGGGGAAGCTGCCGTTGGATACGCGGGCGTCGATGCCTTCGTCGTTGGTGGTGACGTATTCGACGAACTTTTTGGCGGCGTCGAGTTTGCCGTCGGGGATCTTCTTGGTGATGGCCAGTCCGCTGCCGCCGTATTCGCCGTTGATGGGCGTGCCGTCGATGGTGGGCAGGAGGGCTACGCGGAATTTGCCGGTGGCTTGGGGCACGCCCTGCAGGAGGTTGTTGGCCATCCATGCGCCGCTGATGAGGCTGGCGATGGAGCTGTCGCCCAGTGACTTCATCCAGTCGTCGGTCCAGGTCTTCGTGTGGACGTCGATCAGGTCCTCGTCACGCATCTTCTGCCAGAGGTCCATGAACCGCTGGGCGCCCTTGTCCTTGGTGATATTGATGGTCAGTTTTTCGTCGTTGAGTTTGTAGGCGTGGCCGCCCATGGCCCACATCATCGCGTTGAACAGGCCCGCGTCGCCGGAGTCGGAGGTGATGTAGGAGCCGGTGGCGCGGATCTTCTTCGCGTCCTCGTAGAACTCGTCCCAGGTGGTCGGCGGTTCGCTGATGCCGGCCTTGTCGAACACGTCCTTGTCGTAGAAGTAGGCCATCGGGCCCGAGTCGGCGGGCATCGCGTACAGGCCGCCGTTGATGTTCACGGAGCTCCAGGTGCCGGGGGTGAACGTGTCCTTGAGCTTGACGGTGTCGTAGATCTTGCTCAGGTCCATGAGCGTGCCGGAGTGCACGAACTGCGGGATGGCGAGGTATTCGATCAGGGTGACGTCGGGCAGGCCGTTGCCGGCCTGGGCCGCGTTGTTGAGCGCGGTGTAGGTCTCCTCGGTGCTGCCGACGTTGCTCACCTTCACCGTGATGTCGGGGTTGGCCTTCATGAAGTTTTTGGCGGCGCGATCGATGCTGGCGTCCCATGACCATACCGTCAGTTCGGTCTTGCCCGAGCTTGTGGTCGTGTTGCCGCATCCCGCGAGCGGGATGAGCAGGGCTCCGATGGCGGCCGTGGCTATGGCTGCGCGTGTGGTGTTGTTCATGTTGGTCTTCTTTCCGTGCTTGACCGTCTTTGGCCGTATGTCGCAACTATTTTGTTTGGATGTCGAACATGATTATGTACAGAGATGGGAAACTTGTCAAAGTGCCGGGGTTTTCATATTGTCAGTCCCCTGATGGGTGTTATTCTGAAAGCCGTTCGAGGATGACGCCGGGATGTCCGTCCCGATAATGTGATTCCGCATTTCCGCAATCGTCTCACCCGAGGAGGGCTCCCATGTACGCTAAATCCAATCCCAGCGACGCAAGGGCCAACAACCGTAGACTGTTGTTCCGGCTGCTGTTCCCCGACCGGCAACTGTCGCGCGCCGACCTATGCAAGGAGACGGGGCTCTCGCGCGCCACCGCCACGGATGTGACCGGCGAGATGATCGACGACGGCCTGCTACGTGAACTGGGGTCGGGGAAACGGGATGGCCGCGGCAAGCCGGGCACCTTGCTGGCCATCGATACGGACGTGCTTCGTCTGGTGTGCATCGATCTGTCGCGCCCGTATGTGATGACCGGCGCCGTGATGGATCTGCGGGCCAGAATCGTGGAGCGTCGCGAACGTGTGCTTGATGATGGCGATCGGGTCGATCTCGACGACGTGCTTTCGCTTGTCGGTCAGATGATCCGGCTTGCCGGTTCGGGGCTTGTCGGCATCGGCGTCGCAGTCCCCGGCGTGGTCTCCGGTGCGGGGAGGGTGATATCCAGTTCCAATCTCGGCTGGGACGACGTGGAGCTTCGCGACATGCTCGAAGGCGAGTTCTCGTTGCCGGTCCGAGTGGACAACGACGCGAACGCCGCACTGCTCGCCGACCGCTTCCTCGGGCACGGCAATCCCAACTGCCTGCTCGTGCAGATCACCCGGGGCATCGGTGCGTCGGTGCTGCTGAACGACGAGTTCGTGGATGGCGACGACCATGCGGCCGGTGAGATCGGCCATGTTGTGATCGACCCGAATGGTCCGGCATGCACCTGCGGCAAGCGCGGCTGCCTGGAGACCTACGTCTCCGCCATCGCGTTGCGCGACCGCATTCGCCAGGACCCGAATCGGCGCGCGGACATCCTGGCCGAAGCTGGTGCGAGGCTCGGCGGAGCTCTGGCCATGCCGGCGAGCCTGTTGAATCTTCATGACATCGCCGTCTACGGACCTCCCGACATCGTCGGCGAGACGCTGCTCAATGCATGCGACGAGACCGTCAACTCCTTGTCGCGGAACGACTACCAGAGCAGTATGCGGGTGCGTCGGTGTGAGCTCGGTGACGACGCCACTCTGCGGGGGCAGGCGGTCTCCGTGCTGCGCGAGATCGTGGGCAGGCGCGGGCTGTCCGCGGCGGCCTCGTCCTGACGCCACGTGCGTCCCGCCGCCAAGCGCGCGTGGCGTGGTGTATCATCGCTTCCCGAATCCAATATGTAAGGATTCCGAACATAATGGCGGGCGGACGAAACAGGAGTCCGCCCTCGGGAACGGAGATCGTCATGACGATGAATGCCAGTGGTACGCCGGAAACAGAGAACCTGCGCGTCGGCGTGGATGTCGGCGGAACGAAGATCGAGGCGGTGCTGACCGATGCGGCCGGCACGGTTCTCGCATCCGCGCGCAAGGCAGCCCGGAAAGGCGGTGACGAGGTCGTGGAGGATGCGGTAGCCATCGTGCGGCAGGTGGCCGGAATGCGGTTCGATGAGGTGAGATCGGTGGGCATCGGCATCCCCGGGCTGGTGCACCGCGACACCGGGCGCGTGGAGAACGTGGTCAATCTCGGAATTGAGAACCTGGAGCTGGGAGGTCGCGCATCCGGCATGCTCGGCCTTCCCGTGTGGGTGGACAACGATGTGAACGCCGCGGCGCTGGGAGCCTATGGAACGCTACCCGACCGGCTCAAGCACGGCAGGATGGCGTTCGTCAACCTAGGGACGGGGCTG
Source organism: Bifidobacterium hapali (assembly GCF_002259755.1). Lineage (GTDB taxonomy): Bacteria > Actinomycetota > Actinomycetes > Actinomycetales > Bifidobacteriaceae > Bifidobacterium > Bifidobacterium hapali. The sequence goes on from NZ_MWWY01000013.1 coordinate 52,046, forward strand.
GCGGCCGGCTTCGTTCGCGCCGGTCTCGTCGAACGCGGCGACACCGGCGCCCTCGGGGAGATCGGCCACCTGCCGGTGGACCCCAACCGCATGGCGTGCAAATGCGGTCAGCGCGGATGCCTGGAGACCGCATGCTCGGGAGGGGGCCTGCGGCGCATGTGGCCCGTCGCGGATCCTCCGCTGCCCGACATCCTCGCGAGGGCCGACGGCGGCGATGGCGAAGCGGAACGGGTTCTTGGCATCGCGCTGCATGCCCTCGCCGACGTCGTGCAGATCGTCGCCCAGGCCGCGGATCCTTCGGTCATCGTCATCGGAGGCGGTGTTTCCCGCGCCGGGTCCCCGTTGCTTGATGCGCTGCGCGGGGAACTGCGCAACAGGGAGGCCTCCAGCGGATTCATCGCGGGTCTGCGGCTGACGGAACGCCTGCGGCTCGCCGATGCGTCGATTCCGATCGGCGCGCTCGGAGCGTCCCTCATCGCCTGCTGACCAGACCCCGGTGCCGACGGACCATCGGCGCGCCGAAACCAGATTCCCCAATCTCCAACAGACGGGGTGCACCACATCCATTATTTTGTTCGACTGACTTGCAAAAAAGGTTAAGGCGTCATATCCTTGGCTCTCAAGGAGGTTGAAACCAACTACAGGAATTACGCAAGGCTTGCTAACAAAATATCCGGTCTTGCTGCGGCGCGATGCCCAGAAGTGGTGTGGTGTCATGTTCCTCGGTATCGCTACGGACGTCGGCAACGGCGTCCGTAGCGGCATCGCCCGCGCACGGCAGCGCGGGCGGATACGGACCCGGGACCGTCGTGCGCAGCGGCACGTCGCGCCATTCCTCCGAACGACGGCGTCGGGCAGGCATTCCAGGAAAAGGAAACCATCATGAGAACGAAGAGGATTTCAGCGGCCATCGCCTTGGCGGCCGCGTCGGCGCTCACCCTGTCGGGATGCTCGATGGGAGCCCCGTCCGGCGGCTCACAGCAGGATGCATCCGCAGGCGGCAAGCTGACGGTGTGGATCATGCAGGGCGACCAGAGCGAGGACACCATCAAGGCGATCAACGAGCGGTTCACCAAGGAGACGGGCGTCAAGGTCGATGTGCAGACCCAGGTGTGGGCCGACATCAACACGAAGGTGACGACCGCGCTGTCCACGGACACGCCGCCGGACGTGATCGATCTGGGCAACACGCAGGTCGCAGGGTTCGCCGTGAGCGGCGGCCTTCTGGATCTGACGGACAAGGCCGACGACATGAGGCAGGGGCACACCTGGCTGTCCGGCCTTGAGGAGCCCGCCACCATCGACGGCAGACTGTACGGCATCCCCGCGCTGGGAGCCGCCGGCGCCGTGATCTACAACAAGAAGATGTGGTCCGCGGCCGGAATCGACAATCCTCCGAGCACGTACGAGGAGCTTGAGACCGATCTCCAGAAGCTCCGGGACGCGAACACCGACAAGGACTTCTCCCCGTTCTATATGCCGGGGCGTGACTGGAAGTCGGCGGCACGGTGGATCTGGGATGCCGGCGGCGACTTCGCCGAACAGCAGTCGGACGGAACCTGGAAGAGCACCCTGTCGAGCGACAAGTCACTCAAGGGCATCGACCAATGGCTGGAATTCCAGCACAAGTGGTCCTCCGAGGCATCCCGCTCGCTGGACACCGGCAACCCCGACTTCAGCCAGCTGCTGGCCGAAGGCAAGACCAGTGCGATCCTGAACAACAGCGCCGGCATCCGCACCATCCAGCAGTACAACCCCGACCTCACGACCGACGATCTGGGATCGTTCCCCATGCCCGGCGCCAGCGGCAAGCTCCAGCCGGCGATGATGGCCGGTTCGGTGTGGGGCGTTGCGCAGAAGAGCAAGCGTCAGGAGCTGGCGCTCAAGTGGATCAAGATCGCCGCGAGCCCCGAGATCCAGAAGGACTACGTGTTCGCCAAGGACGGATGGATGCCCAACTACGTCGAAGGCCTCGACGAGGTCATGAAGTCCGCGGACTTCCCGTCCTACCTGACCGGCTTCTTCGAATCGGCGAAGGACACCAAAGCCACACCGGCGTCCCCGCAATGGCTGACCATCGAGAACGACAGCTCCCTGAACTGCTTCGGCGACATCGCCACCGGAGCGACCACGGCCAAGGCCGCCGCCAAGTCGTTCGACGAGCATGCGGACTCCCTGTACGCGAAGAAGTAGGGGAAGCGTGATGAGCAATGCGCAATCGACGGCTGCCGCCGTCCCCGTAGTGAAACGGCGTCGCAATCTGACGCCCCTGTGGCTGCTGACTCCCGCCGGCGTGATCATCGTCGCGCTGGTCGTGGTGCCGTTGGTCTTCCTGGTCTTCACGTCGTTCACGGACTTCAACCAGAAGACCCTGTTCACAGGCTCGTTCAACATCGTCGGGTTCGACCAGTACGAGAACGTGCTGGCCGACCCGGAGTTCTACAAGTCGCTGGCCCGCACGTTCGGGTTCGCGGCCGCCCTCGTGGCCGGCAGCGTGCTGATCGGCATGGGCGTGGCCCAGCTGATGACCAAACTGGGGCCGGTGATGCGCTGGCTGGTCACATTCGTGCTGATCTTCGCATGGGCCATGCCGAACGTCGCCTCGTCGGTGGTGTGGAAGTGGCTGTTCCAGCCGGGGTACGGCGTGATCAACTGGCTGCTGACCCAGACCCGCCTGTTCGGCGACGTGACGAACCTGTCGTGGACCGACAACACGTGGCTCGCGTTCCTGGAGATCTGGCTGCTGGTCGTCTGGCAGGCCGTCCCGTACATCGCGATCAACCTGTACGCGGCGACCACGCAGGTGGACAAGTCCTGCCTTGAGGCGGCCCAATTGGACGGCTGCTCGAAGCTGCGCTGCTACTGGCAGATCACCGTGCCGCTGATCAAACCGAGCCTGATGGTCATCACGATGCTGTCGGTGATCTGGGACTTCAACGTGTTCAACCAGATCTGGCTCGTCTCCCAGGGAGGACCCCGCGAGACGACCGCGACGATCGGCATCTTCACCTACAAGAAAGCGTTCGTGTCCTTCGACATCGGCACCGGCGCCGCCGCGAGCGTGCTGGTCACGCTCATCCTGCTCGCCCTGACGAGCGTGTACATCCGATACCTGCTCAAATCCGGGGAGGACCTGTGACCATGAATATGGCAACCGCAAACCACGGCATCGCGCCGCGCGCCAAGCGCAGCGCATCGGCCGAGCTGCGCCGCATCGGCACGATCGTATTGGCCGTCGCGTTCTGCATCGTGTGGATCTTCCCGGTCTACTGGATGTTCGTCACGTCGATCAAGCCGCGCAACCAGATCATGACCGCAACGCCCGTGTTCTGGCCCACGAAACTGTCGATCGACAACTTCATGGTGGCCGTCACCCAGACCTCGTTTCTGACGAACCTGAAGAACAGCGTGATCGTGACCGCCGTGTCGATCGTCCTGTCGATCGTCCTCGCGTTCTTCGCGTGCGCGGCCCTGACCCTCTACCGGTTCCGCGGCCGCAAGGCGATCATGGTGTTCGTGCTGGCCATCCAGATGACCTCGGGCGGCATCATCCCGCAGTTCATCATCTTCAACCAGTTCGGCCTGCTCAACAAGTACAGCGGCCTGATCCTCGCGTACATCGCCATGGTCCTGCCGTTCGCGATCTGGAACATGCGCGGCTTCTTCCTGAACATCCCGAAGGACATCTTCGAGTCCGCGGCCGTCGAGGGAGCCAACGACTGGCAGATCCTGTGGAAGATCACCTTCCCCCTGGCCGCGCCCGGCATCGTGTCCACGTCCGTGTTCGCGTTCATCAACGCCTGGAACGACTACATGACCGCCTACACGTTCATGAAGGACCAGTCCAAGTACACGCTGCCCGTATGGCTCTCCTCGTTCTCCACGCCCACCATGGGCACCGACTTCGGCGGACAGATGGCCGCATCCGTCATCTTCTCCCTGCCCGTCGTGATCTTCTTCATGATCATTCAACGCAACATCATGAAGGGCGTCACCACTGGAGCCGTCAAATAACACAAACGGAGCGATGAACAATGCGTGCGGCGCCGGGACCATTTCCGCGAGTGGTTCCGGCGCCGCGCGTCATCTCGGAACCCAAAACGCAATATACCGCAATCAAAGGTGAACCACTGAGAAAGGACTTCCATGAGCGATCAAGCAACCCTGAAGGGATGGACCATCATTCCCACGCCGCAGACCGTACAACACAAGGCGGGCGTCTCACTGCTGCCGATGTGCGGCCGAGTCAACGAGCCACGTGCGTTCGGAGACGAACGGCAGGTACTCGCAACACAACTTGCCGACGACATCCGTGCGGTTACGGGATTGGAATGGGACATCGCCACGGGTGACCGTTGGCCTGGATTCATCACATTGACGACACTGGACGATCTCCATGCGCGTCCGTCCGGCGCGTACACGCTCGACATCACCAAGGACGGCGTGGCCGTCAGGGGTGCGGACTTCGAGGGCGTGCGCAACGGCGTGCAGACCCTGCGCCAGCTCATCCGCCAATGCGGCGCCGCCCTGCCCTGCCTGCACATCGAGGACCAGCCCGCCTTCGAAACGCGCGGCTACTACCTCGACGTCACCCGCGGGCGCGTCCCCACCCTCGACTGGCTCAAGACCTGGGCCGACAAACTCTGCCTCTACAAGTACAACCAGCTCCAGCTCTACGTCGAACACACCTTCGCCTTCGACGGGATGAGCGAGACCTGGCGCGGCTCCAGCCCGCTCACCCCGCGCGACATCCTCGAATTCGACGACTACTGCACCGAGCGAGGCATCGAGCTCGTGCCGTCCGTCTCCACGTTCGGCCACCTCTACATGGCCCTGCGCACGCAAAGCCTGCGCGACCTCGGCGAATTCCCCGAGAGCGCCGACGAGCCGTTCGGGTTCATCGACCGCATGCGCCACCACACGTTGAACATCAGCGACGACCGCGCCTTCACCCTGTCCACGAAGCTCATCGACGACTACCTGCAATTGTTCCGCTCCGACAAATTCAACATCTGCGCCGACGAGACCTTCGACCTCGGCAAAGGCCGCTCCAAACCCCTCGCCGAGAAGGTCGGCGTCGCCGCCATGTACGCCGACTACGTCACCCGCCTGTGCCGCCACCTCGAAACCCAGGGCAAAAAGCCGATGATGTGGGGCGACATCACCCTCGAACACCCCGAAATCCTGAAAAGACTCCCCGAAACCGTCACCCTGCTCAACTGGCAGTACGACCCGCAAGTCACCGACGAGAAGATCCGCACCGTCGCCCGATCCGGCGCCACGCAGATCGTATGCCCCGCCGTATGGTGCTGGAACGCGCTCCTGCCGCGCATCGACGACGCCTGGAACAACATCACCCGCATGGCCCGCTACGGCACGCAATACGGCGCGCAGGGCATGCTCGTCACCGACTGGGGCGACCTCGGCCACGTCAACGACCCGCGCATGGCCATCCCCGGAATGATCATCGGCGCGCAGGAGGCATGGAACCCCGGACGCATCCCCGACGAGGCCGACATGCTCCGCCGCATCTCCCGACTCGAATACCGCGACGCCAGCGGCGAACTGCTTGATATCCTCACCCATGCCAGTCATGCGGCCAGCTTCGAATGGAACCATCTGATCACATGGCTGGAACTTGATGACGGACGGGGCGGCGTCAACACCGGGGTCCTGCAAACCATCCCAGGACTGCTGCCGGAAGACGAACGACCGGACGACGTGGTCCGCGCCCTTCAGGACGGAAGCCGGGCACCGTCACTTGCGGAATCCCGACGGATGCTGTTCCGCTATCTGAAACATCACGTCACGCTCGGCGAAACCGCAGATCACCTTCTACAGACCAGTGCCCGTCGAATCTCCGCAATCGCCGCGACCTCAGGACCTTGGACCAACGGGGATGCCGCTGCATTTCGCGTAGCCATCGAGGGGCAGCGACTTCTGAACCGAGTTGGCCTCCGACTCGCGTCCGAGACCGGGGTCATTGGCACTGTGCAATCGGGTGAGGCGATTCAGCATGACGACGCGGTGAACCTTGCCGAAGCATTGGAGATCTGGATGGAGGCGTATGCGGCGCAATGGCGTACTCTCAGCCGAGACTCCGAACTCCGTCGGCTGCAAGATACGGTGTGGGAGTTAACGGACTATCTGCGCTTCCAATCCGTCTGATGCTGCGATTGTGAGACTTCGACCAGTCAGATACCGAAATGCCGTGAGGGACCAGATTCAGATCCCTCACGGCATTTCCTATACGAAGGTGAGTCACGTATCGCGATGGTGCATCACTTTGGTCTAGAATTCACGCCGCTGGATACCGCTCATAAATGATTCGGCAAGCTCGTCAACCACTTGACTCTGATGTGAGGCGACGGTGAGCTGGTAGTACCGGATGGCAACCTTCTCACTGACGTGTCCCAATTGATTCATGACTTCCCGCAACGTTCCACCCTGAATCATGAGTAATGTTGCATGGCTGGCTCGTAATGCTTGGAATGTCAGATCAGGGCGTCCTGCTTTCAACCGGGCTTTGGCGAACTGGCCGTCCAGCGTTGTCTGGGACATGATTCTTGCACGTTTGGGCACGAACACCGGCGAATCCGGTCGGGTCAGATCGCAGTAATCAGAAAGGTGCTGTCGAATAAGAGAAATCAGCGTATCCGGGATGTGTACGTTCCTGATGCTGGATTCCGTTTTCGTCTTACCGAATTGGAGATCCCCTCTGTCAGCGTCACCGCGATTCACGGAATGCCGGACGTGAAGTATCTGCCTGTTCAGATCGATGTCTTGCACCTGCAGCCCACATAGTTCGCCACATCGCAGACCACCCACTAAAGTCGAGAGGAATACGGACAGTCTGGTGTAATCGGGCATGGCATTCGCCAGCAGGATCAATTCGGAAGGAGTCACCGGCGGCACGTTGATGCGGGCGGGCTGTGGCGCTGGCGGAATATGGAATATGAAGGGATTGAAGGACAGCAATGGCTCCGAACCATCCAATCCGCCACGGGTGGCTGACTCAAGTACCGCCTTCAGCCGCATGCATGAGCGTCGGAATGCCCACCGGCCTTCCGGGTGAGGCGCATCATACCAAGCCTTGATGATGGACGGAGTGATCTCGTTAAGCGGCAGGTCTCCAAGACTTGGCAGAAAATGGCCAATGTCCAGATAAAGATTGCGACGCGTGCCACCGGCGATGCCATTGCCGTCGGGCAGCCGGTATTCCTCGGCCCATCGCATCACATAGTCGCGGAACAACATATTGCGTTGTGTCTGGCTCTTTTCCACGACGGCTTTTCGTCGGCTTCGTTCTGTTGGATGAACCCATTCGGCGATGCCGTTACGATGGAGGCTGACAAGGTACTTTTCGGCTTCCAGCCATCTACGGGCTTCGAGCTCCTGATCCGGCTTGAACTGGCGTTGGACGCGTTTGCCGGGTTCTAATGGATTCGGATATCGAACCTGCCATGCGATTAGCATGCCGGTTCTGTCATAACGGGCCAGCACGGTTCCCCACTTGCTTCGCGGCGGCTTCTGCGGATGGTTTCCATGGGAATGCCTGATTTTCGGCATATTGATCTCCCTCGATCGCGAAAAGGCGCACCCTGCGTGCGCCTTGTGGGGAGATTGAAACCAAGGAACAGTGTAAGTGAATATGCTGAAAGAGCCGTTGTTTGTTTTTGTCATCTTGAGATGACAAAAACAAACATAATCAGTATTAGGTTGGCTATAGAAGCAGCTAGTTGTAGCTTTCCCCTTCTCCGATTGACGTATTGCGAGTCATCTCTAGATGTCAATAACTCCTTCTCTGATTGTTTCTATCTCGCTGGGGTAGAAGACTGGATCTTGCAAGACGAAGCCATAAGACTTCGGCATCTAGCAGAAAGGAAAGTAATTATCATCTAGTTTTTTTACGCATGTCTTTACACATTCCAAATTTCCAACAAAGGAGTAATCATGATTGTTCGAAAGAAATTTACGGCAATTGTCCTTGCGGCAATTCTGGGTATCGCTGGCATCGCATTGCCTTCTACCGCTTTTGCCGGCGGTCCGAATTATGGACGCACATGGGAAAGCAGCATTGGCGGCATCAAGGTGAATGGCTACGTACAGATTCAGGCTTCCTATAATGATGGCGGGCGTCACGCGCGTCGCGGATATCAGCGTTTCACCCGACAGGCCGGCCCCAGCTTGGATACCGGACGACTGTATACATCAGCCGCTTCCTATTCAGGAGACACTCAGGTTCGAAGCAGGACGGACTCCGTCTGGGATTCCGTATTGTGGGGCGATAAGTACGTCACGCACTATTACTGGGGTGTTGAATACTTCTGACGCATTTCTTATTGCACCCATCTAGAAATACCGTGATTGGAAAGATACGGAATGCTAAAAATTACCCGTCATCTAAAGTTTTTTTCTACATCCATTTGCGCAATATCGTTGCTGTTGGGGATGTTGTCTTCGTTTCTTGCCTGGGCGGTGTACTGGAGCGTTCTTGATTGGCGTGGATCGCAATGGGGCATGTTCGACGCGAAGACGCAACTGGTGCTGACCGCGTCGGCGGATGCCGGGCACGACGACGGAAAGAATCTTGAGGCGACGCGTGATCTGGCCGAGTATCTTTCCGGTCACGGTATTTCCCTGTTGGAGGGTTCCGTGGGGGACGGTTGGCCGGCGATCGTGTTCCAGTCGTCGGGGGCCTCCATCGGATGGGCCGATGCGCTTCCGCAAGAATGCCGGAACATGAACAGTCGCGTGGCCTGTGTGATCGAGTCGTCGTTCTCGGCCGGGCAATGGCGTGAGCATGGGGATGCACCGCTATTGCCCGCCGGGTTTTCCGTCGGCGGTGTCGTCAGGGTTCCGGGGGCGAACGTCGGCGGCAACCTGCAGTATGTGCTCCCGTTGGGGGCGGTTCCCTTGTTTCCCGGCAGCGTGTATGTGAACACGAGCGACCCGCAGCGGCTCCGGGAGATCTCGGACCTGTTCGCGCGCTGCGGCATGGACGTGACCCAACCGCAGGCGCAGTCGTTGTGGTCGTCCCTTGCCGGTGATTCCTTCGTGGGTATCACCTTGCTGTTTCTGGTACTGGCGTTGGTCTGCGCCTGCGTGTGCGTCATGACGATGGAGACGGCGAGGAAGGCCGACCTGCATGTCAGACGGCTGTTCGGCGCCACTGGCAGGCAGGTGTGGGCGGGCCGGGTGCGTGAGGCCGTTGTCCCGATCGTGGCCGGCGTGCTGGCAGGAACGGTGTTGAGCGCCGTGCTCATCACCGTGGTGTCGGGCAGGACCGGCATCGGCCCGGCGGCCGCGTTCGCCGCAGCTTTTATCAGCGGCACGGTCCTGACGGCGCTTGTGACGGCGTTGGCTGAATGGCTCGGCATACGATCGAATGACGAGGTGGAACGATGATCCATGAACTGATGACCGGCGTCCGCATGGGATTGAGGCGATGGGGATCGATTCTCGGCATCACGCTGCTCGTCGTCTTCGCGGGAAGCGTGTTCACGATGACGCTCAGCGATGTGCTGACCGAATCCAGCGTGATCAGCGGCGAGGCTCGTCTGCGGGCCGTCGACGCGGTCACGTTCTCCCCGCAATACCTCCTGCAGTCCCCGAGCAAGACGGACCCCAAGGTGACGGATAGTTTGCGGGACATGCTGGAGCAGGGCAGGGCGTACACCGCGATCGTCAACAACGTCGAGATCGACGATCCCGATTTCGCCAACGGCATACCGGCCATCGTCCTGATGGGCAACGTCGATGACGTGTTCCCCCGTCTGGGCCTGTGCTCCCACGCGCCCTGCGCGTCCATCGGCTACCGGGTGGACCGGGCGCAGGCGCCCGACAGTGTGCATATCGCCGGCACCGACGTCAGGGTAACCGGCACGCTGCCGGCCTCGGCGGCCATATTCGACCCGAACACCGCCGGCATCAACCTGGACCGGACCATCGTCATCCGACTCAACCCGAGTTCGCTGAACCGGCTCAACGACATCGAACTCGAAGAGGCGGTGACCAAAACGGTCATGTTCAACCCATCCCGAACCCAGCTCGACGGTTTCATCACGGGAAGCCGCGACGCCGGCCTGATACTCGTGCCGCACCGGCTGAACACGGAGCAGCCCCAACGCGACAGGGATCTCATCGTGCGCGCGCTGATGTACCTGCTCGGACTGTCCGCCTTCCTCGCGCTCACCGTCATCGTGATCATCCAATCATTGTCCGTGACCCTCGCACGGGAGCGGCCGGCGATGCTCGTCCGCCGGCTCTACGGCGCCACCGCCGCGGACGAGGCGATCCGCGTCGCCGGACTCATCCTCATCATGCTGCTGCCCGCCGCCGTGGTGCTGGCATGCTTCCAGCTGATAGGGGAACCGGTGGCCACCGCATCCCGGACGATGATCGCCGTCATCCTCGCCATGGCGGCCCTGGTCTGGACGATCGCCGTACGACGCGCAACCACACACATTCAATGAAAGAAGCACCGACCATGCCACAGACGACCATAGACGCCCGAAACCTGACCAAACGATACACGGACGGGCAGGCGCAGCTCCTCGCCGTGCGCGACGTATCCCTGCACGCCTCGGCCGGGGAGTCGATCGCCATCATGGGACCGTCCGGATGCGGCAAATCCACCCTGCTGCGCATGATCGGACTGTCCATGCAACCCACCTCCGGCTCCCTGCTCCTGCAAGGACGCCCGACGCCGGAAAACGACAAGGACCGGTCCGCATGGCGCAACCGCATGTTCGGCTTCATCCCGCAGGACTACGCGATCCTCGAAGACGAGCCCGCATGGGCCAATGTCGCCATCCCCATGGAATACGCGAAACCCAAGATCAAGCGCGCCGAACGCCGGCAACGCGCCACAGCCGCTTTGGAACAAGTCGGGCTCGCCGGCAAGGCGCGACGCATGCCCGGGCAACTGTCCGGCGGCGAAAGGCAACGCATCGCCATCGCCAGGGCGACCGTGATGCACCCCGCCATCATCATCGCCGACGAACCCACCGCGGCACTCGACACGCACACCGCCGACACCATCATGACCATGCTCCTCGCGCAATGCAGGCAAGGCGCCACGCTCATCCTCGCCACCCACGACCCACGCGTCGCAGCCCAATGCGACACCACCCTCACCATGCGAGACGGCGCATTCATCTGAAGGTTTTCGCAAGGTACAACTGGATCTGCAAGAAAAGGAATTGCCGACAATTACCATGTGGAGAGCGTTTCAATAGTGTCGAGCCCGTCTTGACGGTGTGATTCATCGAGGTTGTCCCAGTACGGGGAATCCTCGATGAGCTTGTCGTGCAGGAGTCTGATGCGTTTGCGGTCGGTGCCGCTGTGCAAGCGTGCGAGCTCCGCATCGGGATCCGGGATGAGGGATGCGAGCATGGCTGCATCATAGAGGTGACGGTCACCGTAGCCGGCGTGGTCGGCGCTGTAGGCCGCGCTCTTGAGTATCAGCGCGCCGAGCAGGTCCGGGATGCGAACCACGACTTCGGCGCCGTCCTTGTCATCGATGAGTTGGACCTGCATGCTGCGTTCCACTGCCTGCGCGCCGCCCGGCATGGATAGCACCGGTGTGCCGGCGATGGTCGCGTCAGCCCCAAGGAACTTGGGAAGGTGATCGGCGACCAGCAGGTCCACGACGTCGCCGTTCGGCGCGATCATGCGGGTCGTGTATCCGGTCAGCGTGCCCGGCTGCGTCTCGAACCCGCGAGAGGTGAGAATGCCGCGCAGTCTGGCGATGCCGCGTCGATCCGCCATGAGGTCGGCGAGCAGGTCGGCGTCGGTGGTGGGTCGTGCTGTCAATCCGCCCATGATGGCGTGCAGCTGGACCATGAGCCCGCCCGTAAGCAGCCATGATTCCGGGATGTTCGCCGCGGCTACCGCGTACACGGTATTCCACGGATGGCCCGTGTTGGGGATGCGGATTGTCGGAATCATGCCTGGTGCTCCTTGCGATGATATTCGTCGATCAGCTGTTGAAGGGTTTCCATGCCGGCGCGGCGTTCTCTCGGGTCGTTGGATTCAGCCAGGTCGGCCGCGCATACGCCGAGAGGCATCGGCCCCTCGCCGGCGGGAAGATCGTCGGCGACGTGGAGCCGTACCCGGACCGGAGTCGCGCCTTGCTTCAACCGGCATTGCCGAATGGCGTCGTTCAGAGCATCGGCGGTGACGTAGCCTTCCACCACGTCTGTGGCGGTCAATTGGAACGAGGCGGCCAATGCTCCGGTGGCGGCGGAGGGACGGATGAGGGTTTCGACCTTGTCGAGGTTGGAGCCCCTGCACCAGTATTCGACCGTCGTCGCACGCCTGCGCGCGAGACGGGTCAGATTCTCCGCATCCATCTGCCTCAGGTATCCCCTGAGCCGGTATCGCTGCTGTCGGCCCAGCCATGGCGCGTCGAGCCCGCTGAGCATGTATAGCGCCCCGAACGCCATGTCTGGTGAATAAGGACGCCCATCCGCACCCTGCCACTGTGCTTGGCGACGTACGGAATCCTCCGTAATCAGCGAGCCGCCTCCCACGGAAAGAGATTCAAGCCGGCCAGCAGCGCGAAGCGCGCTGACCCGTCGCTCGCTCACTCCGAGTCTACGGGCGGCTTCCCGCCGTGTGAGCAGCGTCCGATTCGTTCTGATAGCCATATTCCTATTGTATACAGAACTATTCCAGATTGGGAATAGTTCTGTATACACAGGGCAACAGGGCGTCTCAATCCGTATTCGTCTGCATGTGGTCATTGCGCTGCTTTGATGAAGTCTTCGGCGAGTTGGTTGACGATCTGGTTGCGGTGTCGGGCGACGATGCGCTGGTAGTGCTTGATGGCGACCTTCTCGCTGACGTGACCGAGTTCGTCCATGACTTCCCGCAGGGTGCCGCCCTTGAGCATGAGCAGTGTCGCGTGACTCGCCCTCAGGGATTGGAAGGTCAGGTCGGGGCGGCCGGCTTTCTCCCTGGCTTTGCGGAACTGGGCCTCCAAAGTGGTCTGGCTCATCACCGAGGCTCGTCTGGGGCGGAAGACCATGGCTTCCGGGTCCGTCCATTCGCAGTGCCTGAGCAGGTGGTCGTGAATCAGGGGCACGAGCCCGTCGGGGATGGGCACGGTGCGCCGGCTGGAGTCGGTCTTGGTCCTGGCGATGCGTGTCGAACCGCGATCCGCATAGCCCCTGTTGACGGAATGTCGCACGGTCAGGCGTTTGGCCTTCAGGTCGATGTCCTTGATCTGCAGGCCGCACAGCTCGCCGCAACGGAGGCCTCCGACGAGCGTGGCGAGTATCACCGCCAGTCTCGTGTAGTCGGGCATGTTCTCCGCGATCAGCTTGAGTTCCAGCGGCGTGACCGGTGGAACGTCCTCCCTGGCGGATCGTGGCGCGGGTGGTATGGGCAGGATGAACGGGTTGTCGCGGATCAGCGGCGGGGAGCCGTCCATACTCATCTTCGTGGCGCTGGCGAACGCCGCCTTCAGGCGCATGCATGAGCGGCGGAACGCCCATTGCCCCTCAGGGTGCGGCGCGTCGTACCAGCGTTTGATGTCCTTCGGCGTGATCTCGGTCAGGAGCTTGCCCTTGAAGCCCGGCATGAAGTGCGCGATGTCGAGATACAGGTTCCGGCGCGTGCCGCCGGCTATCCTCTCGCCGTTCGGCAGCCGGTATCCTTCCGCCCACCGGGTCACGTAATCCTCGAACGAGATCAGGTTCGCGCGCTTCCTGCGGCGGCGTTCTGACGGATGGACCCATTCCTGGATGTTCTTGCGATCCAGTTCCACCAGATGCCGTTCCTCTTCGAGCCACTGGTGCGCCTCGTGCTCCATGTCCGGCTTGAACTGACGCTGGACCTTCTTGCCCGGTCGTTTCGGGTCCGGGTACCGCACCTGCCAGGCGACGAGATTGCCTGCGGTATCGTAGCGCGGCGTCACGGTGCCGAACCTGCTCCGCCGTCCCGGCGACGGCCCCATACTGTCCTTCTTCGTCCTTGCGGACATGATGATGCTCCTTGTGCTGAATCCAAGATCGATGGCATGGCATAACGGCCTCGGAAAAATGCCACCAAAAATGCCACCAAGTGGCCGAATACGCTCTCAGTGAGCCATTGCACCTAAAAATGCACCTCTAGTGCCTTAGGCCTTGCAATCATTGAGGTTTAGGCTGATTCGATCACTCGTCACAGGTCGTTTCGACCATCAGCCGCATGAAGATGACGATAAGGAGCAACACTGCTTGCGTGTCTATTGGAAGAAAGCGGGAACCGTTGCTATGATTGATTTTGTAAGTAATGAAGGTAAATTTATTTGCCCCCGGAGTGGTGGAGATGGACCTGTACGACGCTGGGCCGTATCCCCCTCTCTGGGGGTACCGATGGCGATTGCCACAAAAAGCGCTGAAACTCAAGGGTTCCGGCGCTTTTCTGTTTTCTTGACTGAGTTGTTTTGGTACTCATTTGGTACCCTACGAAATGAACGAGGGATGACTCGACTGGTTCTTTGTAACGTGAAGCGGTCTGTCAGAAAGTTGACGGATGCACAAGCTGATAAGCGGTGCAGTCGAATATTGCCTAAATGTCCCATTATGTGTAAACTGACTCGCACGACGAGCATAGGTCGGCAGGCTTATGATCGCTGTCCGGCTAGGGGTCGCTTCGGTGGCCCCTATGCATTTTCAGATCAGCTGGTCCACGAAGCTGTTCCCTGCGTATGTGGGGATGATCTCTCACATTGTGAATTTGTATAATCAAGACTTACATAATGTCTTTACGAAAGTGTGTGAGCACGATAAGTGATCCCAAGGTAGACGGGATACACTGGAAACTACTAACGAAAGGTGGTGTGCTATGAGCAGTGCAATTATCAATGTGCCTGTTGATATGGACGTGCTGTATGACGCTGAGCGCGATTCACGTAGTGCTGGGATGACGCTTGTTGAGCGGCTTCAACAGGTTATATCTGGTTGGGCTGAGGCACGAGAAGATGCGGACGATTTAGCTGTGCTTCGCGACGCTATGGCGCATGACGACGGTACCCGGTATAGTGCGGACGAAGTAGACAGGATGCTTGATGACGTGGCGGCTTGAATACACTAAAGAAGCTGTGCGTCAGTTACGTAAAATGGGGCCATCTGATAGTAGGCGTGTCCGCGATTGGTTGCGTAAAAATATCGATGGTTGTGATAATCCTCGTGCGCATGGTAAGGGTTTGACAGCTAACTTATCTGGTACGTGGCGTTATCGTGTTGGAGATTGGCGTGTGCTGGCTAATATCGACGATGGCGTGGTTACCGTTGAGGTTTTTACTATTGAGCATCGCAGTGAGGTTTACCGGACAAAGCGGCATTGATTGAGTTGATGTGATTGTTGTTTGTGACACGCCGATTTGTATACCGATGTTTAGTAGGACAAGAGCTTTACCTACGTGGTGCAGGTATGATAACTGTCTACTGGAATGCGAGAGTATGGGACTCAAACAACTCAGACAGGCAGCTGGACTAATTCAAACTGAGCTAGCCAAACGAACTGGGATAGTGCAAACAGTCATATCTAAATATGAGCGTGGTTCACAATCTGTTCACAACATGACATTAGCTAACTCTCTGCGCATATCCCGCGCGTTGAACTGTCGTCCTGATGAATTGACGGACGGCTACCCCGACTAAACAAAAAAAGAATGCGGCTAAGAAGCCGCAACTTTCTTAGCGATGCGCTCAAAACCATATAGGCACAACGGGTGTGCGAATCGATTCACTTCGTATTGCTATCACTCCTTGACATGCGAAAGCTACTTAGTCCCAGTTAGCTGAGCTGAGTTGTCGAATTGCAAAACGGGCAATCCGTCGGTTGGATTGCCCGTAGGTGAGGGGAGTAACTGTGCTGCGACGAGGCGAAGTGAGGCCGTAGGCCGAAGGATACTCAGTCGAGATTCGACTGGGCTGAGCCGTTAAGCGGACGCGTAGCGTTCGTAGGCGAAGTGAGGCCGTAGGCCGAAGGGAATTCAGTCCAAATTGGACTGAGTTCCAGCCGTATCTGCACTGGTCGCCTGTTCAGCCTGTGCTGCGTCAAGCTTAGCTTTGACATCATTCAACAGGCTCTGGGCGCGCTTGGCGAGCGCCTCACCGATCTCCCATTGACGCATCGATTGGTCAAGGTTGAGTCCGCCTGCTTCGAGTGCTTGCACAGCTTGGATGAGCTTGTCGCGTGCCTCCTCGTACGGCATTTGCGCGATGATCTTACGCTCGTCGTCGGTCAGCGATGAAGTGACCGTAGACGAAGGAGAAGAAGTCGTTGCTGCAGTGGTTTTGTCAGTCATAATGTAATCCTTATATTCCTTTATATAGTGGTTAATAAATAAGTGGTCAATATGTCCTATTGGTTATGGCTAAAAACTAGCGAAGTCAGCGTCGAGGATCTGAAGAAGACTCGTAACAAGCCGTCAATCCTTACGCACCTCCTCACGCCACCGTCGCATCCAACGGCCCATGCTTCAGCGTGATCGTAATCGGATCGCCGGCACTCACCGCGGCAGGATCGTCGAGCACATGCCCGCCCGCCATCTGCACGACTGCATAACCGCGGTCGAGCGTGGATTGCGGGCTGAGCGCGGTCAAACTGGCGTGCAGTTTTTCGATAGTCAAACTCGCGTCGTCACTGATACGCCGCAGTCCAATGTCCATGCGTCGCCGAGCGTCGTCAATAAACCGCTGGTGCGGCTCAAGCATGGTGAGCGGCCTAGTCAGACTTGGCCGGTTCGCATAGCCTTCGACGAGTCGAATTTCGCCGTCAACGCGCGCTTCGATACGCATGCGCGCCCGTCGAATCGCATTGTCGATGAGCTGCCACTGTTCGCGCACGTCCGGAACGACTTTTTTCGCAGCATCGGTTGGTGTCGACGCGCGCAAATCAACGGCGAGATCGATCAACGTCCAGTCATCCTCGTGTCCGATCGCGGAGACGATCGGAGTTACGCAAGCTGCTGCCGCGCGTACCACTGACTCGTCCGAGAATCCGATGAGATCTTCAAACGCGCCGCCGCCGCGCGCCACGATAATCACATCCACGTCTGGATCGTCGTCGAGTTTGCGGATCGCGGCGACGATATCCGGCGGGCACTGCGGTCCTTGTACGTGCGCGTGCACGACTTTGAATCGTACGGACGGCCAGCGCAAGTTGACGTTAGTGATCACGTCACCTTCCGCGCGAGCTTGCGGCGCGCAAATCAGTCCGATGCACGACGGAAATTCCGGCAGTGCGATTTTGCGATCGGCGTCGAATAGTCCTTCGCCTTTGAGTTTTTTGCGCAGCTCGTCGATCTGTTCTTTAAGTCCGCCGCCGGAGCCGATTTTGCGAATGTCGTCGCCGATGAAGCTCAGTCGCGTCTGTTTGACCCAGATATCGGCTTTGCCGTGGATGACGACGCGATCGCCTTGCCGGAATGCGGCGGCTTGCGTGGCGAACGCTCGCCATCCGGATACGGAGATCGCGATGTCTTCAAAGTCGTCGCGTACGGTCAGGTATGCTGAGCCGGCGCGTCGCGTATTGATTTCGGTGATCTGTCCGCAAATCCATGCTGCGGGCCACTTTTCCACGGCCGTGTGAAATTTCTGGCTTAGTACTGATACTGGCCACGGTCTCTCCGCAGTGGTTTCGCTGGCGAGCCGCGGCAGTTGGTCGAGCGGCTGCGGTGCCGGCACGTTGTGTTCTGTAACCCAATTCATAGCGTCCAGATTCCCCTATATAACGGACAAGCTGAACGGACAAGCCCGCGGCTTGCGGCGGCACACAAAAACTTACGAGAAGACTTACGACTGGTATCATGATCGGCTGGTACTGACTCGTAGCGAACTTACGACTGCTGCTGCATTGCTGCCACGCGCGAGTCGCACATGACTCACCGCGCGACACGCGGACCGAGTCTGTTACGTAAATTACACAAATGTTATTTTGGCTTTATTCCGCCGCTTACCACTATATCTAGGTGAAGTGCGGCGCGTCGCCACTAGATATCGGGGTGGGGATGCCGTACAGTACATAAGGCCCGAATCGAGAACGCCGACTGAAACGGCTCGCGAAACGGTTCCGGCAGCCCATAAACGAACGAGGAAATGGAGGACTTCAGATGGACACTCAGGTGATGAACGCCACAGATGCCACTCGCACCACTCGTGCTACCGGCACGGTATTGGTTGAGAAGCGTGATGGTCGTGTGGTTGACTTCGACCCGGTCAACATCATCGAGGCCGTGAAGTCCGCTTTCGGTGATCTTGACAAGCAAGTCGGTCCCGAAGAAGAGAAGATGATCCGCGGTTTCGCTAATCAGGTCGAGGGCGAGATCAAGGGCCGTTATAACGGTCCGGCCAAAATCGAGGATATTCAGAATCTCGTTGAGCACGCACTGATTGACGCTCACCTGTACGATGTGGCGCGCGCGTACACCAACTATCGTCTCGACAAGGATATTGAGCGCGCGAAGGCTACGGATGTCAACGAGGCTGTTGCTCGTTTCATCAATCAGGACCCGACGCTGATTCACGAGAACGCAAACAAGGATGCCAACGTCTACGCCACGCAGCGTGATCTGCTCGCTGGTGCCGTCTCTAAGGCTGCCGCGTTTAACATGCTGCCGCCGGCCGTCTCGAACGCCCATATGAAGGGCGATATTCACTTCCACGACGCTGACTACTCGCCGTTCACCGCACAGTCCAACTGCTCTCTGCCGAACTTCTGGGATATGCTCGCCAACGGTTTCACGCTTGGTAACGCGCCGATGGCGTCCCCGAAGTCCATCGCGATCGCCGCAACGCAGATCACGCAGATCATGAAGGACGTGGCGTCCAGCCAGTACGGTGGTCAGACTGCGAACCGCGCCGACGAGCATCTCGCCGTCTACGCTCGCAAGGATTACGAGAAGTTCCTCGAAGAGGCTCGCGAGACTATCCCCGACGGTATGCCGGTTGAGTTCGCACGTCGTCAGGTCGAAAATGCGAAGCGTAACGAGCCAACCAAGCTGCATTTCGGCTCGCGCGAGCCGCTGGCGATGGATACGCCGTTCCATACGGATGTTGACGAACTTGAGCAGGAACGTGAGATTCTCGCCAAGATTCGTACGCGCAAGGCGATTTACGATGCTATGCAGACGATGGAATATCAGATCAACTCGAACCGTGTCTCCAACGGTCAGACTCCGTTCGTGACGATCGGTTTCGGTCTTGGTACTGACTGGTTCTCCCGCGAAATTCAGCGCGCGATCCTGCTTAACCGTATTCGCGGTCTCGGCAAGGAACACCACACGGCGATTTTCCCGAAGCTCGTGTTCACGCTGCGTCACGGTGTGAACGCTGACAAGGGTGACCCGAACTACGATCTCAAGCAGCTTGCGCTCGAATGCGCGACCAAGCGCATGTACCCGGATGTCGTGTTCTATGAGAATATCGTCAAGATTACGGGTTCGTTCAAGGCTCCGATGGGATGCCGTTCGTTCTTGCAGGGTTGGATTAACCCGCAGACTGGCAAGGATGAGGAAGACGGCCGCATGAACCTCGGTGTTGTCTCGGTGAACGTGCCTCGTATCGCGATCGAATCGCACGGCGATAAGAGCCGTTTCTGGAAGCTGTTCGAGGAGCGTATGGAAGTCGCGCATCAGGCGCTGCAGTTCCGTATTATGCGGTGCAAGCAGGCGACGCCGGTGAACGCACCTACGCTGTTCCGTTTCGGTGCGTTTGGTCGTCTCGGTGCGAACGATAACGTTGACGAACTGTTTAAGAACGAACGCGCGACGGTTTCGCTCGGCTACATTGGACTTGCGGAAGCCACGGCTGTGTTCTACGGCAAGAACTGGATTCGCGATCACGGCTGGGATCCGGAAGGCAAGGAATTCGCACTGTCGATCGTCAAGCGGATGAACGAACTGTGCAAGCAGTGGAGCAAGGCCGAAGGCTATCATTACTCCGTGTACTCCACGCCGGCTGAGTCACTCACCGACCGTTTCAACCGCATGGATCGTGAGAAGTTTGGTCGTATTGAAGGCGTGACTGATCACGATTTCTACACGAACTCGTTCCACTATCCGGTCTGGCTGCAGCCGACTCCGATGGAGAAACTCAACTACGAGAAGGATTTCCCGTACTACGCGTCCGGCGGTTTCATCAACTACTGTGAGTACCCGTGTCTGCAAGACAATCCGAAGGCACTCGAAGCCGTGTGGGATTACGCGTACAACGTCGGTATCGGTTACCTCGGTACGAACACGCCGATCGACCACTGCTTCGTATGCGGTTTCCAAGGCGATTTTGAGCCGACTGACGAAGGCTTCAAGTGCCCGGAGTGCGGCAATTCAGACCCGGATAAGTGCAATGTGACCAAGCGTACGTGCGGTTACCTCGGCAACCCAGTGTCTCGCCCGATGGTTCACGGTCGTCACGAGGAGATCGCGCACCGCGTCAAGCACATGAGCGGCGAAACCGGTCACGTGACTCTGGCCGACGGACAGACGCGCGAATGGTTTGAAGAAGCCAAGTAGATACTGGTATCTCGCTGATATTGCGGGGGTGCGACGGCCTCCGTCATACATTCCCTGACACACTCAAGGCCGTTCGGCCAAGCCTACGGTCAGGAAATGCATGACGGAGGCCGTCGCTGTTTTCGCTCAACGTTACGGTTGGGCAGAATGCAGAGGTTGGTACCGTTATATGTCAGGAGGACTGTGCTGCGGTTGTGAATAGTGACTTAGTAAGGAGAGTTGATGATGGACAGACAGCTGTCACTGCATGATTTCGCAGCTGGAGAAACCGGCCGCGGGCCTTCGATTCCGACCGATGAAGCGAATAATCCACGCGCTGGTCAGTGGGATGGTCGGCGCATGTCCAAACGCATGATCGCCGACTATAAAACGTTCATCGTCACTGACGGCGAGGGCGTGCGCAACTCGTTATACGTATCCGGCTGCCCGTTTCACTGCGTGGACTGTTTCAACTCGTCCATCTGGGATTTCCAAGCCGGACACGAGTACACGCAACGCCTTGAAGATAAGATCATCGACGATTTACGCGCGCCGTGGGTGCAAGGCATCACCTTCCTCGGCGGTGAACCGCTCCTCAACACGCCGGTATTAGTACCGCTCGCCCAGCGTATCCGCGCCGAATTTGGTCATGATAAAGATATCTGGTGCTGGACTGGGTACACATGGGAAGAGCTCATGCGCCCTGGCGAAACACCTGACAAACTCGAACTGCTGCATCTGATCGACATTCTGGTCGATGGTCGATATATCAAATCGCAACATGATTCGTTACTGCAGTTTCGCGGCTCAAAAAATCAACGTATTCTCGACGTACCGCGATCGTTTGCAGCAGGAAAACCAGTCATTTGGGCTAAACTGCATGATCAAGAACGTGACATCCCCGAAATCTATCTCAAAGATCGTGCTGCCGGCGAATCCCAACAAGCCTCGTAATGCGATCCTTCACAACCCGACAAAGTCGCCCGCAACGCGCGGTTTGTGGGTTCTTCTGTTAGATAAATCACGCCGTGAGCCTATTCCTGCTCGCTGCTTGGGCGGGGCTTGAGACTAAAGTTAGGAACTTGAGAAGCCGGGCGAAGCCGTCCGCAGTGCACCTGCCAGCCGCCCCAAGGCGGTCTTACGGTGCCCTGAGGCAAGGTGATTTCCGGAGGACCAACGTAAGAGGAAAGCATGGTTGATACCGCATCGAACGCACTCGCGACGAATGCATCTCATGGCGTCAAACCGCTGCGCGTCGGACTAGATATCGGTTCTACTACGGTAAAAGCTGTCGTGCTTGACCAGTCCGACTCCCTGAGCGACACTATTTTCTCCGATTATCGTCGCCATCATGCCAATGTGCGCGCTACGGTCGCGGGTCTTCTGGTTGATATTCACGCCAAACTTGAGGAACTTGGCCGCGGCGACGAACCGATTCGCCTTGCGATCACTGGTTCTGGCGGTCTTGCGCTCGCCGATAGTATGCATGTGCCGTTCGTGCAGGAGGTCATCGCCGAAACCGAGGCGATCGACAAAGAATATCCGCAAGCGGATGTCATCATTGAGCTCGGCGGCGAAGATGCAAAAATCACGTATTTGAAGCCCACTCCCGAGCAGCGTATGAACGGTTCGTGCGCGGGCGGTACCGGTGCGTTTATCGATCAGATGTCCACGCTACTTGACACGGATGCGGCGGGCTTGAACGAAATGGCTAAGAGTTATCAGAACCTGTATCCGATCGCCTCGCGTTGTGGTGTGTTCGCAAAAACTGATTTGCAGCCGCTGATCAACGATGGCGCGGCTAAGCCTGATCTCGCCGCCTCGATTTTCACGGCTGTTGCCACGCAGACCATCGCAGGTCTTGCCTCGGGGCGTCCGATTCATGGCACGGTGATTTTCCTCGGCGGTCCGCTGTTCTTCATGTCTGAGCTGCGTGCCGCATTCCAGCGTGCGCTCGACGGTAAAGTTGACGAGTTTATTGTGCCGACGAACGCGCACTTGTATGTCGCGTACGGCGCAGCATTGCAAGCCGAGATGGATAAGGACGACGAAGGTCACCATTTCGAGGCACGCACCTGTGCAGACATCCTCAAGCGTCTCGACGAGCTGAAGAACCTGCCATCGAACACGCCCACGATGCCGCCGTTGTTCCCCACGG
Organism: Bifidobacterium hapali; assembly: GCF_002259755.1. GTDB lineage: Bacteria > Actinomycetota > Actinomycetes > Actinomycetales > Bifidobacteriaceae > Bifidobacterium > Bifidobacterium hapali. Next base: position 74,692 of record NZ_MWWY01000013.1, read on the forward strand.
AAGCTGACCGCGAGGCGTTCAACGAACGTCACCACCGCGAGCACATCCACATCGGCACGCTCGAAGGCGCGCATGGCCCGCACTTCCTCGGTATCGACGCTGGTTCGACCACGATCAAGGCCACGCTCGTCAACGACGATCGTGAAATCGTCTGGTCAAGCTACGCCAATAACGAAGGTAGCCCGCTGACAGCCGCGATCAATATCGTCAAGAAAATCCAGTCCGAACTGCCTGCCGAAGCATGGATCGCGCGCTCTTGCGCGACCGGCTACGGCGAAGGCTTAATCACGACCGGCTTGCACTTGGATGAGGGCGTGGTCGAAACAATGGCCCACTATCGCGGTGCTGAAATGGTGAGCCCAGGCGTCACTGCCGTGATCGACATCGGTGGTCAGGACATGAAATACCTCGCCATCACCGACGGCGTGATCGACTCGATCGCCGTCAACGAGGCGTGCTCGTCCGGTTGTGGCTCGTTCTTGCAAACGTTTGCCATGTCAATGGGCTTGACGATTCAAGAATTCACGCAAAAAGCGCTCGCATCCACGCATCCGGTCGATCTCGGTTCGCGGTGCACGGTGTTCATGAACTCGTCCGTCAAGCAGGCGCAGAAGGAAGGCGCTTCGATCGAAGACATCGCCGCCGGCCTGTGCTATTCGGTCGTGCGCAACGCACTGTACAAGGTCATCAAACTGCGCGATTCCGGCGAACTTGGCGATACGGTCGTCGTGCAAGGCGGTACGTTCCTGAACGATGCGGTATTGCGTGCGTTTGAGCTGCTCACCGAGCGCGAGGTCACGCGTCCGAATATCGCTGGTTTGATGGGCGCGTACGGTGCCGCTTTGACCGCACGTATGCACTACGAAGACGTTGCGGATGACGATCACGATCACGTACTCGCGGACGGTTCGTCTGCTGAAGACATGGCCGGCGTCGACGTTACGAACGCGGATGATGTCACTGCCGGTCACGATTACGAAATCGTCATCAACGGTATTCATCACACGGTCTCAACGATTCTGACCGGCGACGAACTTGACAATATGTCAATGACTACCGAACGTGACGTGTGCAAGCTGTGCCAGAATCACTGCAAACTCACGATCACCACGTTCGCCGACGGCTCGCGGTACGTAACTGGCAACCGTTGCGAACGCGGCGGCGACGCGAAAAAGCAACGTTCTGATCGACCGAACCTGTACGACTACAAGTACAAGCGCTGCTTTGCCTACCGTCGACTCACCGACAAAAAAGCCACGCGCGGCGAAATCGGCATTCCGCGCGCGCTCAACATGTACGAGAACTACCCGTTCTGGTTCACGTTGCTCACGTCGCTCGGCTTCAAGGTCATGATTTCCGGCCGCAGCTCGCACGAACTATTTGAAACCGGTATAGAATCGATCGCGTCCGAGAACATCTGCTACCCGGCCAAACTCGTGCACGGTCATATCAAGTGGCTGCTGGGCAAGGGCATCAAGACGATTTTCTACCCGTGCGTAAGCTACGAAGACAATCTCGTACCGAATACTGATAATCATTACAACTGCCCGGTTGTGGCCAACTATCCGCTCGTTGTTGGCGCAAACATGCCCGAACTGCGCGAGGACGGCGTGCGTTACATGCACCCGTATTTCAACCTCGCCAACCACGAGCTGATGGTCGAACGCATCGTCGAAGAATTCGCATGGGCGAACGTGACGCGCGAAGAAGCTGAAACCGCAGTCAAGGCCGCGTACGCCGAAGACAAGGTTTTCAAGAACGACGTGCAGCAGGAAGGCCTGAAGGCGCTCGCCTATATGAAGGAGCACAACTGCCGTGGCATCGTGCTCGCCGGACGCCCGTACCACGTCGATCCGGAAATCAACCACGGTATTCCCGAAACGATCTGTGCGCTCGGCATGGTGGTCTTGTCTGAAGATTCGATTTGCGAACTGCAGCCGGGGGAGAAGCTTGACCTGACCGAATTCCTGTCGGACGGCGAGGAGGACCCGCGCAAGAAGAACGCGGCTGGATTTAGACACGTCGGTGACCGCAAGATGACGGTCGCGCGGATGCCGCTGCGTGTGACGAACCAGTGGGCGTACCATTCGCGACTGTACGCGGCCGCGCATTTCGTGGCTTCGTATCCGGGACTTGAACTGGTACAGCTCAACTCGTTCGGCTGCGGTCTTGATGCGATCACCACCGATCAGGTATCCGAGATTCTCGCTGACAAGGCTGACGTGTACACGCTGCTCAAGATCGATGAAGTGTCGAACTTGGGTGCGGCGAAGATTCGTCTGCGCTCGCTCAAGGCAGCGGTCGAGGAGCGTGAACGCAACAAGGCCAAGGCGGTTGCGGCTGTATCTGCTGCGGCGCGCGGCGGTATTGATGCGACCGGTGCGCAAGGTGCGGCGCAGTCCGCGGTACAGTCTGCGCAGTCTTCTGCCCAGACTGTAGGCAAGCGTGATCAGATCGTTACGGCTACGCTGTCCGCTGCCGAGATCGAAGCACGCAAGGCTGCACAGGCCAAGGCACAATCCGATCTCAAGGCGGCCGAAGAACAGTTGGCTGCGGCTCGCGAACAGCTGGCCGCTGCACAGGCTGCGGTCAAGGCTGCGGAAGCGGAACGTACTGCAGTTGCTGGTAAGTCCGACGCGGCTGCTGATGCCAACGCTCCCGCAGGTGCACCGAAATCCACCGGTTTCCGTAAAACTGGCTCCCAAGCGCCCACGCCGGGCCGTCAAGTACTGCTTGACACGACGATGGCAGCGAATCCAAAACTCACGGAATCCGTGCGTCGCGCGTCCCGACTCGCTGCGAAACGCGATATCGAAGCGGCCGTCAACGCCAAGAACGTGCTCGCTGGGTCCGATGGCACCGTCACCGAGCCTCAAACTAAGAAAACCGCCAAAACCGGCAAATCTGGACACAACAACGCGACCATGTCTCGCTATGCGCATCGCCAGAAGTTCCTCAAGAACATGAAACGCGATTACACGATCGTTGCCCCGCAGATGAGCCCGATTCATCTCTCGCTCGTCGAAGCGGTGATTCGTTCCGGCGGCTACAAGTTCGACGTGCTCAAACACGCGAGCCGCGAGGATGTGGAAACCGGCCTCAAATACGTCAACAACGACGCCTGCTATCCGGCCATCATGGTTATCGGTCAGTTGATTGACGCGATTTTGCAAGGAAAGTACGATCCGGACCATGTGGCGCTCGCGATTACACAGACCGGTGGTATGTGCCGTGCAACCAATTATTTTGGCTTGATTCGCAAGGCGCTGATCGACGCTGGCTACCCGCAGATACCGATTATCGCCATCTCCACGCAAGGATTGGAAGACAATCCTGGCTTCAAGGCGACCGTGCCGATGCTGCATCGTGCGATCAAGGCGTTGATTATTGGCGATCTGCTCATGAAATGCTTGTACCGTGTGCGTCCGTACGAGGTTGAGAAGGGCGCGGCGAACCGACTGTACGAGCAGTGGGATGCGATCGTGCGAGAAACGCTCGAACATCACGGCTATTCCAAGACCGCCGCGGCGACCCCGTGGTTGAAGAAAGGCTGGCTGCCGTACGGCACGCTCGCCAAGGAGATCGTCAAATCGTTCGACGCGCTGCCATTGCGTGACATTCCGCGCAAAGTGCGCGTCGGTGTGGTTGGCGAGATCTTGGTCAAGTACCAGCCGGATGCGAACAATCATGTAGTCGACGTGATCGAATCGCAAGATTGCGAGGCCGTGGTGCCCGGCATCATGGAGTTCATGACCACCAAGCCGTACATCACCGATTGGAACGAGCGCAACCTCGGCATGGGCGGCAACCAGCTCGCCTACGCGGTAATGCGTTGGGGATTGGATCGCTATTTCGCGCCGATTAACGCGGCTCTCGACCTGTCGCACGGCAAGTTCCGGCGTGATGATCCGATGCCGGAGCTGGTCAAGAAAGCTGCGGAAGTCACGTCGATCGGCGTGCAGGCCGGCGAAGGATGGCTGCTGACGGCCGAGATTTTGGAACTGATCGAACAGGGATGCCCGAACGTGATTTGCGCGCAGCCATTCGCCTGCCTGCCAAACCATGTGACCGGCCGCGGCATGTTCGGTAAGATTCGCCGACTGCACCCGGAAGCGAACATTGTCTCGATCGACTACGATCCGGGCGCATCCGAGGCAAACCAGCTCAACCGCATCAAACTCATGATCGCGGCGGCCAAGAAGGCTCACGAAAAGCTCACTGCTGCGGATTGATCTGTGGTTGAGCAGCTTGGCCGCCCTTCGCAGCAAGCTGCTCACTTCGCCTACGAACAGTGCACTGCACTGTTCGCTTAACGGCTCAGCCAAGAAGGCTCACGAAAGACTCACAGCTGCTGATTGATCGGTGGTTGAGTAGCTTGGCCGCCCTTCGCGGGCGCCTGTGGATCACTGAGTGGCAGAAAACGCTCGCTGAGCCTACCGTCAGCGAGCGAAAACCGCCACGCAGTAGTGTGAGTGGCAGAAAACGCTCGCTGACGGTAGGCTCAGCGAGCGTTTTCTGCCACTCCACACGTTTGCGAGCCGACAAGTGAACGTCCAGCAAATCCCCATCTCACACCCGCTATCGGTTTTTCGTATAGCTCACCGGCCACGTCACCGCCACATCATCGGATAAGCTAGCCGCATGACAACACCGCGTATCAGTTATGCCCATTTGCTGGCCAAGCCGAATTCTAAACATGTGCAAAGTCTGCTCGACTTCTTCGAGCATGGCCGTTCCAAGCGTGGCACCGGCGGCTTCGGCGTGGAAATCGAGCATCTGCCGGTTCATAACAGCGACGATACCGCGGTGAGCTACTACGAGCCAAATGGCATCGAAACCCTGCTCAAGCGCATCGCCCCGTACTACGACAAAGACAAAGAGTACTGGGAAAACGGCCACTTGGTCGGTTTGGGGCGCGAAGGTATCGCCGTATCGCTCGAACCGGGCGGTCAAGTCGAGTGCTCGCTCGGCATCTTGAAGAAGCCGGAAGATCTCAACACGATCTACCGTTCGTTCCGCCGCGACATCGATCCAGTACTCGACGAGTTGGGATTCCGCTTGGTGAACTACGGCTACCAGCCGAAGTCGAGTTACGCGGACGTGAAAGTCAATCCGAAAGATCGTTACGATGCGATGACCGCGTATCTCGGTCGCGTCGGCCAGTTTGGACCGTGCATGATGCGTTGCTCAGCGTCCACTCAAGTGAGTATCGATTACGTTGACGAACAGGATGCGATCGAAAAACTACGACTCGGCACGATCATCGGCCCGATTCTCGCGTGGTATTTCCGTAACACGCCGTATTTCGAGGGTGAGCCGAACCCGTGGCCGCTGCTGCGACAGCGTATGTGGGATTATCTTGATTTCCAGCGTACGAACGTGATTCCTGGACTGTTTGACCCGCGCTTTAGCTGGGAAGATTATGCGGTGGACGTACTGTCTACGCCGTTGATGTTCGCTGACTTGACGCATACGCCGGAAGCGGAAGGATTGACTGGCAAGGAACTGCATCATCCTGCGTTTTACGAGAACGCGGGCGAAGTGTATCCTGACCGCGCGTTGAATCCGTACGAGATCAACCATATTATTTCCACGCATTTCAACGATGTAAGACTTAAGAACTTTATTGAACTGCGTCACTGGGATTCGCTGCCGTTGGCTCGCGCCGAGCGGCTGACGGAGATTGTTGCGTCGCTATTTTACGTGCCGGAGAATCGTGAACGTCTCGTCAGCTACTTTGACGGGATTCGTGAGGAAGATGTGTTTGAAGCCAAGGCCAACTTGCAGGCTCATGGACGCGCATCTGCTCCGTACGGTCAGCCGCTTGAATTTTGGAAGGAATTCCTCGGCATCGAAGGTATCCTTGCCGACGAGCCCGGCGACCCAAAGCACCCAGACGTGTTTCAAGCGTAAAAATCCTGACAAGCTTCCCAGCAGGGGAGAATCGCACAAAACCGCATCAAACCGCCAGACACACCGAGGTTTGCATATCGTCTGACTTCAGGTTTATATTATCTCGTGAACTTCTACTGTTGCAGGGTTGCAAGTCATACAAGACGCAAGACCTGAGGCATTGCCATACACATTGTTAATATGTGTACAAGGCATGGCCTCGGGTCTTTTTTGTTGTCTGGCCGCTCTGCGATGGCGGAGAGCATACCGAAGAACAAAGAAGATAATTCAAGGAAGGACAACAGATGGCCGAATCCACAGCGTCGCAGATCATCGACGCCATTGGCGGCGCAGGCAATGTCAAGAGCCTGACCCACTGTGCAACTCGACTGCGGTTCGAACTCGTTGATGCGGGCAAAGTTGACCAGCATCGTCTCGACACCATGAAGGGCGTACTCGGCGCAGTCCCGCAGGCCGGCGACCGCTATCAGGTCGTCATCGGTGGCGCAGTCGCCTCCATGTACGAGGAGATCATGCATTTGCCGCAAATGGCGAACGTTGGCACCGCCAAGAAAATGACCGATGCCGAAGTCAAGGCCGCCGAACGCGCGAAAGCTCGCGGTAAGGTCGCATGGCTCGACTCGTTCTTTGAGTACCTCGCCGACTCGTTCCGCCCGATTCTGGGTGTCCTGCTCGGCGCGTCCATTATCATCGCACTCGTCAACCTGTTCATCTCGCTCGGTGTGATCGCTAACGACGAAGCGAACCCATCCCTGATGTTCATCAAGGCTATCTGGAAGGGCGTGTTCTACTTCCTGCCGATCATGGTCGCCTACAATGCGGCGAAGAAACTCAAGGTCGATCCATGGCTCGGCGGCGCGATCATGGCCATGCTCATGACCCCGCAGTTCACCGCGCTGTCCGACACGAAGACGTGGGGCGACGCCGTTCAGTGCGTCGAGAACGCAACCCTCGGCACCACTGACTGCACGGCCACCGTTTTCGGTCTGCCGATGCAGCTGTCCGACTACTCCGGCAACGTATTCGTGCCGTTGATGATGGCCGCCGTGCTTGCGCTCGTCTACCACGGATTGAAGAAGATCATCCCAGACAGCATCCAGCTGGTGTTCGTCCCGTTCTTCTCGATGATCATCGTCGGCGTGCTCACCGCGTTCCTCATCGGCCCGCTCGGCGTGTGGGTTGGCAACGGCCTCGGTGTCGTGCTCGCTTGGATGAACGGCCACGCTCCGTTTATCTTCGCTATCGCTATCCCACTGCTCTACCCGTTCCTCGTGCCGCTCGGTCTGCACTGGCCGCTCAACGCGCTTATGCTCATGAACATTCAGTCGATGGGTTACGACTTCATCCAAGGTCCGATGGGCGTGTGGAACTTCGCTTGCTTCGGTGCAACCGCTGGTGTGCTGTTCCTGTCGCTGCGTGACAAGGATCGCGAGATGCGTCAGACCGCTATCGGTGCGCTTGCCGCTGGCCTGCTCGGTGGCGTTTCCGAACCGTCTCTGTACGGTATTCACTTGCGGTACAAGCTCATCTACAAGCGTATGCTCATCGGCTGCGGTACCGGCGGTGTCGTGATCGCTGTTCTCGGCTGGCTGTTCCCGTCTGTTGTTGCGAGCGGTGAGACAGTGCGTGGTGTGACGACGACCGCGTTCGCGTTCACATCGTTGCTGACTGTCCCGGTGTTCGATCAGATGTGGGTGTACGGCGTGTCGATTGCTGTTGCGTTCGCTGTGTCGATGGCACTGATCATTATGCTCGACTACCGTACTCCTGAGCAGAAGGCTGAAGTACTGGCTCGCGTCGCTCAGGAAGAAGCTGATCGTAAGCTCGAAGCCCAAGCGTCTGCCGCGCCGGCGGAAACTGCTGCCGCAGCCGCCGCGCCAGCTTCTGCTGCTGCACCTGTAGCTACCGACACGCCGGAAGCATCCGCCGAACCAGCCGAGCCGACTAAGGAAGTGCTGTCCCCGTGCAACGGCCACGTCATCACGCTTGAGGAGACCGGTGATGCGGTATTCGCGTCTAAGGCTCTTGGCGAAGGTGTTGCAGTCGTGCCGAACGAATCCCAGATCAAGGCTCCGGTGTCGGGTACACTGAAGACTGTAGCCAAGACCGGCCATGCGTACGGCATCAAGACTGATGACGGCGTTGAAGTCTTGGTTCACATCGGTATTGACACCGTGCAAATGAACGGCGACGGCTTTACTGTGGCCGTTTCCAAGGGGCAGCGCGTGAACGCTGGCGACCTGCTGGCCACTGTCGATTTCGACAAGGTTAAGGCAGCTGGCTACTCCACTGCTACTATCATCGCGGTGACCAACACCAAGAAGATGGCTTCGGTCACTCCGCTTGCGGGCAAGGATGTCTCAACTGGCGATCCGGTGATCGAGGTTGAACGCTGATACGTCGGCGACGACCTGAAGTGATGGGGTGCCAATGGAGATACTTCGCGTATTCAATAACAACGTCGTGCTTGCGAAAGACGACGATGGGGGAGAAGTAATCCTCACCGGTCGTGGCTTGGGATTCCAAGCCCGGCCGGGGCGCCCTGTTGACGCAACCAAGGTTGTACGCAAGTTTGTGCCGGCTGACGGTCGAGATCCAGATCATCTTGCGCAGATGCTGTCGGATATTCCGCCCGAGATCATCCGTATTGTCGTTGATTCGATGCGTGAAGCTGGCCTCGGTGAGCAGGATATCGCGAGTACTACGCTCGTCATGGCTCTATCTGATCACGTTGCTAACGCAATCATCCGCGTAAACCGTGGTATCACGGTCGTCTATCCGCTGCTTGGTGAGGTACGAAATCTGTATCCTCAAGAGTACGCACAAGGTGGCAAACTGCTCGCCGCAATCAACCGGCGTATTGACAAACCGTTGCCTGACGGCGAGGAGACGGCACTTGCGTTGCACTTGGTCAACGCAGGATTCCTGACCGGCGACCTGTCGTACACGTATACGATGACCGGCGTGATTCAGCAGATGCTTGACATCATCGAGAACAGCTACGGGATCACGCTCGATCAAGGATCGGTCAGTGTTGGGCGATTCATCACCCACCTGCGATACCTGTTCGTCCGCATCCACCAGCACAAGCAGCTCAACAGCGAGCCAGAGCCGATCGTCAACGCAATCCGTGAATCGTATCCGGATGCACTGCATTGTGCAACGACGATCGCGCAAGTGCTTGAACTACGGCTCGGTGCGGACATCAGTGACGACGAAATCGCCTACTTGACGCTGCACGTCGCTCGCGTTACCAACCAACTAGTCCATTAGTCCACCACCCTTCTTAGCTCCCCCGCTGATTCGTTGCCGTGAAGCTGGCCGCGAAGCGGGTCTGAGGGTGGCAATACTACTGGCTGAACTATCAACCATCAATAATCTGTCCCAATAAATCAATAATCATTACTGAAAGGAACCAATCATGATCACCCGTACTGCAGTCATCGGAGCCTCCGTCGGTCTTCACGCTCGCCCGGCAGCCCTGTTCGCACAGGCTGTTGACGACAAGGGCCTCGACGTCACCCTGCACTTCGACGGCGAAGAAGCAGATGCTGCCAGCGCTCTCGAAATCATGACTCTCGGCGTCAAGGGCGGCGATACCGTCACCCTGACCTGCGATGAGGACGGCGCTGAGGCCGAGGCTGCTATGGATGAGCTGGCTGAGCTGCTGACTCGCGATCTCGACGCTGAGTGAGAACAAACCGTAATCTGAGGAGTATCACATATGGCAAGTGAACATAAGATACTGCACGGTATTGGCGTATGCGCCGGAACTGCATCCGGCCCGCTGGCTCTCGTACGTGAAGCGCCGGGCGTTGACGAACATGAGCCGGCTTGCACCGATCCGGCTGCTGACACCGAGCGTGTCAAGGCGGCTATGGACGCCGTTGTCGCCAGTCTCAAGGCTCGCGCTGAAAAAGCAACGTCTGACAAGTCTCGTGCCGTGCTTGAAGCAACCGCACAGCTGGCTGGCGACCGCGGTCTGGCGAAGGCGATCACCAAGCGACTCAAGGCCGGCGATGGCGTGACGCACGCTGTCTACAACGCAGTCGAAGGCTATGCCGAAATGTTGAAGAAGCTCGGCGGCTACATGGCTGAGCGTGTCACCGATCTGCATGATGTGCGCAACCGTACGATCTGCGAGCTGCGTGGTCTGCCAGCCCCCGGCGTGCCGGATATCACGACTCCGGTTGTGCTCGTCGCCCGCGATCTTGCCCCGGCTGAAACTGCCACACTCGACCCGGCTACTGTACTCGGTGTGATCACTGAGGAAGGCGGTCCGACCAGCCACACTGCGATTCTTGCGGCTCAGCTTGGCATCCCGGCGGCCGTGAAGGTTTCCGGTGTACTCGACGCGGTGGCGGAAGGCGATACGATTGCACTCGACGGTGGCGTCGGCGAAATCATCGTTTCCCCAACCGCTGAGGAAGCTGATCAGTTGGCCGAGCGTTCTCGCCGCCGTGCCGCTGCGCTTGCTGGTTCGAGCGGCGAAGGCAGCACGCGTGACGGCTTCAAGATCAAACTGCTCGCCAACATCGGTACGCTGGCCGATGCTGAAAACGCGGCCAAGTTCGATCTCGAAGGCTCCGGCCTGTTCCGCACTGAGTTCCTGTTCCTCGGCCGCGAAACCGCACCGACTCTCGAAGAGCAGACCGACACTTATACCAAAGTGCTGCAAGCGTTCGGTGATCGTCGTGTCGTCGTGCGTACGCTCGACGCCGGTGCTGACAAGCCGCTCGCTTTTGCTGATCTTGGTGAGGAAGAGAACCCGGCCCTCGGCGTGCGCGGTTTGCGCTTGAGCCAGCGTCGTGAAGACCTGCTCGACACGCAGCTGCAGGCGCTCGCCAACGCGTACGAGGCCACGCACGGCGACCTGTGGGTCATGGCTCCGATGGTTGCCACCGTGGAAGAAGCTGAATGGTTCGCTAACAAAGTGCGTGCGCTCGGCTTGCCTAAGGTCGGCATCATGATCGAGGTGCCCGCCGCCGCAATCCGTTCTGCGCAGGTGCTGTCGGTTGTGGACTTCGCCTCGCTTGGTACCAACGATCTTGCGCAGTACACGATGGCTGCTGATCGACTCAAGGGCGACCTAGCTGACCTACTCACCCCGTGGCAGCCGGCCGTGCTCAACATGATCAAGGCTGCGTGCGACGGTGGCAAGGCTACCGGAAAGTACGTGGGTGTGTGCGGTGAGGCTGGCGGCGATCCGCTGCTCGCCCTCGTGCTCGCTGGCCTCGGTGTGCAGTCGCTGTCGATGGCGCCGAAGAAGGTCAATGCGGTTCGTGCAGCTTTGCGTTTGCATGACATGTCCACCTGCCAGCAGATGGCTGCATATGCGATTAACGCGCGTACTGCTGCCGACGCTCGTGCAGCGGTTATCGCAATCGCCGACCCGATGCTGCTCGATCTACTCTGATCAACAACTGATCCGCTCTACTTTGCTGGTCTGTGCGGCTGTTCTGCCTATCTTGTGCCGCGCAGACCGGCAAATGCGGTGATGCTGTTGTGATAGCAACGCCCAAATGAGCCTCCCCACTTTCGTGTGGGGAGGCTCATTGCGTCAGGGATGAAATTTTGTCTTGAAATTGCGTATGGATGTTTTTGCTGATTTGGAGACAAGTGGGGTGTGTGGTTAATAATGCTATGTAAATACAAAAATGGCTGAATTCCAAGGATTCGCGAGAAAGTCGTGTTGTCTTTACTTACGAGAAAAGCCATATTTGAGGATTTGAAGACAGAAATATTGTCTCCAAATCGAATACAAGGTTCATTTCTAATTTGAAGACAAATATCAAGGCTCTGCTCCATCTCAATTGGTATTGGGTCTTCTCGGCTCCCTTTGTCAGGGGAGCCGGCCGCGAGGCGGCCTGAGAGGTAGTTGCACTTTTGGTGAAGCTCCCTCATACCCCAACTTCTTTAATCCTTAATCCCGAATCGGCGGAATGATACCGGTCGCGGAAAAATCAGGATCAACCTCAGGCACGCGCACACACAACGCTTTACGTTCCACATCAAACCGCAAGTGTTGCGTGGCTGGCAGCATATCGCCATCTACTTGCGCAGGAACCGGCTTTTCCAACGTGATCTCCGCGCTCACGCCTTGAATATTGTCGATCGACGACGTCACTGACAACGGGCTCGACCCAGACTTGCCAGTAATCGTCTGATGCACCACGTCCCCAAACAGATTCGCCCATCCGAGAATACCGCCCGACGTATCAATAATCTCAAAATCGAGAATACCGTCATCGTACGCAGCGTCTGGCATCAGCGAAAATACTGGAATCTGACCGCAGTTACCAGCCATAAACGTACGGAACTGCAGTCCCTTAATCGTATGCGAACTGCCGTCAGCACTACGAATCGTCACCGTACCGCGGAACTTGGGAATAAACAGATTCTTGACGCCCGACACAAAATACGCGAGCCAACTAATATTCTTCTTCAGCTCAGGATCGGTGTCGTCGATCATCACCGCATCGAATCCGATACCCGCAATAATCAGGAACGCGTGGCCGTGATCGGTTGTCGGATCGTCAAGCAACGTTAGTCGGCCCACGTCAACATGCCGCGAACCGTGCGAAGTTGCCACTGACAGTGCCGCGTCAATATCGTCCACTGGAATGCCCATATTTCGGGCAAACAGATTACCGGTACCGATCGGGATAATGCCCATCGCGTGACCAGTGCCAGCCATTGCGCTCGCCACAGTACGCACCGTGCCATCGCCGCCAACCGCAACTACAACATCTGCGCCGTGCCGCAACGCTTCCTTCGCGCACGCGCGACCATCCTTATCAAGCTGCGTTTCAATAAACTCAACCTCCGTCAGTCCTTTCTCCTTGCAGAACTGACGAATATGTTTCTTACGCTCCTTCGCCTGCGGTTTCGACGGGTTGACAATAAACGCGTAATGCACTTGGTCGTCGTCGCGCCGGTCAATGCGCTCGGCAAGCTGACGTTTGCGGTAGGCGCGCACCGCGAGGAACGCGGCCGCTGCAATGACTGCGATGCCGATGATGACTGCGATGATGATAACGACTGTAGGCATATCTTATATTCTGTATATACCCGCCGAACAATCCCAGCGCGACACGGCGAAACTCGACGATTCCTGCACGTTCGCCTGCGAAATGCGTAAGTAGTCGATATATTTGTTCTATTTGTTCGCGGTAAAATGTCACTTGCTCTATATTTTTGAGTGTTTTCAGTAGTTTTCAATAGTTTTCAAAATAGGACCGTATCGAATCGAGGAATGGATACACGGGCGATCCATGAATGCGAAGATACGGTGGGCCGCGTGTCGGCTTGCGGCAGTACGCTTAAGACTATGCTTGATATTCAATTCATTCGTGAACATGCCGACGTAGTCAAGGAATCGCAGCGTAAGCGCGGCGAATCTGTCGAACTCGTCGATGAAGTGTTGAAGTCCGATGAAACGCGACGCACGGCCCTCAAGGAATTTGAAGAGGCACGCGCCCAGCAGAAGGAAATCGGCAAGAAGGTCGCTGCCGCACCGGCTGACGAAAAGGCCGCGCTTATCGCACAGACCAAGGAACTCGCCGCTAAGGTCGCCGAATACAAGGCCACCGCGGACGCCGCTGCTGAAGAATACACGACCGCAATGTGGAAACTGTCGAACATCGTCGAACCGGAAGCTCCGGAAGGCGGCGAAGATGATTACGTCGTCGTCAAGAAGGTCGGTCAGATTCGTGACTTTGCTGCCGAAGGCTTCGAGCCGAAGGATCACCTGACGCTCGGCACCGGCGTGGCTGGTATCGACATGCGCCGCGGCGTTAAGGTTGGCGGCTCGCGTTTCTACTTCCTGCGCGGTGCGGTTGCTCGTATGCAGATCGCCATGCTCACGATGGCTGTTGATCAGGCAGAAAAGCACGGTTTTGTGCTCGCGATCACCCCGACGCTGGTTCGTCCGGAAGTTATGGCTGGCACCGGCTTCCTCAACGCGCATGCCGACGAAATCTACCGTCTGCGCGAACCTGATGATCAGTACTTGGTTGGTACGTCTGAAGTGGCGCTCGCCGGCATGCACGAGAACGAGATTCTCGACCTGTCTGACGGCCCGCTGCGTTACTGCGGTTGGTCGTCCTGCTACCGCCGTGAAGCTGGTGCTGCTGGCAAGGATACGTCTGGTATTATCCGCGTGCACCAGTTCGACAAGGTGGAGATGTTCGTTTACACCAAGCAGGAGGACTCGTACGCTGAGCATCAGCACTTGCTGAGCATGGAAGAAGAGATGCTCGCTAAGGTTGAGGTTCCGTACCGTATTATCGACACGGCTGCCGGCGATCTCGGCTCGTCTGCTGCTCGTAAGTTCGATACTGAAGCGTGGATTCCGACGCAGGGTCGTTACCGTGAGCTGACTTCCACGTCGAACTGCACCGAGTATCAGGCTCGTCGTCTCAACATTCGTGAGCGTACGGCTGACGGTTCTACTCGTCCAGTTTCGACGTTGAACGGCACGCTGGCCACCACACGTTGGCTGGTTGCGATTCTCGAAAACCACCAGCAGAAGGATGGTTCTATCGAGATTCCGCAGGCGATGCGTCCGTACATGGGCGGTCGTGAGGTTATCGAGCCGACGAAGTGGGAAGCCTGATTTTATTTGGCCTTGCTGATTTGCTATGCGATGCTCGTATATGTGACATGCGCATGACGATGTTCGCATGACGAGGCTGAGGCACATTCTGATGCGGTCTGATGACACTCGGATGAGTGTTGGATGAGTGCCATCAGGCATGCGTGTCTCGTATGACCACCCCAGCTGTATAATAGAACATCGTGCGTGTTGACCACGTGTCATAGCGCACATAAGGACAGGTGTCTGAGCGGCCTAAAGAGACGGTCTTGAAAACCGTTGTGGGGCAACCCACCGCGAGTTCGAATCTCGCCCTGTCCGCAAACCGGGGTCTAGACGACATGTCTAGGCCCTTTCTTTTTTGGGTCTAAGGAAGCACCCCCATACCGCCGTGCAATTTACCGGTGGTCTTTCCGGGCTATAGGAACTTTTGGAGTGTTCTATTTCGCCATACCGCGTGGCACCATACCGCGTGGCAGAAAACGCTCACTGACGGTGCCCTCAGTGAGCGTTTTCTGCCACTGCTATTAGTGCGTGGCGGTTTTCTCTCGCTGAGTGGTTCTCAGTGAGACATTTCTGCCACAGGTGTGAGTGCGTGGCGGTTTTTTGCTCGCTGATGATGGTCTAGGCGAGAGTTTTCTGCCACTGCTACAGATGCATGGCATTTTATCGCTTCCACACGCGGAATATATGGCGTCTCCCATCCTTGTGGCGGTTTTTGCTCGCTGACGGTGGTCTAAGCGTGCGTTTTCTGCCACGCACATTGGGGCGCGTATGGAGGTTTGATCACGCGATGGAATTGACCCGTTTCAATCCATCGCGTGACCTATGTATCCCCGATATGTAGGTCACGGGATGGTAAAAGCCCCATTTTTTCCATCGCGTGATATGGGTATTACTCACGCGATGGCACGATACCGGTTTCATGCCATCGCGTGACCTCATTTTCCCTATTTTTCAGTGCACGGGATGGAAATTCTAGGCTTTTTGCTATCGCGTGACCATGACCATAATCATGCGATGGCAAAAACGCTCGATTTTCCATCGCGTGACCTATGTCTACGGTTGCTTAACGTGCTTTGTGTGATATTGCGGCGGATGTAGGATCAACTTCCGCCGCAATATCATACAAATCCAGTCCGAAACGTGATATTCCGGCGGTAGCGGTCTGATTGTCCGCCGCAATATCACAAAACCAGGGTGCTTAGTGTGATATTCCGGCGGTAAAACAGTAGGTCTCCGCCGAAATATCACGTAAATCCAGCCCAGAATGTGACATTCTGGCGGATAAGCTGAGGACCTCCGCCACAATGTCACGCTAAGTGGCATACTAGCGTGATATTTCGGCGGAGATCAGGCACATCGCCGCCAATATGTCACGCCAACACTCCAGATATCGTAGAATGACCAGCGCGCAACACGTACCACTTCCCGCTAGGAATGGGTATACACCATCTTGTGACGGTGATCAGCCCAATCCTCAGAATGCTACGCCTAAAACCCTAGATTCACACGAAACGTTCAGGATTCTCTGACCGCACACCAACACGCGAATGTTTATATATAGTCAACGGCCGAAAGGCCCGATAACTGAACAACCTTCTTCCTTCTTCTCCTTTCTTCCCCCAAGAAGCCCGGCCCAACCCACCGGGCTTTTTGCTTACTTCAACAACGCATATTTTGCGCGGAGTAAGCGCGGAGTAAGGTAGGAGTATGACCGCATCATGCTCCTATACTGACGTTATTTTTGATTACTGCGATGTGCTGCTCAACTGGCAACCGCGCCGCGCACTGGACGGCCAGTACCCAGATGACGTACTCAATGCGTTTTTTGATCGGTCGACTGCATACGGATTCTGGCATTACGACGAGCTGTCTGACCTTGGATGGAGCGAGCAACAGATTATCGCCGATTACTCAGCACATCATCGTGCGAATATGTCAGATACGACCACGAATGCTGACCAGATTTTCGCAGATTATTTCTCACGCCAACAACTTGCTTTGTACGACATGATCGACGGTATGCCGACGATGTTGCGTGATCTTGACATGGCTGGCGTACGGCTGTGGGGGCTGACGAATTTCACTGCCAAGTTTGTGCATGCAGCGCACGACAAATTCCCGTGGCTGAGGTTGTTGCGCGATACAGTGATTTCTTCCGAAGAGCATATTCACAAGCCCGATCCTGAGATTTACCGTCGCGCAATCGATCGATTCAACATCAATCCGGCCACAACCGCGTTTCTTGACGATAAAGCGCGCAACGCCGACGCTGCTACCGCGGTCGGACTTAGCGGTATCCAATTTCATTCCGCCGTCCAGTCCCGCAACGCTCTCGGTCTGGCATAGCAGATTGCGTGTCGAGTAACCACTTTTCACGCATATAAGCGTCGATATATATTCGCGTGAGGCATTCTTATCAAAATATATCCCGGCATATTTTGTGGCGCAATAACAGTTTCAGTGGCTAACGATGCGTAGTAACGAGCGAGAGTTGTTCTCATAAAAAGGCATGGACTACTGACGTGAATATCGTTAATACGATTAAAATCCTCGCGGGAGAAGTATAAACAGTCATACTAACGATTGATCACTATTAGCAAAGATCGCCTTGCATAATCCTAGTGGCGGTTTTTGCTCGCTGACTCGATCTCAGTGAGCGTTTTCTGCCACGCATGTTGGTGCGTGGCGGTTTTCTCTCATTGAGTGGTTCTCAGCGAGCAAAAACCGCCACGCTGAGTATGGAGTGGCGGTTTTTGCTCGCTGACGGTGGGCTAAGCGAGAGAAAACCGCCACGAGGGATGAGAGCCGAGGACTGAGGACTGGGGACTGATGGACGAGGACTGAAGATCATGGATCAGGCTCACACAATACGACGATCGGCGGCCCAGCGGGTGAGCTCGGTGCGATTCGACAGTTGAAGTTTGCGCAATACTGAACTGACGTGCGTTTCGACCGTTTTGATAGAGATGAACAGTTCGGCGGCAACTTCCTTATACGTATAGCCGCGCGCGATTAACCGCATGACTTCCTGTTCTCGGGCGGAAAGTCGGTCGAGTTCTTCATCGTGATTTGCCCCGCTCGCGACACCACCGCGACCACTATCATCGCCGCCAACTGGCACGCCTTGGAATGCAGATAGTACAAATCCGGCGAGTTTTGGTGAAAATACAGCGTATCCTTCATGTACTTGGCGAATTGAATTCATGAGATCTTCGCCGGTAATCGTTTTGGTCACATATCCGCGAGCCCCAGCTCGAATAACCGAACCGACGTCTTGCGGAGAGTCGGATACAGACAGTGCCAAAAATGCCGACGACGGTGAATATGCGAGTGATTTAGTTAAAATTTCCGCTCCGCCACCGCCTTCACCCCCGGGCACATGCACGTCAAGTAACACCACATCCGGCTTTGTAGCGGCGATCATTGCCACGGACCCTTCCACGTCGGGCGCTTGCCCAACAATCGTAAAATACGGTTGCAACGTTGCGATTACACCCGCTCGGAACATTTCATGATCGTCCACGACGGCAACTCGAATTGGTGTTGTTGTTTGCTGCTCGCTCATCATTCTCCCCGTCCGTTATAGCTATCATTATGCACATTGCGCGCGCTACCCGTGTTCCCCGCATCACCCGCGCGTACCCCATCGCGTACCCCGTTACGCTCGTCGCGCCCCTCCCGCGCCCCATCGCGACCGGCAACAATCGGCATATGCATACGCACTTCCGTCCCCCATCCCGGCCTCGACACGATTTCCACCGTACCACCACGCCGTCGAATACGCCCGATAATCGACTCGCGAATGCCAAGCCGCCCCTCAGGAATCGCATTCACGTCGAATCCGTTACCATGATCGCGCACAAAAACTTCAACTGTATCCACACCAGCCTCGCAGTACACAGAAATCGGTTCCCCGCCGTGCGTGACCGCATTGACTAGCGCCTGCGCCGTCGCATCAAGCAGCGCATCGGTTTGCGCGCTCGGCTGCGCGTCGCCCACACACACCACGTCAATCGGCCGGCCATGCTCATCTTCCACCCGCGCGGCGATTGCCTTAATACCCGCACTCACCGATCGATCGGACGTAGTGCGCTCCTGATACAGCCACTCGCGCAGCTCACGTTCCTGTTGCCGCGCGAGAGTAAACACGGTCGTCGGCTCGTTACTGTGCAGCTGAATCAATGCTAACGTTTGCAGCACGCCGTCGTGTAAGTGCGCAGTCATGTCAGCGCGTTCTTCTTCGCGCTCTTTCAGCGCGCGTTCGGTACCGAGTTCGCGAATCAGTGAACTCAGCCACGGTACAATCGCAACGCCAACGCCAGCGAGTAGCGCAAGTCCAGCGCCGATTATTGGCAGCGGGGACGTCCACTGCCACCAACTGAGCGTGGCGAACGTCGCGTATGCGGCAAACAGTAGCAGCACGCCGCCGACCATTGCCCATAACTGGCCTTCTCGCGCGTTGTATTGCAGCCAAGTGAGCGCGATACCGGCTATCGCAAATATTATCGGCAGCACGAGTTTTGCTTCGACGTTTCCCATACTCATGAGCACTGCTAGCGCGAGTAGTATGGCTCCAGACAGTGCGATCAGCGCTGGTTTTGACGCGCGTTTGATCGCTTGCGTGAGATTTTCTGGCTCACTTACGTCGGCCTCGCTACCTGTTCGAGCGTGACGGTTTGTGCCGTTGCTGGCTGGTACTGCGTTGCCTCGCGAGAGCGGCGACTGTGAAACCGGTTTTGCAAACGTTATCATTTGCGCGGCGATGATCGGGTCGCCACTCGGTACGAACAGCCACAGGAAGATGTACGTTACGATACCCGATCCAAAACAGCAAGCAGCCACGATAAACACAAGCCGCACGATCCAAACAGGTACGCCGAGATGAAGAGCCACGCCACGGCATACGCCGCACAATATGCGTCCACGTTTCGGACGCAATAGTGGAAGACGCTCGCCGCCGTTAGCATGTGTGCCGCGTCCGCTGCCGTCTGCTCGTCTGTCGCGTTTGTTGCGTCCACCGCGTCCGTCGTGTTCGCCATTGCCGTTCGCGCGTTCGCGATATGACGGCATCGTATCGTTGCGTTCGCGATAGAGTGGTGTAGTACTGCGGTACTCCGGATTCGGGGGAGTATTGAAGGACGTCATGTCTCTATTGTGCCGTTTTCAGGGACTGCTCGGGCCGCGACCCGCACGCAAGTCACCTAGTTCAGGGAACAATCAGGGTGTTCCCCGATAATCTGTGCGCGCGCAAACTGCTGTAATAGAATCATGAGCAATACGTATGATGGGTACAATTCTTCCGAACGTCCGCATGACGGACGCGACAGTGGACATGACAGATCTAACGTGAACAACGCGCGTACCACAAACGGCACAAGCAATATCAACAACGCGCAACCGCCGTATGGTCCGCCGCCGACCGGCACGCCGTTCAGCTATGTGCCGCCTGCATCGGCATATCGTCAAGAAAGTGCTCAGTACCAGCGCTTCCAGCGCGGACAGTCCCAGCCTGAACCTCAGTCAGCACCGGCGCAACGATCCCAGTGGAACAGTACCGGCGCAGGATTCTTCGCGTGGATTCGCCGCAGTGGCATCACGCGCTCCGACGACCGCTGGGTGGGTGGCGTATGCGGCGGTTTAGCACGCTATTTCGGCATTAGTGCGACGCTTATGCGCGCGATTATGGTCGGCGCTGTGCTGCTTGGCGGATTCGGTGCCGCGCTGTATGCGTTCGCATGGCTCCTGTTACCAGACGATCGCAACGGTACGATTTTGTGCGAACGACTAATCGTAGGAGACTGGGATTGGTCGTGCCTCGGCATCGCCTTATGTTTCGTGATCGGCGTAGGACTGCCGGGCGCAGGATGGTTGGCGACGATCGCGGCCGCGTTCGTGATGTGGCTGCTGATCGAACGCGAACTGCGGCGTCAGCGTGGTTATGGAACGTCGACGAGCGATGCTGGATATCGTCGCGGCAACAGTCCGTACGATAATCGCAATAGCGAATCGTACAGCGGACCGTATAACGCAGCGACTACCGCGCCGACCGCCGCCGCTGGCCAGTCAACATGGACGAACCCGCAGCCAGTATCACAGCAGTATCCCAATATGCGAGATACGCAACCGCCGACCGGTCCGCAGTCATATGCGGCTGCTGGCGCAAGCACTGCATCGGACATGCCGTCAATGTCAACTCCAGCATCGGCTCAGCCATCGCCTTCAGCATCTTCGTTCGTGTCAGCGACATCATCATCCACAACTACGCCGCTGTATTCCACGCCAGCATCCCCGTTCGCAGCAACGCAATCGGCAACACAATCGACCCTCGCCCGCCGCAAACCAGCCGGCCCGCTCGTCGTAACCGTCGTCATCGGACTGATTTTTATCTTCGCAGCCGTTGCGCTCCTGCAAACCAATGGGCACTCGCTCGTGTCAATAATCCAGTCGTCAACACTGTGGATCGGCGCAACATGCGTACTCGTCGGACTCGTGATTCTCGTGCTCGGCGTGCGTGGCCGTCGCGCCGGCGGTCTGGTTCCAGTCGCGTGGATCGCCGCGATAACTGCGCTCGCGGTCCTCACGGTCAACCTAACGTACAACTATCTTGAGATGCGATACGCTGATTTATATCGTTCATATACGACCACTAACGTCAGCGGCACGGTTACGTATGACGATATCGTCGGAAGCTCATCGTCTTCTGGCGATCTCGATGGTGACAGTCCAACGTACGCGCGACTGTCTGACGGTGTTATCTTTACCGGTACAGATTTCGATAATGATCGCGTACTCGTTGACTTGTCTGATTACGCGCGTCGACCGAAACATATTGTCGATCTCATCAACGGGAACCGCGTGCGTACGAACTGTCCGACCGGTACGCTGCACGTTGCCGCGTCGAATACGCAAGTAATTCTCACGCTACCAACTGGCTGCCCGTTTGCGTTCGGTACCGGTGCTGCGAACAGTTCGTCCGGCGTCAACGTGTACGGCGGACGGTATGCGGTGATGGGCAGCAATGGCAGCGACAGTTTTGGGATTGGCGGTACGTTCAGCCGCAACGTGTCTGCTGACGGCACGCGCAACGGCCATTATGTGACCGTCACGAATCCTGAGTTCAGTGCGAACGGCGCCGACTCGCCGGCGTGGGCTCGCGACTACGATTACTGGCCTGCTGACGGTTCGGAGTTGCTTATTGATGTGCCGTATCTGCTCAGCGCACAAGTATTCGTGCGGTATCCGGCGACCGAGACCGGCGACAATGCGGCTCTGTTCGGGGAGCATGCTGAGTGATGCGCGAACTGATGAGTTTCACGGCGTGTTTCACGACTGGTTTCACGGCAAGTTGAGTGAATGATGACTGATTTTAGACAAGGAACGACGATGAACGAACGTACCGATGATGCGCAGACTGTACCGTTACAGACTGTGCCGCTGGAGACGGTGCCGCTACAGACTGCACAGACGACACAGTTGCCGACTATGCCTGCAGACGTGCAGTCGGATATTGCGCAGCAGACTATGCCGATGAAGACGGTATCGCTGGAGACTGCTACTACGACGCCACTGCCGAGAGTGACGTCGGATGCACCGGATACCGCAACGTTGCTGGTTACGCAGGATACTGCACCGGTACAGACGTCGACTGTACAGAACGACGATGCGGTAGATGATACGCAGACGATCGCAGATACTAAAGTGTTGCATACGGTTGCTGACAGTGCGACTACAGCGGTAATCGCTACGGTTGCCGACACAGCAAATACTGCAGTAATGGATATTCCTGACGAGCCGACGTTGGCGTTGTCTGCTGATGATGCTGCCGATAATGATGAGCATGCTGATTCGTTGCATCTTGCTGACGTGGCAGATATTGACGATGTTCAGCCAGTTTTCTCTGAATCAACTGCTGATACGACTACGGCGGATTCGGCTAATCGCGCTGCTTCCGCGACTTCCTCTGTCTCGTCTGAGGGTGGGGCTGCAGCGTCGACTGCTGCGTCTGCTGTAAACGCAGCCCGGGAAGAATCGTTGACAGCGCAATCGATTCCGTTATATACGGCTAATCCGGCTATGGCGTCGGGGCTAGCTGGTGCGATTGCTGGACAGCCACCGGTATGGTCGCAGTCTCAAGCCCAAACACAGCCTCAGTCTCAGCCAGCGGGTGGTCAGCCTAGTGATCATCAATCTGATGGCGATGCCAATGTGCCGCGCAAAACCGGGCCAAGTGTTGCCACGATCGTGTTGGGAGCTTGTGTACTGTTGTTAGGCGCGGTGAGTCTTGCGCCGATCGGATGGTTGAGTTGGTCATGGTCAACCGATCCGCGCGTAACAGCTGCTGTTGCATTCGCGGTATTTGGCGGCTTACTCGTACTCGTCGCAGTGATCTGGTCCCTAGCCAGCCTACTGCATCACCGCAAGCACGATTCCCACTAAAAACACCCCCTACACATGGCAACGTATGGTAATACCTCCCATAATGAGGTAAAACTCACATGATGCGGTAAATGCTCCATGATGCGGTTATGCAAAATGGCTTAATTCCGCCATTTTGTAGCATAAGGGGATATTATGTTTACCGCATCATGGGGAATTTACCGCACCATGGGAGGGTGCTGCCGTGTTTTATCGGCTCCCCTTGAACATCGTCAACTACTGATGCAGAAAATACTAGGCGTGGGCCATTTACTGCGCAGACTCGGCTTCGGCAAGGTCGGTAAAACCGCCAAGCTGCACAGTTGCACGAATCGTCTCCTCGGTGAGGTTACGGCCGGTTGCGCTGAGTTCGTTAACCATCTGCTCGTACAATCCCAACGTGGTATCCGAATACGTGCCAAGTTCGCCGCGTAAATACGTTTCAAACGAAGTCGCATCTGGCGTATCTTCGGCAGTGGTGAGCACGCGCATCGCCGCACCGAGTTTCGGCCAGCGCGTACGAAACGCGGCAGCCCACGCGACTTGTACCGCGATAATTCGCTCCTGTAGAGCAAGCCGTTCGGCAGAAAGCTGCGGAATATACGGTTCGATATGATCCCGATACTCGTCAGGTGCAGTCGAGGCCATCATGCGACCATATTTTTCCGTGACGAGATTTCGACCAGCCTGATCAGCCTCAACGAGATCGTTGAGATAACTGTCGAGTATCGGACGTGGCCAAGTGAGGAACTGGCTGGTGCGCATCTGATTGAACACTGGCCAGTTACCTTGACAAGCCGCCCGACCACCCTCATTATTCGTGCGCTGGAACTGATCCCATTCGTGCCGAACAATAGATTCAATAATTCGTCGATCGGCAACGTTGCGATTATCAACAGCATTCATTGTGTACGTCTTTCTCACCCCCACTCACAAACTACGCAAGCACGTTGCATCAGATTGTATATGCTCCTCAACGTACGGACGCTGCCATTCAAGGAACGTTTCATCGCTGCGTGTCAGTCCTTCGCGCTTCAGTTCAGTCACGACTTCGGCGCAAATATGCTCAATAATTCCGTTGACTTGTGCGATCGCCGGCGCAGCCCCGCGTCCACCCTCGCCAAATCCTGCTCCACCGTAGCAAGCCGTCGAACTCAATCGCAACAACGATTCCAGTTGCTCGCACACGTCAGCTAATCGGGTCGCCACACGTAATGAGAGCCGTCGCAACGCTGCGAACTGCCATTTGTAGTACGGCAAATAACCAACTGTCACCGGCTCATTCATAAGAAAAACCAGTGAAGCTGCAGCGTGCACGAATTCGTTGATCGACAACCACGCAGCCGCGCCATCCCCGCGTTCCAGCATGCGCGGCACATTGTACTGACCGGCTTGCGCCATCATGCCAATGCGACGCGAAATCAGTGCAAGCCGCACATCGTCAGGCATAAACGTGAACCCTTGACGTGCCGCCGAAAAATCACCCAGCGGATCGGCAAACACAGCTCCATTCGTTGCCGCAGCCAGTGTTGCCTCGTCCAGCATCAGCCATTCGTGCGGACGATCGTCTGCCGGTGCCGATCGGTAACCGGTAATCGACTCGAAGAAATCACCGATTGCGAACACACCGTCACGTCGACTCGCACTCGATTGCGCGGCCCGCGGCGTTGCAGTAGTCGCATCGATGCGAGTGTACCCCATACATTCGTGCGGCAACGCATCATAATCAGCTTGCAATTGCGCGCCGATCGCCGCGTAATCGTCGTCAGTAAGCCACAAACAGAACCGCGGACCGAAGTCATGATCGTGCGAAATCGCATCATCAAATCCGTAACATTCCGAACCATGACCGACCAAACCTGCCGCAATACGACCCTGATATTGCGGGTATTTCGCGGCGATCATTGGCTTACCATACGTGAGCCAGTACGCGCGCGCCAATGCGAGACCGGAGATAGGGGAGGGGCTATCGGTGGTTGAGTTGGATGATGATGGCGTATCGGATATCGGTTGTGCAGCAGCCCGCGCTGAGGATGCTGACAACGCCGACGGTACTGCTGACATCGCAGTCGCCGACTCGGTAGACGGCTGCACGGCAGCTGACAGTACGGATGCTGAGCTTGTTGCGTCATCCGTTCCTGCATTCGTCGCGCTCGCTGTATCAGCACTCGCCGCCGCTTCCGCCTGCCGCAAATTCTCTTCAGTAACGCGGTAATAATCAGTATCGCGGCCGTAACATTCGTCGATCACCGCTAACGAGCGTCGATACAGATCAACCGCCGCCGCATAGTCGCCCGCCGTGAAACGAACCTGCGCGGCACCAGCCAGTGCGGACGCGTAATGCGCACTGTGCTCAAGATGGCCGTTGCGATATATATTCAGCGCTTGAGTAGCCTGCTGATCGGCTTCGTTAAGCCGATGCTCAGCGAGCAGTACCAGCGCAAGATTCGTGTGCGTTGACGCAACGTCAAGATCAGTGTCCGCGTTCGGACTCGACGATTCGAGAATACGCAACGCCTCGCGCAACTCAGCTTCGGCTTTATCGTTGCGATTCGTCTCGCTGTAGACCATCGACAGATTATTGTGCAACGCGGCGAGCCGGCGATCAGTAGGGGAGAGCGTGTGACGCGCCGAATCAAGCGCCATCTGATACAGTTCCTCAGCCTGATCCATGTTGCCAGCGGCACGTTGCGCGGTCGCCGCGTTAATCAACGTAGTCGTCCACGCTTCGCTACCTTCAAGTCCCATGCGCAACGCAAGTTCCAGCGCGCGCTGAATTACCCACTGATTGTCTTTATGACGGCCTTGCGAACGATAGAATCCCATCGTTTCGTTGAGCACAGTAAGCAATCCCGCGTTGTCGCGAGCGTTCTCTGCGTCTACAGCAGCCTGTTCCAAGTATGGGCCGGCTTTCGTCGCAGCTCCGTGCGCATCGAAAATCGCGTCAAGCCCGGCGAGAAATGCGTGTACGTCGAACGTTGCTGGCTGATCGGGAGGGTTGCTGATGCGCTCGTCGTTGGGTTCGCTGACTGATTTGTTGGCTGATTCGCTGCCGAGTTTGTCCGTCACCTGAGTGTCGTCTGCAGCTTCATTTCCAGTCGCGGCTATAGTTTCAGATCTATCGGTAAACGCTTCTAACTGTTTGAGCAGTTCTTCGTCATCCATGCGCGCCTCCTCGCGTCCGTTCTCAGCTTACTTAAGTAAGCTATCCGTCACGTTATATCCAGTCTAGTCTTCTGCATCAGAAGTTCGTTGACGAGGCAGATGCTTAACTCCCCTTGCTGGTTCGTTGCTGTTAAGCAAACAGTTCTGCTGTTTGCTTAACAGCAACGTTCTGACAAGGAGACCGAGGAAAGCATCAATGTTAATTCTGATTGAACAGAGCCAACAACTATGCGACGCGCGACGCGAATGGCCTCGCTGACGAGTCTAATAGTCCGATGCTCTGGTACACTGGTCGGGTCGGTTTGCGCTCGCTCGCGAGTAATTGCCGACGTGGGGCCGTAGCTCAGTCGGTTAGAGCATGCGACTCATAATCGCCCGGTCCAGGGTTCAAGCCCCTGCGGCCCCACTTCTCGTATGCTGTGGCATATGCCATGTCATATGCCACTCCGGCGCGCCGATACAGTCGATACGCCGGTGTGACCGCTTCAGTGCGCGGCATAGCAACGTAGCAACGGACGACCCGTGCGCGCTCAGCAGCCACGTGCAGCCACACACTCACGTACAGCCACGCAGCCGCTCAGCAGCCTAAACGCCCCCACACAAGTCGTGACCCACGCGTATAATCCCATAGGTTCCGGTTCACGTCGGCCATAGGGGCGCGACGACCCGGGTCCCCCGAATCCTTAGGAGACACACCATGAAGCAGGGTATCCATCCCGATTATCATGCCGTCGAGGTTCTGTGCTCGTGCGGCAACACCTTCGTCACCCGTTCCACCTACAAGGGCGACCACATGACGGTCGACGTCTGCTCGAACTGCCACCCGTTCTACACTGGCAAGCAGAAGATCATGGACACCGGTGGCCGCGTCGCTCGCTTCGAGCGTCGCTACGGCAAGAAGGCTCAGTAGCTTCGTTAACGCCAGTCCCAGCGGTCATGGCGTCGCTTTGGCGACCCGATCGCGGACTGGCGTTTTTGTATCTGTTGTAACCGCACGTTTCCGCAGCATTCCAGTATTCCGTGATATCGCACATAGTCATACGAATTCGTGCTGATATCGAACGATAAGGACAATATATGGCAGACGAACAGTTCCCCGCAGCACAAACCGCACTCGAGGAATATCGCGACCTTGAAGCGAAAATGGCCGATCCCGACGTGGTTTCTAACCCCGATACAATTCGCAAACTCGGCCGTCGTCACGCTGAACTCGGCAGCATCGTATCCGCGTATCTGACGTACCTGCGTATTCGTGACGATCTTAACGCGGCGCGCGAGATGGCCAGCGAGGACGAGGATTTTGCCGAGGAAGCCAAGCGACTCGAATCTGAACTACCAGCCGCTGAAGAAAAGCTGCGTACCGCACTGATTCCGCGCGATCCGGACGATGCTCGCGACACGATTATGGAAATCAAAGCTGGTACTGGCGGCGAAGAAGCGGCACTGTTCGCTGGCGACCTACTGCGTATGTACACACGTTACGCGGAAAAGCGCGGCTGGAGCGTCACCGTACAGTCTGAGAATACGACTGAGCTCGGTGGCGTGAAGGACGTGCAGATTGCGATTCGTGCCAAGGGTACGCCGGCGCCGGAAGACGGTGTGTGGGCATCGATGAAGTACGAGGGCGGCGTGCATCGTGTGCAGCGTATTCCAGTTACCGAATCACAGGGTCGTATTCAGACTTCTGCGGCTGGCGTGATCGTGTTCCCTGAAGCTGACGAAGATGATGACGAGATCGAAATCGATCCGAAAGACTTGAAGATTGATATCTTCATGAGCTCTGGTCCTGGCGGTCAGTCGGTCAACACCACGTATTCTGCGGTGCGTATGACTCATATTCCGACCGGTATCACGGTGAATATGCAGGATGAGAAATCGCAGATTCAAAACCGTGCGGCCGCGTTGCGCGTGCTCAAGTCGCGACTACTCGCTATGAAGCATGAGCAGGAGGCGGCTGAAGCTGCCGATATGCGTCACTCTCAGGTGCGTTCACTCGACCGTTCCGAGCGTATTCGCACCTACAATTTCCCGGAAAACCGTATCGTTGATCATCGCACGAATTACAAAGCATACAATCTCGACGCAGTGCTCAACGGCGATTTGCAAGCAGTCATCGACTCCGACATTCAAGCCGACGAAGCCGAGCGCCTCGCCAACCAAAAGTAACCTACGGCTGTTGTATCGGTTGGCAGTGGGATATACGATGCTCGACACGCTCCGGGCTCTCCGCTGCGCGGAGCCTCGCAGCATGGCTGCTTGCTTCGCCTACGGACAGTCCACTGGACTGTCCGTTTCACGGCTCAGCAGCCGAGTTTTACGGTCGAGCATCGTATATCCCGACACAGACCTCGTTGTGTAGTTATGTTGCGTTTTGTGACCGGAATGTAAGAGTGGATTGTGTATGACGACTGTTGCTGAAATGATTCGTTCTGCGGCGAGGACGCTACGCGACGCTGGAGTGGACACGCCCGAGCATGATGCGAAACTGTTGTTCGCTGAGGCAACTGGGCGCGAGCTACGTGATGTTGACAAGGCCATGCTCATGGACGACGCATGGGAACTTGACGAAACAACCCGCGAACACTTCCGTTCCATGATCACCCGTCGCACATCGCGCGAGCCATTGCAATACATCGTCGGTCACGCGCCATTTCGCTATCTTGATGTGCAAGTAGGCCCCGGCGTGTTTATTCCGCGGCCCGAAACCGAAACGGTTGTCCAAGCCGGTCTTGACTGGATCACCCAACACGGTCTGTACGCGCCGCGCGTGGTGGATCTTTGCGCCGGCTCTGGCGTGATCGGATTGTCAGTTGTCACCGAGGTTCGCGGCGCTGAAGTCTGGGCAGTGGAACTATCTGCGGACGCGTATGCATGGACCGAGCGTAATCGTGAATCTGTTGCGCATCGCGACCCGTCTGCCGGATACAACTATCATCTCGAGCAAGGCGACGCAACCAGTCCGCTCACTTTGCCGCAACTCGACGGCACGATCGATCTGGTGATTACGAATCCACCGTACGTGCCGTTGTCGCAGATTCCGCAGCAACCTGAAGTGCGTGACCACGATCCGGACATGGCTTTGTACGGCGGTTCTGCTGATGGTGCTGTGATTCCCGAACAGATTATTCTGCGCGCGGCTGGACTATTGAGAACCGGCGGTGCGCTCGTTATGGAACACGACATCTCGCAGGCTGATCAACTGGTTGCGTTCGCCCGAGCTAACGGATTTATCGAAGCGCGTACCGGCAACGATTGGACCGGTCGCCCGCGATATTTATTTGCGACGCTCGGCTGATGATTGGGGACAGGATAGTATCCTGCGTTAATTCGTTAGCGAATTCACTGCTCGTGAGTGAGAGTGGTTCCCTTGACACAGGGAGCCGAGAGTCCCAATGCGCGTGGCGGTTTTCTCTCTCTGAGGGGCGCTTAGTGAGCGTTTTCTGCCATGCGTTAGCGTGTGTGGCGGTTTTCTCTCGCTGAGCGCTGCCTAGTGAGCGTTTTCCGCCACGCACCAGTGCGCGTGGCGGTGTGCTGCCAGGGGGGCGACGAACTAAGCTGCCCACAATACAAAAACCTACTGCGCGTACTCCTGATACACGGCTGCATCAGCCTCGCTAATCGTGCGAATCACGCGCGCCGGCACACCTACCGCCACTGAATTAGCTGGAATATCGTGCGTCACCACCGCGCCCGCGCCAATCACGCAACCATCGCCAATCGTCACGCCACCTACTACGGTCACACCGCCGCCAAACCAACAGTTCGAGCCGATCGTAATCGGACGACCATACTCATAATCGTAAAAAGAACCGCTCTCAGTGCGTCGCATATTACGATCCTGCCAGCGCATCGGGTGCATCGGCGGCAGCAACGACACATTCGGCCCGAACAAGACATCATCGCCAATAGTGACTGGCGCGCAGTCAAGGCAGCTGAAATTGAAGTTCATGAACACGCGGTCGCCGATCGTGGTGTGGCACCCATAATCGAAGAAAATCGGTCCCATCACTGCCAACGCCTCGCCGTGGTTCGGAATCAGATCGTCCAGCACGGCCGCGCGCGTGGCATAATCGCCGCGGGGGAGTGCGTTAAATTTCGTGCACAAATCGCCGGCTTTCTCGCGCAGTGCAGTGAGTTCCGGATCTTCTGGATTGTAGAGTTTACCGGCGAGCATTTCTTCGCGCTCGGATGCGCGCGGCGTGCGCAGTTCAACTGGCGGAATAGTTGTTTTGTCGTCGATGTTCGGTGTCTGCGATGCGGCAGTATTGTCGTGGGTCATGTCGTGCTCCTGTGCAGGTTGTGAGCGATCTCAGTATGATTTGAGCTTGAGTCGAGTATGAGTCAAATTCGACACGAGTATAAGTGTACGATCGTACATATTTGACCTCGCGCCAGCCTTACTCCAGCCTTACTCCAGTCTCCTCGCGACGACTACATACCCAACTACACGCCAATCACAAACTCACCCGCATACCAGCGAGGCCGTCCGACGTGTATTGTGGATATGAAGAAAGTTGACATAGGAGGTTTGCCATGTTGGGAACCAGTGATCTGGCCGTAGCGGCAGCGGCTGCAACCGTACCGCATATCGCGCTCAATGACGGGAACGCGATTCCGCAGATCGGACTTGGTGTACTACGTATCGACGACGAAGGCGTAGTACCGGTCGTAGAAACGGCGTTGAAACTCGGCTATCGTCACATTGACGGCGCGGCCGGATACAACAATGAGGCTGGCGTCGGCCGTGCGCTCGCTGCAACCGGTTTCAACACGGGCGAGCAGCGCAAGAAACTGTGGCTGACGACCAAGTTACGCGATTCGCAGCAGGGTTACGATTCCGCGCTCGCCGCGTTCGATGAGTCGCTCAAATTACTGCAAGTCGACTATGTAGATATGTATATGATTCACTGGCCGACCCCGTTTGAATGGCGTAGTGGCGAGACGTGGAAAGCGTTCCGCAAGCTGCGCGAGGATGGTCGTGTCAAGACGCTCGGCGTGTGCAATTTCCTGCCCGAACATCTCGAACGACTGCACGATGAGACGGGCGATTGGCCGGCCGTCAATCAGATCGAACTGCATCCGACGTGGCAGCAGCGTGGCGTGGTTGAGTTCTGCCAGCAGCACGGCATTGCTGTCGAAGCATACTCGCCGATGGCTCGCGGTGCCGATCTCAACGCGGGCAACGGCACGATCGCAAAGATCGCGCAAGTGCACAACGTGAGCCCTGCACAAGTAATCCTGCGTTGGCATATCGAAAACGGCACGATTATCATCCCTAAGTCGGTGCATGAGGAACGCCAGCGGCAGAATCTCGACGTATTCGGTTTCGCACTCACGCTCGAAGAGCATGCGGCTATCGACGCACTTGACGGTCCGAAGCGCGCCGGTCACGATCCGCTCACGTTTACGTATGCGTGAGTATCGTC
Organism: Bifidobacterium hapali; assembly: GCF_002259755.1. Classification (GTDB taxonomy): domain Bacteria; phylum Actinomycetota; class Actinomycetes; order Actinomycetales; family Bifidobacteriaceae; genus Bifidobacterium; species Bifidobacterium hapali. Next base: position 106,213 of record NZ_MWWY01000013.1, read on the forward strand.
GCTCCTCGGGTCGACGGTCGGGTAGTTCGCGACGTTCCAGCCGGTCCAGCCGAACTTCCCGTCGCGCCACGCACTTCTCTCGTCGCCGATTCAACGCGTCCAGTCCGCTCGAACGCATCCTGATTCTGCTCGTACTGGTCGTGATCGCCGGTGTATCAGTTGGTATTGGCTTACCCAAAGTCAGTCCCACCGTCGGCCAGATCACGGGAGAATACGCGGCAAGCGGGCCGGCTGCGGACGCGCTAGGCAAGCTCGTCGTCGACGATCAACCCGACAAGTCCGGTTACGATCGTGATCTGTTCGGTTACCGTGAAACTGACGATGACGGCAACGGTTGCGACGTGCGCGAGGATGTATTGGCTCGCGATCTGACCGACGTACAGTACACGTCCGCTGGCAGCTGCAAAGTAAAGTCGGGCACGCTCAACGATCCATATACCGGACAGACTATCCATTTTGTGCGCGGTCGGACGACGAGCAGTGCCGTGCAGATTGATCATGTTGTTGCGCTTGAAAACGCATGGCAGTCCGGCGCGCGCAGCTGGGACAGCGCCAAACGGACTCGGTTCGGCAACGATATGACGAACTTGCTTGCGGTTGACGGTCCTGCCAATCAGGACAAGGGTTCTGCGTCTGCTGCATACTGGTTGCCGACGAATAGCGCGTATCGATGCCAATATGTCGCTCGGCAGATCGGCATCAAAACTAAGTACGCGCTCACTGTCACGTCTCGCGAAAAGCAAGCCATGCAAGCCGTGCTATCCTCCTGTCCCAACGAACAACTGCCGTAAGGCGGTGTGGCGCTGTGCGTGGCGGTTTTCTCTCACTGAGCCGCTCTCAGCGAGAGAAAACCGCCACTGTGTTGTTGTGTGTTGTTGTGCGTGGCAGAAAACGCTCGCTGAGCCATGCGTCAGCGAGCGTTTTCTGCCACGCGGCATATGCATGTAACATGCCGGGGCTATAACAGTGCGCGGTATGGAAGAGAATAAGCACACTGTCAGTCAGTCTGACCTCGCAAACAACACAACTAATACAGTCAATCCCATCAATTCAGCCAGCCCAGCAACAGCCGCAATCGCACCTATCGAACGCGACATGCCAGCCGCCGAACTTGATCTCGAACGCGCGCGCGTCGCGGAAGAACATGATCGCCAACGCGGCAGCAAACGCGCCAACGGTCGCAAAGGTCACGCGCTAGCGTCCATCCTCGGCCCAGCATTCGTTGCCGCCGTCGCCTACGTCGACCCGGGTAACGTGGCCGCGAATATCACGTCGGGCGCGCGCTACGGATACCTACTCGTCTGGGTACTCGTACTCGCGAACGCCATGAGCGTGCTCATTCAATATCAATCCGCCAAACTCGGCATTGTCACCGGAAAATCGCTGCCGGAACTGCTTGGCGAGCGTATGAGTGATGCCGGCCGGTTCATGTTTTTCATGCAGGCTGAGGTCATCGCGATCGCAACTGACTTGGCTGAGGTTATCGGCGGTTCGATCGCGCTCAACCTGCTGTTCGGCGTGCCGCTGTTTGTTGGCGGTCTTATTATCGGCGCGATTTCCACGGTATTGTTGTGGTTCCAAGGCGGCAAGACGCATCGTCTGTTTGAGAAAATCGTGATCGCGCTGCTGCTGGTTATCACATTTGGCTTTATTTTTGGCTTGTTTATTGCGCCGCCTGATGCCAGTGAAATACTGGGCGGCCTTATTCCGCATTTTACGACTACTGATTCGGTGCTTATGGCTACGTCTATGTTGGGTGCGACGGTGATGCCGCACGCGATTTACCTGCATTCAACGCTGGTTAACGACCATTATGCGCCGGGGGAGAAGAAGCCGAGCACGCGTCAGTTGTTGCGTGGCTCGAAAATTGATGTGGTGTGGGCTTTGCTGTTGGCTGGTTCGGTGAACGTGTCGCTGCTGATTATTGCGGCGAACTCGCTGTACGGTATGAGCGGCACGGATTCGATCGAGGGTGCGCAGCATGCGATTGTGTCGGTGCTCGGCCCGGTGGTTGGCACGATTTTCTCGATTGGTCTGCTTGCGTCGAGCTTAAGTTCGACGTCGGTTGGCACGTATGCTGGTTCGGAAATTATGCACGGATTGCTGCGTATTAAGGCGCCGATGTGGGCTTGCCGTGTGGTGACGTTGGTGCCGGCGTTGATCGTGCTGTGGTTTGCTCCGAATCCGACGCAAGCGTTGGTCGTGGGTCAGGTGATTTTGTCGATTGGTATTCCGTTCGCGATTATCCCGCTCATGCGCTATACGCACGATAAGAAGCTGATGGGGGAGTACGTTGACGGAACCGCTAAGCATGTGTTGTTTATTGCGGTGGCTGCGTTGATTGTTGCGCTCAACGTGCTACTCATCGTGCTCACCGTCCTCGGCAAGGCGTGAGGTATAGAGGATTTGATACTTTGCTTTTTTCGAGGAGATAAACTTTTTCAGACTTTCTCAAGCCTTCTCAAAACTGAGAGGCAGTTTTCTTGCGTTGCAGAGGTCTTTCTCAAAACTGAGAGGCAGCTATTTGCGGTTTAGCTGCTGATTACCATGAGTACAGGGGTATGATCATGGGGTTTCACTGTGAGCCAGTGCCTCTCAGTTTTGAGAAAGACCTCTGCACAATGCGAATTCTGCCTCTCAGTTTTGAGAAGATACGTTGGTCTATGGCCTAATGTGCGTGCTGTACCAGCCGTGCTTCATGCGCCTCGTGGAAACGAGCTACCGCTTTCTGCGCGGCCTCATGGGAAGACCCTGCACCTTCGCCCTTGACGCCGAAAATAACAATCAGCATCTGAACAAACACGAGGAACGCGCTCACTCGCAGCGTCCATTGCGTGCCAAAAATGCTCGCATCAATCTTGTTGCCGCCGTGCAGCTGCGTGAGCGTTTCCATGAGAATAACGAGCACCGGCGCGCCGATCGCGCCCGCAATTTGGCGCACCGTATTGGTTACTGCCGACCCTGCGGAAACCTCAGTGTGATCAAGACAGTTAAGTGACCATGTGGTAACCGGCATGATAATAAATCCCATGCCGATTTGCCGCACAAACTGCCAGATTGACACCCACCAAATCCACGTATTGCGGTCGATAAGACTCATCATGATGGTGCCAAACAACAGCACAGCCGTACCGGTGATCGCGACGGGCCGCGCGCCGAGTCGGTCGAGCAGTTTGCCGCCGAAGAACTGCGAAATACACATGCCGAACGCGCCAGGCATCATCACAAGACCGCTGATAGTGGCCGAATAGCCGCGATCGTCTTGAATATAGAGCGGCATGATCACCATGATCGAACTGAATGCGAAGAAGCTCAAAGCAGCGCAAATCGTGCCGATAGTGAAGTTGCGGTTTTTGAGTACGCCGAGATCGAGTAATGGCGGATTGATGGAGCGAGTGCGTTTGGAAGTTGCGGATGTTGCGGAGACTGCGGAAGTTGCGGCTGCGCTCTTCGCCCTGTTAAACGCACGTGCCCCGCGCACTTGCCGTATCACAAACCATACGATACCGATCACGCCGATCAGCACCGCGCCCCACACCATCGGATGGGTAAACGGATACGCTTCAATATTGGTGAACCCGAACATGAGCCCGCCGAAGCCAATCACCGACAATCCCACGGAGAAGAAGTCTGCGCGAGCATTTGGATCATGCTCGCCGAAATTATGCAGTCCGAATATGGCCAGCAGCAGCGAAAACACGCCGATAATTGTCAACGTCACGAAAATCGAACGCCAGCCGTTCGCATCGGTTTGCCACCCGCCGATCGTCGGGCCGATCGCAGGCGCCACGCTCATCGCCATGCCGACCGTGCCCATCGCCATGCCGCGGCGTGACAGTGGGTAAATCGAGAACACGGTGATTTGCAATACCGGCCACATCACGCCGGTACCCACTGCCTCCAGCAGACGGCCGAGCAGCACCACGAGGAATGACGAGCCAACCCATGCGAGCAGTGAGCCAATCGTGAACACAATCATTGACGTAATCACGATCTGACGTGTGGAAAAGCGCCGCGTGAGAAATGCGGTGAGCGGCACCATCACGCCCATCACCAGCTGGAAAATTGAGGTGAGCCACTGTGCGGTGGTCACCGAAATACCAAAATCTGAGACGATGGTTGGTAGGGCGGCGCTCAGCTGCAGCTGCGTGAAGTTACCGACGAACGTGATGAACGTGAGAATCGCGATGGACGTGAACGCAACGGGCGTCAAGTGGCCGTTGACATAGGTTTCCGAACTGGTGAGTGCGCGCGACCGCGGCGACCGTGATGACTGTAACGATAGTGACGATAACGTGCGTGAAGTTACGATCGGTTTGTGCGTCGCCGTTGACGTGCGCGATGTGTTGTCGACAGCAGCGCCGCCAGTCTCGCCGCTACGCTCGCTGCATCCATTGTCTTGCTCGTCACGGTGTTCGCGCCTGCCGTCAGTCATACCCGTATTTTCGTAATTCTCATGATTCGTCATGCGTCCCATGCACCACATTCTTCCCAACACGCGCGTATTTAAACGTACATAGCTTATACCTCTATATAGGCAAAATTTATAGGGCGGCGTTACACACTCGGCGTTACTCAACCGTTCATACCGTGGACCAACCGAACATCATGTTTGTACATTTTATCGGGGGTATAGTATTGTCGGAATCGGTTGTTCGGCCACGGTAGGCAGGCATGGCTGTGCGCCATGCTTGTCCGGCTCCGTGGCATACGGTGATTTGGCTCGCTAAATTACCGCGCGAAATGGCGTATAAGGGAGAGAACGGATGGCATCGGTACAATCCGATAATACGACGGCAACTGATACTAGCAACACTGGTAGTACGAGCAGTGTCAGCAGTGCAGGTACTGCTCGTAGAGTTTCCAGCAGTGGAACTGCATCTAGCTCTGCTCGCCAATATCGCGGCTCAGTACAAGGTCAAAAGAATATTGGCATCAGTACGGATTCTCGTGTGCTTAGTGATCTGCGTGCCGGCCAGTATTCGCGCGTTCAGTACTGGCGTTTCTTTCTCAACCTCACGTTGATGTTGTGCGATTGCACGATGTTCATCATCGGCTCTGCCATCGCGCTGCTGCTGTTCCGCCACGGTAGCCTTGCCACGTTTATTGACTCGTCCGCGTTCGGCACGACAGTATATCTCTTGCTTGGCGCGTTCGTATGGGCGTTCTGCTTGCGTCACGCGGGCATTTACCACCGTCATGTGATGGGTGACGGCTATCAGCTCGTGCCGATTATTATCAAGGGCGCGGCGGTCAGCTGGGTGGCCTTGTGCGCGGTGAACTTTATTTTTCACGTCAATCTTCCGCTGACGACAGTGACTGTGATGATTGTGTTCGATTGCTTCCTCACGATTGTCGAACGTTTGATTGCGCGCGCGGTGATTACTCGTAACCGTCGTAAGGGCGCGTACACGTATGCGACGATCGTGGTTGGCTCACCGCAGAGTATTGCTGATACATTGAAGTTCCTTGAGGATCGTCAGCAGCTAAATTACAAGCCGGTTGCGATTTGCCCGATTCGTGAAAATCCGGCGACTGGTGAGGTTGAGCCATCTACACTCAGCGATGATGAACTGGAAGCTCTATTTCAGTCTTGGAATGTGACTGATTTGCCGGTGGTACCGTTTGACTACCAGCTTGGGCAGACTGCGGTGCGGTTGAAGGCTCAGACTGTGATGGTTACGGATGTGCTGCATCGTGAATCGGATGATTTTGCGGCGTTCTCTCTGCCGCTCGAATCATTGGGTTTGGAGATTGCATTATTCTCGTCGGCTGCGGATATCGCCGGCCACCAGCTGACGGTGCGCACGTTGAAGGGCGTGAATATTCTTACGATCAGCCTCGCGCAGTATGGTGTGGCAACGTGTATTGCTAAGCGTTTGTTTGACATTATTGTGTCTGCAATTTTGATCGTGCTCACGTCGCCGTTTATGATCGGCGTAGCGATTGCGATTAAGCTCGACGATCACGGCCCGATCCTGTACAAGCAGGAGCGTATCGGCCTACGCGGTAAGCCGTTTAAGATTTACAAGTTCCGTTCAATGAAGGTGAATGCAGACAAGCTTGATGCGCAAGTGGCTGCGGCGAACGGTCAGGAGCTTGGTGCGCGGTTTAAGGTGAAGGATGATCCGCGCGTGACGAAGGTCGGTCATTTTATTCGTAAGACGTCGTTGGATGAGTTGCCACAGTTCTTCAACTCGTTCCTCGGTACGATGAGCGTGGTTGGTCCGCGTCCGCAGCGTCAGTATGAGGTGGACGAGTATGACCCGGTGTATGCGACGCGACTGCTGGTCAAGCCCGGTATTACTGGTCCGTGGCAGGTATCTGGCCGCAATGATTTGAGCGACGAAGAAAGCCGTCAACTTGACGTTTCGTATGTGCAAAATTGGTCGATTTTAGGCGATCTCGTCTATATCTTCCGCACGGTAGGCGTCATGCTCAACCCCAAGGGTGCCTACTAACCCTATCCCAGCTCCTCTTGTCAGTACGTTGCATGCAAACAGCAGAGCTGTTTGCATGCAACGTACGAGCCGACAGGCGAGCCAATAAACTGCGCGCGTAGCGAGTCCATAATTGCAGGACGAGCTGGCCGCGAAGCGGCCTGTGGGGTAATCACATGGAGGAGTTGAATATAACGAGATGTGCGCTCTCCTCTATTCTGTAATCCACATTTTATGGTTATTTGTGACATTAGCTCATATTTATGTTCGGGGGTAGGGTAACATGTTGTTTATGTTAGATGATGTGTTTTCTCCTAAGAATATTATTGTGACCGGTGGCTGTGGTTTCATTGGTTCTAACTTTGTGCATTATGTTTATAATAATCATCCTGATGTGCATGTTACTGTGTTGGATGCGCTGACGTATGCGGGTAATCTCGAGAATATTAAGTCAGTGTTGGGTGATCGTGTGGAGTTTGTGCACGGTAATATTTGTGATGCGCAGTTGCTTGATCGTATTGTGCCGGGGCATGATGCGATTGTGCATTATGCGGCTGAGTCGCATAATGATAATAGTATTGCGAATCCTGAGCCGTTTTTGAAGACGAATGTTGAGGGTACGTTCCGTTTGTTGGAAGCTGCTCGTAAGTTTGATGTGCGGTATCATCATGTTTCTACTGATGAGGTGTATGGTGATCTTGCGTTGGATGATCCGCATAAGTTTACTGAGGAGACGCCGTATCATCCGTCTTCGCCGTATAGTTCTACGAAGGCGAGTTCTGATCTACTGGTGCGTGCGTGGCATCGTACGTTTGGTGTTCGTGCCACTATTTCGAATTGTTCGAATAATTATGGTCCGTATCAGCATGTGGAGAAGTTTATTCCGCGTCAGATTACGAATATTCTTGATGGTTTGAAGCCGAAGTTGTATGGTAATGGTTCCAATGTGCGTGATTGGATTCATACGGATGATCATTCTACTGGTGTGTGGACGATTTTGACTAAGGGTCGTATTGGTGAGACGTATTTGATTGGTGCGAATGGTGAGCGTAATAATCTCACTGTGTTGCGTGATATTTTGACGGTTATGGGTAAGGATCCTGATGATTTTGATTGGGTGAAGGATCGTCCTGGTCATGATCGTCGTTATGCGATTGATTCGACGAAGTTGCAGACTGAGCTTGGTTGGAAGCCGGTGCATACTGATTTCCAGAAGGGTTTGGAGCAGACGATTCAGTGGTATACGGATAATCGTGATTGGTGGGAGCCGGCTAAGGCTGCCACGGAAGCTAAGTACAAGCGTCAAGGCCAGTGAAGGCGTAATCGGGGAGAGGCGGGAGTATGGGTCCGTTCTCTCCTCGATTTAGTTGAGCTACCTTGTATAAGGCAAGTAATGAATTGTAATTTTGTTTGTTGCGTACTAGAAACAAATAGGTAGAACAACAGAATAACAACTACAAATAACAAATAATATTAAGGGGTTGTGATTATGGTTTTTGAGTTTGAGAAGGATTTGAAGGTTTCGGAGACGAATATTCCGGGTTTGTTGGTGTTTGATTTGCCGGTGCATGGTGATAATCGTGGCTGGTTTAAGGAGAACTGGCAGCGCGCGAAGATGACTGCGTTGGGTTTGCCTGATTTTGGCCCGGTGCAGAATAACATCTCGTTCAACGCGACCAAGGGTGTGACTCGTGGTATTCATGCTGAGCCGTGGGATAAGTTTATTTCGATTGCGGCTGGTGAGATTTTTGGTGCATGGGTTGATTTGCGTCCGGGTGAGTCGTTTGGTCAGGTGTTTACGACGCGTTTGGATCCGTCGAAGGCGATTTATGTGCCGCGTGGTGTGGGTAATAGTTTCCAGGCGTTGCAGGATGGTACGGTGTATACGTATTTGGTGAATGCGCATTGGTCGTTGGAGCAGAAGAAGACGTATACGTTTGTGAATCTTGCTGATCCTGAGTTGAATATTCAGTGGCCGATTGCGTTGGATGAGTCTGAGCGTAGTGAGGCGGATTTGCATCATCCGTTGTTGAAGGATGCGAAGCCGATGGCTCCGAAGCGTACGTTGGTGACGGGTTGTAATGGTCAGTTGGGTCATGCGATTCGTGCGTATGCTGAGGCTCATGGTTTAGAGGGTTTTGAGTATACGGATATTGATACGTTTGATTTTTCTGATCCGGCTGCGTATGAGCGGTTTGATTGGTCGCTGTATGGGACGATTATTAATGCTGGTGCGTTTACTGCGGTGGATAAGGCTGAGACTGCTGAGGGTCGTCCGATTGCGTGGAAGGCGAATGCGCAGGGTCCTGCGTTGTTGGCTAAGGTTGCGAAGGATCATCATATTACGTTGGTGCATGTCAGTTCGGATTATGTGTTTGATGGGACTGTTGAACAGCATACGGAGTCTGAGTCGTTTGCGCCTCTTGGTGTGTATGGGCAGACGAAGGCTGCTGGTGATATTGCTGTAGCGAATGCGCCTGAGCATTATATTTTGCGTTCTAGCTGGGTGATTGGTGAGGGTCATAATTTTGTCAAGACGATGATGATGTTGTCGAATCGTGTGGCTGATCCTGACGATACGTTGGAGCAGGTGACGGTTGTGGATGATCAGTTTGGTCGTTTGACGTTTACGAAGGATATGGCGGAAGCGATTTTCCATTTGTTGGATAGTCGTGCGCCGTATGGTACGTATAATCTGACTGGTTCTGGTTCGGTGAAGAATTGGGCTCAGATTGCTGCGGCTGTGTTTGAGCAGACGAATGGTAATGGGGATAAGGTTAAGCCGATTTCTACTGCGGAGTATTTTGCGAATGCGAAGGCGCCGGTGAGTCCGCGTCCGGTGTATTCTGCGTTGGATTTGTCTAAGATTGAGCAGGCTGGGTATACGCCTGCTGATTGGGAGGATTCTTTGAAGGCGTATGTGGCTCGTGAATTGAGTAAGTGAATAGTTTAATAAACGTAACGAGTGTTTATGGAGGTTATGGTGAAAGGTATTATTCTTGCTGGTGGTTCGGGTACGCGTTTGTATCCGTTGACGACGGTGACGTCGAAGCAGTTGCTTCCTGTGTATGATAAGCCGATGATTTATTATCCGTTGAGTGTGTTAATGATGGCGGGTATTCGCGATATTTTGATTATTAGCACGCCGAAGGATTTGCCTAATTTTGAGCGGTTGCTTGGTGATGGTTCTCATTACGGTGTGCATTTTAGTTACAAAGTGCAGCCTAGTCCGGATGGTCTTGCGCAGGCGTTTATTTTGGGTGAAGAGTTTATCAATGGTGAACCATGTGCGCTCGTACTAGGTGATAATATCTTCTACGGTAATGGGCTAGGCACTACATTACGTAAGGCTGTTTCAAAAGCTGAAAACGGTGAGGGTGCGAGTGTCTTCGGCTATTACGTTGATGATCCTGAGCGTTATGGCGTAGTTGAATTTGATAAAGATAAGAAGGCTATATCGATCGAAGAGAAGCCGAAGGAGCCGAAGTCCCATTATGCGGTTACAGGTTTGTATTTCTATGATGAACGTGTGACGGATTTTGCTAAGCAGATCAAGCCGTCTGCACGTGGTGAGTTGGAGATTACGGATCTTAACCGTATGTACTTGGAAGACGGTTCTCTGAATGTGCGCACTCTTGGTCGTGGTTATGCATGGCTTGATACAGGCACGATGGACAGCCTGTATCAAGCTGGTGAATTTGTGCGTACGGTTCAGCGTGCGCAAGGTTTGCCGATTGCCGTAGTGGAGGAAATCGCCTACGAGAATGGTTGGATCAGCAAGGATGAGCTGCTTGAATCTGCGGATCGATACGGTAAAAGCCCATACGGCAAACACCTTAAGGATGTTGCAGAAGGCAAATTAGTAATTATCGCTAACCAGTACTGATTAATATTGGTGCTTCAGTTATACATTAGTGTAAATCGAGAGATCTCTATGTTTCCAAACATGAGATTTCTCGATTTTGTTTTCATAAGGCATATGTAAGAGCTGAATGTTTATTTTTTCAAAAAAGGAATTAGTAAATGTCTAAGCAGATATCTGTTATTATTCCTACGCTTAATGCCGGGCAACAAATTACTGAGCTGCTTGAAGCATTGCAAGCTCAAACTCGCAAGCCGGATGAGATTATTGTAGTCGATTCTCAATCCGATGATGACACTGTGCATCGAGTACGTCATTTTGATGATGTACGTCTTTTACAGATACAGCGTAAGAACTTTGATCATGGTGCCACACGCGATATGGCACTACGTGAATCAAAGGGTGATTATGTGCTATTTCTAACGCAAGATGCTCTTCCAAAGGATGAATATTATATTGAGGAATTACTAAAACCGTTTTCTGACGAGCGTGTTGCATTAGTTAGTGGTCGTCAGATTGCGCGACTATCGGCACGATCTTCTGAGAAGTTAGTACGTGAATTTAATTACCCGCCTGTATCTCATGTTCGGAGCGCAAAGGATATTCCACGATTCGGAATCAAGGCTTTTTTCGCTACGGATGTATGTTCTGCATATCGACGTGACGCATATCTTGCTGTTGGAGGTTTTGAACACCCGATTACTACTAATGAAGATATGTTCATCGCTGCGTCGTTCCTATGTGCAGGATATTCGGTTGCTTATGCTGCAGATGCTCAGGTATGGCATTCACATAATTTTTCATTGAAGCAGCAGTATAAGCGTAATTACATTATGGGTAAGGAAATCGAATTGCGGAAAGATAAACTAGGTGGAGCTAAAGTTGCTGGGGAGGGAGCGTCGTTAGTGAAATATGTGATGAGTGGACTAGCTCGTTCTGGGCAAGTTGGTGAAATGTTCTGGTTCTGCTTGGATTGTGCTGCGCGGTTGCTAGGCAATCGTGCAGGAGTGAGAGCAGCTCGGAAAAAGAGATAAAACGTATCCCCCTTTCTGTCCTTTGTATTATTATTAGTGGTTATACGTACAAATGTATCCTAGAGAAAAGAATAAGCAATGAAAATCGCTGTTGCTGGTACAGGTTATGTCGGGTTGTCTGTGTCATTATTGCTGTCACAGCACAATGAAGTGCACGCTTTGGATATTGTGCCTGAAAAGGTAGAAATGCTCAATCAAGGCAAGAGCCCGATTGTTGATAAGGAAATTACTCGTTTTTTGGATGGCAAGCAGTCAGGTACCATGCCATTGAACTTTACTGCAACTCTTGATCCTAAACAGGCATATGCTGGCGCTGATTATGCGATTGTCGCGACACCAACGAATTATGACCCGCAGAAGAACTATTTTGATACGTCAAGTGTGGAAGCTGCTATTAAAGCTATTCGTGATCAGAATAGCACAGCTTGGATTGTAATCAAATCCACGATTCCAGTTGGTTATACTGCTGATTTACGGGCGAAATTGGGGGATAAGCGCATTATTTTCTCTCCGGAGTTTTTACGCGAAGGTCATGCTTTGTATGATAACTTGCATCCATCTCGTATCGTTGCAGGAGCTCCTGTTGACGATGAAGAAGCCACAGTGGCTGCACGTAGGTTTGCCGAGTTACTCGCTCATGGTGCTGATCCTGCTGAGCTGGAACGTACTAATGCAGATGGTACTACTGGTATCCCGCAGCTAGTTTGTGGAACGACAGAGGCGGAAGCTATCAAGCTGTTTGCAAATACATATCTGGCATTACGCGTAGCGTACTTCAACGAGTTGGACACGTATGCAGAAGCGCGCAACCTTTCAGCACGAGAGATTATTAAAGGTGTATGCCTTGATCCGCGTATTGGTGATCAGTACAATAACCCGAGCTTCGGTTATGGCGGGTACTGCCTTCCAAAAGATTCCAAGCAATTGCTTGCTAATTATGCGAATGTACCGCAAAATCTGATTGGTGCGATCGTCGCAGCAAACAGCACACGCAAAGATTTTATTGCTGACGAGATCCTTACGCGGGTTGCAGACAAGACAAATCCGGTTGTGGGCATCTATCGTCTAACTATGAAGTCAGGATCTGATAATTTCCGTCAGTCTTCCATCCAAGGTGTGATGAAGCGTCTGAAGGCTAAGGGTGTAACAGTTCTCGTATATGAGCCAACGCTGAATGCGCCTGACTTCTTTGGAAGTGAAGTTACACACGACTTAGAAATGTTTAAGCAGCATGCAGATGTGATTGTTGCAAATCGTTGGAATACAGAACTAAATGACGTATCAAATAAGGTATTTACACGCGATCTGTTTAAGCGTGACTAATTGCTGATGTTTGTAAATGGTTTTCGTGTTATATCCTGCTTCTTGTAAGAGAAGATAACACGAAAACCATTTATATGATTGTATGTTTTGCCGCAAATAAAATTCTTGTAATTATATAATCTATAAATAAGTATTTAATATGGAAGATGTAATATTATGCAAAATGATGCGCAAAAAACTAATCTAAAGTCAAATGGTTTTATACTCGATACTGGCTATTATAGTGGCGGAGGAGAAGCATTATATCAATTGGCTGTTGATTTAAAAAAGTTTGGTTATAATATTAAAATTGCTTACAAAGGAGTTAAGCCTTTTAACCCTCCAAGAAAGTTTAATAAGTATCTAAAAGAACTTGATGTTGTTCTTGCAGATGATGTTAAAAATAAAGATGATAGTTTCATAATTGTTCCTGAATCTGATACAGAAAGCTTATTTGATTTTCCACTTTATGATAAGTATATATGGTGGTTATCATTTAATTATTATGATGGACTTTTTTTCTCAGATCCGCATCGTCCAACCAAATTGAAATTCATAAAAACGTTTATAAAATATATTTTATATATCAAAAAGAAGTTATTAGCATTTGCAAAGTATGGGCATACGTGTTTTCCAATTAAAGATGTTCATAATATATCTGGCTCATATTATATTAGTAAAATGTTGGCTTCAAAAATGCATGTTGAATTTAAAGAACTGATACATTCAATTGGCAAAGATTTTCTAAATTATGGAGTTTATGATGGTAAAGGATTAGATAAGAGGCAAGATATTGTCTTATATAATCCAGCGAAGCCGTCTGATTTAATGGCCATTCTTCTTCGTCGAGGGAATTTTCATTATATACCAGTAAGAAATCTATCATTTCAGCAAATGATAGATTTATTTCGCAAGAGTAAGTTATATTTAGATTTTGGCTTCTTTCCTGGTCCTGAGAGGCTTCCTAAGGAAACTGTTTTTAATGGTGCCAATGTTTTAGTTGCACGTAGAAATGCAGCTTTGACAAAAGATGTACTTATACCAGAAAAGTATAAAATAGAAATAGATTCAGATCCTCAAGAGGTTGAAGGAATCATTAAGGAAATGCTAAATAACTATGATAAGGATTATAAAGATTTCAATGAGTTCCGTATGTATATATTGAATATGGAACAAAATTATTATAAGCAACTTGAGCAAATTTTCCCTAGAATAAAGTAGAAAAATGTACAACGGCTTAGTAGAAATTTTACTTGCTACATATAATGGACAAGATTATATAGAAAAGCAAATTCAATCTATCATTCATCAGACATATACAAATTGGAATTTATTAGTTTCAGATGATTGTTCAAATGATAAAACTTTGGATATATTATATAAATATGCTAAAGAAGATTCGCGAATTAAAATCATTTCTAAAGGGAAACGATTTGGATCAGCGGCAAAAAACTTTATTTTTTTGTTAAAAAATGCACAGTCGGAGTTTGTTGCGTTTTGTGACCAAGATGATTATTGGCACCCCGATAAATTAGAGGTATTTCTGCATAATGTAATAGATGCGGGAGGACGTGAGAATGGCCCAATGCTAATATATTCAGATTTAAGAGTTGTAGATCAGCATGGGGTTCTTATTTCGGAATCATATTATGATATGATGAAATTAAATCCTTATAGGAATAGTTTGTCTAATTTATTGGTACAAAATATTGTTACTGGTTGTGCTTCGATGATAAATCGTGATCTATATAGATTGATATTAAAGCATACTATTGATTGTGATAAAATTGTTATGCATGATTGGTTTATTGCCGTAATATGTGCAGCATGTGGATCATTAGTATACATTGATTCGCCAACAATAGATTATTGTCAGCATATAACTAATGTTGTTGGCGCAAAAAAATTTAATCTTTTAAAGTGGATAAAAAAGAATGATGACAACAAAGTTAGCATAAGAAATTCAGTAATACAAGCTTCCTATATTTACGATAATTATAAGTTATACTTGAGCGACGAGAGCAAAAAAGTTTTAAAAAATTATGCGAGTATTCTTTCTTATTCTTTGATTAAAAGATTATTCATATTGATTCATTATGATCTATGGAAATCAAATGTACTGAGAAGAATTGGTCAAATTATCTATACGTTAAAAGTATAATGTATATTTGATAGGTCAAATATGTTAGTCTATATTATAACATTAATAGTTTCTTCTTTTTTTGCTTTTTGTTCAGATTTAACAGATTGTGTTAAATCTCGTACGATATGTACTAAATATCATAAAACGGATTTATCTTTATTATTATTTGTTTTTTCAGCAATTCCACTGATTCTTGTTCGCGGATTTCGTTATGGCATAGGTTTTGATTATTTTTATAATTATGTTCCGTCTTTTCAAAATGTAGTCAATGGTGGTAAAAGTCATTATGAATTTCTATTCAACGTATATCTAAAAGTTATTTCCATATTCACTTCGGATTACAAAGTATTCTTTTTTATTGATTCAATTTTCTTTATCTGTTTAGTGTGGGTTGCTATTTATTTATTAAATTGTAAAGTTTTTATTCCCATAACATTATTCGTTGGTGGGTATGATTTTATACGTTCTTTTGGATATGTTGCACAATATTTAGCGATGTCTATATGTTTGATTTCTTTTGCGTGCATGATTAGAAGAGAATTCAAAAAAAGTATTGTATTAATTGTTCTTGCAGGTTTTATACACATTTCTGCTTTAGTCTATTTTGCTTTACCTTTTTCTTATTATTTTATAGTGAAAATAAAAAATATGAGAAAAATAGCGGTTCTTTTATTATTTTGCCTAGTAATAGCTTTTCCGTTAAATTCTTTTTTAAATTATTTTTATGTTAATACACGTTTTGGAATATACTCAGCAAGCAATTATTATAATAATGGTGCGACTGTCACGAGCTTAATTTTTATTAACACAGCTGTTTTGCTTTTCATGTTTGTCTCCGTTCTTTATAAGAATAGAGAAGATAATGCAGTTGTTGTTGCTCTTCTTGCACAGTATTTTGCATTTATTTTTTGCGTTATACAGGGAGGTATCCCTCTTTTGTATAGAATTGTTTGGTATTTCTCATTTGCCCAAATTTTTTCCATTCAATTATTTGCAGATTATTTATTTGATAGTAAAGGTAGGTATATATATATTAAAAAAATATTTTTAGCTGTTATTGTTTTATTATATATCGCGGTGACCTTCGGTTTCTATCTTCAAGCAGATAATGAAGAAGTTGTTCCTTATGTATCTATTTTTAATACTATGCTAAGTACTTATTAGTGGAAAGAGATTTGTTATGACTTTTGTATCTGTTTTGGTTCCTGTATATAATGTTGAAAAATATGTTGATGAATGTTTGAGAAGTATTCAGAATCAAACGTTTGTTGATTTCGAAGTTGTTATTGTTAATGACGGTTCTACTGATAAATCTAAGGAGATATGTGAAAAATATGTTTCTTCTGATAAACGTTTTCACCTTTACTCACAATCTAATATGGGTTTAGCCAGCGCAAGGAACACTTCTTTGCGCTATGCTAGATCAGAGTATGTTGCTTTTGTCGATTCAGATGATTACATTGATCCAGATTATCTTTTTAAGTTAGTAGAAGTAATTAATAAATATAAAGTCGATATCAGTATTTGTAATAAGATTCTATCGTTTGATTCTGGTAAAAGAATAGTTGAAAGTAATACTTTTTTTTCAAATAAAGTTATTACGCCTTCTGAGGCGTTACGAGCTTTGAATTCGTGGCAATCCTTTAATACTGCCGTATGGGGAAAACTTTTTAAGCGGAGTCTATTTGATGGTATATCATTTCCAGCGGGGAAACTATCTGAGGATGCTTATGTTATTTTTGAACTTTTTGGGAAAGCAAAAAATGGCGTTTACTTTCGTCCTGATGCACTCTACTATTACAGGCAACGTGCAGGCAGTATTCAAAATGCAAAATCAATTAATGATGCGCCGCTTGTAACAAGTTCCTTGCAGCTTAATTATATTAAAAAAAATTTTTCTGATATCCTGTATGCGGGTGAAACTGCCTATGTTATTTCTAGGATGGGTATCTTTAATGAATGTATTAAACGTGGAATAAATCTTCATAATAAGTATATGAAAAATTTAGTTAACGAAAGTCGTCCTTACATTCTAGCTATAGTTTTTAATAAAGATTTAACTCGTAAAAAAAAGCTTCAAGCTCTTTTCTTTGTTTTCACTCCTTTTTTGTATATTTTTCTTGTTAAGAAAATACTTTTAAGTAGGTCATCTCTATGAATAATTATCTTGTTTCTTTTATTGTTCCCGTGTTTAATGGCGAAGATTTTATTACAAGCTTGGTTGATAATTTAGAAAGTCAGATCTTTAAAAATTTTGAAATATTATTAATGGACGATGCTTCTATTGATAATTCTGGTAAGATCTGTTGTGATTTAGAAAAAAAATATGATAATGTAAAATATTTTAAATTAGAACATTCTGGTATTGCTTCTGTTCGTAATCAGGGAATACAACATAGTCAAGGTAAATATATTACATTTATTGATCAAGATGATTCTTTGTCTCCCAAGTCTTTATCCTCAACTGTTCCGATACTGATGGCTAATGATATAGATGCTCTTTTTTTTAATTTTGATGAAAAATATCCCTATAAATCTGTTATAAAGTTTAATAATTTTCCAAGAGAGGGAATTGTATCAGCATCAACCGCGATGAACTATTTTTTCTCTGAGAGGTTTTATGGTTTTGTATGGACTGGTATTTTTAAAAAAAGTTTTATTATAGAAAATAAAATCACTTTTAATACTTGTTTCCATAGTATTGATGATATCGATTTCGTACTTTCGGTTTTACTTAAAGCAAAGTATATATATTTTTATCCAAAAGTTTTCTATCACTGGACGCAAAGGGTTTCGTCGGAAAGCCATACTAATCATATTGATCCTGCTTCAGATATTTTGGTTTTTTGTAATCGTTTGGATGAATTATGTTTTTTGAATGAAAAAGATAAATCACAAGCTTATGGTTTTTTCTTGAAACAAGTTCTCATGTATTATGGTTTTCTTTATCATTTTAACAGATCTAGTGAGTACCAGTTATTGTCTTCACTTAGAAATGTTGCACTTAATTTAATAAAAAATATAAATATTTTTGATTTATCTTTTTCATTTGGCATAAAAGTTAAATTTATTTTATTTAAGATGAATTTATTAAATATCGCTTATTTGTTTAAGAGATCTTAAGTATTTACTTGTTTATGTTTATGATTGATGAATAGAGAGAGTTATGTTGAATAGTAAACATCGAGTTTTTCTTTTTACTGTATATTCTTTAAGTTTAGGTGGAATACAAAGAGTTACTTCCACTATCGTTAATCTTCTTAATGAATTGCATTTTAATGTCTTTATTTTAAAATATTCTCTTGATAATAATTTATATCAGGTTAAAACTGGTTTATTAGAACATAAAATAACTTTATTTAATATTTTCCTTATTAAGTTAGTTCATAAGTTAGGATTACTAGATTTTTTCAATTATTCTTTTTTAAGTTATTTTGTTAAAAAAAAGAATGCTTCAGTCGTTGTGTTGGGTCCTGAATCTTTCTTTTTCGTAAAAAACTTAAAGGGTGCTTTTCCATCTTTAAAGATTTATCTTTGGATGCATAATAATTTTGATATATATAAAAATAACGAAAGATATTTCGGTGGTAGATTTGATGAGCTTGTAAAAAATGTTTCAGCTGCGGACGGAATTATCTGTTTGGAGTCGTATACAGCGTTGAAATGGCGTCAATATAATAATAATGTTGTTGTGATCCATAATCCTGTCACCATTCATGAGCATGAGAATAAGGCAGATCTTGATGTTCACATTATTTCTTTTACGGGACGTCTTTTAGTTGAGCAAAAGGGGTTGGACTATCTTGTGGAGATAGCTTCTCGTCTTCCCGAAGGCTGGAGAATTAGTGTTGCTGGTGCCGGAGTTGATGAAGACAAATTCCGTGAATTGATTGACGAACGGAATCTGGCGGATAAGTTTATTCTCCGTGGAGCTTTGAATGGTGACGATTTGACCGAACATTATCTTCAGTCCAGCATTTTCGTGCTTACAAGCAGATGGGAGGGATTCCCCCTCGTTACCGTCGAAGCTATGAGCCTAGGACTTCCTGTTGTGGCCTTCGGCAATCCTGGATTGGATGAGGTCACCGACCATGGTAAATACGGTCTGCTTGCGAAGGATGGTGACGTCGATGATTTCGTTGATAAGCTCATGTCACTTATCAGTGATCGAGACCTGCGTGAGAAGTATTCTGGCTTGTCCTTGGAACGCGCAAAAGCATTTGCTCCAGAAGTCATCATCAAGGATTGGGAGAAGATCCTCAACTCCTGACCAGAGAGCCCCTATCTCATCACGCAACGTCAACAATCCACATCACTATGAACATGCGCAAGAAGACTAAAAACATCAGTTTTTTCAAGGCCGCTTTCATCCAGTTTGCGTCACGGTACGTGAATGTGTTCGTCCAACTCGTTCTGACCGCGATTCTCGCTCGGCTCCTCTCGCCAGAAGAGTACGGTATAATGGCTGGACTAACCGTGTTCACAAGTCTGTTCGCTATTCTGGCGGACATGGGCTTCGGAGCTGGTATCATCCAATACAAACAGCTCGATAAGCACGACTTCGGAGGCTTGTTTATCTTCTCTCTGATTCTCGCAACCATCTTGTCCGTCGCATTTCTGGCTGCTGGCATACCGATAGCGTGGTTCTATCGAGAACCCGAATACGCGCCGCTATGTGCATTAGCCGCAGTATCCGTGTTCTTCAACACTGTTAACATGGTGCCAAACGGCATACTTCTACGTAACAAACGCTTTGACGTGATCGGCATACGTCTCGTTGCTACTACCATCATTGGCGGCGTCATCGCCGTAATCATGGCAGTCAACGGATTCGGCACCTATTCGCTCATTTGGAACGTGAACATTACCGCTATCGCCATCTTCCTATGGAACATTGCCAGCATACGCGGCCAAATCAGCTTTAAGCAGATGGATATGTTCAAACCTGTGCGACTCATCGCGCGTTACTCCGCCTACCAAGCTGGCTTCAGCATTATCAACTACTTCTCCCGCAACACTGATCATCTCATCATTGGACGCTTCTTCGGTTCTGCACCCCTTGGCCTGTATGACAAAGCATACAAGCTCACCACCTACCCAATTCAATTCATCCCCGGTGTACTCGGATCGGTCCTTCAACCCTACTTGTCCGCCTATCAGGACGACAAAGAGAAACTCCACCACTATCAGATGCTCATGGTCAAAGCCCTTGCCATTACCGGATCATGGATCGCAGGCGTATTCATTCTTTGCGGACGAGAGATCGTCCTCATCTTCTACGGTGACCAATGGCTTGCATGCGTGCCTCTGTTCACTATCTTGTCCGTTAGTATCATCTTCCAGATGGTCATGAACGTCACCGGAGGTATACTTCAAAGCGCAGGACGGACTGACCTGCTCTTCCGACAAGGACTTGCCGCGACAACGATCATGCTTCTCATGCTTGCTTGTGGCTCACTTACAGGTGATGTGACACTGCTCACGATTTTCGTCACTATCGCATTCATAGGTCAAACATTCACTGTTGCCTACTACACCACTTACAAGGCGTTCGACCACCCCATCAGCGAATTCCTCAAACCAGTAGCCACCACACTTGCGTTTACTTGTATCCCGCTAGCACCTCTTTACACAGCGCAAACGTTCCTCAACTGGAAAACCAACACCATTATCATCGACCTGCTCATTTATGCCACCATCTACACTACTGCTTTCGCTATCATTTTCCGCCGCCAGTTTACGCTGCTCATCTCCTTCATTAAACAAAGAAAGAAGTAATCAATGGCCAAGAACTCACAAGTTCTACAAGTAAGTGCTCGGCGTGATAGTGCCATAGACGTCATAAGACTCATAGGCATCATCGCGATTGTTGCTACCCATGCTTTTCCGAACTATCAATTGGCACATATTTTGCTATATACGTGGCAGGTGCCACTATTTTTCGTACTTAGTGGTTGGTTCTGGAAAACCGATGTCGATATACGTAATGAAATGCGACACCGTTTTCAGTCTTTGATGATTCCATATTTGTCATGGGCCGTACTGCTTCTCTTTATAGAAGTGATTTTCCATGTCAAGAGCGATAACCTGCTGGGAATGATTAGCATATTTTCAGACGTTGTTCGTGGAGGCGCATATGCTCTCACACCGTTCACGGTCTTCTGGTTCATCACCGCATTATTATTCGCTCGAATGTACATGATTCTTGCGCAAAAAATAGCAGGACTACTTGGAAGAGTTGTACTCTGCCTCATTGGTTTGACAAGCGCTGTTGTTGCTGCTGATATGCTCAAAAAATATGGTGGTCTATGGGTATCGCATTACCATGCACTTTTTTCATCATGATCGGAATTTGGGGAGGGCAATGTTCGAGGTCCAATAGGATTCCTCGACTGTGGAAAATAACCATCGCTGTCACTCTCATTGCATTGGGCATTGCTGGTTTTTCGCTTGGACTACTTCCTCTTGATATCAAATCGGCAGATTTTGGTACGCCGATACTTAGCATCCTTTGCGCTGGTATGCTATGCGTTGGTGCAACAATGTTGGGGCAGCAGCTTCTGAATGGCAAACGAATTTCATTCGCCACATGGCTCAGTACACGTGGACTTCCTGTAATTTTTATTCATCCGCTCATTTTGATGCTTACTAAACAGATGGGCAACGCAACCGTCGTTGGATTCCTTTTCGCGACAGTGGTGTCTTTTATAATCGCGATACTCATTCACATCTCTCCGAAGTTAGCTAGATTGTTGGGATAATTAGAAAATCACAGAATACGGACCTATACCTCTCACGTCAAGAGCGGCGCTTTGTCTAAATACCGCACTTTCACAAAGGGGACCGGCTACAGACTAGGCTCTGGTATTGGAGGTTTGAGCACCATTTATGTTGTTATGGGATAGTTGATTATTTGGAGGTTTGAGCACTGGTTGTTATTGCGGGAGGGTACCGGGGTTATTGCGGGACGGCACCGTGTGTGGTGGTCGGGCACTGCTGGTGCCGTCCTGTCGTGGTGAGGGATGGGGTTACTTGCCGGGTGCGTGTTCGCGCATGTTCCATTCGCCGGTTTCTATCCAGGTGGTGTTGTGCACGATCCTGTCCATGATGGCGTCGGCGTGGGTGCCGCCGCCGAGTCGTTGGTGCCAGTCCTTTTGGGGGTATTGGGTGGCGAACAGGGTGCTGCCGGTGTCGTGGCGTCGTTCCATGAGCTCGAACAGGAAGGTGCGGAAGCGTTCCTCGGGCGAAACAAGACCATCCACCAGCTCACGGGCGGAACCCACGGCAACGGCACCATCGCCGCACCCTACTTCATCATACGAGGTCACCATCATAATATCCTTTCACCCAGCAACCCCATACACAAACAATTAGACACCCTCCGACATGGCAGTCGTTGGCGACCTTCCTCGATCCAACCCATTCGCCGGTCTCATACGCGACGGCGGGCAGCGGGAGCATCATGGGTTTCTCCTCCGTCACGAACGAGGTGAGCCGGCTACCCTCGCGTTTCTGGAACGGGGCGGCGTTGTACGCGTCGAGCCACACTCTCGACCACACCACGGCCCGGGAACAGCATCGCATACACTTCGTCGTCCGACCGCTCCTCCACGTCCCTGTATGAGACACCAAACCGATCGGCCGCGTCGAACACGTCGATCACACTATGCTTCGACATGCCATAGCCCATGGCTATCGCGTTGCGCGACAACCCCTGATCACGAAGCCTGAGCACGAGCTTCGCCTTGATCCTACGTACCATCGTCGGCACTCCTTTCGAACCCATGCGCCCATCGCATGGTGAAAGGAGCCTAACCCAACCAGTGCCAAACCACAATAACCACAGTGCCCAACGCCAATAACAACCAAAACCAGCCTCAGTGCCGAACCACAATAACCAACGTGCTCAGCAAGTCAAATATTCATCCAGAAGTAAGATCCGCAGTCATACCTGTATTTTTCCTCTAATATGTTGTTTCATTTTTATAGATAACCACCCCCATAATTATAGCCACAATTATAACGAAGGCTGTCTGTAGTATTAGATTGGCGACGTGACTCACGTTTTTTGAGCGCGTAATGGTCAGTGGTGCCTCATCGGAAATGAGCGCGAACGGTACCGGTCCTGTTTGGCTTGTCGTATGGAAGGCAAGATCAGCATGGCGACGAAGCGGCAGGTCACCCTGAGGTTCAGGGACGAGTACATGAAGGCATCGAAGAAGGACAAGGGGCGCATCCTCGACGAGATGTGCTCCGTGCTGAAGATCGGCAGAAGCACCGCGAGGCGCAGGCTCACCGAGGCCGGCACGCAGCCGCGCGAGCTGCCGGCGGCCAGGAAGACACGGCCGAAACGGTATTCGGAGCAGTCGCGCGAGCTGCTGGTGCGGGTGTGGCTGATGATGGATCTGCCGTGCGCGAAGTACCTCAAGCAGATGCTTCCCCTGTGGCTGCCCACGCTGAGAGCCCGTGGCGAGCTTGCCGAGTACGACGGGTTCGCGTTCAACGAATTGATGGCGATGAGCCCGGCCACGATGGACCGGTACCTCAGGAAGACGAGGGACGCGGCGCGTCCGAAGGGCCTGGCGGGCACGAGGCCCGCGTGCGAGCTGCTGCGCAACTCGATCACGATCAGGAAGGCGAGCGACGAGCTGGACGGGCTGCCCGGCAACGTCGAGGCCGACACCGTCGCCCACTGCGGGCCGAGCCTGAGAGGCGAGTTCTGCCGCACCCTGACCGTGGTCGACATCGCCACCGGCTGGACCGAGAACGCGTCGTGCAGGAACAACGCGTTCGCGAACTTCTCCAGGGCGCAGGCGCTGATCGAGTCCCGCCTGCCGTTGCGCATCCGCTCCTACGACTCGGACAACGGCAGCGAGTTCATCAACCGGGACCTGATCGCGTGGCTGCACGAGCGCGACATCGAGCAGACCAGAAGCCGCCCGTACAGGAAGAACGACCAGGCCACCGTCGAGTCCAGGAACAACCACGTCGTGCGCCGCCACGCGTTCTACTACCGGTACACCGCCGACGAGCTCGACCTGCTCAACGAGCTGTGGGAACTGGTGCGTGTCAAGGCCAACCTGTTCACCCCGTCCAAGAA
>NZ_MWWY01000014.1 GCF_002259755.1 Bifidobacterium hapali
CCACAGCACGTTATCCGTGTTTGGGACAGTGCCTGGCGGGTAGTTTAACTGGGGCGGTTGCCTCCTAAAGAGTAACGGAGGCGCTCAAAGGTCCGCTCAGCCCGGTTGGTAATCGGGTGTTGAGTGTAATCGTACAAGCGGGCTTGACTGTGAGACTGACGGGTCGAGCAGGGACGAAAGTCGGAGATAGTGATCCGGTGCCGGCGCACGGGCGTGGCATCGCTCAACGGATAAAAGGTACCCCGGGGATAACAGGCTGATCATTCCCAAGAGTCCATATCGACGGGATGGTTTGGCACCTCGATGTCGGCTCGTCGCATCCTGGGGCTGGAGCAGGTCCCAAGGGTTCGGNTGTTCGCCGATTAAAGCGGCACGCGAGCTGGGTTCAGAACGTCGTGAGACAGTTTGGTCTCTATCCTCTGCGCTCGTTGGAATCTTGAGGAGGCCTGCCCATAGTACGAGAGGACCTGGGTGGACGAACCTCTGGTATGCCAGTTATCCCGCCAGGGGTATGGCTGGTTAGCTACGTTCGGAAGGGATAACCGCTGAAAGCATCTAAGCGGGAAGCCCGCTCCAAGATAAGGATTCCGTAACCATTTGGTTTGAACCCTCCATGAAGAACACGTGGTTGATAGGCCGGATGTGGAAGCCCTGTAAAGGGTGGAGCTGACCGGTACTAACAGGGAACAACAATCACTACATTCAACACTCTTAAGTGTTGGACAAGCATCCAACTGTGCTACAAACATGGTGACTTCAAGGAATACTCACAGTCACAAAACAATCAACAATAATTAAGCGTCTACTATCCGGTCCCCAAACCATCACTCAAGGCCAGCAGAAAGAATATGATTCTTTTTGACTGTTAATAATTAGAGATTTGCGGCGGTCATAGCCCAGGGGAAACGCCCGGTCACATTCCGAACCCGGAAGCTAAGACCTGGCACGGCAATGGTACTGCACTCGCTAGGGTGTGGGAGAGTAGCACACCGCCGCTTAAATATTTAATATGAAAACCCGGTCGAGCATACACTCCCGGGTTTTCCCATATCTCATAACTAGAATACAACTACTACTCTCACTAACACGTGACAGAAAACACTCACTAAGACCCTAGCCAGCGAGCATTATCCGCCACTACCTGAATCACATGGCAGAAAATGCTCACTCATAGTAGCCCTACTTCTGATGGATAGAATCTCGGATGCAATAATCCGAATAATGCAATGACGCACAATACTGAATGGCAGAAAACACTCACTCACACCAGTATCAACGAGCAAAAACCGCCACGCACACTAGTGAATGGCAGAAAACACTCACCCACACCAGTATCAGCGAGCATTATCCGCCACTACCTGAATCACATGGCAGAAAATGCTCACTCACAGTAGTCCTACTTCTGATGGATACAACCACGGATGCAATAATCCGAATAATGCAATGACGAAAATCCGAATATCCTAGCAACCCAAAAACGCCAACGCCTTTGAGCATGGCTAACCTGTGAGCGACAAACGGCCGTAAGTACGCGCTAACGGAATGTTCTCGTGGACTTACGGTCGTTTTGAGCATTGCAAACGACCGTAAGTCAGCATACATGTGTTGGTAGCGCATACTTACGGTCTGTACATAGCCCAAGTATCAACAACGAATCGTAATGTCACTTCACGCGGTGTGCTATGCGGTATTCGGATGCGGACATACCGCAGTACGCGCGGAAAGCAGCACCGAAATGAGCTGTCGAAACGTATCCTGCGTATCGCGCAACGTTCGCAATGCTTTCTTCAGTTTTTGTAAGCATCAATTGTGCGACGCTCATCCGCGATTCCAACGTTTTCTGCGAAAACGACTTGCCGTAATACCGGTACAGTAATCGCTGAGTCTGCCGCTGACTGAGCGACAGTTCGTCAGCCAGTCCGCTGAGCGACTGCGTAGCGTAATCTCGTAAGAAATACTGATCGATGAACATTGATCGCTGCGTATCAGTATCAGGCACTGCTTTATTGGCACTATCTTCCGCATCATACGGCTGCTGCGGGCGAGGAAGTCGAGTATTATTCCGCAACGATGCGATCAGTATTTCCTCCAGCAGTGCTCTCGCGTACGGTCGATAACCAGCTCGACGTTGACGATACTCGTCGAACAATCGCGCGAATAACTGTGCCAACGACTCTCGATCGTCACCGATAAACCGCGACATCGAGGACAACGCGCGCGGCAGATAATCGTCACGTTGCGACGTACTCGGCGGCTCTCGTAACGCTAGATTAAGGCAGTATTCGTAGATCGGGTCCGTGGAATCGGACAGTTGCGCGTGCCGGACGCCGGGGCCGGTGATGTAGAATGAGCCGGCCGCAATGTCGTACTGTTCGTTGTCGATAAAAACGGTACCGTGGCCGGATTCGTTGTAATGCAACTCGTAACAGCCGCGACCGTGTGCGTGAAACGGAATCGGCGTGAGTATCGGACCGTAGACAATGCGCATGATTTCGATAGTCCACCCGTCGATCGCGATACTGACGTTGGGATGATATGTAAGCGTGCCCATACGTATCGAATATACGACATATATTCGAAAAACATGTCATCAATGTCGCCTTGTGTATGGCGGTGCACACGATATCGTTATATCAGCGGTTGTGATTGAGGCTAGTTTTACTTTCGAGACTGGCTTCACCTCGGCCGGCAACGTATTGTGAAACGTATTGTGAAACGTATTGTGAAACATACACGTACAGAAGCGTGTGGGAAAGGACCCAAGTCATGGCAAACGTTACGGGCGCAAACGTCACTGATGATCGCGCGCAACAGGCCGATCATCGCGATCATCATGTTCCGGAAACCGACGAGGAAGTACGTCGCGATCTCGCCGCGATCGACGAGGTGATCGCGCGCGGCCGGTTCAAGCCAGACTGGGCGTCGCTGCAGCAGCATCGCACGCCACAATGGTTCGAGGACGCGAAATTCGGCATTTTTATTCACTGGGGCGTCTACTCGGTGCCATCGTTCGGCAGCGAATGGTACTCGCGTAACATGTACATTCAGGGCTCGAAGGAATTCGAGCATCACGTTAAGACGTACGGTCCGCAGAAGGAGTTCGGTTACAAGGACTTCATTCCCATGTTCAAGGCCGAGAAGTTCGATCCGAACGCATGGGCGGACTTGTTCGAGGAGGCTGGCGTGCGCTACGTGGTGCCGGTCGCGGAGCATCACGACGGATTCCAGATGTATAAGAGTCGGCTGTCGCACTGGAATGCGGCCGAAATGGGCCCACATCGTGATGTGCTTGGCGAACTGTCGAAGGCGTTCAACGAGCGTGGACTTGTTAACGGCGCGTCCTCGCACCGCGTAGAGCATTGGTTCTTTATGGGCCACGGCAAGGAGTTCGATAGCGATATCCACGAGCCGCTCAAGCGCGGTGATTTTTACTGGCCGTCCATGCCGGAGCCTGATCACATGGATCAGCACAGCAAGCCTGTGCCGACCCGCGAATACTTGGAAGACTGGCTGCTGCGCTGCTGCGAGATCGTCGACAACTATCATCCGAAAGTCCTGTACTTCGACTGGTGGATTCTGCACGAGGCAGTCCAGCTGTATCTCAAGAAATTCGCCGCGTACTACTACAATCGCGCGGACGAGTGGGGTGAGGAAGTCACGATCTGTTACAAGCAAGATTCGTTCATGTTCGGTACCGCGACGCCGGATGTCGAGCGTGGTCAGCTTGCGGAGACGAAGCCGTATCACTGGCAGACCGATACGGCGATCGCGTTGAACTCGTGGGGATATACCGAGAACAATCAGTATCGTCCGGCGGCGGAGATTTTGCAAGATTTCGTTGATATCGTAAGCAAGAACGGTAACTTGCTGCTCAACGTTGGTCCGAAACCGGACGGTACGATCGGCGACGAGGATCGTGCGGTACTCACGGCGATTGGCCTCTGGCTGAAGACTAACGGCGAGGCGATTTACGGTGCGAAACCGTGGAAGCGGTTTGGCGAGGGGCCGACGCAGATCATCGAAGGCCAGTTCTCGGACAGTGTGAAGAAGAACTTCACCTCGCGTGACGTGCGATACACGATTAACGGCAGCAACCTGTACGCGATTGCGATGCGACCGGCTGCCGATGGCGTGTATCGGTTTGAACGGCTCAAGGAGGGTGATGCGGAGCATAACGCCGATTTCCACGGACTGATTGATCACGTTGATGTGCTTGGTGTTGTGGACCATGTTGAATGGACGCGCGATGAGACTGCGCTCGAAGTGCATGTGCCTGTTTCGGCTATCACCGGTGATGAACCGGTCGTCTTCCGCGTTGTTGTTGCGTAGGCTGAGTCGTTTTTCGATGCACTTGGGGATGTGCTAGGCGCGATTACGAGCGTAACTGCGCGCATTTTGTGACTGTGCGCGCAGTTACGCTCGTTTTTTACCCAAAAATCAAGCGTAACTGCGCGCGGGGCTCGTTATTGCGCGCAGTTACGCTCGGAATGGAACGAGAACGGGGGTATAGACAAGGACGGGGGTGTGAGCGGGGAGCGGGGTGTAGATGGGAAGCGGTCCGTGTGCTGTTGGCGTGTTGCCGGTTAGTGCGAGCGCACCTGTCTATACGTGGTCGTGCGTGGCCGCGCTCGCGGTCATGACGAGCGCGTGCCAACAGCTCCGTGCGGAGGCATGGCCATCGTGAAAATAGTATGCGCCACGGATTCGGGACTGGCTTCGAGCCCGGTCGCAAGCCAGTATTGCAGCAGTCCGATGCTGCCGGACACGGCGAATCGCATGCGCATCGTCGCTTCGGCTGTGTCTGCCGCATACGCCTGCAGCTGGTCGAGTACCGCGCGCTGACTGTAGATCAGTTCAAGTAACTGCTGCTGGAATCGTGCGTCGGCTTTTGAACTCATGAGAATTTGCAAATGATTGCGATTACTGGCAATGTATCGGCAAATGTGTACGATGCCCTGCTCGATATCGGTTGCGTCGGATTGTTGTAGCAGCTGGTCGAGCGCGGCGCGAACCCAGTCCATCGTCTGATCTTCGATGTCACGTAACAGTTCTTCGACGCTGCCATAGTGCGCGTAAAACGTAGATCGATTGACGTCGGCGCGCTCGCACAGTGCTTTGACAGTGATCGCAGCAAGCGGGCGCTCGCGCATGAGGTCGATCAGTGCGTCTTGCATCGCTTGCCGCGTGTATCGCGTGCGGCGGCTTTCCGTAAGCGGCTTGATCATGTGGTTCGCTCCTTTGCTGACGATCGTATTGCGTAACGAATCGCGTGTTACGAATCATACGCAAGCGTAAGTCCGTGCGTTCGTAACCGACATTTGACAATCCGACTGTCGGTTGCGAAAACAACACAGTGTTGTTTTACTTGAGTATAGCAAGAGTAAGTACGTCGTCCGACCGGCGGAAGGGGCAACCGATGGCGTATATCGCGTTCGATCACGTGGTCAAGGAATACCCGACCGGCGGCGGCAAACCGATTCGCGCGCTCGACGAAGCCAGTTTTATCGCCGATCAAGGTGAGCTTACGGTCATTCTCGGGCAGTCCGGCGCGGGCAAAACCACCGCGCTCAACATTCTCGGCGGCATGGACACGGCCACGTCCGGCTGCGTGACCGTCGGCGGACGCGAGATCACGCACCTACGCAAACGCGAGCTCATCGCATACCGTCGCAACGATATCGGTTTCGTGTTCCAGTTTTACAATCTCGTGCCGAATCTCACCGCGCTCGAAAACGTCGAGCTCGCTTCGCAAATCTGCCCCGACCACTTCGACCCAGCCGACACGTTGCGCAAAGTCGGGCTCGCGGATCGACTCGACAATTTCCCCGCGCAGTTGAGCGGCGGCGAGCAACAGCGCGTATCGATTGCGCGCGCGATTGCGAAGAAACCGAAACTGCTACTGTGCGACGAGCCGACCGGCGCGCTCGACTACGAAACCGGCAAAGACGTGCTGCGATTGCTGCAGGATATTTGCGTGAGCGAGGGCATGACGGTCATGATCATTACGCACAACTCCGCGATTGCACCGATGGCGCACAAGGTGATTCGCTTTCGCTCGGGCAAAGTCACGAGCGAGGATGTGAACCCTGCGCCGACGCCGATCGACGAGATTGAGTGGTAGGTGGCGGCGAGATGGTGCGGGTAGCGTCTATTTTTAGCCGATTTTCGCGTGCGTTTGTGCGTGCGTTCCCGCATGCGTTTGCGGCTGATATGTTGCGCTGTTGGCTGCGGTCGTGGAAGCGGTTCGCGTCGATCGCGGTGATCACCTTGCTTGGCGTGGCTGTGCTCACTGGTATTTACGCGGGCTGTCGTGACGCGTTTCGCGCGGCCGGTCGGTTTTACGAGAGTCAAGGACTGCATGATGTGCAAGTGTTATCAACGTACGGCTTGACTGACGACGATGTGGCCGCGTTGCGCGCGATTGACGGTGTGGCGACTGTGCAGCCTGAGCGCTCGCAAACCGCGACGTTCAACGTTGACGGGTCGAAGAAAATCGTAACGTTGCGAGAGATTGGTTCGGATGGGCTTGACCAACCGTATCTGCAGCATGGGCGAATGCCGAGCGCGGCTGGTGAGGTTGCGGTTACGCAAGGATTTCTCAACGATAGTGGGTTGCGGATTGGCAGCAGTGTGACGGTGACGCCGGTTGAGTCGTCGAGTGCGGTACTTGCAGGGTCCGAGGATTCGGATGGTTCATCGAGCACGACGACGAGTGACCAGTCGAGTGGTGCTGCGGATGATACAGCTGGGTTGACAGGCAATGCTGATGACAGTAGCGGTAATAGTTTATCGGACAGTTCATCAAGTGACGGCGTTACGACGACCACGTCCGGCGAGGAATCTTCGTCGTCAGTCGGTCAAGCAGCACGATTTCCGACTGATCTGACCATCGTCGGCGTTGTGATCGAACCGCAAGACTTGAGTAATCCGAACGGCTACTCGGCAATGACTTCTTTTCGGTCCACGACTACGCAAGATTACACGTTTTTTGCGTCGTCGGCCGGAGTAACGGGCACTATCTATACGGCGATCAACCTGTCTGTGGCTGGCGCGGCTGGACTAGATACGTTCTCTTCTGCCTACGATGATGCGATACGCGAGGTCGCTGATCGCATCGAACAGCAGGTACAAACTGAGCGGCAACGCGCTCGCCGCGATCAGATCGTCGCCGATGCGCAAACGCAGCTCGATGATGCTCGCAACGATGCGACTCGGCAGTTGGCTGATGCGCAAGCAGAGATCGACCGCAATAGTGCTGAACTTGATGCGAACGCGGCAACGCTCGCTGATGGTCGCAAGCAGCTCGCTGACCAGCAAACTACGCTTACGGACGGCGAACGGCAACTTGCTGATGGTCGCTCGCAGCTTGCAACGGCCCGTACGCAGATCGCGCAAGGTCGAAAACAGATTGCGGACGCGCGCACGCAACTGGAGTTGGGCAAATCGCAACTTGTTGATGCACGGCGACAACTTGATTCGGCACAAGCTGAACTCACGACGAATCGCACGAAAGTGGAACAAGGACTCACACAGATCGATCAAGGACTTGCGCAAATCGATCAAATGCTACCGCTGATCGAACAAGGACTTGACTTGCTGGAGCAGATCGAGGCGGGTGTGTCGGATGAGATGTCGGGTGCGTCGGGCGTGTCAGGCGTGTCGGATGAGACGGATAGTGGCGTAGAGTCACTGAATTTGCTGGATGAAACACATGCGTCTGAATCGGATAACGGTATGGAATCGCGCGACAGTACGGATTCTGAACGCAACGATGCGAATGCTACAACTGAATCGCCGCTGTGGCAAGCTGCTCGACAGTTGCTCGAGCAACTCGGTATTACAGTGCCTGATCTGCCATCTATTGACGATCTCACTGCGCAATTAACTGCAAAACGCGACGAGTTGACTGCACAGCGCGACCAACTTGCGCAGCAGCGTGCGCAATTGCAAGCAACGCTCGACACGACGATTATTCCCGCGCAAGCCACGCTCGACGAACAGAACGTGCAGTTGACGGCTAAAGAGCGTGAAACAGCCGAAGGGGAGCGCGAGCTCAACGCGCAATCGGCTGAACTTGAGACGAATGCGGCTGAACTGGAGACGCGGTCGGCTCAATTGGAAGCGAAAGCGGCCGAACTCGCGAGCGGCCGAGCACAGCTTGAAGCTGCTCAACGCAAGCTCGATGACGGTGAACAGCAACTCGCTGATGGTCGCAAACAGCTTGAGGATGCACAATCGCAACTCGATACTAAGCGCAACGATGCGAATACAGAATTTGCTCGCCAACAGCGTCGCATTGACAACGTTGCCAATGCTCGCTGGTATGTGCAAACGCGCGCATCGCTCGGCGGATTCAGTGCGTTCAAATCGGATATAAGTTCAATTGAGTCAATTGGACGCGCGTTTCCGATCGTGTTCTTGCTTGTTGCGGTGCTCATGAGCCTGACCACGATGACACGCATGGTTGAGGAAGATCGCGGATTAATTGGCACCTATCTGGGGCTCGGTTATAGTGGTGGATTAGTCGCTGCGCGATACGTCTTATTTGCTTTGCTCGCCTGCCTGATTGGCGGCGGACTGGGGTTAGCTGCTGGATTCCTTGGTATTCCAGCGTTCTTACTTGTGGTGATCGAAGGATTGTACGTGCTGCCGGGTGTGCGGCTTGAATACGACTGGGTGTATGGCACAGGTGGCGTGCTGCTGTTCGTAATCGGCGTAGTGGTGGCCACAGTGCTCGCATGCCGTGGCGAGCTACGGCAAACGCCGTCCGCACTCATGCGACCGAAAGCACCGAAAGCCGGCGCTCGTATACTCTTGGAACGGGTTCGGCCAGTATGGTCGAGATTGAACTTTTTGAACAAAGTGACTGCGCGCAATATCGTGCGGTTCAAATCACGTCTGGTAATGACCGTGGGTGGTGTGGCTGGCTGTACGGCCCTTATCGTGTGCGGCTTCGCGATTAATGACAGCGTTGCCATGACCGGACCCACTCAGTACAGGGGTATCTATCGCTACGATGCGATGGTTGTCGCCGCAGATAACGATGCGGCCGCAATGCGCGCGCGGATCGCATCAGATGGTAAAACACGCGAAATGCTCAGCGTACGCATCGAAAGCGGAGAATTATCGGTCGATAATACGACCGGTACATCATCCGAATCTGGCGGTACTGCAGGAAAAAGCGAGTCAATCCAACTCACCATCGTGCCGCGCGAATCACTGAACAAGCTCAACGATATGGTTGCTCTGCAATCGGTATCAAAGCACAAAACCGAAGTTGCGCTCGACAACAGCGGCGTAATCGTCAGTCAATCTGCGGCTCACGCTCTCAGTATCGAATCCGGTAATATCGTAACGTTGCGAGGCGGTGACATGACGCGCGCCAACGTCACCGTCGCCGCAGTCACGCGCAGCCTCGTCGGCTCCGACGTATATATCAGCGAAACACTGTACGATCAACTGTTTGCGAGCGACAATGCTACCGGGACGAACGCTGATAATGGTACAAACGGCACGAATCAGCCTGCTAACGGTGCCGATAGCAACGTTGCGACTGAGTCATCCACGTCGTCTGAGCTGTCCGCGCAGCAAGTGACCGACCAAACTGATCAATCCTCGCAATCGCCATCAACGATTACGTGGAACGCGGTACTCGCCACGCTCAAAGGCAACGTCGACGAACAGATCGCCTACGTCAACCAGCTTGCCGACGACCCGTCCGTAATGAAAGCCGTCAGTACCGCCGATCTTAAGCAACGATTCGGCTTCGACCTCATGGGTGCCGTGGTCGCGCTTATCGTTGGGCTCGCGGGCGCGCTTGCACTCGTTGTCCTGTTCACGCTTGCCAATACGAACGTGTCCGAGCGCGTGCGAGAGATGGCCACGCTCAAGGTACTCGGCTTTTTCGACGGCGAAGTGCATCGATATGTGAACCGCGAAATGATGATACTGACCATGCTGGGTGTGGCGGTCGGATTGCCGCTTGGCCGCTGGATCGGCGGTTTGCTCACCGCCGCGCTCGCCATGCCCGGACTGTATTTTGAGGTGACCGTCCGCTGGACCAGTTATCTGATCGCCGCCGGCGCCACGCTCGCGTTCGCGCTACTCGTGCAGCTGCTCACCAATCCTGTGCTCGACCGCATCGACCCAGCCGCGTCGCTCAAATCGGTGGAGTAACGACGTTCGTTTCCTCGTTTGGACCGTTTTCATTTCCTCATTTGGACTTGGGCATGTTGTGTGTGCGAGCCGCGGCCGTAAGTCTGCATTATCGCGACGTTACTGCTGACTTACGGTCGTTTTGAGCTGCGTAGGAGGCCGTAAGTCAGCAGTAACGTCGTGATAGTGCTGACTTAAGGTCGTTTTTGGGCGCGTTGCAGGCCGTAAGTCAGCAGGTAGGTCGCGATAGTGCGCACTTACGGCCTTGCTTGACTGTGGTTAGCTGTGATTGGATTGGCTGCGGCTGGATTGACTGTGATTGCGCAATGGGCGCATACCATCAAAATTGAACTTTTGAGGTAAATGCACACGATATCGTCACGTCGAATCGTTGAACTAACGCGACTTTCGTAACAGACGCAATGCTACAGTTTGAACCTGTTATAAAGGAGCAGGTAAGAATCATGAGCAACTCGCGCAGCGCCCAACACGATCAGCCGGGCAGCAGTCAGGCAAACGGCAGCAACGGAAGCAGTCAGGCAAACGCCAGCAACGCCAGCAAGTCCGGCAGTCAACCAGCCGCAACGGGCACCCTCACATCAGTCGAAAATCTCGACAAAAACAATCAAATGGCACGCGGACTGAACAACCGCCACGTCCAGTTCATCGCGATCGGCGGCACCATCGGCACCGGCCTATTCCTCGGCTCAGGCAAGTCAATCGCGCTCACCGGACCAAGCATCGTCTTTGTGTACATCGCAGTCGGCATCATCATGTTCCTGCTTATGCGCGCGATCGGCGAACTCATGTACCGCGACCCGAGCCAGCACACGTTCATCAACTTCATCACCCGCTATCTCGGCCACGGCTGGGGTAAGTTCGCGGGCTGGTCGTACTGGATTGTGCTCGTACTCATCGGCATGAGCGAGATCACGGCCGTTTCCACGTACGTCATCACGTTCTTCGACACGTTCGGCATGGACCTGTCGCACTGGAAATGGCTGATTGAACTCGGCTTCCTCGCTGCGCTTGTCACGATTAACTTGATCGCAGTCAAAGCGTTCGGTGAAGCGGAATTCTGGTTTTCGATGATCAAAATCACGCTGATTTGCGCGATGATCGCGACCGCTGTGGTCATGGTCATCATCGGCTACCACTACGATGCCGTGCAAATCACTGGACACGATGGCGTCTCGCCGGCCGGTCACGCGGGACTCGACAACCTGTTCGCGAACTTTTCGATCGCGCCGAACGGCTGGCTGAGCTTCCTCATGAGCTTCCAAATGGTGTTCTTCGCGTACGAAATGATCGAATTCGTCGGCGTCACCGTGTCTGAAACGCAAAATCCGCGCCAAGTTCTGCCGAAAGCGGTGAACGAAATCATCGTGCGCGTGCTGATTTTCTATGTCGGCGCACTGCTCGCGATCATGGCGATCGTGCCGTGGACCACGTTCACGCCGAACGCTGACGGTTCGTTCGCGTCGCCGTTCATCATGGTGTTCCAGTATGCGGGATTGAAGTGGGCGGCCGCGCTCGTGTTCTTCGTGGTGATCACCGCCGCGTCGAGCGCGTTGAACTCGCTGCTGTACTCGGCCGGACGCCACCTGTACCAGCTGGCTGCGGAGTCCGAATCGCCGACGTTCCGTAAGATTGGCGTCGTGTCGAGTCGGCAGGTGCCGGCGCGCGCGATTCTGCTGTCGGCCGCTCTGATTCTGTTGTCGCCGGTGATCAACGCGATTCCGGGCGTGTCTGGCGCGTTTGTGCTGTTTGCGTCCGCGTCGAGCGCGGTGATCATTTTCATTTACGTGCTCACGATGATCGCGCATCGGCGGTATCGTTGCTCGGCTGATTTTATTCCGGACGGATTCGTGATGCCGGCGTGGCGCGTGACGAATACAATCGCGATTGTGTTCTTTGTGTTCGTGTACGGCACGCTGTTTTTGGCGGATGATACGCGCGGTTCTGCGATTGCTGGGCTCGTGTGGCTGGCGGTATTCGGCGGGTATTGCCTGCTGCGCGATCGGTTTGTGAATCGCGATCTCAAAGAGGCGTTGGGCAAGTAGGCACTGCGTTCGGGTGCTATGCGGGCGCAG
The DNA here is from genome assembly GCF_002259755.1 of Bifidobacterium hapali. GTDB lineage: Bacteria > Actinomycetota > Actinomycetes > Actinomycetales > Bifidobacteriaceae > Bifidobacterium > Bifidobacterium hapali. Next base: position 12,249 of record NZ_MWWY01000014.1, read on the forward strand.
TGCGGGGCGGCTGTAACTTTCCGGATCTGTGATTCGGCACTATGCCATCAAGACCGTGCCTCGAGGCCGTAACTCAACGATAGTATCGCGATACTGCTGAGTTACGGTCGTTTGGAGGGGCTGAGAAGGCCGTAACTCAACGGAAGCGTCATGATACTGCTGAGTTACGGCCTCTTCAGGGCGTGAAAAAGGCCGTAACTCAGCAGTAAGGTGTGTTGCGCGCTCAGTTACGGCCTTGACGCAGGGGGAGCTGGGCGGCGAAGCGGTCTGAGGGGTAGTTGCATCTTTGGAACGTTCCGAGAGCGCTGCTACCCCTCAGTTAGCTACGCTGACAGCTCGTCCTGCAGCTACGGACGCGCTTCGCGCGCGTTTTGTTGGCTCGCCTGTCGGCGAGCACGTTGCCTACAAACAGCTCTGCTGTTTGCTTAACGGCAACGTCCTGACAAGGGGCGCGAATAATCAGGCTGTGGGCTGTTGGGGCTTGCTGGGAGAGAGGTAATCAGCCGCATTCGTCGGGCTGGACGGAACCGCGTGACCTTCGGTCACGGTGCCAAGACCAGCAAGATACGCTTCACGGCCGGCCGTAATTGCGTGCTTGAACGCGCGCGCCATTACCGGAATATTGCCGGCCGATGCGATCGCCGTGTACGCCATCACCGCGTCTGCGCCCATCTCCATCGCCTCCGCGGCCTGACTCGGCCGGCCGATACCAGCGTCAATAATCACTGGCACATGCGCGTTCGCAATAATCACTTCAATAAAATCACGCATACGCAAGCCCTTATTCGAGCCGATCAGCGAGCCGAGCGGCATCACGCAAGCCGCGCCCGCATCCTCCAGTTGCCGCGCGGCAATCGGATCAGGGAACATGTACGGCATGACCACGAACCCTTCCTTCGCAAGCATCTCAGTCGCGCGAATCGTCTCCGCGTTGTCCGGCAGCAAATACTTCGTCTCGTGTTCGATCTCAACCTTGACGAAATCAGTCTGGCACACTTCGCGCGCAAGACGTGCGATACGTACCGCTTCCTCGGCATTGCGCGCGCCCGACGTGTTCGGTAGCAGCGTGATGCCTTGCGGAATGTAGTCGAGCAGGTTGTTTTCGGTAGTGCGGCAGCGGCGCAACGCCATCGTGACGATCTGCGTGCCGGCGTTTTCGATCGTGGCTTTGATCAGGTTCAAATCGTAACGGCCGGAGCCGAGAATGAACCGGCTTGTGAACTTGTGCCCGCCGAGGATGAGCGGATCGGCGTCGCCGGTAGCGATCGCGTCGTAGGCGTGCGCGTCCGGTTCAGGCAGGAGCGCGGTGTTCGTGGCGGTGCCGACGAGTTCGTCGAGCGTGGGCTGGTCGGGCTGGTTGGGTTGAGGTGTTGTGGTCATGATGTAGCTTCCTTGATATGTGGTGTGGTGTGATGTTTGGTGGTTTCAAGAATTGCAACAATAGTATTGCGTCCTCGGTCAGCCGCCTTGCACGAACGTGACGATTTCGAGCGTGTCCGTGCCTTTGAGCATTGTTTCGGCGCGTTTTGCACGCGGGACAATCTCGCCATTGAGTTCGACGGCAACACGCGCCTGTGTAAATCCCTTGTGCTCGATGAACTCGGCGACGCTCATCGGTTCGTCGAGCTGCTCCTCCTGACCGTTGACGATCATGAATCCCCCTCCTGTCGGCCATGCCGGCCGTACCAGACGAAAAAAGGGTCGCTGAAGCAGCCGTACCCTGTGAGGTGGTGCGCCCCTTCATGACCCTTAAGAATCACTAGTTGTTATTCAATTGTCGTTAAATTGTTGCACAACGCTCATCATTGATATCGGCGCGCGACGGTGACGAGTCCGTGCGCAACAACATCGCAGATTCGGGGCGAGCCGCACAGACTGATAATATGGAATATCGCGAATTGCCGTGCGTCAATCGCTCGGCGGAACAACTCGTTTCCTTACGGCGGCATTACCCGCATCAAGTTGACGGTCGAAGTTCGCGACTTCCTCTCAGCCTATTGAGGCTCCCGTTCGGTTGCATGCCCATCATAAGCCCCGAGATGCGGTGTGGTCAAGGCGGGCGTGCGTATGTTGGTTCGTCCGTAGGCAATGTGCTTCAAGGGGAACTGAGAACAGCGTGAACGAACTTTTTAACGCAAACACATATAGGCATGAGTGATGCCTTTCTTCAATCTGAGAGGCAGGTTTTGCTGGGCGCAGGGGTCTTTCTGCAATCTGAGAGGCAGGTTCCGTCGAGTAATACGCCAGCATTCCCTCAAATGCAGGGGATCGGGGGCATAATATTCACAGTGTGCTGCCTCTCAGATTGCAGAAAGACCCCTGCAGAAGAATGAATCTGCCTCTCAGATTGCAAAAGGATGCGCGCGCGAGGCTCTTGAGATGGTGTCGTGCACGTCACGGGTTCGCACGATGATATGCGCATGACAGCTTTACAGCAGACGTCCCTGAATACGTCCACGACCAGAGGCGCTAATCGCCCGAATATTGTTGCGTTCGCAGGTCGGCACAATATGCCGCGCATCGGCATGGGCACGATGGCGCTCGCGATCGAGGGTCGGCCGGACCGTGAAACGGCGATTGGCACGATTCATGCCGCGCTCGATGCCGGCGTGCGTTATCTCGATACTGCGTGGTCGTATTATCTGCCGACCGCACCGGGCGCGGATGGCACAGGCGTTCCGGCTGATTTTGGGTACGGCGAGCGGCTCGTGCATGATGCGCTCGCTAACTGGGATGGTCCGCGCGACGAAGTTTTGGTTGCGACGAAGACCGGTTATCGTCGCACGATCAGCGCGAATGCGGGTGCGGATGTGGCGTCGGATCGGCAGCGCGCATCAGATCATGCCGATGCCGATCAGATGACCCAACCGGCACCCGCACGTCAGCGCCTGCAGGCGGTCGGCAGCCAGTACGGCTGGATGGCGGATTCTCGCCCAGAAACCATGATTCGCGACGCTAAAGAATCAGCGCAACGGCTTGGTTTCGACGAGCTTGATCTGTTGTATTCGCACGGCCCTGACCCGGCAGTGCCTTACGAAGACCAAATCGGCGCGCTCAAAACCTTGCTGGATGAAGGCGTGATTCGCTATGCGGGTATTTCGCGTGTGTCCAACGCGCAAATTGATATTGCTTGTTCAATGCTCGGCAACAAACTCATCGCCGTGCAAAACCAGTTTTCGCCGTCGCATCCCGACCCGGAGCAGACGATGGCTCACTGCGCGCAACTCGGTCTTGATTTCGTATGTTGGTCGCCGCTCGGCGGGTTCCTTGACCCGTTTGATCAGCGCGCATACGACCCGTTCCGCACGGTGGCCGCCGCGCGTGGAGTGTCCTACCAGCGTGTGGTGCTCGCGTGGGAACTGACTCGATATGATCGCCTGTTTACGATTCCGAGCGCTCGCAATCCGCATGAAATCAACGATTCGTTTGCTGCGCTCGACCTGCATCTCACACCCGAAGAACTCGCCGTTCTCGGGTAGACGAGATACAGATGCGCACTCACTGTGGGCGATGATGGTGATGCGCGTATTGGATGGTGCCGTGCACGAGTGCTGCGGTGAAGTGCGCCGAGCACATGCCTGAATCTACTGCCTCATGAGTGCAGCCAGTAATGCTGCATACGTTGCGTTCCATTGCGTTCCCCTTCCTTGGGCTTCTCTCTCTGCCGTCCTCTGCGTCAGCGGTATTTCCAACATACATGGTGTTGCCCACATTGTGAACACCATATACTCAGTTTGTGACGTGAATCACATTTTTGCGGCGTGTTGATATTGAGGAATTGCTTAAATAGTATGTTTGGGTATGTTGTGTGGCAATGGTGCATTCAGTAGATGTTATGATCAGCGTTTTGTTTACACTGTAAGGTAATATAACTCGTCTGATGACGAATATGAGCATACGTTTGTTGTAAAACGAAAGGTGTGTGCGATGGGCTTTGAAGAAGACGCGGTCGATGAGCTGTGGCGCACGGCATGGTGTCATCGTTCGGAGATGCAGCGCGAGTTGACGCGCGGCGCGCAAGGTGAGTTGTTTGTGATTCGCCAGCTTGCTCATCGCGGCACGACGATGACGCCGTCGCAGTTGGCTGATGCGTTGCGCGCAACGTCTGGTCGGGTGTCGACGTTGCTGTCTGCGATGGAGAAAAAAGGTTTGGTTGCGCGCGAAATCGACCCTGATGATCGTCGCGTAGTACATGTGAAACTTACTGATGCTGGACGTGAGCGCGGGCGCAAGGATATGGAAGACGCGCGTAATGCGGTGTGCTGGATTTTCTCGCAAATGGGGGAGCGGCGCACGCGCGAGTTCGTTGATTTGACGCGCGAGTTTACGACGTACCTGTCGATCTGCCGACCTGGTCAGCCGCGGCCGACGCCTGAGGAAGTGCGTAAGGCGTTCGAAGAGAGCGCTGATGAAGGGTAAGATCGGTTCCCCTAGCAAGGGGAGCTGAGATTGGTCGATTCTCAGGAAACACGCAGCTTGACGTGTAATATCTTACAGTGTAAGTAATTTAATACTGGAAACTATTTCATCATCGTGCTGGTGAGATAGCACACTCCCAGCGTCTCAAAGAACATAACCACAAGGGGGAATCAATGCTACGCATCATGAAATACCTCTCCAAAGCGGAGATTGGCCAGATGCTCGTCGCGCTTACCACCATCGTCGGCCAAATCTGGTTCGACCTTGCGTTGCCTGACTACATGTCCGACATCACCACGCTCGTCGAAACGCCGGGCAGCGACATGCGCGACATTTGGATCGCTGGCGGCAAAATGCTACTCGTCTCGCTTGGCTCAGTCGCTTGCGCGGTCGTAACCGGCTATATCGCGGCTCGCGTCGCCTCCAGCTTTGGTCAGCGGATACGCTCGCTCGAATTCCGCAGAGTCGAATCGTTCGGACCGGCCGAAATGAGCCATTTCTCAACCGCCAGCCTCATCACGCGCTCCACAAACGACATCACACAAATCCAAATGTTTATCACGATGGGCTTGCAACTCATCGTCAAATCGCCGATCATGGCCGTCTGGGCAATCGCGAAAATCGCAGGCGACGGCGTCGAATGGACCCTCGCCACAGCCATCGCAGTCGTCATCCTGCTCGTCGCAATCATCATTCTCATGACTCTCGTCATGCCGAAATTCAAGGCCATGCAGCAGCTGACCGACAACATCAACCTTGTTTCACGTGAAAACTTGACCGGCCTGCGCGTCGTGCGCGCGTACAATGCCGAGGATTATCAGGAAGCCAAGTTCACGCAAGCCAACAAAGAACTCACCAATACGCAGCTGTTCACCAACCGCGCAATGGCCATCATGATGCCGCTTATGAACAGCGTGATGAATGGTCTCATGCTTGCCGTCTACTGGATCGGTGCGTACCTGATCAACGCGGCCGCCGCGACCGACAAACTCACCGTATTCTCGAACATGGTCGTGTTTTCCAGCTACTCGATACAGGTCATCATGAGCTTCCTCATGATGAGCATGGTGTTCGTGCTCTGGCCGCGCGCCGATGTGTCCGCACAACGCGTGCTCGAAGTGATCAATACTGAGCCGCTTGTGAAGGACGGTCGCGAGACTGCCGCCGATGTGACGCGCAACGGAAACGGCAAGGCTGGCACGGTCGAATTCCGCGACGTAAGTTTTGCGTACCCTGACTCGCGCGAGCCGATGCTTGAGCATATTTCGTTCGCTGCTGAGCACGGTCAAACCGTTGCGTTTATTGGCGCGACCGGTTCTGGCAAGTCGACGCTGATCAATTTGGTACCGCGATTCTACGATGTGACCGACGGTCAAGTCCTTGTCGACGGTGTGGACGTGCGCGACTACGACCTGACTGCTCTGCGCGACAAAATCGGTTACGTACCGCAGAAATCCGTACTGTTCAAAGGTACGGTCGCGAGCAACATCAGTTACGGCGATCAGCCGGGGGAGACTGGTCGTACAGATGACGTTGAACTTGCGGATACGTCAACCGCTGCTGGCCGGCGTCGCGAGGCCGCGCAACTTGCAGCGGATGCGGCAAACGATGGTCAGCTCACCGCAGCACAGATTGATCGTGTGCACGCTGCGGCCGATGTTGCGCAAGCCAGCGAATTCGTCACGCGCATGGACGGCGGGTTCGACGCGGATATCGCACAAGGCGGATCGAACGTATCCGGCGGTCAAAAGCAGCGTCTATCGATCGCGCGCGCGGTCTACCGCAATCCCGAAATCCTGATCTTCGACGATTCGTTCAGCGCGCTCGATTTTAAAACCGATCGCGAAGTGAGAGACGCGCTCGCAACGCACGCGGCAAACGCAACCAAACTCATCGTCGCGCAACGCATCGGCACCATCATGAACGCCGACCTCATCGTCGTACTCGACGACGGCAAAGTCGTCGGCCAAGGCACGCACAAGGAACTGCTTGAAACGTGCGATATCTACCGTCAGATTGCCGAATCGCAGCTCAGCAAAACTGAGCTCACCGCGTGAGTCATCGCAAACTGAGCTGAACGTACAGAACTGAACTGAACTGAACGTACAGAGTACGAAAGGACTTTACTATGCCACAAGCAACTAACCGTCCGATGCGCGGGCCGCACGGTCCCGGTGGACCAGTCGAAAAACCGCAGGATTTCGGCAAAACGATGGGCAAACTCATCCATTTCTGCCGTCGATACATTCCAGTTATCATCATCGCGCTTGTCCTCGGTGCCGCCGGAACGATCTTCCAAATCATCGGGCCGGACCGGCTCAAAGACATGACTAACGAAATCGCCAAAGGTCTGCCCGCAATCGTTCGCGGAAAGCCGATCGTCGGCTCGGTTGATCTCGACGCGATCGCGCGCATCGGCTGGCTGCTCGTCGCGTTGTATCTCGGCTACGCGGTGCTCAGCTACGTGCAAAGCTGGCTCATGGCCAACGTGACGCAGCGCACCGCCCAGCGACTTCGCGAGGCGATCAGCGTGAAAATCAACAAACTACCGCTGAGCTACTTCGACAAAGTCAGCTACGGCGACGTGCTGAGCCGCATTACGAACGACGTTGACGCGATCGGACAGACGCTCGGCCAGTCGCTCGGTGCGCTGATTACGTCGGTCACGCTGTTCGTGGGCGCGCTCGTCATGATGTTTTACAACAACTGGATTATGGCGTTGTGCGCGATCGGTTCCAGCCTGCTCGGCGTGGTGATTATGGGCGTGATCATGAAGACGTCGCAACAGTATTTCGTGCGACAGCAGGTTGCGCTCGGCGATGTCAACGGGCACGTCGAGGAAATGTACTCGGGGCATCTGATTGTCAAAGCGTACAACGGTGAGGCGGATTCGATTCGCCGATTCGAGCGGTACAACGCTGATCTGTACGATTCTGGCTGGAAATCGCAGTTTTTGTCCGGTTTGATGATGCCGTTGATGCAGTTCGTCGGCAATTTCGGATACGTGGTCGTGTGCGTGGTTGGAGCGGCGCTCGCGATGGACGGGCAGATCGAGTTCGGTGTGATCGTGGCGTTTATGATGTATATCCGGTTGTTTACGCAACCATTGTCGCAGTTTGCACAGGTGTTCCAGAATCTGCAGCGATGCGCGGCCGCGTCCGAGCGCGTGTTTGGGTTCCTTGAGGAGCCGGAGATGGCTGCGGAGCCGACTCGAGATGAGCTGCTTGGGGGCACGGGTGATCGTGCGGGTCGTGGCGGTCGCGCGGGTCGTGATCATCGTGCGGTGAGTGCGGCGGTGGCTGCCGATAATCATGCTGCACAATCCGCCATGACTGCAGCCCAGCGGTCGCAACTGCTCGGTTACGACGATCACGGCAATCCGCAGCCGGTACGCGGCGACGTCGACTTCGATCACGTACGATTCGAATACGAGCCAGGCAAGCCAATCATCAACGACTTCTCCGCGCACGTCGCCGCCGGACAGAAAGTCGCCATCGTTGGCCCAACCGGCGCTGGCAAAACCACGATGGTCAACCTGCTCATGCGATTCTACGAAATCGCCGGCGGACGCATCACCATCGACGGCGTGGACACGCGAACTGTACCGCGCTGGAACGTGCACGACCAGTTCTCGATGGTCCTGCAAGACACGTGGGTATTCCGTGGAACAGTGCGTGAAAACATCGCGTACTCCAAGACTGGCGTGACCGACGAACAGATTGTCGCCGCATGTCGCGCGGTCGGACTCGACCACTACATCCAGTCCCTACCTGACGGATACGACACGGTTTTGGACGAAAACTCATCGCTCTCCGCTGGTCAGAAGCAGTTGCTGACCATTGCGCGTGCGATGGTCCAAGACGCGCCGATCCTGATTTTGGACGAAGCGACCTCTTCGGTTGATACGCGTACGGAAGAGCTCATTCAAAAGGCGATGGACGCGCTCACCGTTGGGCGAACGTCGTTCGTGATCGCGCACCGGCTTTCGACCATCCGCGATGCGGACATGATTCTGGTCATGAACCACGGCGACGTGATCGAGCGCGGCACCCACGACGAGTTACTCGCGGCGGGCGGGTTTTATGCCGACCTCTACAACAGCCAATTTACGCAAGTTGATTGATGGAGTGTCCGCTGCGTTACAGAAGACTCGACGTACTTTTGTACGCCTTCGTCTTCTGTGCCTTGCGGGCACACACATCAATCAACTTGCTACGCTCACTGAATAATGGCGCGTCCTCGGCATCGCGCAGAACTTGACGTATGTCAATACGTCGGCGTTCTGTGCGGCACCGAGGACGCACGCGTTATCCGATTTGCTACGCAAGTTGATTGATGGGGTGTCCGCTGCGTGATTTCCTTCTTTCGGCGTGATGTTTTGGTGGTGGGATGGGGCTCTCCGCCGGAATGTCACGCTGATAGCCCGGTTTTTGTGATATTTCGGCGGATGGGCTAGGTACTTCCGCCGGATTGTCACGCAAGCAGAGTCTTAAATGTGATATTGCGGCGGATGGGCTAGGTACTTCCGCCGGAATGTCACGTTTTGGGGGCGGTTTTTGTGATATTTCGGCGGGATTGGAGTATCTTCCGCCGGAATGTCACAAAGTGGGTGATCATACGGGTTGTTGTGGGTCACGGGATAGGAAATTGAGTGTTTTTTGCTATCGCGTGACCGCGGGTATAGGTCATGGGATGGAAATACACGTGGGGTTTTGCCATCTTGTGATTGTGGGCATGTTCACGGGATGGTACAAAGCCCGAGTTTTTCCATTTCGTGCGCTGAAAAATAGCGGAATTGAGGTCACGCGATGGATTGAAACGGGTCAATTCCATCGCGTGACGTGACCGAATATGTCAGTGCGGTTTGTGGGCTGATTGTGGGTGTGGTCTGTTTATTGCAGGAAAGTGCGGGCATGGACTGTTCATCAAACCTCGTAATCAGAGGGTTTCATGAACAGTCCCCACCTAACAGTCCCCACCCACAATGCTTCTTGTATCCGGCTTGTAGTGGAAGCGCAAGCGCATTATCCTGTACCATTTCACAGATTCTGTGAATAGTAATCCAATCGGCTATCAATTAGTGACACAGATCGCAACGTTTCTTGCATCCGAACTAACGCAGGAGCCAGTTGTTCGTATTGCTGACGTTGACATTTCCGTGTCGGTAGCTGTTCGCAACTCGAGATACTACATATAAGTGTTCCGTGGATATGCCGAGCTGTTGACCGATGGAGAGTAATTGCTTGGCATAGCGGTCATGGTAGGTCTGTCCGGATTTGATTTCAGCCATGATGGGACTGTGTCGATCGGTGAAATCAAGGAGATCGACCTCGATTTTGCTGTCGTCGCGGTAGAAGTAGAGCCGTGGCTCTCGGTCGGCGTTGTATTGCGATTTCAACGTTTCTGCCACGATAAGGTTCTCGAATACCATGCCTAAATATTCTGATTCGAGTAGGTCGTTCAGACTGGTGAGTCCAAGCAGATGGCAGAGGAGTCCGGTGTCGTGGAAGTAGAGTTTCGGTGTCTTGGTGAGACGTTTGCGCGCATTCGTGTAGTAAGGGTTGAGCGTAAAGATTACGTAGCTTGATTCGAGAATCGACATCCATGATCGGACAGTGGGAACGCTCACGCCAGTATCGTTGGCAAGATTTGTGTAGTTGGCAAGATTGCCAGCGTTTAGCGCGCATAGTTCCAAGAACGTGCGGAATGCGCTGGTATTACGCACATCAAGATAGCCTGCCACGTCACGTTCAACGTATGTGTCGATATAACTACGGAAGAATATATCGTGTGGTATGCCGGATGTGATCATGCGCGGGAATCCTCCGGAGAACATGAATTCGTCTGTTGAGAGCTGTTCGGACTCGGACGCTTCCGTGATCTCGCGATAGGAAAGCGGTAAGAGTTTGAGCAAGCCAACGCGTCCCGCTAATGATTGTCTGATCTGCTTGAGTAGCAGGAAATTCTGTGAGCCTGACAGAATATATTGTCCTGGTTCATTGCGTTCATCGGATACGACTTGGATCATGGAGAATAAGTCTGGCGCGTACTGTGCCTCGTCGATAATTAGATGATTTGGTTTGTTGCGGATGAAACCTACGGGATCTTCCAGAGCTTCTGTTCTTGTCTGTCTATCTTCGAGATTGACATATCGATAGTCGGGGAATGCTTCTCGTACAAGCGTTGATTTGCCGCTTTGTCTTGGGCCGGTAAGCGACACGATAGGAAACCATGTTGCAGTCTGCTGTAATCGCGAAAGAAGGATGCGTGGGATGATCGGTAATGCCATGATGCCTTATTTTACCATAATCGTAAAGTAGAAATTACCATAATCATAAAGTTGCAATTGCCATAATCGTAAATTTGTGTATTTATGTATCTGCTAAAAGCTGAGAACAGAGGATAGGTAACATGGGGGTGAGAAAGGTTTGTGAATGTGATATTTCGGCGGAGGACTTAGGTACTTCCGCCGGATTGTCACGCAAACAGGGTCTTAAATGTGATATTGCGGCGGATGGGCTAGGGGTTTCCGCCGGAATGTCACGTTTTGGGGGCGGTTTTTGTGATATTTCGGCGGGATTGGAGTATCTTCCGCCGGAATGTCACATTTTGAGGGTTGGATGGGTGCGATGGATGGGTTGGGGATGGTGGAACGCCGTTGCTCCCGTTGGTTTGGCGGATATAGATGCGTGTGTTGCCGCCGATGCGGTTCAGGCAGTGGTGCGTAAAGTGATGTAAGGATATATATGCGTGTGCTGAGGAGCCGCGGTGGCCCGGCGTTTGCGGGGGACTCGCATCGGCAACGATGGCGCAGCGAGACCCCGGAATTGAACGGCTATAATCCGCCCAGCGGGTGGATTATAGGGGGCAACCACACTCCCGCAGTGTGGAAAGCGTTTTCTTTATTGTGACACTGGTGACGTCAGTAAATCGGCGTGTTGCCTACGATCATGGGACTTTTACAAAACGGATGAATTTACCAAGAAAAAGCTGTCCTGGGGGGGGGTGTAGAAGTTTTTACACCGATTAATCGGCTTGATAAGAAAGACGCGTGATCGGTAACGACAGGAGTGATGACCCAGAGTAGTATAGGGGGCCATATGCGCCGACGTATGTCGAGTAATCCGCTGACCAGCGGCTTCCGCATGCGCAGACCGTATCATGCTCGTGTCATCATGGATTGGCGACGCGCGATGGCCGCCATACTTGCCGTCGTCATGACCGTGGTCATGACCCCTGCCGCCGATGCACGCGGCCTCGCTGATCCGTGGAACATCGGCGCCGCATCGATCTCCGCAGTCGGTTCGAGCGATGACACCGGCGTCACCGTCGTCTCGAATGGCACTATTGTGACCGACCCCACTATCGTGGCTGCGACACAGTCGGCGACGCTGACCACGCTGCGCACTGATTCATCGCCCGCCTATGACACGGAAACAGTGGATGATTCCTCATCAGATTCCGCTGATTCTGGCACCGCGGATGCGACGGATTCAACGTCCGCTGATTCATCATCCACCGAATCTCAGCCTCAGGTCACCGTCGGCACGACGACGCTCGGCGGCCGCGATTTTGAAGGCCAAGTCACCAAGGAAATCAACGGCAAGACGTACATTCTGATCGGCAACGAACAGCAGCTGCGCGCCATCGGTTCGGACAAGAAGGTGGTGCGCCCGATCTGGAAAACCGAGACGGCACAATGTCGGCAGACCGGTATTTTGCTGGGAATTCCAACGTATGGATGGGTTGATATCGACCATGTAACAACGCAGGAATACGTGGGTGATGCCGATCTCGATGAAACGTCGACATTGCGCGATCAGGCCGCCGACGGAGACCATGATTCCTCGTTGCTGGTGTGTAGCGCGCTCAGTGTGAACGACTACAAATACCACTACACCACGCTCGACGACGACGGCAACAAAGTCAGTGCCAGCTCGGCCAATACCGGCCAGACCTACTCCGCGGACGCGAACTACATCATCTTCCGCGACATCGACCTGAGCTCGAACGCTGCCGACCCCACCAACACCAACTGGACGCCGCTCATGTTCTCTGGCACGATGCTCGGCGCGGTGAGCACGAACAGTAGCGTTGCCGGTACATTGCGGAGTGCGATTGATACCGCTGGCACAGGTGTAGTAGACGGAACCGCTAAACCGGTCATCTCTCATATCGTCGTCAGTCAGCCCGGACCGCAACTCGATGTGAGCGTGCAGCAGGGCGTCGGCTTTTTTGCGTCCATTATGAGCAAGTCAAGCCTTACCGGCAGTAGTCTTGGCAGCGCGGGTACGGCCACCGTTGCCAATCTCAAACTCAGTGACGTGTCGGTAACGAATCAGGCCACAGAATCCTACATACCGACAACGCTATTGGGAGCATTGACCACAGCCGTGGGGATGCTGCTCGATGCGCTGATCGCCGCATTGAAATTGCTGACTTTGGGTGCGCTTGACATTGATTTAAAACTTGCTGATCTGTTGACGTTGCACAAGATTAATCCGTCGAATCTCGCTACGGGCGCGTTCGCCGGCCGCATATATGGCGATGTACGCGTCGCCGGGTGCGAAGTAGAGGATGTCACGGTCTCCAGCGTAGCGAATATGACAGGCGGTTTTGCAGGGTATGTTGAAGGCGCCACTCGATATGATGCCGTCTCCGATATTGTAGGAACGCTAACGAATGTGCTCGCGAAAATTCTCGGGGTTATTCCGTTCCTCGGTTTGGGTGATCTGGTTGAATGGCTGCTGGATGGCACGCTCGGACTAAATGCTTTGATTCCGGTCGGCTACTACAACCCGGTCATCTCCGATTCACATGTGAACGGATTCAAGACGGATACGGTTATCGGCAGTGACGCCAAGAACCAGTCCGGCGGCTTCGTCGGTGTGCAGATCGGCACGATCATCGAGAATTCGTCGGTGACCAGTGCGAACGCGTTTACCGTGAAGGCATCCCAATATGCGGGCGGATTCGCCGGCGTCAGCCGCAACGGCAATGTGGGAGGTCTTGTCAACTCGCTTGGCGTCGATTTGATGTCTGCGCTGCGTCCGCAAAGCCTCATCGAATCAAGCACGCTTGACGCGCAAGGCGGTGTCACCGTGACCGCCGCGAACTACGCGGGCGGATTCTCCGGCGCGATGGCGAACGCCTATGCGATCAATGACACTGTGTCAGGCATCGCGACCGTTACCGCCACCGCATCGCATGCCGGCGGCTTCACCGGCTTCGCCTCGGTCGGCTGGGGATTGGAACTCGGCACCGATGATACGACGAACACGTCGCTGGTCAAGCAGCTCACCAAAGCCATTACGAAATTGCTGAGCGATGGCAGCGGCAGCAATGCGGGCGAACTGTTGTCCATTGCAGGCGTGAAACCGTCCGCGATTCTTGGCACGACGATGAATGCCGCGATGAAGATCACCTCTGACGGCGATTACGCCGGCGGTATGGTCGGCGTCGGTTCCGGCACGGTAATCGATGATTCCAGTGAGGGCAATCTCAACAACCTTACGTTCTGGGAATATGACAGTGCTCTACATCCGAAGCGCGCTTACCCGAAGCAACAGACCACGGTGATCACGCAATTGGATTCGGTCAAGGCCGGTGATTCATATGCCGGTGGCATTGCGGGCAACCTTCAGCCGGTTATGGTCGCCGGGCTTTTGAACAATGTGCTTTCCATCGGCGATCTCACCGTGCTGAAAAAGGTGAATCAGTTCTCCGCCTTTACGGTCAGCAATGTTACCGTTAACAATATGGCCAACAATGCCGCGGTCAACAATACCGCGAAACTGGTGGTCATTGCGGATGGGTATTACGCAGGCGGCGCCATCGGATGTGCCACCGGCGGCGACATTACGAACGTGAGCATCGCACAGATTGCCAACGTCACAGCTAAAGGTGAGGCTGGCGGTTTCATCGGCATGACCGGCCCGGGTGATGCGGTCGGTGCGACTGGCCTTAACGTGCTCGGCTTGATCAAAGTCTCGGGGTTGCTTTCCGTTGCTCAATATTCGTCGGTCGAGGTGCGCGACGCTACCGTCGCCGGTATAGCCATCGGGTTCACCGTGGCTGCGACCGGCGCGAATACCGCCGGCGAGACTAACGTCTACACGGTCGGCGGTTTTTATGGTCAGGCGAACTCGACCAAGACGGTTGACGCGCATGTAACTAATCTGCGATCGGTCACCGCCGACAAAACCACCTCGGACGGTTTGGCCGGCGGATTCGTCGGTTACTCCACCACCGGCGGTCTCGCCGACGTTGCCGATAATGCAGCAGATTCCAGCGTGCTGGACGAGTGGATTAAAGGCGGCTTGTTGTCCGTCAATGATCTGCTGGGCGCTGTGCCCTATTTGATCCCCAACTATCGGGATACGACGGTCAGCTATGTCAATGGTGGTTATGTTGAAGCCGACGTAGCGGGCGGTTTCGCAGGCGACTTCCAAAGCGGCAAAATCAACCAGTTTTCCGATAGTGATTTGAAAGATGACCCAACTCTTGCCAGTATTAAGACGCGTGTCACAGCAAACGGCTACGCGGCCGTTATCAACATCGACCATGTGACCGGCGGCGCCTATGCGGGCGGTTTCGGCGGTAAGGTCGTTTCCGGCGCGCTCGCATCGGCGGGCAATGGTGGCATCAGCCTGCTCGGCAAACTCGGCACGGTGGATTTGACCAATCTGGTGCAAGTTGTGCAAGGCTATGTGCCGTTCATCTCCTATGCTGGCGTGCGCTCTGACTCCACCACGGTGGAAACCACGAGCGGCAACAAGACAACGAGCCCGGATCATCCGGGACTGTTGGTCGTGGCGAATCGGCTTGATGATGCCGATTCCCGTTCCGGTTCCGCCGGCGGCTACATTGGCTACGGTTCCGGCGTGCAAGTATCCCATTCCGATGTGACGCAATTGCGCTACACCAAAGTCACCGAGCCTTCACAGCGTGAGGGCGTGAACGGCTATCCATATTTCGATGGGGCGAAAAGCAAGTATGCCATTACCGCAAAGCGCTATGCCGGCGGCTACATCGGGTTTATGGATATCGGTTCCGCCGCATCAGTTGGGCAGGGACTCAAACTGCTCGGTAACGGCATCAAACTCACCGATGTGACCAGCGTGCTGTCGGTTGTGGTCTCCACGATCGAGCATTCCGACGTAACCGGCGATACGCTGGGCTATGCGGTACTTGCCAGTGCCACTGATGAAAAGAACACGGCTATCGGCGATGCCATCGCTACCGAAGGCAGCGCCAAAAACCCGATTGGTCAAGCGGGTGGATTCGCGGGGCGGATTCAAGGCGGGCATATTCAAGACGCCAACGCACATAATTTCGCATACATCATCGGCCAGATTACGTCCGGTGGTTATGCCGGTGGCATCGCACCCGGTGATGCGGCAAGCGTGCTCGGCGATGATGCGTCGATCTTGAGCGGTCTGGTTAATACTGGCGGCACATTTGCATCGCTGTTGCAAGACTTTGTACCTACGATTCGCAATTCGTCCACCGACGCAATACCATGCGGCGGTGTTGTGCGCGCGCAAGCTGCTTCGGATTCGGTCGCATTGCGCGGTATGGCCGGCGGTTATGTGGGTCATAACGAAGGCGGCCATATTTGGGGTAAGAACAATGCGCCGTGGAAGAGCGAGAATGACGCGAACAACCATTACAGCGGCCCACAGCATACTGCGTTCGCCGCACGTATTCTCTCGGTGTATGGTGCGGAATTTGCCGGTGGCTTTACCGGTTTTATGGAACCTGCCGATACCGCTGAAACCGGTAGTCTCAGCCTGTTGTTCGGACTGATCGAGGTTGGTAATCTGCTCGGCGCACTCGGCGTGACCTACCCGACCGAGGAGAACACGCAGGTCACCGGGCCGCTGCGTAATCTCGACTTTGCGACATGGCAGAAGTGGGCTTCGGCGGTCGGCATCTACGGCGGTTACGGCAAGGAATTCGCTGAACTGCTCAAGAATGCCGGCACTATCACGAATCAAGATGAGCTGAATAAAGCCATTGACATGTATATTTACGGTACAAATGTGGTCGCAGGTCGTACATCCTACGATCAGAACGCGAACGCTTCCGAGGGTGGCGTCGCCGGCGGCTACGTCGGTCTGATGCGCGCTGGCACTGTGACCAACGGTCAGGCGCAGGACACCAAGCAGGTCAAGGCCATGCGGGCGGCTGGTGGTTTCGCGGGTTCGATGGAGGCCGGAGGTGCTGCGCAATTCGGCACCATCGACGTGCTGGGCTTTATCAAAGCCAACCTGAGCAAACTGGTTAGTGCGCTGAGCGTGTTCGTTCCTGTGGTAAAAAGCTCGTCTGTGATTGGCTACCGTCGCGGCATGACCGTCGAGGCGACCGGTATCGATCTGACTCATACGAACGGTTTTGCGGGCGGCTATGTCGGTTATGCTTCCGGCGCGCAGATTTGGGGCGATGCCACGTTCGCTGATGCGGACGAGTCCGGCGACCGTTGGACTATCGGTTCCACGCATGAGGGCTATACGGCGACCGGCTGCAACGTGACGAACCTTCGCCGTGTGAAGGGTACAAACGCGATCGGCGGTTATGCCGGCCTGATCACCGCGGCTGGTGTGGCGGAAGTGAACACGAACGTATCTGAAGGCATATTGCAGAAGCTGCTTAATGCGTTGATCTCCACGCCATCCGATCTTGCGCAAGTCGTGCAAGCCACCGTATCCACCGTTCGGGGAGCAATAGTCGCGTCCGTGACGGACGAGCAGTCCGCCGCCACTTGGGGTTTCACCGTGGAAGGCGCGTACAGTGTGACCGGCACCGACGGCAAGGTCACAACTCGGTATGCGCGTGCAGCTGGCGGTTTTGCTGGCTCTATGAAGGCCGTCGTAGCCGGCACCGAAAAGGGCGGCACTGCTACGGATGGTACTGACACGTTGACCGTAAGCGGTCTGCGCGGCGTGGAAGGCGGCCAGTATGCAGGCGGCTTCTTCGGTCAAGCTGATGTGACGTCGGTTGCGTCTGTGGCCGGTACCGATGGTACGGACGGTTCCGACCAAAGCGCCAACCTGCTCCTCAAACTGATCAAGGCCGGTAACATTAGTGCGCTTGACGCCTTCCGCACCTACATTTACCACGCGAATGTGGTCGGTGTTGCTGATGGCATTCAAATCAAAGCCCACGATGCGAGCCAGCAAGGCATCCTTGACTCGAAGCGATACACCGGCGCGGCCGGAGGCTTCGGCGGCGGACTCATTAACGGCACGGTCGACTACGGAACCGTAACGAACCTCAACAGCGTCAACGGCATCAACTATGCCGGCGGCTTCATCGGACATCTCGGCAAAGCCGGCACACTAGACGTCGATAATGCACAAGTCAGCCAGCTGCTTGGCGCGACCGCCGGCGTGCTCGACATTTGGGGCTCGCATGTGGACGATTCATCGGTGCAGGGCATTGCGAGCGGCTTCACCGTGACCGTTTCCCATCAAGGTGAAAACTATCAAGCCGGCACCGATGCAGCGACTGGACGCGAGGTCGCCGGAGGTTTCGCCGGATACGCCGACCTTGCTCGTGTGAGTCGGTCGACTGTCACCGGACTCAAGAAGGTGTCCAGCGGAGAGGTTGCTGGCGGTTTCGTCGGTGAAACGACGATGGCGTATTTGGTTGATGCTCAGGTCAGTTCGGTATTGCTTGATGTGATCCTCAAAGTCGTCAACGCACTGGTTAAACTGCTATACCTTGACAAATTGGAAAGCCTCGGCGTGATCGATATCGGAGCATGGTTCCCCGGTATCAAAGACGTGTTTGATCTCAAAGTGTTGGCTGAAGGCAATGTGCTCTATGTCAACCTGTTCGGATTGAAAATCGGTGTCGGACTGTCAAAGGCAGACGCTGAGAACCAGCAGCAGACCGACGTGGCGATTATCACCATCGGTGACTCGACCATCAAACTGCCATGTACTAATCAAGGTGTGGACGAAGATCAGCTTCGTTCCAATCTCACCGTTGAATTAATCAAAGCGAATCGGACGAAGGCCACGTATTCCGCAGTGCAGGGCATCGCCGACGGATACGACGTGTTCGGCGGGGGAGCAACGCAGGATTCCGACGGTACCTCGAATCTCACAACCGGTATTGCGGGAGGTTTCGTCGGTCTGAATCATGAGGGTCTGCTCGAGCATGACGACATGACCTACGCGGACACGATCCGCGGTGCAAGCGGTTTGGTTGGTCCGTTCAGTGGCGTTACGAAATTGAAGACTGTTTATGACTTCAACAGCGTGCAGAAGATCGAAGGTAACGGGAACACGTACCACATTTACCGTGACGTGCCGGAGACTTGGTCGTATGCGTTGACGGCCGCGCGCAAGCAGTTCACGTATGGCTCGCATATGGATAATGCCGCAAAGGCTGACGGTACGGCGAGCGATACCGCAGGCGTACTCAAGCTGAATCTGAACCGTTACGACGTAGCTCATCTGGCGCGCAGTCTCGTGCCGGGTACCACCGATCAGTACACGACCCCTGATATCCAGCAGTTTGCTGATTACAAGGACGCGGTGATGGCCAACAACGTGAGCGGTTCGAACACTGGTTCCTCGGCTGGGGGAGTGGCGAACGAGTCCGCGCCGCTCGGCGTGTACGTGTCCGCCGCTCAGGCTGATCTCATGCTGGGGGTTGCGGTGAGCGACAACAACGGTGGACTCACCCCCGAACCGGACGACGGTCAGGACCCGTGCGGCTTGGACGGTTGCCGGACGGTTGATCTGACGTTGCAGAAAGTGTGGAAAGACGCCGGTTCCGGTCTTGCGCGGCCGCAGTCGATCACACTGCAGATCACGGCGACGTATACGGATGCGAACGGCGAAACGGTTACGCCGGAGAAGATTACTTGCTTGGCTGATGACTGTACACCAACCAACCAGGGCAATCCGTGGACTGTGACCTTGGATGCGTCCGACGGTGCACTCTGGTCCGATACGTGGCGCAAGAAGATCAGCGGACTGCCGGTCGCGTTCGTCGATACGGGTTCCGGTGCGAACGGTGAGGATGTCGTGCGTTACTACACGTACACCGTCGCAGAAATCGCGATGACGTATCCGAAGGACGCAGCTCACGAGAAGGATTACGACAGGACGCCCACCGAGGCTGGATACACCGTGAATGTCTCGTACGACAACAAGGAATACGTGGCGACGGTTACGAACTCGGTACCCAGCCTGCCCAATACGGGCGGTACGGGAACCGCGTGGATTGTGGCGATCGCCGTGCTCATCCTCAGTCTTGGCACCATATGGTACTTGCGCGATAGCAATGCTGGCGGTGCGCGCAGAAAGCGAGGTCGTCATGCCGGAGCATAAATCGCTGTGTGATCGATGACCCCTAACCCGAGGAGCGACGATGCTTGTCATCGGCATGAGCCCCTTCGATAACCCACAAGATTTTCCGTCGCTTTGGCGGCGGGCAACCAATATGGCGAACGTTGTGCCGGTACCGTCCGGAAACTCGTTCAACTATAGGAGAAAGGAACAGTGATGCAATCACTGATCAAGAAAATCGCCGCGGTGATCATCGCCATCGCGACAATGCTCGGCTTCGCCGGGCTCGGTGCCACCACCGCTCTTGCGGCTGATACCGGCACCATCACCGTGAATACCGTCAAGGGATTTACGGGTGAGTTGAAGCTGTACCAGATGTTCAGTGCCACTGTCGGGGCGAATGCAGATTCGGATACCACTGACGGTACTAAGACAAATGTCAGCTACACGCTGAAGAACGAATGGCAGTCGTTCTTCACCAGCGCTGAGGACGGTGCTGCTGGTACGAAGTTCACCGAAACCGACACGGATACGAGCAATGCGTTGTCGGATAAAGCCGTGAAGTACATTCAGGGCTTGAGCGAAACTGAGCTTGCCAACTTCGCCAATGTGGCACAGAAGTGGGCTGCCGATAAGGCCATCGATGCTACTAAGACCAGCTCGAATGCCACGAATAAGAAGACCTACGTGTTCGAGCAGCTCGGCCTCGGCTATTACCTCATCGCTCCGGATGCGGGACAGTCTGCCAATACGGTTGATCAGTCCTACCATGCACTACTCGTAACGCTTACTGATGCCGAGAAGAACGTGTCTATCCAGCTCAAGCACGAGTTCCCGACCATCGACAAGACTGTGGACGACAAGACAGCAGAAGACAAGAACATCGGCGATACGGTGAGCTACAAGCTGTCTTCCACTGTTGCCGGAGACATGATGGACTACACCGAAGGCTATGTCTTCACGTTCCACGATACGCTGTCCAAGGGCCTCGACCTCGTGCCGAATGCGGCGGATGACACTGTTACGGGCCTTACCAACTTCGCTCCGACCGTTAAGATCAACAACGGAAATGCTCTGGACAAGGATACGGATTACACCGCGACCGCAACAAAGAATACCGATGGCACCACTACCATCACTGTTGCGATGATCGACATTCAGAACAAGCATCCGGAAGCTGCCGGCAAGACCATCACCGTCGAATATTCCGCCAAGATCAACGCTGACGCCGTGACTGGTACCACCGGTAACGCCAACTCCGCACAGATCGAATACAGCAACGACCCGACGAGCAATCAGACTGGTACTTCTGTGCCGACCGAAGTCAAGGTGCACACCTTCGAGTTCACTCTCGACAAGTACACCGGACGTATCTACAACGAGTCTTCTGAGCGACTCGGTGGTGCCACGTTCAAGATCTACAAGTCTGACAGCAAGCCGGATACTACTACCGCTACCGCGTTAAAGTTCAACGTTACTGCGGGTACGGGCAGCGCGGCTACCACTGCTAAGTACGATGCGAATCAGCAGGCTCAGGGACTGGTTGATACCATGACCACTCCGGCATACGGCCGCATTGTTGTCTCCGGCCTGGCTGCCGGCATCTACTGGATCGAGGAAACCGCAGCTCCGGATGGCTACAACAAGTTGGCAGATCTGGTCAAGGTTGAGATCAAGGCAACCTATGATGTTAACGATCAGGGGCAGACGGACGATACTCACACCGGTAAGCTGACCTCGTGGGAGATCTCGTACGGCGACAACAACAAGGGTACTGGCGAACACCCGGTCGTTCCTGTGCTCAACGTCAACAAGAGCAATCTCACCCTCCCCTCCACCGGTGGCATGGGTACGATCCTGTTCACCGTGTTCGGCGTGCTGATCGTGGCGCTCGGTACGGCTTGGTACGTTAAGTCGAACCGCAAGACCGCCAAGTAAATCAGTGACCATCGGCTTGCCGGTGGTATTGCATCGGACGCCGATTGCTGCTTGCTCCGCCGAACAAGTAGCTGACTGTTAGCAAGGAGATTCATGGCGAGGAAGTTGCGCGGCCTTATGCCGCTATTGGTCATCGCGATAGGACTGCTCGTGCTGTTCTATCCGACGATTAGCAACTTCCTCATCATGAAAAACGCGTCACGCGTCGTCGGTAACTACGACAACGCCGTCAACGCGCTCTCCGACGAACAGTATCAGCAGATACTCGCCGCCGCTCACGCGTACAACGAACGGCTCGCCGCGGAAAGTTCCGGACTGACCGACGCACTTGCCGGAGCAGTCGATACCGAATCAACCAACGACGAGTACATGAAGTTGCTCAACGTGAACGGCGACGGCATGATGGGCTACCTCACCGTGCCGCGGCTCAAGGAAACCATGCCGATCTACCACGGTACTGCCGAAGAGGTACTGCAGGTCGGCGTCGGGCATCTCGAACAGACCTCGCTGCCGGTGGGCGGCGCGTCCACGCACGCGGCTCTCTCTGGACATCGGGGACTGCCCACCGCGAAGCTGTTCACCGACCTCAACCTGATGCAGGTCGGCGACAAGTTCTATCTGAAAATCCTCAAAGATACCTACGCGTACCAAGTTGACAATATCGTCACGGTTCTGCCGACCGACACGAAAGAGCTCGCCATCGAATCTGGCAAGGATCAGGTGACGCTCATCACATGCACCCCCTATGCGGTAAACACGCACCGGCTGCTGGTACGCGCCCATCGCGTGCCCTACGTGCCCGAAACCGATGAGGACGCTGCCAAGCCCACGTTCCATGTGGACATTCCGCTGCAGTACCTGCTGCCGTCGCTTGCGCTGATCGCACTGCTGATCGGATGGGGCATATGGCGACGACGCGAACGCTTGCAGCGGGGGAACGGGAGCGCACAAGGACACGAACCACGAGGAAGGACATCTCATGGCAGACATGCGTGAGGACATGCGTCACGGCATGCGTGCGCACACGCATGCGGACATGCGTGCGGACACGCGTCAAGACGATCGCGATCATGGACACAGCGCGGCCCATATGGGCATCCTTTCCTCGGCGCTCCTGTCCGTCCCACGGCGTCGGTCTTTCATGGTGATCGTCTTGTGCGCGGTCATGTGCGTCGCTGTCTGTGTGATGTCGCTGGCCGTGCCGCAGGCATTCGCGGCCGACGCTGACCAGCCGATCGGTTCCCTCACCATCGATGCCGTCTGGGATCGTGACGCCGACGATAAGCGTGCGCTCGCCGGCGACAGCTACGCCATCGTGCGGGTCGCTTCCGCCACGCTCGACCCGGACGGCAAGCCATCCGCTTTCCACACGCTACCTGATTTCGCCCGATTCATCGATGATTGGGATGGGCTGACCTCGTCCGCGCTCAACGCTGCCGCCAAACGCATGGATGCGCTCGCTGCAGACCGTGGGCTATATGTTGAGCGGGGCGTCACCGATGCGCGTGGCCGTGTGCAGTTCGCCGATCTTGCCGCTGGCGTCTATCTGGTGTCTCGCGTGGCGGTGGCTGATGCGAACACGCGCTACACTTGTGATCCGTTCCTAGTGTCGGTACCCGATACGGAGGATGCTGTGTCGTTTGGGACGTTCGATGTGACTGTGGAGCCGAAGTTCGCTGATGCTGGCGTGCCGGATGAGCCGGGGGTGACGCCGGGGCCGGGGGTGAAGCCGGGGCCGGGGAGTACTGCGAATACTGGTGCCGATGTGGTTCCGGCCATAGTACTCGCCATGATGTGCGCCGCTGTAGGCATCGCTGGCGTCGTCACCAGCCGCTGGCGCCGGGATGAATAGCATGGCTGATTGAGGAAAGTTCATGAATGTGATATTTCGGCGGAGGACTTAGGTACTTCCGCCGGAATATCACGTTTAGGACCCTGTTTTTGTGATATTCCGGCGGATGGGCTAGGGGTTTCCGCCGGAATGTCACGTTTTGGGAGCGGTTTTTGTGATATTTCGGCGGGATTGGAGTATCTTCCGCCGGAATGTCACAAAGTGGGTGATCATACGGGTCGTTGTGTGTCACGGGATAGGAAATTGAGTGTTTTTTGCTATCGCGTGACTGCGGGTATAGGTCATGGGATGGAAATACACGTGGTTTTGCCATCTTGTGATTGTGGGCTTGTTCACGGGATGGTACAAAGCCCGAGTTTTTCCATTTCGTGCGCGTTGAAAAATAGCGGAATTGAGGTCACGCGATGGATTGAAACGAGTCAATTCCAGCGCATGAGTATTGCCTTTATCATGGGATGGAATAATTAGCCGTTTTGCCATCTCGTGCGCTACATATCGGGTATACGTGGGTCACGCGATGGATTGAAACGGGTCAATTCCATCGCGTGACGTGACCGAATAATAACAGCAGCAATCCGCCGCGCCGGTCAGCGCGCCTCGCCGTCTTGCGGTAGGTTGGAGTGCATGGCACTTGCACTGTATCGACGTTATCGACCGGACACCTTCGACGGAGTCATCGGGCAGGATCAGGTTACGATCCCGCTGATGCGCGCGCTCGACGCGGGCAAGCTCACCCATGCCTACCTGTTTTCCGGTCCGCGCGGCTGCGGCAAAACCAGTTCTGCGCGCATCCTCGCCCGCTGCATTAACTGCGCGAAGGGCCCAACTTCGCATCCGTGCGGCGAGTGCGATTCTTGCCGCGACCTCGCGACCGGCGGTCCCGGCTCGATCGACGTGGTCGAGATCGACGCGGCGAGTCACAACGGCGTGGACGATGCGCGCGAGTTGCGTGAGCGTGCCGGATTTGCACCCGCCCGCGACCGATACAAGATTTTCATTCTCGACGAAGCGCACATGGTCACGCAGCAGGGCTTCAATGCGCTGCTGAAAATCGTCGAGGAGCCGCCGGAACATGTCATGTTCATTTTCGCGACGACCGAGCCGGACAAGGTGATCGGCACGATCCGCTCGCGTACGCATCACTATCCGTTCCGTCTGGTTCCAGCTGAGATCATGGGTCCGTATCTTGAGACGATCTGTGAGAAGGAGTCGATCAAACCCGAGCCTGGCGTGCTCAAACTCGCGATGCGCGCGGGCGGTGGCTCGGTGCGTGACACGCTGTCGGTGCTCGATCAGCTGATGGTCGGTTCCGTGGACGGCGTGATTTCGCATGATTCCGCGGTTGCTTTGCTTGGATTTACACCGGAAGCGTTGATCGGTGAGGCGATTGATGCGGTGATTGACCGCGACGGCGAGGCGCTGTACGGCGTGATTCAGAAGGTCGTAGTCGGCGGATTCGACCCGCGCCGGTTTGTGGAGGATTTGCTTGCGCGCGTGCGTGATCTGCTGGTGCTCACGTTGGCTGGTCAGCGCGCGGAAACTGTGATGTCGGATGCTGCCGAAGGTGAGAGTATGGCTGATTTACAGCGGCAAGCTGGCGCGCTCGGATTGACGACGTTGACGTCGATGGCTGACACGATCAACACGACGTTAGGGTCGATGACTGGTGCGATTTCGCCGCGCATGCGACTGGAGTTGCTCGCCGCGCGGCTGCTCGCCGGGCGCGAGGATGCGTTGCCAAGTGCGGCGCACGACGATCGTGCGGATGGCGGCGTGGCTGCTGGCGTTGCCTCGCGGCCAGCGTCCGCTGGGGCGACGACTCGCACTGGATTCGCTGGTGCGGCGCGTAATCAGCAGCCAGCTGCGGCGACTGGCGAGGCCCCGCGTACAACGGGATTCGCTGGTGCAGCCCGCAATCAGACTCATACTGTTGGATCGTCAGCAGAGTCGGCTTCCTTGAGCGATGTCCACAATATGAACCACAACTCGGACGCATCTGTAAGCGTAACTGATGCGCGAACAGCGGCATCTGCAAGTTATCCTCAACTGCACGATGCTGGTGCCGACACGCGCAATGAGTCTGCTGGTGAGCACGCGGTACCGGCTCAACTCGCTGGCGTGACTCCTGCGTCGCACGCTGCGGAAGAAGATAATCGTACCCCCGACCAAAAGTGGGACGCCCTAATCGCAACGTTACCGATCGGCGTGCAACGGTACGTCAATCGCACTCGCATCCCGAAGATCCTACTCGCCGCCGACCAAGCTCATCAAGGTCGCATGCGGCTGTGGCTCAAGTTCGACAAATCGTTGAGTAAGTACGCGTTTGCGCTCGCCGTGGCCGACGAGGCAGTCGACGGTACTACGAACGTCGTGTCTATTTTGCGCAACGAAGTCCGACATATGTTCGGTGAGAACGTTGCGATTGCGCCAACCAACAAGATGGCGGACGGTAGCGTCGCGCCGCCGTTCAGCAAGTTGCCGCAAGATCAGCAGCAGAAAATCAAGGCGCAGCTGTTGCAGGAGAGTCTGCAAGCCGCTGTCGCGAAAACGTCGTCCGAAGCTGCGAGCGGAACGGCGTCTGGGGAGCGCGAAAGTGAGTCGCCGGCAGATGACGGCGTGCGATCGGCGGATGACGACGAGGCTCATCGAGCCGGCGGTACTGGAGTCGGCGGCACTGATCGAAGTGAGCCAACGCGGGTTGATACTGCAGATAACAGCAGCCGCGACCGTCTAGCTGATAGTAACGCGGCGGGTAATGCTGACCCCTGGGCTCAGCCGGCGCCGCAATCCGCGGTCGGCGCTGGAACCAGTGACACGGCCGGTGCCGCGGTCAATGCGGTGACTGACGCTGCGGCCGGTACTGCGGCCGACGATCCGTGGGCTCAGCCTGACGGTACTGTCCGCCCGCTGAGCGTAACGTCTCGCGGTCCGGCCGACGCGAACCGACATCCGCAAGCCGAGCATCATCACAAGCATGTCGCCGTTCCTGATTTGAGTGACGATACCGATCCGTGGGCGCAACCTGCGGTAGGGGACAGCGGTCGTGCGGACGAAACGGGCGGTCAGCCGGGGACGTCGGCTGCTGTTGGAAACGCTGCGAGTGGAACCGGTTCTGCTGCGGGGCAGTCTGGTGTCGGTACTGTGACGGGCCGGACTGGCAGTGTGCCTGCTGACCCGTGGGATCAGTCTATCCCGTTGCCGGATGTCGCTCCGCCGGATGATGACGATCCGTGGGCGGGGCAGGCGGCTGCTGGTTCGCCGGGCGGCTACGGGAGCGGTCAGGATTCGGGGGGCACAGTTGCGTCTTCGGCGTCACCGGTGTCTGTGCCGCCGCAGGTTGACCCCGATGATGACGAGTACTCAATGGATGACGAGTCGCTCGGCACGGCTGAGGCGATGAGTGTTGACGAGTTGAGCAAATTCTTCGACGTGAAAAAGGTTGAGGAATTTAAGTCCGACGACCCGAAGAATCCGCGCAATATCGCCCGCAACAACAAGCGCGACGAGTGATTGTTGCCGGGAATGTCTGAGTTGTGAGGTCGATGCACTGCGTCTGTCTCTTTAGGAATGGGTGCAGTGCAGTATGTCGCAGGACACTACCCTACAGTGTTCGTGCTGCGGCGCTATGTATTGCCTCATGATTGCCTTATGATTCATATTTCGGCATTCTGTGCAAAAACGTCTTTTTGAATTTGGTTTTTTCGTGCAAAAAGAGCGTTTACAACTATGCATTTTTGTGCATTTATGCCGTAGAATGGTATTCACATAACGAATGCATAAGGAGTGGCTATGCTGAAACGCAAGATTTCAGATGAGCTCTTGGCTTGGAAACGAGAGAACAACGATAAAGCACTCTTGTTGACTGGAGCTCGTCAGATAGGTAAAAGCTACGCCGTGCGCGAGTTTGCTAAGCGCGAATACCGTCAGTATCTCGAAATTAATTTATACGACAATAAACAGGCTGCTCGCGCGTTGGCTTCAGCGAGTGATGTGCGGGAATTCATCAGCCGTCTGACGCTGTTTTCGTCGTCGCCGCTTTCATCTGGTAACACGTTGATCTTTATTGATGAGATTCAGGAATCGCCGGACATCATGACCATGATCAAGTTCCTGATTGCTGATGGTCGTTTTGATTATGTGTTCTCGGGATCTATGCTCGGAACCGAATTCAAGGGTGTTCGATCTTATCCGGTTGGTTCGGTCATTGAAAAGGCTATGCGTCCGATGGATTTTGAGGAATTTTGTTGGGCTATCGGTGTACAGAAATCAACGCTTGATGGCATTCGAGAATCCTGCCGGTCGGGCATGCCGATTGACCCGTATGTTCATGAAGCGATGATGGCGAACTTTCGTACATATATGGTAGTTGGGGGCATGCCGGAAGTCGTTCAACGGTTTCTGGACAGCAAGGGTGATTTATCTGCCGTGCGTGCAGTACAGGTCGAGCTCAATCGACAGTACCGCCACGATATCTCGCAATACGCAGGTAATCACGCATTGCAAGTACAGGAGATCTTCGATCGGCTTCCTGCCCAGCTTATAGATGGCAATGGTCGATTTTCGGTGTCTTCCATCGATCAGAATGCTAGGTATGAACGTAGTAAGAAGGACTTTCTCTGGCTTGTGGACGCGGGCGTAGCATTGAAAACCGATTGCGTCACCGAGCCGAAGTCCCCGCTGAAAAGAACCGCACAATCGCCGAAATTCAAGCTATACCAGTCCGACACTGGTATGCTCATGGCAAGGTATCCGCAGCCAACTGCTAGGGCTGCATACCTTGATGATCCGTCTCCAAATCTGGGCGCGATATACGAGAACGTTATTGCTCAAGAACTGACAGCGCAACACATACCGCTGTATTATTACATGGCGAAAAAACGAGGCGAGATCGATTTCATTGCCGATACGAACACCGATTCTGTGATGCCGTTTGAGATTAAATCAGGTCGTACGTATCGTGTGCATGCCGCTATCGATGCAGTGCTGTCCAATCCTGAATACCGTATTGCGCAAGGTGTGGTGTTGTCTCGGTCCAATATCATGCGCGAGGGGTCGATGACGTATTTGCCACTCTATGCAATGTTCTGTCTGCAGGACGTTTGCGATCTTGCTCCGACAGGCGGAATCGAAGATGTTGATTCTGGTTTTTCCTTGACAGTACACCCGGTGTGATCACGCTCGGTCGTGCGCTCGCCGGCCGCCGCGACGCATGATGCTGCTGTTGCGGACTGCGTATGATGCGCGCGTAGCGCGTCTGTAATTGCAGGACGAGCTGGCTGGGAAGCGACCTGAGGGGTAGTTTTTCAGATATATCAAAGTTGTTTAGCAGAACCTACTTCTTTGCTTTCCGCCAAAGGGTCACGCCCGGATACGCACGCGATGGATTGAAACGGGTCAATTCCATCGCGTGAGTCAAACGCCGAATGCATATCTTTCCTACGAAAAATATGCATCAACAACATATCTTTCCCATGAAAAATATGCAATCACATGCTATATTAGAGCAATACATAACCATACAGAAATAACAAAAACCAAGCCTTACTAAAACCCGGAAAGCCGCCCATCACACATAGCGCGACACACCGCACCGCACAAAACCAAGGAGACAACAATGCTGACGCGTAAGATCATCGATAAACTCGCACAATGGAAAAACGATGCTCATCACAAGTCGCTAGTGATCAAAGGTGCGCGTCAGGTTGGCAAAACATACGCAGTAAACGAATTTGGGACAGCTAACTATGAACACGTCATATCGCTGAATTTTGAAGAGCATCCGGAATATCGCACAATTTTCGCAACAGATCATAGTGCAGATGCGATTTACTCACAGTTGTCGCTCTTCTTTCCGGGTGCGGAGTTTGCACAGCGCAAGACTCTGCTATTTCTTGATGAAATTCAGAGCTGCCCGGATGCGATTACCTCGCTGAAATTTTTAACTATCGACGGTCGCGCGGATGTGATCGCCAGTGGTTCATTGCTGGGTATTTCTTACAGAGACGTGTCGTCATATCCGGTTGGTTATGTGGATCATATGGAGATGTATTCGCTCGATTTTGAGGAGTTTCTCTGGGCATCAGGAATTAGTGAATCCACAATTGCGTATGTGAGAGGTTTTTTTGATCGGCGTGAGCAAGTTCCGGATGCTGTACAGCAACGAATGATGCAGTTATTTAAAGAATATATTGTTGTTGGTGGCATGCCAGAAGCGGTACAAACGTTCGTTGATACTAAAGATTTTTCCAAAGTGGTTCATATTCAGCGGGATATTCTCGCTGAATATGAAAACGATATCGCCAAGTATGCGACTGGTACTGAGAAAGCTAAGGCTCGTGCCTGTTTCCTGTCTATTCCAAAACAGTTGGCACGAGATTCTAAGCGTTTTTCGTATTCAGTAGTTGAACCGAGATCTAGCGCACGTAAATATGGTGGTAGTTTGCAGTGGCTGTATGATGCTGGCATTATCAACTTCTGCTACAAACTTGATGCTCCAGAGTTGCCGTTTGAGGGCAATAGTGACAATACGAAATTCAAAGTGTACATGCGAGACACAGGATTACTGATTGCCATGCTGGAAGACGGCTCACAAAAAGACATTCTGGACGGCAATCTTGGTATTTATAAGGGGGCGATCTACGAGAATATAGTGGGCGATATTTTTGCTAAAAATGGTAAGCCGCTGTACTACTTCGAGAAGAATAATTCGTTGGAAATGGACTTTTTTATTCGATACGATGGCGTGGCGACTGCGGTGGAAGTGAAATCGTCGCAGAATCGTAAAGCAAAGTCTATGAATTCGTTGATTGAGAATCACGGTGTGCGTCGCGGTATTAAATTGGCGCCGGGTAATTACGGTAGGATCGATGATCGCGTGGAAGTGTTGCCGATTTATATGGCGATGTTTTTGTAGAGTTAGAGTTCTGTAGAGTGGTGGATACAAGCTGAGGAATGGCTGCGGTGATGCTCGTACTGACTTGCATCTGCGGTCATTCGTACGAGGACTCGCACAACGACTAACTTCACGAGGAGGCTGACTGCCAATGGCACTCGCATACGACGGCGCGATTCAGCGCCTGATCGACGCATTCGCGCATCTGCCGGGCATTGGTCCGAAGGGCGCGCAGCGTATCGCGTTTTACTTGCTGTCTGCGTCCGACGAGGAAGCGCAGCAGCTGATCGACGCAATCACTGAGGTGAAGGAGAAGGTGCGGTTTTGCGACGTGTGCGGCAACGTGTGCGAGACGAGTCCGTGCCCGGTGTGCGTTGATCCGCGCCGTGATCATAGCGTGATTTGCGTGGTTGAAGAGCCGAAGGATGTGATGAGTATCGAGCGTACGCGCGAGTATCGCGGACTGTATCATGTGCTCGGCGGCGCGATCAATCCGATGGCGAACGTTGGTCCGTCTGATCTTAATATTGCGAAGTTACTGGATCGGCTGAAGACGAGTGAAGTTACGGAAGTGATTCTCGCGCTCGATCCGAATATTGAAGGCGAGGCGACGACGACGTACATGAGTCGTTTGCTTGGTCCGCTGGGGATTCGCGTGACGAAGTTGGCGAGCGGATTGCCAGTTGGCAGCGACCTTGAGTATGCCGATGAGATTACGTTAGGTCGCGCGCTCGCCGGTCGCCGTGATGCGTGACGCTACGACCTAATCGCGGCTCCCCTTGCTGGGGGAGACGAAAAAATTGGGTTGGAATCCCACAGGGAGGTACAAGCCGACCCTTGGAGGCCAATGCTTCCGAGGGTTTTGTCTTAGTGGGAACTAGTGGGAACCTAGTGGGAAGTCCGCTGGATCGCTGGAATTCCAGCGTTTTGCACATTGAATCGCCGTTAAACTAGAGCGTTGGGACGATTCTAGTGGGAACTAGTGGGAACCTAGTGGGAAGTGCTTCCCACTAGCGAATTATTGCTCGTCCTGCTTGAGTGAGTAATACTGGTGTGGGTCCCGCGTCGAAGAACCATGCCATTGTAGGACATCCTTGTCGGTTAGCGCATGAAGCGTGGCACTGGCAAGTTTGAGACTGCGGCCAAGATGCACGGCCAAACTCTTGCGAGTGATACGCTTCTCTGAGTATGCCAGTTGTACGGCCTCGATCTCGTACTCGTTGAGCGAGTCGAGCGTATCTCGGCCAATGCGGTTCTCTAGCGTGTCCTGCGTGCGCAGCACGCGCGAAGTGCTGCTGTTCTCCAGTGTGAGCTTGACATACTGGCCGTTGGGCTCGCTATATACCGGGTCATGCAGGAACGCCTTCTGCATTTCGCTGTAGATGCGCTGCACGCCCTCGTTCATCTCTCTCACCCAGCCGAACGCGACCAAGGTTTTGGCGATACGCGGGTTGCGCGCGTACCGGGTGGTGCGCATGTTCTCCAATGTGACCGTGTTCGGTAGCTTGCCGGGACTGAGGATCTCTAGCCGGTCGTCGTACATGCTGATGCGAATATGCTCGCCCGTGTTCGAATAGTCGCGGTGCGTGACCGCATTGACTAGTCCCTCAAACCAAGCGAACTCCGGGTACTCGGGAATGGTCTGGAACTTGGCGTTTTTATCCATGTACTGATACTCACGCAGCATACCGGAGATAAACAGACTCGCACCTTCCACGATCTTCGGGATCGGCCCTTCGAAAGTACGGTCCTTGATGATGTTCAACTGGCTGCCGGTCTCCAGACGCTTGCCCTCGAACCTGAGCACGCGCGCTTGCGGCATGAATCGTGTGGGATGCGCCGCGAACAACAGCACGCCAGCATGGGTCAACTCACCGTTATCGGTCAGGAACTGGCCACTGTACAACGCTTTCTCGTCGGACACGGTAGTGCCCAGCGCGCGCTTGTATCGGTCGAGAACCTCGCTGTCCACGTTCTCGATGGATGTGCCCCGCACTGGCTCATCCTCGAACACGATCTGCCGCTTGTCGTATTCCAACGAGAGTATCTGCCCGTACTCCAACTGCACGCTCTTGTCGCCGGAACGCAGGAACACTTTGCCATCGTTCTTACGCCTGATAACCCGGTTCTGGGACGCGGACACATTCAGCACCAGAACCATGTCCTCCTCACCACGAGCGTTCGTGACGGGAATGCGTAACGGGGTGACCATCGGCACCGGATCACAGTGCAGCAGCGCGCACTGCTCGAATGCCTCCACCGGCTGCGCGCCGTCATACCGGAATCCGCTGACCACACCATCGTCCTCAATGCCGACCGCGATCTTGCCGCCGGCTGAATTGGCGAACGAGACAATGGTACGGGCCAGATCATTCGGCTTGATCTTCGCGCTCTTGCGGTCGAAATACTGCGACTCGGGAGCGCGTGCCAGCACGTCGATGTCATTGGACGTCACCGGAACCTGAAGCATGACGAATCTCCTTAACCGTACGGAACACTGCTGTCAACTTTACATGCGCATAGGAAACAGTGAAAAGACAGGCCAGCGGCAAAGCGCATACCTAAATGCGCGCTGTCAAAAGAAATGAGAAACGGTTAATTTGCGAATGCTTGATACGTCCCCTCGCGTTTGCGTACTGAGAATTGTTGCCCCGTGTCCATAAGAATGCTGGAACGTGAGTCATAACAGAAATCAACCTGATTTCTGGACAATTGATCAGTCACCATACCCGATGAGGTGCGGTAGATAATTCAGGGACGATCTGTACGCGCGTTTTTCTGGCATGCCTGTCGGCAAGTGCGTTGCCTACATACAGCTCTGTTTACAGGTGTGCATTAATATCCACAGCTCCCCTTGCTGGGGGGGGCTGATCGCGAAGTGTTTTATCGCGGCTCCCCTTGCTAGGGGAGCTGTCAGCGGAGCTGACTGAGGGGTAGTCACACCCTTGGAACGTTCGACCCATGTAACCACCGTCCAAATTGTAAACGCTTTCCCTCGGCGTGTCTTGTCATGATTGCGGTGATCAATGATGATCACAACCGTTCTGTTAACCCCTGCGATGACTGCGATTCTGCGCGTATAAAGTACGAAGCAGTAGCGGTGCTGTGTGATCACTGACGGCGCAATATCTGGCAAAAATGTGCAATAACGTTAACCTACCCCCTATAATGAAAATGTCGGGGGTAAATACCCCCTTAGGAAGAGACTTGGTCCCACGGCAGAGCTGTTGTGCGGACCGTGGTGAGGAGTGCGTATGCGAGGTCCGGTTCGCAAGAAGGTCGGGGCAGTGGTGGCCGCCGTACTGTCGATGGCGATGGTATGCGGATTTACCGGCGTATCGATTGCGGACGATACCGTTACTGGAAGCAGTGACGCAGTGACGAGTCAGACGGACGATACAAACAGCAGCGCGACTGATACAGCCGATACTGCAGCCGATAGTGCCGATCACAGTAACATTGACGAAAACGCTACCAACAACGGCACCCCCCCCCTAAACGAAAATAACGAACAGCAAGCGGACTCATCGAACTCCGGCGCGGAAGCCGGAACGCAACAATCCGATACTCCATCAGCAGACACTTCAAACGCTGCGCAACCCAACGACAATGCAGCCCCCACAGCAACCGGCGATTGTGCAGCCGTCACCGACTGGGCAACGCTAAAAAACTGCGTCGAGACAGGCACTGGTGACGTTACTGTGCCCATCACTGTGCCCATCACCGCCGCCAAAGGCGAATCCATCACCGTCACCCGCAACGTGACGCTGACATCAACTGTTACCGAAGGAACATCCCTCAAACCCGCCGACGGTGACAATTCAGGTTCAGTATTCACCATCAATGAGGGTGGTCACCTGACCATTGGCAAAGCCTCTGATGATAACGCATTCACTTACGCTGGCACTGAAACTGCCCCAATCGCCCGTCGTTTTGCCCAAGTCAATAAAAACGGCGCCCTCACCATCAACGGCGGTATATTCTCCTATCTTAAAAACAGCAATAATGGTGGCGTTTTCTATGCTGACAGTGGCGCACTCACTATCAATGGCGGTATGTTCTCGAATAACGAAACCAGCAATGGTGGAGTTGGTTATGTCCAGGGAACTTCAACAGTCACTATCAACGGCGGAACATTCAGTTACAATACTGCTCTTGGCGCTGGAGTCTTAGGTGCCTATGGGACCACAAAAGTTTCCATTAACAATGGAATGTTTGACCACAACAGTACTACCGAAGTTGGTGAATGGGATGGTGGCGGTGTGCTGCGCCTGATGGGAACTTCGGGGGCTGTAGTCAGCGGAGGACAGTTTGAAAGTAACACTGCTAAGAGCAATGGTGGCGTGATATTCAATGGTGCTGGTGGCACTAATGATAGTGCGCTGCTGATTACCGGAGGCTCGTTTAAGAATAATAGTGCAGAGGCTGAAGGTGGAGCGATCCATAATAGGGGCACATTAAAGATTAGTGCTGGGACCTTTGAAGGGAATAAAGCATTTGGCGAAGGCGGCGGCGCTGTTTCACAGCAAAATGGCGCTTCTCTTTCCGTTGTGCCTGCGAATGGTCATAGCGTAACGTTCAAGAACAACGGTCAAACATTTGCCGATAATGTACTTGCTAAGTGCAACACCATCACAGGAGCTATGGATGCTTGCCACGGCGGTAGTGGCGGTGGCGGTGCTATTTACTCCAGTTCCAAAAAGGATACTAAAACTGATAAATGGAGTTCAGAAAATCGCATCAGTAAGGTGAGCATTCAAGGCAATGTCGTGTTTGACGGCAATTACTCCAACAGATGGGGCTATATGCTAGGTGGAGGCGCCATCTTTGCTGACGGTGAACTCTGGATTCAGAATGATTCTAAGGGCAACAAACCGCAATTTAAAAATAATTATGCTGGTGTAAAGCAGAGTGAGACTAATACAGACGGTTCGACGAAGACTGTTTTTCGTGGCGGTGCCGGTGGGGCTATCTTCTTGCAGGAGGGTGTTGTCTATGGGAAAGAAACCGACGAGAATCTGAAATACACTTCCCGTGCGTACATTATGGGCGGTGAGTTTACAGACAATACTTCCGGGTATCTTGGCGGTGCTATTTACACTGAATCGCATTCTCTAACTTACATTGCTAAGGCAGTGGCAACAAAGAACGTGGCTGGTCACTTTGGCGGTGGATTATGGTTGTGTCCGTCTGGTACTGGCGAAACGTCTAAGGGTGGCAACATTGCACTCTTCGATAATGAGGTTGACAAGTCTATTGACCCGAATCAGAAGAAGAATGACGACACTCATCCTAATGACGAGCCGTTTGAAGGAGAAGCATTAACCTCATGGAATACCGGTGGAAACGACAAAGTAATTAGTAATGTTAGCGGCGACGGTACTGAAGCTGGTGATGATTTCGCCATCATGAACCCAATGTGGAAGGGTGAAATTCAGAGCACTAACTTCCAGCTCATGGATACGTGGTTCACTGATCGTACGAAATCCGCTGTCACATGGTATGAGGATGGTACTCCGATTAAGTCAGCAAGTGGTTTCCAAGATTACTTTGCTGATCCTAACCCGAATTGGCATAGAGGGGCGGATCAGGGTGGTACCAACCTTGCGGTCACAAAGACTGATGGTCGCTTCATTACTGCTGATAAAGGCGAAAAAGTCAATATGAAAGCTGATCATACCCATACTATTAATCTCACGCGCACGAACGACCCTAGGAAAGGCGTTGTCACAGGTGTTGCTCTTAAGGCACAAAAAGCCGAAGGCATGACTGATGACGAGTGGAATAATGCCAAGCAGGGAGCTCTGAACAGTGCTTCTATCATATTAACCGGTAATGCTGCCCGTCTATCCGGTGGTGCATTTGCTACCAACGGTGACGTGAAGTTCTCCACTCCGTACACAGCATCGTGGGGCAAAGTAGACAATACTAAAGAAAAGAATGCGCTTGCTGGAGCCGAGTGGACGGTATCTACGAGTGGCACGGGTGCTGATGAAAATACGGCACGTGCTTCTGCCACGTTCGGTGGTCCGTTCAACGCTGATTTCTACCCATCTATTTGTCCTTCCACCACGGAAGACCCTGATCAAGTAGCTTACAATTCCGGAACATGCTGGAAGGAAACTGTCGAAACTAACTCGGATACCAAACAGGTTACCGTTACTCGGGAAGCCATCATTAAGGACAATATCGCCAGCGACAAGAGCGCAGGAGAATCGTATGCGTACGCTGGTCTTGACAACAATCCGGCTGGCGGCGGTTTTGATATCAACAATTTGCATAACGGTACGTACACTGTTGTGGAGCGTAAAGCTCCGACTGGCTACCAGTTGAGTACGGAAACGTACACGTTCATCGTGAATAATAGTCAAGGAAAGTGGAACGATAGCAACGGTCAGCCAACTGACAATATCGATATAGATATCGTGAACAAACCTTTGCCTGGCATTTCATGGAGCAAGATGGATGTTGACATGGGTGTCGGAATGTTGGTTGGTGATTCTGAATGGAAAGTTACCAAGTTCGGAGCGGATAACAAGTTAGACACCACTACTGAATATTACGTTGATGACTGCGTGGATAGTCCTAGACTAACCCCATGCGCCAAAAGTGTGAATAGTGCTCAACTCAAGCGTTATGCTGACTTGAATGGGGCCGCGGGCGAGTTTACCATTCAAGGTCTTGACCCCGGCACTTATCAGTTAGTAGAGTCCAGAGTACCTGATGGATATTGGCATCCGGCGAGTGGCACCGCTTACCAGTTCACGGTGCCCCAAAATGCTGATGCTGACACACAAATCAAAATCTATGAATCAGATGGTCGTACTGAAGTAGAGAAAAAAGCCATTCCCAACAAACGTACACAAGTGGAATGGGCCAAAATTGATAGCGATGTCAGCACATTCCTAACCGGCTCTGAATGGACTATATCCGGTCCTTATACACAGAACGAAGAAAGCGTTAAAGATAGTAACAATCAGACGCTCACGATGACTGACGTGAAAGTGGTTGATTGTGAAAGTAAGTCAGGAGCTACTGATTCTTGCGGTTCCCATAAAAACAGTTTGAGCGGCAACGATCCTGAGTATGCGGATATAGATGCTGCAGCAGGCATGTTCAAAGTTGCGGGCCTTGCCCGACCTGACGATGAGAATACGACATACGTATACAAGCTCAAAGAAACCAAAGCTCCGGACGGATACATTTTGCCTAACGTGACATACACGTTCCAGATTGGTTATCGTCAGCCAACGGATAGCAACGGGGATGTTATCAAAGTACAGATTGCTTCGCCAAGCAATGCGTCTGGACTTAACGTGCATCACAATATGGGCAGTAATCAGATTCCTAACGTCAAAATCGTATCGGCATTGCCGCTGACGGGTGGACCGGGGGACTGGGCTGCTCGCGACTGGCTGCTGATCGGCGGGGGGCTGGCTGTGGCAGCGGCCGGAGCGATGGCGTTGACGTATGAGTGGCGGCGTCGTAAGGCGGTGAGCTTATGAACGCGCGCAGTGTAAGGCATCGTCCGGATGCGAGTGCTGTTCCATAGCCGGATAGTCGCGCACTCGATCGCCTACAACTACAGATTTGCGGATCGCGGAATAGTAAGAAACCGTCCGTTTTCCGCGATTGCAAGAACACATCACAACACAAGAAGAATACAGAAAGAAGGATTCCCATCATGAAGATGAGGAAACTATTCGCCGGCCTAGCCGCCGCAGCCACCCTGCTCGGCGGCCTAGCCCTAGGCGCCTCCACCGCGAATGCAGATACGGTGTCAGTTGATGCTGACGGCGTAGTTACATCGGATGCGACGTTCAAGTTTACTGCAGATGATGCGGATCAGTGGAAAAACCGTGAGGTGAAGTACTATAAGCTTGCTGATTATGTGAGATATGATTCCGACCCTTCGGACCAGAATAAACCTGTATATGGCGTGCAAACAGCGGTGACTGCAGACCGTGATGCTCTCGAAGAAGCGCTTAAAGCTGCCATTCCATCCGATTCGACGATTAAAGTTCCGGATGATACAAAGACAGATTTGATGGCGTGGGCGTTGCAGCAGGGTGCTCTAGACAGTGAGTCGAAGCCCTGGACAGGTTCAACCCGTCTGTTTGCTGACTCTTTGGCGCATAATGATGAAGTATTGAGAGTACTTCAAAATATTGACTTTAAGAAAGCTGATGGGACAGCACAGACTGGCACTGATCGTACTGTGAACTTGCCGGCTGGTGTTTATCTGTTTGTGGACGTCACTGTGAGTAACGGTAATGCGGCTGATCAAAATAATAACGGCAATATTTCTAACGGCACTGAGCAGAATCCTACAGATCCACGAAATGAGGAAGGCGGAAAAGTTGTAACGCAATCCGCTCCTATCGTGTTGGCTTCCGGCACTGTGAAAGACAAGACAATTAGCGATCCTCTTCGGGCTAATGTGACTGAAGATAAACCAAATGGTGAAGACAATACAGTGGCATTCAAAAACCATGTGACCCCCGTTGTCAAGGCTTATGATGATAAAGATGGCACTGTTTCGGTTGGCCAAACAGTAAATTATACGTTGAAATCCAATCTACCTGCATTCACCACGGGCTTCAAGGATTACCAGTTTGCGCTTACTGATACGCCTGGTGTTGGTCAGAATGTAAATTTAACTAATTTGCAAGTCAAGGTTGATGGCAAGCTTATTGGTGAGGGTACTGGCAATGATAATTATGAGCTGAAGTTCAGTAGCAGTGTCACCGCTGATGAACAGAACGCGAAGCAGTTCACGGCTGATGGTGTTAAGACATTCATCCTTGACTTTAGCAAGTATGTGCAGAACCACACCTTCGAAGGAACTACCGAGTTGACAGCAGGTGTTGTTGAAGTCAAGTATCAGGCTGTGATCAACGATCAAGCTACGCCGAGCCAGAGCGTGGTGAACTCAGTCGAGGTTAATGATAATAACTCCAAGGCTCAGGACAAGACTAAGCTGACCACTGGTGAGTTTGCCTTCACTAAGACGGATGCTCAGGGTAACCCAGTCAAGACGAAAGATGCGAAATTCCAAATTTATGCAGCTGATGAGAATGTTGAAGACGACGTACTCCCTATAGCACCAACCGTTACGACTGCTGTCTCCGACGAGAACGGTAAAGTTTCATTCACTGGTCTTGCTGATGGTGTGTACAAAGTTTCTGAGATTGAGGTTCCGAACGGTTTCGTTTCCAGTGCCAAGGCTGAGTTTAAGGTGACTATTAAGGATGGTCATGCAGTAACGTTTGAAGGTACTGACTTCTGGGGCTTAGCGCCGAACCTTGGCGATTGGCATGAGGGTTCCTCTATTGTTCATCCGGGCAACATTGCGCCGAATGGTACGGAATACAAGGTCAAGAACGTGAAGAACATTACCCAGCTGCCGCTCACCGGTGCGGCTGGCACGGTGCTGTTCACGGTGGTTGGTCTTCTCCTTGCTGGAGCTGCGGCCACTGTCTACATGAAGTCTCGCTCCACTCGTCGCGCTCTGCGTGCTTAACTCATTGGCCCAGTTTTGCGGGTTAGGGGAGGTCAAGGATCCTTGACCTCCCCTAACCCGCAAAGGGAAAAAGAAGGACTATGACTGTTGTAGTTAACGGTAATGGTGCAATCCATCCGAATGAACTTGATTCGTTTCCATTATTCGATTGCCGATCCCACTTTTTTAATGCCCAAGGAGGTGGGGATTATCATGCATTTTACTTCCACAGAGGAATGCAGATTCTAGCATTGATGCCTGTTGATGGTCTAAAGGGCGACCTATATCACGCAACTCCTAGCCATCTCTACCATGTAGATGAGGATGCGACAATTGATTTGTCAAAGGACGCAATAGCTGCCTTTCAGAGACTCTGGGATAGAGGTACGGTGCAGGAACTTTGCGAAAGTGGCATACTCCATGGCAATGCTTGCCAGCTGAAGTGAAGTAGGAGATCAACGGGTCTGCTGCTCGCGTCGGCGGCTGGCTTGGTGTACACCAAGTCTCGCGCTACGAGCCGCGCGCTGCGTCGTCACTGATCGCAGACAGCGTCGTTTACTGAATGGTGTCGCTCTCGCAACACCATTCAGTAGGAGGCCTCGATAAAGCAAGAAAGCGCATGGGATCAATCCGCGATCCCATGCGCTTTTGCATTGGTACAGGTCCCATAGGAACTGTTGCGGTGCTGTACGGCTATTCCTTCCTTCTCGGTCGTGCTCCTTCCCGCCGCGGCAGAAAACGCTCACTGAGCGTCCCTCAGTGAGCGTTTTCCGCCACTCGTACTGATGCGTGGCGGAAAACTCTCGATGACTCACCTCTCAGTGAGCGTTTTCTGCCATTCGTGGTGGGGCATATGGGTGCGTACGGAGTAATAATACGGGTGCATACTGGAGAAACAGGTGCATATGGGTGCGTGGCGGTTTTCTCTCGCTGCGCGGCCCCTCAGTGAGCGTTTTCTGCCACTCGTGCTGATGCGTGGCAGAAATCTCTCACTGACTCGCCTCTCAGTGAGTGTTTTCTGCCACCCGTGGTGGGGCATATGGGTGCGTGGCGGTTTTCGCTCGCTGCGCGGCCCCTCAGTGAGCGTTTTCTGCCACTCATACGGGTGCGTGGCAGAAATCTCTCACTGACTCACCTCTCAGTGAGCGTTTTCTGCCACTCGTACTGATGCGTGGCAGAAAACGCTCGCTGACGACAGTCTCAGTGAGAGAAAACCGCCACGCACTATTGATAATGCGCCAGATCGCAAACGTATACGGATACTTGCGTCTATGACTTAGTGATGTATGTACCATCGTCAGGTAGACCCAACGTCATACGAATGTAGGCAGCATGTTCGCGCAGGTATTCGCGCAGGTAAGGAATCGCGAAATCGACTCTGCCGTATCCCTTCTCCTCGATAACTTGCGCTTCTATCAATCTCATACGGTAGATACTCGCGTACCTCACATCTTTACCCATGCGTTTGGCTATAACCGATGTCGAAGACGGT
Organism: Bifidobacterium hapali; assembly: GCF_002259755.1. Classification (GTDB taxonomy): domain Bacteria; phylum Actinomycetota; class Actinomycetes; order Actinomycetales; family Bifidobacteriaceae; genus Bifidobacterium; species Bifidobacterium hapali. The sequence continues at coordinate 53,649 of NZ_MWWY01000014.1, forward strand.
CCATCGTCCTGAGCCATAGCAAGTAGGTACGTTTTATCGATAGGTGAGAGCCCGTCTAATTCCGGACCGTGAACAGTATCGCCCAAACAACTGAGCGCGTCTGCAACACCGAGTTTGGCATCCTCCGCCGTTACTGCGATGTTGCCACTGTTTACATCTCCTATACGTCGCATTGCTCTGCGCCAGATGTGATATCCGACCAATTGAATCATGAACGGATAGCCGGAGGTTGCCTGCGTTGCAATATGCAGGGGTTCCCCATCAAACGTTATACCCGTGGAGTAGAACGTGTCAGCTAGCGCCTGCGAGACTTCGTTCAGGGGGACATCTCCCAGTCGTTCTGGTTGCGCTCGGCGAAGGAACGTCATGACGTCGTCATTGAGCCATTTTGAAGACATTGAGGGCAATCCGGCGAATACGAATGCAAGATTTCGATCTTCGCTGGTCAGGTGCTGCGCGGCCGTGGCTATGGCGATCATATCCGAACGTTCGGCTGCTTGTGCTTCATCGATGGTCACCAGCAGACCGCCGCCGTGCTTCTCCAACTCGTTAAGTCGCATTCCCATAGCTTCGCGAAGCGTCAACGGCAGCCTTGTTTTCTCGTAGTGTATGCTGCCGAGACTCCCGCCGACATTCATTACGCTGACTGTGGGTTCGAAGGAAAAGCTGAAATTTCCTTTTTGAGGTCGGAGTTTGTCGAGTAGGCGTTGTGCCATACCAGCAGATGCTGTTTCGCTGATGGCTTGCCATCCTCGTCGTTCGACCATCCGCTTGAACTCAGTTAATATGACGGTTTTGCCAGTGCCTCGTGCTCCCGTAACTTGCATGAGACGTCCGGGTGCGCCGGAGCCGTTATCGAGTCCCTCCTCGAAGTCCGCAAGAACCACATCTCTACCGATAAGTACTGGCGGCACATGGCCTGCACTGGGCTTAAAAGGGTTCGTTCTTATTCTCATATGGTCATTATATTGCAAATTCAAAAAAGATCTAAAAAGTTCAAAAAAATTCTAAAACAATCTAAAAAGATCTAAAGGGTAGGTGATTATATTAATCAGCTATGTAGCGTCAGTGAATGCACTTATCTGTGTTGGTTGACGTTGTTCATAGATAAGCTTTCGAGAATAATTGATCACGAACCTCACTGTGCTAGAGACTGTCAAATCAGTCTGCTCATGTCGCTGACGCCCTGTAGGTGTCCTGCACCTTATTCATTAATGAGCTGATTTTCGCTGATCTGAGAGGCGGTTTTAGTGGTGGGTGGTGTACGTAATCTCGGGTTCTGGCAATATGCGTAACCCATCGATGTACACAAAACACAAAAAACGGTGAAAATTTGGTTGTGTGGCAAATTGCACTGCCACACAACTGTTGTATAACGTTATATTTAGGTTGTGTGGCAGCTCGCAAAATCCTTAAATCCTTGGAATTTCAACGTTCTTGAGTGTTATACCCCCGTACTCATTGCGCATGAGTATCGCCACACAACCGCAAAAATGCCGTTTTTGTGGTTGTGTGGCAAGATCTCTGCTGTGCATTGTCGTGTTCCGTGAGTTCTTAGCTCCTCTTGAGCGTTCTAAAGGTGACTCGCACGTTGCCTAACAGGTAGCTCTGCTGGTTGCTTTACGGCAATGTCCTATCAAGGAGAACTGAGCTGGGGGCGTGTTGTTGATACGTTTATAAGTCAGACAAAAGGCGTTATTTCAACGATATGTCAACATCGCGATAGTGCCTATGTCAAACTTATGGTTTTTCCCATGTCAAACCTATGGTAAATTGTATGTCAAACTTATGGTAAAAGGAGATGGAATGATTCCACGCTTACTAGCTGATCAGGTACGTCGATCTGCCTCGTGGTTTCCAGTAGTGTCAGTTACTGGGCCGAGACAGAGTGGCAAATCTACACTAGTACGGAATGTATTTCCTGATTGCGAATACTTGAATCTTGAGAATCCTGAACTGCGGAATAAAGCGGTTGTTGATCCGATCAGTTTTATTCGCGAACGTCCGACACCATTAATCATCGATGAAGCGCAATATGCTCCTGATCTGTTTTCCATGATTCAAGTAGTCTCTGATGAAATCGGCAAGCCTGGACAGTTTATTCTTTCTGGTTCTCAGAATTTTCTATTGACTAAACAGATCAAACAATCTTTGGCTGGTCGTGTAGGTGTACTTAGGTTGTTGCCGCTTTCTTATGCAGAAGCTATTCAAGCAAATCCTGACTTGACTGTTGAGGAATTTATTTTAGCTGGTGGATATCCACGACTTTATGATGCTCATATGCCGCGTGGCCTGTTTTTTGAAAGCTATCTTAGTAGTTATATAGAGCGAGATGTTGCTGATTATCTTGATGTACGCAACTTGACCGCTTTCCGGACGTTTCTTCGTCTGTGTGCTCAACATGTTGGAGGGCTCATTAAGGAAACCGTTTTGGCGAACGAGGTCGGTGTGACCTATCGAACGATTACAGCATGGCTGTCGATCTTAGAATCCAGTTATATTATCTTTCGTTTGCCTCCATTTTTTGGAAATCTTAACAAGCGATTGACTAAAACACCGAAGCTGTATTTTTATGATACGGGTTTGATGTGCCACTTATTACGTATCGAAACAATGGCGGATTTGCAAGAGCACCCGTTGTTCGGTGAAATCGTTGAAAACTTGGTTATCAGCGAAATAATTAAACGGTATTACAATGCACTAAAAACGCCAGAACTCTACTTCTATCGGGATGACAGCAAAGTGGAAGTAGACCTGATTGACTGTACCCATTCGCAAACTAAGCCAGAATTGATTGAAATCAAGTCTGGACGTATGTATCATGATCGTTTTGCTAAACATGTACGTTCTGTGGGAGCGGCCCTCCACGTACCTGATGAAAATCGTGCAGTTGTTCTCCGTACCGATGGCCAGTATACCGATCACGGTATTACGGTATGCGGAATTCGTGATCTGCTGATTCATGACGAAGCGCCAGCTGCATGACGGTAATGGATATGATACTGGTAGTAAGTGGCTGCGAAGCGGTCTGAAGGGTAGTTGCACGGGTGTGCGTTCTAAAGGTGTGACTACCCTCAGTCAGCTTCGCTGACAGCTCGTCCTGCAATTTTGGACGTGCTGCGCGCGCAGTTTACTGGCTCGCCTGTCGACTCGCACGTTGTCTAACAGGTAGCTCTGCTGTTTGCTTAACGGCAACGATCCTGACAAGGGGAGATGTGATACAACGTATTGCTCACGTCGACAATTAGAATCGTCGAGTGTGACAGTCACGTTGTCTCCATCAATCACGAACGTTCCGTCCAGATAGGAGTAGTCGAAACAGATTGTTGTTTGGGCATTGCTGTTTGGGTATTTAGACATATTTGGGCATGGTCGCGGTGACAAAATGCAATCTGAGAGGCAGATTTTCGGTGTTGCAGGGGTCTTTCTTCAATCTGAGAGGCAGCTGCACCTAGCATCAAACCATATATATACCCCCGAACTGCCTATAACGTGGGCTTAAATCAAGATGCACTGCCTCTCAGATTGAAGAAAGACCCATGCAGGCGACACAAACTGCCTCTCAGATTGCAAATTGCTTACCAAAGCGTGATCGCGCGTGGAAAATAATGCGCATCTTGCGCGTGTCCGCATGGTGGGTGAGCGTTCACACGGCGATCGTAGCGATCCTTATAATCGTGCCGCTTACGTAGAATTATCGGCAAGTCATATCCTTGCCAAATTTAGAGAGAATGGACAGCAGTGGCTCTCATCGTGCAGAAGTACGGCGGTTCGTCAGTCGCCGATACGGACTCCATCAAGCGCGTGGCCAAGCGCGTCGTTGAGACGAAGAAAAAGGGCAACAAGGTCGCGGTCGTCGTCTCCGCGATGGGCGACACCACTGACGATCTTATCGATCAGGCGCTCAGCATTGACTCTAATCCGCCCGAACGCGAAATGGACATGCTCATGACCGCCGGCGAACGCATCTCCATGAGCCTACTTGCGATGGCCATTCACGCGGAAGGCGATCGCGCGCATTCGTTCACCGGGCAGCAGGCCGGATTCTTCACCGACGCGCGATACGGTGCCGCGCACATTAAAGCCGTGCGCCCGGATCGCGTCAAAAACGCGCTGTCGCTCGGCGACGTTGCGATTGTGGCCGGATTCCAAGGCATCAACGCGAAAGGTGACGCAACAACACTCGGCCGCGGTGGCTCTGACACGTCTGCAGTCGCACTGGCAGTTGCCCTCGGCGCCGACATTTGCGAGATTTATACCGACGTGGACGGCATCTTTACCGCCGACCCGCGTATCGTGCCAACCGCGCGACGTATCCCAGTAATCGGCTACGATGCGATTCTCGAAATGGCTAGCTGCGGGTCCAAAGTCCTCGCGTTGCGCTGCGTCGAATACGCGCAACGATTCAACATGCCGCTACATGTGCGTAGCTCGTTCTCGCATCGGCCGGGCACGCTCGTCGTGCCGGATGGCGTCGACCCGCGCACGCTGCCGAATCTGGACTGAGTGCGCGTTGCATCGCGGCGTTGGGTGCGCGGCAGTCGTATGGCAATCGCGGGCAGTCGCTGGCAGTCGTACGGCGGCAGACAATCGCAACATTAGTAATCATAAACTTCACAAAATATCACGAGTAAGGCAATCATCATGAGCAACGACAACAACGATACGCAAGACAAGTCAATGGGCGACCTGTTCCCCGATCTCGGCCCTGAAGCGCCGGTTATTTCCGGTATCGCGCACGATCGGTCCGAGGCGCTCGCCACAGTGCGCGGCGTCCCGAACGAGCCGGGTATGGCTGCGAAAGTGTTCACCGAACTGGCAGTCGCCGGCGTCAACGTTGATATGATCGTGCAAGCTGGCGCGTCGGTCGGTACCGCAGATATTTCGTTCACCGTGCCGGAGTCGGCCGTCAAGCAAGTGCAGGGCGTACTGCTCGACAAGCACGACGAGCTCGGCTACCGTTCGTTCGACGTGGATACGAACGTGGGCAAGGTGGCCGTGGTTGGCGTCGGTATGAAAACGCACTCGGGTCTTGCGGCGAAGTTCTTCACTGCGCTGAGCGAGAAGGGTATTAACGTGCTCATGATTTCGACGTCGGAGATTCGTATCGCGGCGCTCGTGCCGATGGAGCAGCTCGACGACGCGGTGCGCGCGCTGCACACGGCATACGGACTCGACGCGGATCAGATTGAGGCCGTGGTGTATGGCGGCACTGGCCGCTGAGTGTCGTTCCATGATGCGGTAAACCTCCCATGGTGCGGTAACTTACACATGGTGCGGTAAACCTCCCATGATGCGGTTTGGGAAAATGGCGGAATTCCGCCATTCTTGAGCAGTAGTGGGTTTTGCGTTTACCGCACCATGTGATTTTTACCGCATCATGAGTGATTTACCGCATCATGGGGAGGTATAGGGGGTGCACAACGTTCGTGCACCGCGCCCGCGCATTACCCCCCCCCATGCAGAATGCCCCTGCATGCCCCATATGTATGGCGTTTAGTTAACGTACACCCAGAAATATTGTTGACCGTGCATTATGATGATGCCCGTTGTTTCCTGGATTTTCCCGGAACACAACGGGCATCAAGCGTCAAGGCAGAGCGCGGCGAATCTAAATTATGTCAACGCATACTGCCGCGTGACGAGCCACCCCCAATACTACTTCGCCGTGATATAACCGAGCGCCTTGAGCATCTCCGCGCATTCGAGAGCCCCGCCGGCCGCACCACGCAACGTGTTGTGCGCGAGTCCAACAAACTTCCAATCGAAAATCGAATCCTCACGCAAACGGCCAATCGACACGCCCATACCGCCCTCGTAATCAACGTCCAAGCGAACTTGCGGACGATCATCCTCCGGCAAATACTGAATAAACTGCTTAGGCGCGTGCGGCAAACCAAGCTCAGCCGCGCGCGACGTGTAATTTACGAGCCGATCAATAAGCTCTTCCTTCGTGGCTTTCTTGCCGAGGTTCATGAACACAGTCGCCGTATGACCGTTGAGTACAGGCACGCGAATGCACTGCGACGTAATGCGCAGCGGACCGTCAAACGGCACAATCTCGCCCTTCGCGTCGTCTACGTGGCCGAATACTTTCAGCGGCTCCTTCTCGCTTTTTGCTTCCTCGCCGGAGATAAACGGGATAATATTGCCCACCATTTCCGGCCAATCTTTGAACGTTTTGCCAGCGCCCGAAATCGCCTGATACGTGCTCACGACGACCTCATGCGGCTCAAACTCGCGCCACGCAGCCAGCGCCGGCGTGTACGCCTGAATCGAACAGTTCGGCTTGACCGCGATAAACCCGCGCGTAGTGCCGAGCCGCCGCCGCTGATGCTCGATCACCGCGAAATGCTCCGGGTTAATTTCCGGCACAACCATTGGCACATCCGGCGTCCAACGATGCGCGCTGTTATTCGACACGACCGGCGTCTCAGTTTTCGCGTACCGCTCTTCGATCGCGCGAATCTCATCCTTCGGCATGTTTACCGCCGAGAACATGAAATCAACGCCCGCCGCAACTTTCTCCGCATCGTCACCGTCGACCACGACCATGTGACGCGCGTACTGCGGCATCGGCGTCTCGATTTTCCACCGATCGCCGACCGCTTCCTCGTACGTTTTGCCCGCACTGTGCGCGGACGCGGCGAGCGTAACCACCTCGAACCACGGGTGATTTTCGAGCAGCGTCACGAATCGCTGACCGACCATGCCGGTCGCGCCGAGAATGCCGACCTTGAGTTTTTCGGACATACCAACCTCTGTTTTCGCTTGTAAACCGTGGGATTGCGGGGCCGTACTGCGTGGCCGCCGTACTGCGTGGCCGCGTGGCAGCGGCAAACGGTGATGAATTATTGTACGAAGTATTGTACGAAACGGTTGCGCGCGCGGGATGGGCGGTCCCATATGCTGGCCGGTTGGTTGCGGTCGTTGACTGGACGGCGGCAGACGGTAGGCTGGTAGTCATGTCGATCGCATCGGATGAAGCACGTAAGCAGCTGGACCGTCTCGTAGCGTTGGGATATCCGGACGTGGCGGATATCAGTGCCGCCGCGTTTCTTGCGCTCGCGGATCCGCTGATCGCCGCGCTCGAAAAATGCAGTCCGGACGCAGACGATCCGCGATATCGGCTCGGCGCGGATATTCTGCTGATTCCGACGCGCGAACTCGTGTCGCCGGAGTCGCTGATCGCGCGTACCAGCATCAACCGGATGGCTGGATTTACGACGATGCCGCCGCGCGATATCGCCAGTTTTCTGCCACAGGACGGATTTGAGCCGCCGGAAGGACCGTTTTACCTGGTTATTGAGCCGCACACAGGTACCTGTTATATCAATCGCGAGCCGGACGTTGCGCGCAAACTGATCGATTCTGACGAGCGCACGCCGCTCACGCTGGAGGAGGGGCTGGCGATCGCGACGCAGCATCCGGAATGGCTGCTGGAGAAAAACGGGTTCAATTTGTTGGGATCGCGCAGTGCGGATGGTCGCGTGCCGAGTATTTGGATGAGTCAGAACGCGCCGCGACTGGGTGCAGTGTGGCCAAATTCGCGGCATACGTGGCTCGGCAACGCATACTGTATGTCCCGTCGCGGCGTGAGCTTGTTCCGCTGATCAGTTGCTGTTTCGCTGTCCGCGTCTGCGGGGTGAGCGCGCAACGTGTGTATGTTGCGTATGTGTACAATCGTCGTGATGTTTGCGCGTGACGTTTCGTGCGGAATCAACGAAAGGGGTAGCTCATGGCTAACAGCAATATTGACGTGTACGGTGCCGATTGGTGCGGCGATTGCAAGCGTGCGAAGGATACGTTCAACCGTCTTGGCGTGGCGTTTACGTGGCACAATATCGAAACTGAGGATGGCGCTGCCGATCGTGCCGTTGAGATCAGCGGTCAGAAGCATATTCCAGTTGTACTGTACAGTGACGGCGCGTTCCAAGTTGAACCGTCGGCGACTGATATCGAGGGTAAACTCAAGGAGCTCGGCGTCATCGCTGCGTGAGTGCGCTGTGTTGCGCGCCGTGCGCGCGTTACGTGAGTGCGCTGTGCGTGCGCGATGCGCGTAAGGCAAGGTCACGTGAACGTTCTCATGAAATTTTCAGACAACACACACTACTTGCCCAAGAAGAGACGGTTTACTGTATATCAGGTCGCAAGGCCGATATAACTGAATCCCTTCTCTCTTCTTTCTCTTCTCCAAAAGCCCGGCATCATCGCCGGGCTTTCTTCTTATGGGTTATGCAGGCTGCGGCATGTGGCGTGCTTTAGGGGTTATAGGCCAAAATGTGTGTCTGGTGGTCTAGTCGTTGGATGGCCATTCGACCCGGGTGTGGAAGTCGTTCCAGTCGATGCCGGTGCCGTGGTGCATGGGGATGCCGAACGTCTCGTATCGGCCCTGCGGGCTGTTCTCCCATGCCTTCTGGTAGAGGCTCTCCAGCCGTTCGTCCGTGATCGCGTTCGTCGCCAGCCATGCGTCCGTCTCGGGGTGTTCGGCGTGCTGGTGGCACCACCAGCAGATCGCCTTCAGTTGCCGGATCAGGCGCAGTCCGCGGTGATGGCGCAGCATGTCCCGGATTCGTCCGTTCCATGATTCGATGAGGTTGTTCGTGGATGGTATCGTTCCGTTCTCCGTCAGGTCCTCGTCGAGGAACGTGAACAGGTGCCCCTCGCGGATGCGTCCGCGGATCATGCGCTTGGCCTTGACGAGTCTTTGGTGCATGTCGTTCACGCTGCCGTCGGCGTATTCGCTTTTCTCGTCGAGGAAACCCGCGAAGTCCTGCTCCCACTGGTTGTAGGAGGCCAGCCAACTGGCCGCGGCC
>NZ_MWWY01000015.1 GCF_002259755.1 Bifidobacterium hapali
TTATCAGCGGTGCATGGTGCATTTCGAACGCAATATCCTCGCCAAGGTCAACCCCAGAAACCGGGAGTGGGCTGCGGACGCGCTTAAGGCCGTGTTTGCTATGGAATCACGCGACAAGGCGTTGGAGAAGGCGGAATCCGTCGCCAAGGAACTGGAGACAAGGAAGCTCAGAGAGGCTGCCAAATGCCTGCGCGAAGGCATTAGCGAGACGACGACCTACCTGCTCGACGACTATCCGAGGGAACATCGCCGGCGCATCCGTACGAACAACATGATCGAACGATTGAACCGCGAGATCAGGCGACGCACGCGCGTGGTCGGCTCGTTTCCGGACGGGCGGAGCGCGTTGATGCTCGTCTGCGCGCGCGTCCGCTACGTGACCTCGAACGAGTGGTCGACGCGCCGTTACCTCGACATGTCCCGGCTCGGTGAGAGCGTACCAGTAGCGAACTGATCATCGTCGCAGAGCCGGGCGAAGACCAAAGTGCGCAAGAATCCGGGCACTACCGATGTTCGTTGACTTCGATTGAAGAAACTCGAGCATCGTGCATGTGGATGACTCGGTCGGCGATAGGAGCAATGGCCGAATTGTGGGTGACGATCACCACGGTTTCACCTTTGATGCGGCTCTGATTCTGCAGTATCTGCAGTACTTGTTTACCGGTGTTGTAGTCGAGTGCACCGGTCGGCTCGTCGCATAATAGGATCTTGGGATTCTTGGCCACTGCGCGTGCTATAGCGACACGCTGCTGTTCGCCGCCGGACAGTTGAGCAGGAAAGCTGTTGATGCGATCTTTTAATCCGACATCGATAAGCGTTTGCACGGGATCTTGCGCCTCCTTGACGATCTCGGAGGCGAGTTCGACGTTCTCCTTGGCGGTAAGGTTGGCAACGAGATTGTAGAACTGGAATACGAATCCGATGTCGGTACGTCGATAGTCGGTGAGCTGGTGCGCTGTGTAGTTCGAAATATCCTTGCCGTCGACGATCACGTTGCCTTCGGAATTGGTATCCATGCCGCCAAGAATGTTGAGCACCGTTGACTTACCGGCGCCGGAAGAGCCGAGGATGATCGCCAGCTCGCCTTTTTCGATGCTGAAGTTCACGTCGTTGTTGGCGACGATGGTGGTGTCGCCCATGTGGTAACGCTTGAAACTGTGAATCATTTCTATGTAGGACATTGACGCCGCTTTCTCTTGAATGAACAACATGTTGATTTATTGTCATGATGATAAAAACAGCGCAAAGACCATGTCAATGAACGATTTCTAGCATTCTGTTCAAATTGAACAATCTTACGAAAACTGTTCATTATGTCATTAAACAGACAACGTGTTGATAGAATATGCTGGAGATCATTCCACTTCAGCAATAGCCAACCACACGATTCAACCCATGCTTAAGGAGGTTCCCATGGCACCCGCAGCCAGCAAACGCAACACCAAAACCGAAGCCAAGATCAAGTCTGCGTTCACCACACTGGTCAAGACGAAAGGCTTCGAAACAATGACCGTCAGCGATATTGCACGCGCTGCAGGCATCAATCGCGGCACGTTCTACATGCACTATGTCGATAAGTTCGACCTACGTCAACAACTCATCGACGACACCATCGACGATCTGACACGCATTCTCGTCGAACAAACCAACCCAAGCAGGCCAACAACGAGGCGAGCCAGCGAATCGGTCTGTGATGCATTTCAATCCCGATCCATCGCTAAGGCATTACAATATATGAAAGACGACTACGCATTCTTCGATGCAATATCACAATCCGGCAATGACATGTCCCTGTACGAGCATTTCAAAGACGTACTCAAGCGACTTATCATGACGCAAGCGAAACACCGCAGCGCTGCACCGCAAACCATGTACAACGGGATTCCCGCCGACTATGCGATGGAAATTCTCGTTTCTGCCGTCGCCGCGATTGTCTGGCTGTGGATTCGACGAGGATGCAAAGAATCCCCCGAAGAAATCTGCCTCATCATCGAGCGCAACAAAACCACCGCACCGGCGGATATTCTGTGGTAACTGCGATTGCACGTCTCGCGCTCAGGAATTTACAAACGTTCACCGATATCGCGCGCAAGAAATTCAATGAACGCGGCGGCCGCCGCAGCCCCTAAAGGCGCCCGTTACACGCCCACACAGGAGGCGCTCACCAACAAATAGGCGCCGGTCTGGCATCCGCATATGCGAGGGCCTTACGCTACGCCTGCTTGGAAGAACGTTTAGCGTTGAGATACCAGTAGGCCAATGCCACGAACAGCGAGCCGCCGAGAATGTTACCCAAGGTGGCGGCGGACAGATTGTAGGCGATGGCAAGCACGTCCAACGACCCCGCACCCGCAACTTCAGCACCGAAACCGAGCAGTTTCGCAGTCAAACCCATCGGCAGAAAGAACATGTTCGCCACACAGTGCTCGAAGCCCATAGCCACGAAGCCTGAGATCGGTAACAGGATGCCCAACACCTTGTCAGACACCGACCGTGCGGCGAATCCGATGCGCACAGCCAGACACACCAGCACGTTGCACAGAATGCCGCGCACGAACAACGTGCCCCAGTCGGGCGTGACCTTTGCAGCGGCCGTGGCCACCGCAAGATCGCCCACCGCACCGTCGGCCAGTCCCATCGTGCCGGCGAGCGCGACCAAGAGTACAAGCAGCAGCGCACCGGCGAGATTGCCGAACCAGACGATAATCCAATTGCGCAGCATCTGGCGCAGCGTGACCTTGCGTGCGGCGAGGTCGGAGACCATCAGCGAGTTGCCGGTGAATAGTTCCGCGCCGCAGCACAACACGAGCACGAGTCCCATGCAGAAGGCAAGGCCACCAACGAATCGTTTCGGTCCCCATGTCATCGCCGGGTCCGAAGTGACGATCAGGAAGAACAAGGCACCAAAACCGATGAACGCGCCGGCTAGCATAGCCGAGACGAAGGCACGCCCGTCGGTAAGCCGCGTTTTGGCGACACCGGCATTCTCGACCACCTCTTCGGTTTCCGCCGGGGTGAGCGCGTTGATGTTCAGCTTTGGGACCAGAGCCGTCGCACCGGCCAAGTTCGGCCTCTTCGCGGTTTCCATCGGATTCTTCGGCGAAGTAGATTGCATGTTCCGTTCCTTGTTTGGCTCGTTCATGGCTGGTTATACTCCCCTTGTCGTAACCGGTCAATGGTCGTTCATCGACTATTTCTCATCGACCGTTCGTATGCGCGTGTGCCCGGCCTCATGGCCGCTGATGTCCGATTCTACGACATACGGAGCGTCTGTCACTGCCGGTTCAGTCGTCTCGTTTGTGCCGACCTCTGGCAGATTGAACCAGCTCGATGCCGTGATGATATGGATGCGCACATTTGTCTCAGTTTCAGTATGTCTTGCAAAGCATCGAGAAACGCTCCGGCAGCGGGAGGCAGTGGCTGACCGTTCTTCCATGCGATTGCGAGACGCGTGGATACTGCTGGCTCGAATGGTCTGAAGCATAGTCCACTGTCCGATGAGGTATCGACCATATCCTGTGGCCCCACGGCGCAGGCGAAACCCTCCCGCACGAAGCAGCTGGCGTTGTACATCAGATTCATGGTGCCAACCACATTGATGCGCTTGGCGTACCGTCCGAGCCAACCGGACAGGTCGCCTCGGCCGAGCACTCCTTTCGGCATAATTAGCGGCACATCCTTGAGGTCTTTTGCGGTGACCGTCGTCCGGGAGGCGAGCGGGTGATCATGTCGCATGAGCAATCCCATCGGATCACCTCCCGGCAATGGCAGTGACCGCCTACGATCCGCTTGCGCAGACCCGTTAGGCATGGGACGCACTGCTCGGCGAAGTCCGCCACATCGCCCAGCAATACCGGCTGCTGCTGGAGGCCGGATACGGCGAGCGCATCGTCGACGCGATACAGCGCAACATGAATCGTGGTCCACTATCGCATGACATCGGACCACATTACGCAAGCCGGTTCTGGGCCGGGGCGATCTGCGCAGTGCTCGAACAGTGGGTGCGTGACGATATGGATGCACCGGACGACGAACTGGCGGACATCATGACCGCGCTTATGCATCGCGGGGTTACTACCGCAGCCGAATTCGGCACTGGCTGCGTGGACAACCCGCGCGATTGACCCGCGATCGTTACCATATCCGCATGCCAATCAGCGACGCGTGTTTGGACGACGTCCGCGATCTCGCACGAAGTCATAAACCAATTCGGCTCCCGATAAGTAGCAAACGTATGACGAAGATCGAGTTTGGACGCCTGTCAACCGGTTTCGCCGCAGAATTAGTCTGTCTACACACCAATCAAATCAAAGAATCGTTCAATTAATGCGTCGTTGAGCAGCCGTCCCCGACGGGTCGGCACGACACGATCCATGATCATAGGCATTTCAATCAGACCGTCATCAGCCATTGCGGACAGATCGGACGGCGTGATCGAACGTAGATGTCCAGATGCCGTTTGACACCGGTCGATCGCATGATTGAGTCCGTCCACATCGAGTCCTTCACGCAGACGCAAGCCGAGCATGATCAACTCCTCGAGGTTTTCCCCGGGCGTGATGGTTTCGTTGCCCTCCCACGGCACGCGATGCTCGTTAATGGCCATGCCCCACAAGCGAGGGTGAGCGATATCCCAGCTGCGCAGGCCGTGTTGCGCGTCTGACGGCGTATCGTCGTCGATCGCGTGACCGTAGTGCGAATGCGCTCCAGGGCCAAGTCCAGCCCAGTCAACATTACGCCAATAACCGAGATTGTGTCGACTCTCGTAGCCGGGCCTGGCCCAATTGGAAACCTCATACCACTGCAGCCCAGCAGCAGTAAACAGATCATCAGCGATCTCGTATTTCGTAGCCTCGTCGTCATCGTCTGGCTTAGGCAATGTCCCAGCTGCGATCTGACGACCCATTTTTGTCGTAGGTTCAACCGTGAGCGCATATGCGGAAATATGGTTCACACCCAGATCGATGGCCGTACGTACTGACGTACGCCAATCATCAAGGCTCTCCCCCGGCGCACCATAGATCAGATCAACGCTGGAACGCAAACCGAACTTGTTCGCAGCTTGCACACCGGACTCCACATTCGCCGGCGTATGCGTACGGTCGAGCGTTCGCAATACGTGCGGTACCGCCGATTGCATACCGAACGAAATACGCGTAAATCCACCGTCCGCGAGCTTACCGAGATAATACTCGTTCACCGTGTCAGGATTAGCTTCCGTCGTGATTTCAGCGTCTGGATCAATCCCCCACGTTTTGCGAATCGCATCTAACATGGCAACAAGATCATCCGCCGACAGAATCGTCGGCGTGCCGCCGCCGAAAAACACCGTGGAAACCGGCGGCTCTTCGATTCCATGTTTACGCTGCCAGTCACGTATCAATTGCATCTCGCGGATGACCATGTTGGCATAGTTACCGCGAGATGCACCCGCTCCAAGATCGAGCGCTGTATATGTGTTGAAATCACAATAGCCACAGCGCCGCATGCAAAACGGGACATGTATATAGACTTCGAACATCAATCAGTTCTCGGTCTTTTGTGCGGCACGAATCTTGTCCTTCGTGTCACGATCATTGCCTGCGTCACCAGTGGATAGCGCGGCGATGAACGCTTCTTGCGGCACTTCAACATGGCCGAGCATCTTCATACGCTTCTTACCAGCCTTCTGCTTTTCGAGCAGCTTGCGCTTACGCGAAATATCACCGCCATAGCACTTAGCGAGCACATCCTTACGCAACGCGCGAATGTTCTCACGAGCGATAATACGAGAACCGATTGCCGCCTGAATCGGAATCTCGAACTGTTGGCGAGGAATCAGTTCACGTAGCTTCTTCGTCATCATCACACCGTAACTGTACGCCTTGTCGCGGTGCACAATCGCGCTGAACGCATCGACCTTCTCGCCTTGGATGAGAATATCGACCTTGACGAGATCAGCCGCCTGCTCGCCATCCTCATGATAATCGAGCGAAGCATAACCCTTGGTACGACTCTTTAATTGGTCGAAGAAATCGAACACGATTTCGGCAAGCGGAATACGGTAATGCATTTCAACACGGTCGGTTGAAATGTATTCCATCGTACCCATGATGCCACGGTGATCCTGGCACAAGTCCATCACCGCACCGATGAATTCCTTCGGTGTGATGATATCGGCCGCGACCATCGGCTCGACGATCTGCTTGATCTTGCCGTCCGGAAACTCACTTGGGTTGGTCACATGATGTACCGTGCCATCTTCAGCAGTAACATCGTACGGAACGTTCGGCGCAGTGGAAATCAGATCCAGTCCAAACTCACGATCGAGCCGTTCAGAAACAATTTCCATATGCAGCAATCCGAGGAAACCGCAACGGAAGCCGAACCCCAACGCGACAGACGTTTCCGGTTCATAGATAAGCGCTGCATCGTTGAGCTTGAGCTTGTCAAGCGCATCACGCAATTCCGGGAACTGAGCGTTATCAATGGGGAACAAACCGGCGTAGACCATCGGCTGCGGGTCGCGATAGCCGGGCAACGGTTCCGTCGCAGGACGTACGGCAGAGGTCAACGTATCGCCAACCTTCGACTGACTCACATCTTTCGCACCAGTGATGATATAACCAACTTCGCCGGCACCCAGCGCCTTCGTAGGCATCATGTCAGGGCTGATCACACCGATCTCAATCGGATCATGCGTCATGCCGATACCCATCATGTGCACTTTTTCACGATCGTGTAGTTCGCCATCTTCCATACGAATGTAAGTGACAATGCCACGATATGAGTCATACACAGAATCGAAGATCAACGCACGAGCAGGTGCTTTCGGGTCGCCGTGTGGAGCAGGAATCTCCATAACAATACGGTCCAGCAGATCAGCTACACCCTCGCCAGTCTTACCAGACACGCGCAGCACATCGCTCGGTTCGCAGCCAATCAGACCAGCAATTTCCTCAGCATGACGATCAGGCTCAGCACTCGGCAGATCGATCTTATTTAGTACAGGAATAATCGTTAAATCGTGGTCGATCGCCATGTACAAATTCGACAACGTCTGTGCTTCAATACCCTGTGTCGCATCAACGAGCAGCACCGCTCCCTCGCACGCAGCGAGCGCACGCGACACTTCGTACGTAAAATCAACGTGGCCAGGCGTGTCGATCATGCCAAGCGTATATTCAGTACCATCAAACGTCCACGGCACGCGCACAGCCTGCGATTTGATAGTAATGCCGCGTTCCTGTTCAATATCCATACGGTCGAGGAATCGGTCACGCATTTCGCGTTCAGGCACAATGCCGGATAGCTGAAGAATACGGTCAGCGACAGTGGATTTGCCGTGATCAATGTGCGCGATAATGCAGAAGTTGCGGATCAGCGACTGGTCGGTATATCCAGGCTTATTCTTCGGTTCGATCACCTAATCCGTCTCCTTACGATTGTTGTGATATGCGACCGGCGACGCAATGCCATACGTTGGTAACTCATGCGCCCGGTCCTCTTCGCCAAATACACTAGTCTACCGATGACCATCGGCATTTTCTCACGACACTCCCAATTCAGCCTGTATATTATCCGTATGGCGTGTTATCATGACCGTTTGTATGTCCTTATAGCAACCATCGTTTGGAGTAAATGTGGCAAACATTAAGTCGCAGAAGAAGCGCGTGCTGACCAACGAAAAGGCGCACATCCGCAATGTGGCCGTTAAGTCGGCTCTGAAGACCGCCGTCCGCGCCACTCGTGAGGCCATTGCCTCCGGTGACAAGGCTGCTGCGGAAGCTGCCTACAAGGTCGCTGCCCAGAAGCTCGACAAGGCTGCCGGCGCTGGCGTGATTCACAAGAATCAGGCTGCCAACCGCAAGTCCGGTCTGGCTGTCGCGATCAACGCGATGTGATCATCGCCCTTTCGGGCATGATATGAGTAATCCCCGTAAACCAATATGGTTTACGGGGATTACTCATATCATATGTGGAGTGGCAGAAATCTCTCACTGAGCGTCGCTCAGTGAGAGATTTCTGCCACTCCACATATACGCTACGATACGTTGTCTTCACTCTCGTTGCGCTTTGCATCGGGGTGAATAACGGGACGCTTAAGATATCGAGATTCTCCGGGAAGAAATACTTCATGCCGTTCTAATGCGCCTGGCAGTACGATGTTGAACTTGACTGAGAGTAGGCGTAGCACAACCACCAACACAACAATCGCACTGTCGAGTACGACTTCACCAGTGAAGTCAATCAATCCAATTCGAGTGCCTTTCATCACCAGCACAGTGAGAATACAACCGATAGCAGATGGCACCGCATACCAGTGCTTGTCGCGAATGACCATCGGCACATCGTTGAGGAGCATATCACGTACAAGACCGCCGCCAAGTGCAGTAAACATACCCATAAACGCGGCGGTCATACCCGATGTGCCCATAAGCATAGCTTTGGAAGTACCGTTGACCGCAAACAATCCGACTGACAGCGCGTCAATAGTCAGCATGGACCATTTGAGTTTATCAACCTCAGGATGAATAACGGCCACTGCCAATCCGGATACAAGCGCAGTAATAACAAAGCCTTTATCAGCAATGCCAACTGGAGGTAGGGAGGCAAGCATTACGTCACGAATAATGCCGCCACCAAGTGCGGTAAGCCATGCGGTGATCATCATGGCAAATAAGTCATAATTCTTCTTCACTGCACACAGTCCGCCCATGAGACCGCTGCAGAAGATTGCCAGATATTCGACGCCCATGAAAAACGCATTGCTCTCCAACGCTACTTCCATGCGTCGCTCCCCTCATTGCTTATCGCTTCCGCTTTGCCAGCAACGAGAATACAACATCACCATCCCGCATCTATTACGACATGTCGAACATAGTGGAAATATCCGTAGAAAAAGTAGCAGGTCCTTAGCTAAAATGGCTCCCCTAGCAAGGGGAGCCGAGATAAGGATTCGACAAGCACCTTGCCTACAAACAGCGCTGCTGTTTACTCCACGGCGTTATCCGGCACTTCAATGCCGTTGCCGAAACGCACGTCACGAGCAGCAGCGACACGCGATGGTAATCCGTAAATGTCAATGAAGCCATTAGATGACTTCTGGTCGAACGTATCACCGGAATCATAGGTCGCGAGCTTGTAATCATACAGCGACGAGTCAGAACGACGACCAGTAACCACTGCACGACCACCGTGCAACGTCATACGAATTTCACCAGAAACATACCGCTGAGTTTCTTCAATAAACGCATTGAGCGAACGAACAGCCGGAGAGAACCACTGCGCATCGTAAACCAATTCAGCCCAACGCTTGTCAATATCGCGCTTGATACGATGCTGTTCGCGTTCAAGGCAGCAATTTTCAAGTTCCTGATGAGCAGTGATCAATGCCACAGCGCCTGGTGCCTCGTACAGCTCGCGAGACTTGATACCAACCAGACGATCTTCAATCAGATCGATACGGCCGATGCCCTGTGCACCAGCACGACGGTTGAGTTCCTCAATAGCCTGCAACGGAGTCACGTCACGTCCATCAATCTTCACCGGGATGCCTTGCTTGAACTCGATGACTACTTCATCCTCGATCGGCGGGAATGCTGGATCATCAGTGTATGCATAGCAATCCTTGGTCGGACCATTCCACGGGTCCTCAAGGAAGCCAGTTTCAATAGCGCGACCCCACACATTTTGATCAATGGAGTACGGCGACTTTTCCGTCTGCGTAATCGGCAGCTTGTGTTCCTTAGCGAACGCGATTTCTACGTCACGAGTGAGTGACAGATCACGAATCGGGCTGATCGCCTTCAGTGTCGGGTCAATCGAGGCAATAGACACCTCAAAACGAACCTGATCATTACCCTTACCCGTGCAACCGTGCGAAATCGTATCAGCACCGAACTGGTGAGCAGCACGCACAAGATGCTTAGAGATAAGCGGACGAGAAATAGCAGAAACCAACGGATACACGCCTTCATACATGGCGTTAGCCTTAAGTGCCATCATGCAGTATTCGTTTGCGAACTCATCGCGCGCGTCAACCACATACGATTCGACTGCACCGCAAGCGAGAGCGCGCTGCTTAATAGTATCAAGGCTCTCACCGCCCTGACCGACATCAAGGGAAACCGCCACGACGTCTTTGCCGGTGCGCTCCTTGAGATAAGAAATAGCGACGGACGTGTCCAGACCGCCTGAATATGCGAGTACAATGCGCTTATTGTCGCTCATAATTGCCTTTCTTTGAAGTCAGATGATGTAAGTATATGCATAAGTATGTATAAGTATGCACTCTCGGTGCGTCGCTGCTCAACTTTTGGACGCAATAGATAATAACCACTGAGAACGGTCAGATGCTATATCGTCATCCGAACAGATCACCATCACTGTGTCGTCTCCAGCAATAGTACCTAATACGCCGTCTATCGGCTGTTTATCAATCACGCTGGCCACATATTGCGCAGCACCTGACGGAGTATGAACAACAATGAGGTTACGAGCCGATGCCACAGAAGTAACCAAGCCACCAAGCACTTTAGCCATCTGTTGTTCAGCTTTGTCTCCAATACCAGCAGACAGATGAACAGCTCGATCCCCTACTGTATATGCAATCCTGCCATCAGCAAGCCGCGTCTTCATCGCATTAATCTCATCAAGATCACGACTCAACGTGGCTTGCGTAACATCAATACCTTCATCAGAGAGGATGCCAGAAAGCTGCGATTGTGACGTAATAATATGACTGAGCAAGATTTGCTCAATCACACTCAACCGTGCAGCGCGCGTGGCCGGACGCTGCATCGGCGTACCGGCCTCACTCATGCCAGCAGACTCTCATCGCCACGCTGCTGACCGACCAGCCATGTCAACAATGCCTTCTGCGCGTGCAAACGGTTTTCTGCTTCATCCCACACCACAGATTGCGGTCCGTCAATCACCGAAGTAGTGACTTCTTTACCGCGATATGCTGGCAAGCAGTGTTGGAACAGCGCATCCGGCTGAGCTAATGCCATCAGATCGTCGTTCACCTGATAATCCCAGAACGGCTTGGAGCGAATCGCATATTCAGCTTCTTCACCCATAGAAACCCATGTGTCAGTGAACACGCAATCTGCACCAGCAACAGCTTCGCGCGGGTCAGTGGTAACTAGAATAGAACCACCATTTTCTGCAGCCAGACGCTCAGCGTCATCTACGATATCTTTGCGCGGCAGATAACCGTACGGTCCGGCAACACGCACATGCATACCAGCAACTGCTCCCGCCAGCAGGTAAGAGTTCGCCATATTATTCGCAGCATCACCCACGTATGCAATAGTCTTGCCGGCAAGAGCTTTCACCCCACCACGGAACTGTGCGATAGTGAGGAAATCAGCCAGTACTTGGCAAGGATGGAAATCATCGGTCAACGCGTTGACTACAGGACATGTTGCATATTTCGCCATTGCTTCAACACGATCCTGACCAAACGTACGCCAAACAATGCCATATGCCATGCGCGTGAGCACGCGAGCAGTATCCGCAACCGGTTCACCGCGGCCAAGCTGTGAGCCGGACTTGTCGATAACCAGCGGATATCCGCCAAGTTCAGCGACACCAATAGAAAAGCTGGAACGGGTACGCGTAGACGGCTTATCAAAAAGAACAGCAACAGCTTGCGGACCAGCAAACGGCTGACGGTAGAAACGATTCTCGCGAAATTTCATACCGAGTTCGAGAACTTGTAGCTGTTCAGCATGGTTAAGATCGTCATCGCGCAACATGTGGCGAAGCTGACCGGTCATTTGGCACTCCTTATAGTACAAGATTGGATAAAACTGGTCTTGACAATGTCAAGACCAGTGCAAATTCAGTCGTTAGGAAGATCTTCCGGGATCTGAGCAAGAATAGACACCGCTTGATCAATATCTTGAGCTGTGACTATTAACGGCGGCGCCAAACGCAACGCATCAGGCGCGACAGCATTGACGATAAGACCGTGTTCAAGCGCCCAATTCATCGCCGCATGGGCGCACGGATGTGCAAGCTGAATCGCATCAAGCAGACCACGACCACGCACCGAAGTAAACAGCGGATTACCGGTTGCTACAATACCGTTGCGCAATTGTTCACCGCGAGCCTCAGCGTTGGCAACAAGATCCTCATCCTCGATTACGCCAATCGTGGCGAGTGCTGCAGCCGCGCCAAGAGGATTGCCAGCGAACGTTGAACCGTGCGAACCAGGCGTGAACAAACTGGACAATTTACTGCCGAAAGCGATCATGCCACCCATCGGGAAGCCACCAGCTACACCCTTGGCAAACGTGACCATATCAGGCGTGATACCACCGGAGAGATCTTCTCGTTGGAACGCGAACCATGAACCGGTACGTCCCATGCCAGTCTGCACCTCATCAATGATGAGCAAAGCATGGTTTACATCGCACATTTGGCGAGCTGCTTTTACATAGTCAGCGCCAAGCGGACGAACACCCGCCTCACCTTGAATGAGTTCCATAATGACCGCAGCAACCGGCCCTTTGCCATATTTACCCGGTCCGGTCTGGGCAAACGCTTCGTATAAAGCTACCTGATCGCCTGCTTCAACGAATTCAATATTCGGTACCAGCGGTTCAAATGGAGTACGGATTGCTGGCTTCCATGTCGCAGATAATGCACCAAGCGTACGACCGTGGAACCCATGAGTAAGTGCAATAATACGAGCTGGTTTACCACCAATTGACGGCAAAGCGCCCGGTAGCGTACGACCGTAAAGTTTAGCCAGTTTAAGAGCCGCTTCGTTACCTTCTGCACCTGAGTTACCAAAGTACACATGAGAGCCTTCAGGAGCTCCAGCAAGTTTAACCAGCTTAGCAGCGAGACGAATCTGTGGTTCAGTAGCAAAATAGTTACTGGTGTGCGCAACCTTAGCTGCTTGTTCACTGACCGCTTTCACCCATGCAGGATGCGCGTATCCGATTGAGTTGACTGCGATACCTGCGAGAAAATCGAGGTATTCATTACCATCAACATCCCACACATGTGCGCCCTGTCCGTGGTCAAGCACACGCAACGGTGTGCCGAACACGTTCATATGTACTTGAGAGTACTCTCCCAGCCATTTGGAATCTTCAGATCCCAACGTCTCCTTGTCAGTAGCCATAAGAACTCCTCATTTCAACACCGTCTTCGGGTACGACCATAGTGCCAATACCAGCACTAGTAAAAATCTCATTGAGAATGGAATGCGGTTTACGCCCGTCAATAATGTGTGCCTGAGGCACGCCTCCGTCGATCGCACGCACGCAGGCTTCCATCTTCGGCCGCATACCACTTTCAAGATCAGGTAACATATCACGCAGATTTTCTACACCGATACGCCCAATCAGTGAATTGCGGTCTGGCCAGTCAGCGTATAAACCATCCACATCAGTGAGGACAACGAGTTTACGTGCACCCAATGCTGCTGCGAGCGCAGCCGCTGCAGAGTCTGCGTTCACGTTCAGCACTTGCGTAGTATCGTCTTCATTCGGAGCAACCGATGAGACTACCGGGATACGTCCAGCTGCAATAAGGTCTTCTACAGCTGATGCATCGACACTCACTACATCACCGACCAAACCAACATCAGTCGGCGTGCCGTCAATCACTGGCTTGCGCTGCATGGCAGAGAACAAGCCACCGTCTTCACCAGATAGACCGACAGCAAACGGTCCATGCGCGTTGATCAAACCAACAAGTTCACGCGAAACCTTGCCAGTTAATACCATACGCACAACATCCATTGCCTCTGGCGTGGTGACACGCAATCCGCCTTTGAACTCAGATTTAATACCGAGGGCTTTAAGCATCTGTGAAATTTGCGGTCCGCCACCATGTACAACAACCGGATGAAGTCCTACTTGGCGCAGGAATACCATATCTTCTGCAAAGCATGCTTTGAGATGATCGTCAACCATTGCGTTACCGCCGTATTTAACGACGATACGTTGCCCAGCGAACTCTTCAAGCCACGGTAATGCTTCGATGAGCACTTCCGCTTTTTGGTCGGCGCGCAAATCGGTATGTACGTCGAAATGGAATCCTGGTCCTTTGATATCAGCCATAATTGTGATTGTCAGCTTTCGTAATCAGCGTTGATATGAACGTACTCGTGAGTCAAATCGTCGGTCCATACTGTCGCTTCAGCATCGCCAGCGTTGAGGTCGATATCAATATGCACTTCACGCGGTGTCATGTCGACTTCACTACGGTCGCGTCCAGCTCCACCATGTTCGCAAATACGCACACCGTTGACATCAACCGTCACCTTCGTAGGATCGTACGGTGCAATATCAGACGGTACGGTGCCGAGAGAGGACACAATACGACCCCAGTTCGGATCGTTGCCGCTGATTGCGCACTTAAGTAAGTTCGATGCAGCAACAGCACGAGCGCATGCCAATGCTGCTTCTTCGCTTGTAGCTCCGGTGACTGCGATACGAATATCATGGCTTGCACCTTCACCATCGCCGATGATTTGACGAGCGAGCGACGCGCATGCAGCCGCAACAAGATCGTTGAATTCGTCTGGGTCTGGCTCGATGCCGGACGCACCGGAAGCAAGCAGCAAAACAGTGTCGTTGGTGGACATGCAACCGTCCACGTCAATACGGTTAAACGATGTATTTACTCCAGCGCTTAGTGCAGCCTGCAACTGACCTGCAGAAACCACAGCATCCGTAGTAATTACGCATAGCATAGTGGCCAACTGAGGGGCAATCATGCCGGAGCCTTTGACCATGCCGCCGATACGGTATCCAGTGCCATCAAGAGTGACTGTCTTCGGTTTCGTATCAGTAGTCATTATGGCATGAGACGCGTCTGCACCAGCTTCACTGGTATCAGCCAGCGCAGCGCATGCAGCCTTAGCACCGTCAAGCACCTTGTCAAGCGGTAACAGCTCACCGATTAAACCAGTGGAACATACTGCAATATCAGATGGTTCAACACCAACAAGTGATGCCACTGTTGCTGCGGTAGTTTCAGACTGACGATAGCCAGCTTCACCAGTGCACGCATTTGCTCCACCAGAGTTGAGGATTACTGCCTTGATATGACCATTTGCTACAGCTTTGCGAGACCATTGCACAGGAGCAGCGCAAAAACGGTTAGACGTGAACACACCAGCAGCTGCATCTAACGGTCCGTTGTTTACGACGAGTGCTAAATCTTTCTTGCCTTTGATAGCAGAAATGCCTGCAGTCACGCCTGCAGCTGAAAAACCTTGTGCATATGTAACGCTCACGGTGCTACTCCGATCTTAGTAAGACCCGCGTCTTCTGGCAGGCCAAGTGCAATATTCAATGACTGCACCGCTTGCCCAGCGGTGCCACGGTTGAGATTGTCAATGGCAGCAAAAGCGATCAGACGACCGGCTTTGCGGTCAGTGACGACTTGAATATGAGCGGCGTTTGAACCGACGATATTAGCCGTAGCCGGCAGTGTGCCTTGTGGTAGAACGCTGATGAAATCCTGCCCCTCATAGGCATGAGTCCACACTGCACGAATATCGTCGTCGCTCATTGCTGTAGCTTTATCGCTTAACGGCGCGGATACAACGGCAAGAATGCCTCGTGCCATCGGAACGAGAATTGGTGTAAACCCGAGCGCGAATTCATTTGCTGCAGATGCATCAAGTCCAGCTGCATGCGCAAAATTCTGCACGATTTCAGGAATATGACGGTGCGTGCCACCTACACCGTATGGCACCGCCGAGCCGAAAGCCTCAGCAGCTAACAAATTGGTGCGCTTCAAATTTTTACCAGCACCTGAATATCCAACAGCGAGATCAGCTACGAGTCCTTTACGATCAATCAACCCCTCAGCTACGCCGGGCTGCATAGCTAGCGTAGTGGCAGTAACGTTGCAACCCGGCCCTGCAATACGCTTTACCCCGGGCAGATTCACTCGCTGGCGCTGATATACACCGGACTTGTCCTTGCCGATAATGAGTTCCGGCATGCCATAAGTCCAATGCTCATAAAAATTGCCGCCATAATATGCGTCCCATGCAGTCTTATTCTCAAGACGATGGTCTGCCCCAAGATCAACCACTACAGCTTCAGGATCAAGTTGCGCCGCTAAGGCACCCGATGCACCATGCGGTAATGCGAGAATAATGACATCATGACCATTCAACACTTCAGGAGTAGTGTCTTCAACCACTAAATCAGCGAGTTGAGGAATATGCGGCATATGTGTACCCAGCCGGTCCCCCACCGACGAGTGACCTGCTACACAGGTCACCTCGAAATTAGGATGTGTGGCAAGGATGCGCAGTGCCTCACCACCGGCATATCCCGTTGCTCCCGCGACGGCCACGGTATATTTCGCCATGTCGTTGCTCTTTTCCTTGACGTTTAACAACATGTGTTCACTATACACTTTATGCAGTACATTGCATAATTATGCACTCATGTTGGCGCGAGAATGTCCATATAGCAAAAATTCCTCCTGTTTCCAGAAGGAATTTACTTGTAACAGCACTGCCTATTACACACATTATGCGCTAATAGTACCGCCCGTGCCACCGCTCGTATCTCCGCCCATAAGATTGAGCATTTGCTGATAGTAGTCAAACATGCTCAGCCCATGAATTGCGAGCCACACCACCATAATCGTGTAAAACACATTGATGAATACCGCAGCAAATCCGAGCCAAAAACCTTTCATATGGAACATGCGCGTGCGGCGCATCGAGATAGCACCCATAATGGCAGGCAGCGCAGGCATCGGCAATACCAATGCGCACACGAGTGAAACGATGGAAAGTGGGTCCCAACGCCCATACAACGGATTTTGATTCGGGTCATCTAAGTCAATACCGTTGACGATACGCGGCGTGTGAGGAGGAACAGGCTGCATATTGCGCTGCGTTCCTTGCCCTTGCATCCCCGGCTGTCCATACGGAGTCTGCCACGCTGACGGGTACTGCGGCTGCGGTTGAGTCGGCTGTGACGACTGAGCCGAAGCTGACGTCTGTGCGGCAACCGGCTGCTGCACAGACGTTCCTGACTGCTGAGTTCCTGATTGCTCCCCTGAAGGACGTTCAGGCGCACCATACAGATATGGATTATATCCGGCCGGATACTGATTGGCCATCGCACCATATTCCGGTTGCCGGTACTGTCCATACTGCGGCGAATCGTTCGTCTGATCACCGTTGTTGGTTTGGGAATCGGTCATGGTCTTCCTTTGAGTAGCACTAATAAAGCTATATAAAGGCCCGCTGCCAATACTTGAAACAGCGGACCTTACAACCTATCCTAGGCGCGCAGTTGTGCGCCAAGTTCTCCAGCCTTGTCGACAATCGCCTTACGAATCACTTCGCTATCCTCAGCAGTCAGCGTGCGGTCAGGAGCGCGGAATACCACAGCAAAGGCGAGCGACTTCAAGCCTTCACCAATCTGGTCACCGGTGAACACGTCGAAGAGTTCAATCGACTCAAGTGTGTCACCTGCAGCCTGACGAATAACCGTCTCAAGCTGAGCAGCACTCACTGAAGATGGCACCGTGAACGCAAGATCCTGCTTAACCGGCGGGAAAGTCGAAATTGGCTTCGCTTGTACCGGCTTACCATCGAGCGTCGCGAACAAGGCATCAAGGTTCAGTTCAAACGCAGCAGAATGTGCTGGCAAGCCCAAAGCCTCATTGACATGAGGATGCAGTTCGCCAACCAATCCAACAAACGTGGTACCAGCCATCACACGAGCAGCTCGACCGGGATGCCACTGTACTGGTACATCATCCACAGCTGGCTGATCGAACTGAATATCTGCTCCCAGTCGGTCACTAATACGACGAACTGCTTCAACCGCGTCGCTCCAGTCAACAGCACGCTTGCCGCCCAGCCAACCAGAATTCTCAGCCAAACCAGTCAATATACCAGCTACATGCAACGGCTGATCAGGCAGGCCAGCATCAAGCGCAGCCAACTGCTCGTCAGTCGGCTTCATACCGCCCGGCAATGCAGGAATAGCCGGTGCATTCGGGTCCCACAAGTACACATGGCCGATCTCGTACAACGCAATGTTTTCAAGACCACGACGCAGATTGAGCTGTACCGTACCAGCCAGCGTCGGTAGAATCTCACGGCGCAAATATGGTCGGTTGCCAGCAAGTGGATTCGTAATTTCCACGCTGATCGGCTTAATCGTCTCAGGATCGTAAGAGAACGCCTTGAAATCCTCGTCGCCGACAAACGGATACGTCAGCGTCTCAACCATGCCGTATTCGGCTAGTTCGTTAGCAATCTCACGACGATGACGCTGCTCAGCAGTCAAACCGACCGCGCCCGAAACCGGAGCCGCAGGAACAGTAACTGGAATCTCATCATAGCCAACGAGTCGAGCCACTTCCTCAACCAGATCACATGCCTCATTGAGGTCAGGCCGCCAGCTCGGTGCAGTTACCGAGAATTCACCGTTACCACCACCGGCCACGCGGCATCCAATATCAGTAAGAATGTCGCTGATACGGTTGACATCCAAGTCCAAACCAGCAACGCGGGACACTTCGCTCGCCTTGAAATGAATAGGACGACGGAATACCACGTTATTAACATCGGTCGGATGATCGCTCGGCTCGCCATTACCATAACGAGATAGCAGCTCAGCAGCCATCTGCGCTGCGGCTGGCTGCAACTGTGAGTCAACACCACGCTCGAAACGGCGAGAAGCTTCAGACGGAATCTTGTGACGACGAGCAGAACGCGCGATCGTCACCTGATCAAAGTGTGCCGCTTCAAGCAAGATGTTCTTAGTTTCAGCAGTAACTTCACCATATAGGCCACCCATTACGCCAGCCAAGCCAAGGATACGCGACCCACGCTCACCATTCGGTGAATCCGTAATAAGTAGATCTTCAGTACTCAGCTCATGATCCTTGCCGTCGAGCGTAGTGAGATGTTCGCCTTCGTGAGCACGACGTACTACGATTGGACCTTCAATTTTGTCCATATCGTACGCATGCATCGGCTGGCCAAGATCAAGCATCACGTAATTAGTGACATCTACAGCCAGCGAAATCGAACGCATGCCAGCACGTACTAGACGACGACGCATCCAGTTTGGCGTATGCGCGTTCGGGTTGAATCCTCGCACAGCTCGCGCGTAATACCGGTCGCAACCAGGCACACCATGAATCGGATTGCTATCCTCGATAGACACTTCAATATCAGAAGTGACGTTCGGATCGCCCGATACAGCCGGAGCTTTCTCATTCAGCTCAACTGCTGGGTCCGTATAGGCAGCACCAGTCGAATGATGATATTCGCGGGCGACGCCACGGTAGGAGAATGCATAACCGCGATCCGGCGTAATGTTAATCTCCAGCAACGGCTGATCGAGATGCAGCAGATGCATAGCATCATCACCGGGCTTCAACGCCTCATATTCCGCAGGTGTGAAACCATAGTTGCGCAATAAGATGATGCCATCATGGCTGTCACCCAAACCAAGCTCACGTTCAGAAGCGCACATGCCATTGGAAATATGACCATAGGTTTTGCGCGGTTCGATCTTGAAATCACCCGGCAACACGGCACCCGGCAAGGTTACGACAACCTTCTCTCCGGCAGCCATATTTGGCGCGCCACAGATAATGCCACGCGGTACTTTGTTACCGTTCTCATCAGTCTCGTTCCACTCGTCACCGCAGTCAACATGGCACCAGTTGATAATCTTGCCATTCTTCTGCGGTTCAGGCGTAGCGTCAACGACATAGCCAACAACAATCGGACCCGTAACCTGAGAAGAGTGAATCTCTTCCTCCTCAAGACCAACCTTGACAAGGTCCTTAGCAAGCTGCTCGTAGGTCAACCCTTCCGGAACTTCGACATGGTCCTTAAGCCAATCAATGTCAATCATGGGCATGGGCTATCACTCCCCCATCACAAACTGTTCACTGAATCGCACGTCGCCTTCAACAAGGTCGTGCATGTCATTGATGTCATGGCGCAGCAGCAGCGTACGCTCTACGCCAACGCCGAACGCGAAACCGGTGTACACATCCGGGTCAATACCAGCAGACTTGAGCACGTTCGGATTAACCATGCCACAGCCACCCCATTCGAGCCAGCCGGCACCACCCTTCTTATCCGGGAACCACAGATCAAGTTCAGCACTCGGCTCCGTGAACGGGAAATAGCTCGGGCGCAAACGCGTCTTAGCTTCCGGGCCAAACATCGCAACCGCGAGCTTGTCCAGAACACCCTTCAAATCAGCCATTGTCAGATGCTTGTCAACAGCGAGCGCTTCACACTGGTGGAACACTGGGGTATGCGTAGCATCAAGCTCATCAGTACGGAACACACGGCCCGGGCTTGCAATGTACAGCGGAACACCGCGAGTAATGAGTGCGCGTACCTGATCAGCTGAGGTCTGCGTGCGCACGACCATGTTAGAGCCGACAAAACCAGCAGCATCCTTCGCCTGATTACCCTTGACGTAGAATGTGTCCTGCATCTGACGGGCCGGATGGTCAGGTCCGAAGTTGAGCGCATCGAAGTTGTACCATTCGCTTTCCACCTCAGGACCAGCGGAAATCTGCCAGCCCATTGAGGTGAAGAAGTCCTCGAAATCTTCCATAATACGCGAAATTGGATGACGTGCACCGAGCGGCTTACGGTTCACCGGCAGAGTCATGTCGACGGTTTCTGCGGCAAGTGCTTTGGCTTCTTCATCGGCCTTAACCTGCGCTTCCTTGGCGCCGAAAGCACGACCGAAATCGGCACGCAGCTTGCCCATGAGCTTACCGGCGTCTTTCTTCTGATCAACGGGCAGTGAGCCGATGGCTTTACTCGCCAACGTCAATACGCCGATGACTTCGCTTTTAATAGCTTTGAGTTCCTCCGAGCTGGAGGCATTCTCGATTTTCGCTATGCCGTTGGTGACCGCGTCGGTCACGGCCTGGGCATCGAATTGCGCTTCTGCCACGAGCACCCTTTCCTTGACTGTGCTGTGCATGTCGCAACAACATGCATGTTCAAGCGTTAAACCAACTTCCCATTGTCCTTATATGACTCGACATAGGACAGTCATGAGGCTTCATTATTGGTCATTGATAACATTGATAACATTGGTTTTTGGCAAGTCACTGTGTCACTGTCGTGTCATTGCGAGGCTCATCAGCATGACCGCCGCACTGGTGGCAAGATTCAGTGATTCAGCTTTGCCATAGATTGGAATGGATACGATACGGTCACTGTTGTCAAGAATCGCTTCTGGTAAACCACGTGCCTCGTTACCGAACAAAATCGCTTCTCCATTAGACGCATAGGCACGTCCGACTCGTTCAGCGAGCACGTCTGGAAGACTGTCTGGCGTATGCGTTTCAGTACCATATACGTCAGCAGCGATGATTCGCATGTGATGTTCGGATGCCCAGTCAAAGAATTCGTCGGTACGCATTGCGATAACCGGTAAGTGGAATAGTGAGCCGGCAGTAGAACGAATCACCTTGGGATTGAACACGTCCACGCAATCGTCAACAAATATGACAGCTGCGCAGCCTGCCGCATCAGCTGCACGAATCACAGTACCAGCATTGCCGGGATCGCGCACTTGCCAGAATGCGGCAACGTTTGCACAATCAGTGACGGTTGTATCACCAGTATCACCCGCAATGCGACCGGCAACATCATTCGCATCGTGATCATCAGCGTTCGGTTTGCTACTGGTATCATTCGTCTGCGCGTTGTCGAACCGCATAGTCTGTACCATCGCATCTATATCACCGACTGCGACAATACCTTGCGCATCTGCGCTGATTTTTGCCATAACATCGCGAGTAACTTTATGCACGTAAATACCTGCTGCCAACGCGCGGCTGGCAATGGTTGCGATAACAGGCCCTGCGATCGGCGCATCCGGTTCACTACCGGACGCCTCAACATACAGATCACGCACTACTTCGGGACGCCATGCAACAACTTCGCGTACAGACTGCGGTCCTTCAATAAGAAAACGACCAACGCGTTCACGAGTTCTACGGTTGGCAAGATCAGATACGCGGCGGATGCGTTCGGCCTTCACATTGGCCAGTACTTCAGCGGAAATCGGCATGTCTGCCACCATACCCTATGCCCGCTATGAAGTTGATATCCAAACGGCATAGAGTATTCGTCAGCATTGGCAACGGCTCGGCGGTACACATGACATATTGAAGGATCTCATCCGTATGCTCTCATGTACCGCCATGTTATCCAATACAGAGTTATTCAATACAGGCCGTTGACCGTTTGTAGCGATTTACAATGGCCAGTATGGTGCCACTTCCTTATCGAACGAGTCGGCAACTTTTGTAGCTACTTGATCGAACGGCGTATCCCAGACAGCTTGGTTGAAAATTTCACATTCGATATCACCACGCCAGCCAGTAGCCGCAACCGCTTGCGTCAGTGACATAAAGTCGATTACTCCTTCGCCCATGTAGTGACGTGACAGTAGTACATCCTTTTCAAACGGAGTACGATAATCGCACACCTGATAGGTTGCGATACGTCCTTCCCGACCAGCGCGAGCGATTGAGTCAAGCACTTGTGGGTCCCAGAAAATGTGGAACGTATCGACAGTTACACCCACCGCTTTCGGATTGAACGGTGCGGCAAGATCGAGCGCCTGCCCGAGCGTCGAAACGCAAGCACGGTCAGTGCAGTACATTGGATGCAACGGTTCGATAGCGAGTGTAACATCAGCCGCGAGCGCATCTGATTCGAGTTCAGCGAGCGCATCTGCTACGCGAGCACGCGCGCCAATAAGATCCTTGGAACCTTCTGGCAGTCCGCCGACAACGAGTACTAATACCTTGCAGCCAAACGCGGCAGTTTCTTCGATAAGTTTGCGATTATCGTCAATGGATGCGCGGCGAGCAGGACCTTCTGGCATAGTGAAGAAACCGCCACGGCACATGGTCGATACACGCAGACCGGAGTCAGCAACCATCTTTACCGCCGTATCGAGTCCGACTGCTTCAACAGGCTCACGCCACAAACCGACGCTCTGATAACCGGCTTTCGTGAGAGTATCAAGTGTTTGGCGAAGATCGGCATATTTGATCGTCGCCTGATTCATAGACAGAATCGGATTGGTCATAACGTATCGCTTCCTTGTATTGAAAAACGTGCACTAAAAATGTGCGTTTATGAACTACTCAACGTGCGGATGAGGAATCTGGTCTACTTAATGCCGTTAATAGCGAGTAGCGCATTCCAACGTTGCGCAGCGAGTTCAGGTTGTTCAAATGCACCGCAATCATTTGCGAGCTCTACGACACGGCTCAGATTCGGCAGACTACGCGCTGATTGCAGTCCACCAACCATTTGGAAGGCTGGTTGGTGACCGTTAAGCCAGCTCATAAAAGCTACAGAGGTCTTGTAGAACTCGGTGGGATGCACGAACACCTGCTGAGCGAGTGCTTGCGTGGGTTCGAGAATACGCAAGTATTCCGCTTCGTCACCTCGGTCAAGTGCTTGAATTGCCGCAGATGCGTGCGGTGCAAGTACTGAGAATGCACCAAGTAACGCATTGGAGTGCATAACAGCTTGACCACCATGTTTGGGATCATCTTGTTCACTGTCTTTGATGAGGTCAACATAGTGGAAGTCGTCGCCGGTGAGCATCATTGTGCCTTCCGGCAGCATGGCACGCATGTAGCGTTCGGAATCAGCATCGAGCAGTGACATTTTCACGCCGCGTACTTTGCCTGGATTATGTTCGATGATGTCAAGCACTGTCTTGGATGCTTCATGCCAGTCAGGAGAACCAAAATAGCCGTGCAGTTGTGCGTCGAAGACTTCGCCGAGCCAGTGCAAGATAGCCGGCTGCTTGGCTGCACCGATCACCTCGTCATATACTTTGACGTAATCTGCAGCGCTACGGGCGGTACGGCAGAGGTGACGCGAACACATGATAACGGGACCATCACCAGCCTGCTCGCATACGTCAAGCTGTTCAAGATACGCATCAACAATCTGCGCAAGTGTATAGTCACCGTCTGGCTCAAGTTGATCAGTGTTCACGCCAACCGACACGAGATCAGCTACCGACCGTCCCCAGCCTTCATGCTCCGCGTATTCTCGTGCTGCCGCTCCTGAACGCTGCATAAGTTCAGCAGTAGCAGCCCAATCCATACCAAGATTGCGCTGTGCAGTATCCATGCAGTCTGCTACACCCAATCCCCACGACCAGATCATACGGCGAAAACCGATGGTCGCATCCCAATCAACTTGTGCGGGCTGGCCGGGCGTATTGTTCGCCCATGCCAACGGTACAACATGCGCGGCCGCATACGCGACACGCGACGTCAATGGATGCGTAGGCTTTACAAATGCCGGCGCTGGTCTCGCTTCGATTGTTCTTGTTGCGCCATTGTCGTCAATCACCGTGAATTGAGTCATAGTTATTTCCTTTCAACCATCACGTATCAAGCATCCCAGCTGCAGGCTTGCTGATTTCAGTAACGACCGTCTGGCACCAGTACTTTCGCACCTTGAGATGCAGACTCATAGCCGAGTTCAGCCAGACGCACACCGCGAGCTCCAGAAGCAAAGTCGTACGGGTAATCCGTACCTTCAGCCAGTGAACGGATAAACTCTTCCCACTGAACCTTGAAACCGTTCTCAAAGGTTTCGTCAGTGTTGATTTCCTGCCATCCGGCCATGTAATCATGTGGGTCCGGTACATCTGGATTCCAGAATGCTTTCGGAGTCACGTCGCGTACTTGAATCTCAGCGCCAAACAATCCAACTACCGCTGAGCCATGCGTACCGTCAATCTGGAATTCAAGCAATTCGTTGCGGTATACGCGCGTATTCCACGAGGAATTCATCTGCACAGTGATGCCATTGTCAAGCTCGAAAATCGCATAGGCTGCGTCCTCAGCAGTAGCCTCGTACTTATTGCCCTGTTCATCCCAGCGTTCGGGAATTTCTGTTTTTGCTTGCGCGTACACGGACTTGATATGACCGAACAGTCCTTCAATCACGTAGTTCCAGTGCGGGAACATGTCGGAGATAATGCCACCGCCAAGCTCTTTCTTATAGTTCCAGCTCGGACGCTGCGATTGACGCCAGTCGCCTTCAAACACCCAATAACCGAATTCACCATGCACGGACAGAATACGACCGAAGAAACCAGAGTTGATCAGTCGACGCAATTTGAGTAGGCCCGGCAGGAAGAGTTTGTCATGTACCACGCCAGTTTTCACGCCTTGAGCTTCAGCCAATTGTACGAGTTCGCGCGCATCTTCGTATGTTTCTGCGATCGGCTTTTCTGTATAGATATCTTTGCCAGCCGCGATAGCTTTCTTGATAGCATCAGGGCGAGCAGAGGTGACGAGAAAATCAGCATACAGTGGGTAGGCTGGGTCCGCGAGAACCGAGTCAAGGTCGGTAGTGTACTTGAGCCCACCATGCTTTTCGGATGCTTCCTTGAGTTTGGATTCGTGACGGCCGGCAAGAATCGGGTCGAGCTGGACATGTGAGCCGTCCGAAAGTTCTACACCTCCTTGCTCAATGATAGGCAAGATGGACCGGCACAAGTGTTGACGGTATCCCATACGTCCAGTAGCACCGTTGAGGATTACTCCGATGGTCTTGTCTGCCATGATGTTCAGTCCTTTCACTGATTGCGGCTTTGCAGTCACGGTTGGTTATTCCACGCTGGACCAGCAGTCTGAAATACTGTGCTATATCACAAACTTTCGGTAAGCGCTTTCCATTAGCTATCACTATACACAGCATCGAGATGTAATGCAAATCACAGAAACGCCGATTACAGAACTGCTCACACCGCATATTCATCACAGTTGACACTCATTAAGGTAAGCGATTACATATCGCTACCACACGTCGGCTTGACATTTCACCACCGTTAGTTTAACGTAAAACCATCGCTAGTAAAACGTACAACATCGCGGTAGCAGCACGCAAAGGAGACAGCTGTGAGCCAGTTGATGAAACCACTGACATTCCTACTGATCATCTTGATTGGCTACATACTCAAACGATGCGGTTTATTTGGCCAACGTGATTACTGCATTATGCAGGTGGTAGTGTTCGATGTGACACTGCCGGCGTCTATTCTCGTATCGTTCGCCACAAATCCGCACAGCGCTTCCCTACTGTGGGTTACCCTGTTTGGCTTTTTGGCCGCGTTTATTCCAGTACCATTCGTCTTTCTTGCCACGCGACGACGACCAGTCGCTGAACGCGCGTTTCTTATGCTGAACACGTCTGGATATAACATTGGCAACTTTTGTTTCCCGCTATTACAAGCATTTTACGGTTCATCAGCAATTGTGACAGGAGCAATGTTCGACATCGGCAATGCGGTGATGACTACCGCAGGTAGCAACGTTATGACCACATCGCTTTTGCACGTTGACCCCAGCCGACCAATCACCGAACAGCGTGCCGGAAACGCACCAACACTCCCCTATACGAAGCCCGCTACCATCGAAGGACGTCGTCTTGCTCGCAGAGCACGGCTCAAAGCGATTGCACTCGGATTCTTGAAATCAGGACCGTTCGACATGTATATGATCATGACGCTCGTTGTTTTGTTCAATTTGCCGATTCCTGCAATACTCGCACAAGTACTGACACCTCTGGCAAATGCGAATCCATTCTGTTCGATGCTTATGGTCGGAAGGAGATCCCATGACTGCCACATGTCACATCACCGTTGACGCCGCGCACACAACCGGTGCGCTCGACCATGCATGGCGTTATATCGGCTATGACGAATGCAATTACACATATACGCCTGAGGGCAAGGAACTGCTCGCTAAGTTCGGCGCTTTGCCTGATGCACCATATTATGTGCGCACACATTTCATGTTTTGCAACGGCAGCTGCCACGGCACACAAAAATTCGGGTCATCGAACATCTATCGCGAAAATGCCGATGGGAACGCGATCTACGATTTCACATATTACGATCTTATTCTCGATACGATTCTTGCAACGGGCAACAAGCCATTTGTTGAACTTGGGTTCATGCCTGAACCGCTCGTCGATCCGAAATACAAAGAGCAGCCTGAACTCGGCGGAGTAAACCGTTACCGTGAGGTCGGTTGGACATATCCGCCGGCAGATTACGCAAAGTGGCACGATTTTATTGGTACTGTCGCTCGTCACCTAGCTGATCGTTACGGTAGCGCTGAGATCGCAACATGGTATTTCGAATTGTGGAATGAGCCGGATATTTTCTACTGGCATGGCACCGATGACGAGTACTGCATGCTGTTCGATTACACTGAGCACGCACTGCATGAAGCGCTACCTAGTGCTCGATTGTCAGGCCCGGCGTGCACTGGCATCTTCCTGCACAACGGTTCACGCACGCTGATGAAAACATTCCTCGCTCACTGCCGAGACGGTCATAATTTCTGCACGAATAATACGGGAACGCGACTCGACTTTATTACGTTCCATGCAAAAGGATCGTGGCTTCCCGGTAACGATACAGCAGCGAAATCTGTGCCGAGTGTAGGCAGTCTTGTTCATCAAACGGAACTTGCATTGGATGTCATCAAGGAAGAAGGATTCGCAGACCGCGAAGTCGTTATTTCTGAAGCAGACCCAGACGGGTGGGCAGCAGGTGGTATTGCGGATAATCCGAACATGCGGTTCCGTAACACGGAATATTATGCATCGTACGTGGCAGCGACATACACACGGTTGCACGAGTTGTGTGTGAGCCGCGGCGTGACCGTGCGCCCGCTTGCATGGGCATTCATGTTCCCTCAAGAAGAATGTTTCTCAGGTACGCGCACGTTCTCAACGCAAGGCATTGATAAACCGGTGATGAATCTGTTCCGCATGTTCGCTCAGCTGGATGATACAGCAGTTACGCTGAACGGTGACGCTGAAGCAGATCCGTCGATTGACCGCGCATTAATCGCTGATTTCGATGAGGCTGCGCCAACTCGATACACTGGCGAGGGCGCGCAAACAGTGATTGCTGGTCTTGCGACGCGAGATACGGAAACTAACGACGCAGTGCATATATTGCTGTACTCACACTGCGATGACATTGATCTGCATGAAACACATGATATTGATGTGCAGATAAATGGTTTGCAACCGGGACGCTATCAACTCACGCATCAGCGTATCGATCATGATTATTCAAATGCGCATACTCGTTGGTTGATCGAGGGTAGCCCGAAATATCCGACCGGCGACCAGTATGAGGCAATTAAGCAAGCTAGCACGCTACATGATTTTGTACCAGCGCAAGCCATTGTTGTACCATCATCAAACACTGCCAGCACCGATACGTCTGCTCAATCTGGCATAACACTACAGTTTGCCATGCCGACGCACGCAGTTTCTTTGCTGACATTCACTCGTCTCTAAACAGTTTCCTCGATAATCCATCATTCATACGGTTCATCATCCAAAATAAACGTATGATGAACCGTATGAATGAACAACGCGCTGCAGTCACCGAACCCATGCACGACATGGAAAAACAGTCATCTGAGCCAGTCACGTTGGCCGATATTGCTCAAGCGACTGGTTTTTCCACGATGACCGTGTCGAATGCGTTACGCGGCAAGCCAAATGTCAGTACTGCTAATCGTGAGAAAATCCGCGCAGCTGCGCAAGCGATGGGATATCAGGCAAACGTGGCAGCTATGATGCTTCGCAACAAGCGCAGTGGCATTATTCAGGTGGTTGTCGACGATTTTGAAGTACCATTCCACGCACGTATTGCAAAGTATCTGACACAAGAAGCCACGAAATTCGGTTATCAAACGCTTGTACGACAGTCGTCAAGTTCTGAACGCGAAGAAATTCGCGCGATTAAACCGAATCCCGGTCTGGTGTGTGACGGTATTATCCTTGACGCGCCAAATATTACTGAAGATCAAGTGATTGGCCATGTGCAAGGCAGACCAGTTTTGGTTATTGGCGATTGTGCATCGTTTAAGCGAGTTGACTCAATGGATACCGCATGCACTGATGGAGTTGCTGCGATGGTAGAGCATTTATGGCAACAAGGATGTCGTACATTCCGTGTGCTTGGCGCACCGCGACCGTCAGGCCAATCGGAACATCACGATACGGGTAAAGGATTCGGTCCTCGACGCGTAGCTGCGATTGAACAAGCGCTAGCCGGTCACGGTATCACGATGACGAGTGCACAGTATATCGGCGGTGAATGGACATTAGAAGGCGGTTATGAGGCCGCCGGTCGTATGCTAGATGAGCCAGCATGGCAGGATGATCTCGATGCAGGCTCTACACCCGGCGTGATTTGTCTGTCGGATACGATCGCGCTCGGTGCATTACGCATGCTATCTGAGCGTGGTGTAACAGTGCCGGATACCGTGAAAATCACCGGTTGTGATGGCCTGCTCACTACAGGATTCTCGAATCCACCACTGACCACGGTAGAGATGGATGTGCCAGCGATGGCGCACAGCGTGATCAAGCGCATGGTCGCTATGATTGAGAGTCGAAACCATAACGAACCAGCTTCTCCGGTTGCTCATGAGACAGTGCCATTCCACCTCATAACGCGCGAATCCAGTGCAGTTCGATAACAATCACCCATAGCTATCGTATGGCTCTTCTTGTCAGGGGAGCTGTCAACAAAGTCGACTGAGGGGTAGTCGCACCCTTGGAACATTCCGAAAGTGTTGCTACCCCTCAGTCAGCTACGCGGACAGCTCCCCTGACAAGAGGAGCCCATCCCAGTCCTCGGCTTTAACAAATCGAAGATGTTTGCGTCAAGATCAATCAAAACGTCAGCTCAACGCATCCTTCAATTTGGAGAAGAATCCGCCTTTACGGCTGCTATTTGTAGTCGGCCGCGAACCTTGCGACACATGCGAAGCATCGCCATCATGCAAGTCAGCGAACTCTTCGATCAGTGCACGTTCACGTTCGTTGAGCTTGGTCGGAATACGTACTGCAACATGAGCGATAAGATCGCCACGCTCACTAGGTTGGCGTAAATGAGTTACACCCAAACCCTTGAGGGTAATCGTGTCTTCCTGCTGGCATCCAGCTGGAACACTTACCGTACGTGGACCATCAAACGTATCAATCTCAAGATCGTGGCCGAGCACAGCCCAACTCATTGGCACTTGAATCCAGCAGTGTAGATCATCGCCGTCGCGGGTGAACTGCTTATCAGCGCGCACATGCACATCAATATAAAGGTCGCCGGCAACACCGCCGCCCTCACCAACTTCACCTTGATTCGCCAAGCGGAGACGCGAATTATCGGTGATACCTGCGGCCACATTCACGCCGACTGTACGCTGAGTGCGCACACGGCCGTGACCGAGGCAGGACGGGCACGGATGTTCAATAATCGTGCCGTGACCTTCGCAACGATCACACGGCGCTGAAGTAACCATTTGCCCAAGCAACGTCTGCACGCGGCGTTGTATAAAACCTTGGCCTTTACATTGTGGGCAGGTAACCGGTTTCGAGTCGCCTTCTGCACCTGAACCACCACACTGCTGGCACAGACCAAACGTACTGATCTTTGTCTGCACAGTGCCGCCGAATACTGCAGTCTTCAAGTCAATGGTGACTGATGCCAGTGCATCACGACCGGGCTGAGTGCGCGGAGTCGGGCCAGAACCGCCAGAGAATCCACCGAAGAACTGGCCAAAAATGTCACCCATGTCACCCATGTTGGTGAATCCGTCGAATCCTGCGCCAGCACCACCACCCGGTGCGTTGGGATCGACGCCAGCATCATACATGCGACGTTTGTCAGGGTCGCTCAGCACTTCATACGCGCTATTAACTTCCTTGAACTTATCTTCAAATTCAGGACCAGCAATATCAGGATGATATTTACGGCTCATCTTGCGATACGCTTTTTTAATCTCATCCTCGCTGGCCGTGCGTTCGATGCCAAGCACCTCGTAGTAATCTGCCAATGTCTATCCTTTATCCGTGTTTTATCGCGAGTTATTGTGCCATAAGGCAGGGTCAGTCGGTATCTCGCACGCCAGTATGAGCGAGCGAAGCCGTCAAATAGCGGGCTACAGCACGCACTGCAGCGATCGTCGTCTCGTAGTCCATATGAGTAGGACCAATCGAACCAACGAACGCAACTGGCGTACTGTCTGCGCTACCAGATGTATCTGTGAATGAACCAGTATGATCACGGTGATCTTGCTGATCTGTGGTGTCATCGTTATGTGAACGACCATATCCACTCGTTACCACTGATACGTTCATTAAACCGGGTGTATGTGTTTCAGAACCAATTGCTACACCGACACCGTCACGATCAGACT
Organism: Bifidobacterium hapali; assembly: GCF_002259755.1. GTDB lineage: Bacteria > Actinomycetota > Actinomycetes > Actinomycetales > Bifidobacteriaceae > Bifidobacterium > Bifidobacterium hapali. The sequence goes on from NZ_MWWY01000015.1 coordinate 31,276, forward strand.
CTTCACCGACGGTACTCATGAGCCGCATAATCACCACTTGTTCTTCAAGTGCGTCGAACAATGGTGCCAGATCTGCAGCCGCATGACGATGCGCCATATTGGAAGCCCCAGCCATATACAGCTCATTCGCACGCTCGTCGTCAGCCATACTCTCAAACACTCCAGCTAACGATTCCGCAAGTGCAGTGATCTGTTCAGAGATACCCACAATCGACAGCGAGCGCACTTGTTCTGCTGCTTTCGCAAACGACAGTGATTCACACTGACGGTTCACCAGTTCACACCAACGCGCAAGTTCAGCTGCGGATGGCATATGCAGTACAGGTATCGTATGTTGTGCAACACGACCAGTATCAGTGATGATGACCGCAAGTAACGTTGCTACACCAACCGGTACGATTTCAACATGCCGCAATGTGGCTTTCGATAGCGAAGGCGACGTGACAACAGCGATCTGTCCAGTGATTTGTGACAGTAGCCGTGCCGCACGCTGCAGTGTATCTTGCAAACTCACTGATCCAGATAAAAACGTGGCAATACCGTTACGCTGTGCTTGTGACAACGGCATCACCGTCGCGAGACGATCTACAAAATACCGATATCCTTTTTCGGTTGGTATACGTCCTGCTGATGTGTGCGGCTGAATGAGATAGCCTTCGTCTTCAAGTGCCGCCATGTCGTTGCGAATCGTGGCTGAGCTCACGCCTAAATCATGCGCTTTCGTCAGCGATGATGATCCAACTGGCTCTTGAGAACGAATATAGTCTTCCACAACGGCGCGCAGCACCAGCATGCGCCGGGATTGTGTCATACGCGCCTCCTTATACACAGCTTCAATCTTCATGTATCATCCGCCTGACTTACACCAAGCGACGATCATGTGCGTATGCATATTGTATTAGCACTCTAATGTGTCGAGTGCTAATCCGTTCGTTCTGAGAGTATCTTGAGAATAGCTGAGCCAACAAGCGAGCAATCACATCAGCAAGATGTTTCCGCGTTACCGTGCGTTTACGTAACGTACTTTTTGTCGTAACTGTGAACGTTAACAGAACACAACTTCACAAAAACACGCCAAAATCGCACCATGAAGTCTGTTCACGCAGTTAGTATGTAAGAGCAATGTGAGGGTATGCATGGCTCGACACAAGCCGAACGCGTGGTGCCCGAAGTATTGGAAGGAAAATTACAGACATGACCGAATTCAAGGAAACCGAACTGGACAAGCGCGCCATCACTATGGCCAAGGTCCTTTCGGCTGACGCGGTTGAGAAGGCGGGCTCTGGCCACCCCGGCTCCCCCATCTCCCTGGCGCCTGTCGCCTACACGCTGTACCAGCATTTCATCAAGCACGATCCGAACGACCCCAACTGGGAAGGCCGCGATCGTTTCATCCTTTCTGGTGGCCACGCCTCCCTCACCCAGTACGTTCAGCTGTACTTCTCCGGCTACGGCGTCACTCTTGACGATCTTAAGCACTTCCGTGGCGGCGCAGACACTCGTACCCCGGGTCACCCGGAGTATGGTCTGACCCCGGGCATCGAAATGACCACTGGCCCGCTGGGTCAGGGCTTTGCCTCTGCAATCGGCTTCGCTTATGGTGAGCGTTTCCAGCGCGGTCTGCTCGACCCGGACACCCCGAAGGAAGAATCCCCGTTCTACCACAAGATCTGGGCGATCTGCGGCGAAGGCGATATCGAAGAGGGTATCTCTGGCGAAGCTGCTTCTCTGGCTGCTAACCAGAAGCTCGGCAACCTGACCGTGATCTTCGACGCTAACCGCATCCAGATCGAAGGCGACACCAACTTGGTGCTGGCTGAGGATGTGCTCAAGCGCTTCCAGGCTTACGGCTGGTACACCGACGAGTTCAGCTTCATTCAGCCTGATGGCTCCTACAAGGAGGATATCGAAGGCTTGGCTGAGGTCATCGCCAAGGCCGAGGCTGCCGCTCCGGACCAGCCGAAGCTCATCAAGGTTCACTCCCTGATCGCATGGCCGACCCCGGGCAAGACCAACGATCCGTCTTCGCACGGTTCCAAGCTGGGTGCAGAAGCCGTTGCCGGCCTCAAGAAGCTGGTCGGTTACGATCCTGAAGAGTCCTTCCACGTTGATGAAGAGGCTCTTGCTCACGCTCGCAAGGTTGCTGAGCGCGGTCTCGAAGCTCACAAGGCTTGGGATGAGAAGTACGAAGCATGGCGTAAGGCCAACCCGGACAAGGCTGCCCTGTACGACCGTCTGAAGGAAGGCAAGCTGCCTGAGGGCTTCGACAAGGCCATCGACGATCTCGAAGCTACCTTCGAGGTTGGCAAGGGTGTTGCTACCCGTGGCGCTTCTGGCTCTGTCCTCAACGCTATCGCTGCTGTTATGCCGGAACTGTGGGGCGGCTCCGCCGACCTCGGTGGTTCCAACAAGACCGATCTCAAGGGCGCTGCGACCTTCGCTCCGGCTGAGTGCGCAACCGTCCAGTGGCCGAACTGCAACGAGTTCGGTCGTCAGCTGCACTTCGGCGTGCGTGAGTTCACGATGGGCTGCATCACCAACGGCATCCTGCTGGGCTCCCACACTCGTCCGTTCGGCGGCACCTTCTTCATGTTCTCCGACTACGAGCGCTCCGCTGTGCGTCTGGCTGCTCTTATGGAGATCCCGAACCTGTACATCTGGTCCCACGACTCCGTCGCTGTTGGCGAAGATGGCCCAACCCACCAGCCGATTGAGCACCTCGCTTCCTTCCGTGCGATCCCGCAGCTCGAGGTTATTCGCCCGGCCGATGCCTTCGAAACCGCTGAAGCATACCGTTACTTCTTCGAGAAGAAGAACACCCTGCCGGGCGCTATGGTCCTGACTCGTCAGGGCGTGCCGACGCTGGCTGAAACTGCTGCCAAGGCTAAGGAAGGCGTCAAGAAGGGTGCTTACGTGCTCGTTGACACCGAAGGCACTCCGGACGTCATCATCATGGCTTCTGGTTCTGAAGTTCAGTGGGCTGTGGCTGCTGCCAAGACCCTCGCAGATAAGGGTGTCAAGGCTCGCGTGGTTTCCTTCCCGTCGATGGAATGGTTTGAGGAGCAGGACGCCGAATACAAGGAGGCCGTGCTTCCGGCTTCCGTCAAGGCTCGTGTCTCCGTCGAAGCTGGCGTGGCAATGCCTTGGTACAAGTACCTCGGCTCCTACGGCAAGCCGGTGTCCATCGAGCAGTTCGGTCTGCAGGGCAACGGTGCGCAGAACATGATCGACCTCGGCATCACTGCCGAACACGTGGTTGAAGCTGCTGAGGCATCCATCGCCGAAGCCAACGCCTGATTTATCAGTGCACGTGGGGAGGAGCATTATCCCGACAAAGGATTGCTCCTCCCCCAAGCTCAAAATTTTGATCCAATAAGGTATCAAGGAGAAAATAATATGACTGAAGCAACTCAGCGTACGTCCGATAACGGCGTGTCCATCTGGCTGGACGATCTGTCCCGCTCCCGCATCGAGTCCGGCTCCCTGCAGGACCTCATCGCCAATAAGAACGTTGTCGGTGTGACCACCAACCCGTCCATCTTCCAGAAGGCTCTGAGCCAGGTCGGCCCGTACGATGCACAGCTCAAGGAGCTCGGCAAGGTTGACGTCGAGACCGCTGTGCGCGAGCTCACCACCACCGATGTGCGTAACGCCACCGATATCTTCCGTGAGATCGCTGAGAAGACCGACTTCGTTGACGGTCGCGTCTCCATCGAGGTGGACCCGCGTCTGGCTCACGAGACTGAAGCCACTGAGAAGCAGGCTGTTGAGTTGTGGGAGAAGGTCAACCGTCCGAACGCGATGATCAAGATCCCGGCAACCCTCGAAGGTCTGCCGGCCATCACCGCTACGCTGGCCAAGGGCATCTCCGTCAACGTCACCCTGATCTTCTCGCTCGAGCGCTACGAGCAGGTCATCGACGCTTACATCGAGGGCATCGCTCAGGCTGCTGCTAACGGCCACGACCTCAAGCACATCGGCTCTGTCGCTTCCTTCTTCGTCTCCCGTGTGGATACCGCAGTTGACAAGCTGCTGGAAGCTAACGGCTCCGACGAAGCCAAGGCTCTCGAAGGCAAGGCTGCTGTTGCTAACGCTCGCCTCGCTTACGAGCTGTTCGAGAAGAAGTTCGCTGAGGATCCGCGTTGGGCTGAGCTTGCTGCTAAGGGTGCTAAGGTTCAGCGTCCGCTGTGGGCTTCCACCGGCACCAAGAACCCGGCTTACTCCGATTGCAAGTACGTTGACGAGCTCGTGGCTCCGCACATCGTCAACACCATGCCGGAGAAGACCCTGAACGCTCTGGCCGATCACGGCAACGGCGCTCCGTCCATCGAAGGCACCTACGAAGAGTCCCACGCCATCATCAACAAGCTGGCTGAGCTGGGCATCAACCTCAAGGATGTCACCGACAAGCTGGAGGCCGACGGTGTCGCTGCCTTCATCAAGTCTTGGGATTCCGTCCTCGCTGACGTGCAGTCTGGCATTGACCGCGTGAACGCCTGAGACAATGGAGTATTAAGCAATGTGAATACTCCATTGCTTAATACGAAATATAAATAACGGGTTCTGGTTCTTATGATCAGAACCCGTTATTTATATTCGTAATACATCTGTGATCAATAGTTGTGATCAACAGTTAGACAGACGCACGAAACGTGCGATGCTGCTCCCTGAACTCATTGCGCTGCCTGCTGACCAGCGAATGACTCTCGAGTTTTAGCTGCAAGCTGTCCGCAAGCGCCGTCAATATCCTGTCCACGTGTATCGCGCAATGTGGCGGTAATACCTGCGGCGTGGAGAATGTCAAGGAATTGTTGCTCATCCTCCGGTTTAGAAGCAGTCCAACGTGAGCCTTCAATCGGATTGAGCGGAATCGGGTTCACATGCACCCAATCATCACCGTAATGGTTGAGTCGTTTAGCCAGTAAACGCGCGTGCTCGGCTTGATCATTAATACCGCGCATGAGCGCATATTCGATACTCACTCGACGTTTGGTGGCGAGATAATAATCATGTGCTGCATCGAGTACTTGCGTCGTATTAAATCGACGATTCATCGGCACAAGCTCATCGCGCAACTCATCGCTGGGTGCATGAAGGGAAACAGCGAGACGAACGGGAATGCCTTCAGCTGTAAGTTTTTTAATACCCGGAACAACACCGACAGTAGACACCGTAATATTACGGGCGGAGATACCGAAGCCTTCGGGAGGCATCGCACTGATCTGTCGAACCGCTGACAAAACCGAGTTGTAATTACCCATCGGCTCGCCCATGCCCATAAACACAATATTGCTCAGTCGGCCTTCACCACCAGCAACTTCACCGTCGCGCATCATGCGAGCAGCAATACGCACTTGCTCAAGAATCTCACCGGCTGACATGTTGCGCGTAAGACCAAGCTGACCAGTAGCGCAAAATGGGCATCCCATACCGCAACCAACCTGGCTGGAAATACATAGTGTCGTACGTGTCGGATAACGCATCAACACTGATTCAATATGTGAACCGTCAAACAGACGCCACAGTGTTTTAATGGTGGTGCCGTTGTCAGCAACTTGTCGAGTCACTTCATGAATGAGTTCAGGGAAAAACGTTTCAGCAGCTTCAGAACGCCTCGCGGCAGGAAAATCAGTGAATTCGCTAGCATTCACATCGAAATGACCATAATAATGGTTTGCGAGCTGCTTGACACGGAATTTCGGCAAACCGAGGGCGGTGGCATGTTCAATTCGCTGCTCAGGTGTCATATCAACGAAATGCAGTGGCGGTTTACCACGACGTGCATGATCTTTAGACAACACATCGCGAAATGCGCCGGTAGTGCCGCCCGGCGTAATACCGGTTTCCGGTGCGTCATGATGCTCATTCGTGACAGTCATTGTTACGTTACCTCTCCCCTCATCCGCCATGACTTGCTTCTCCGCAGTCTTATCTCGCGCTCGATTCATACTCAACTCATATGATCGAGCATCCGATCACAGACCAGTTATCCACAGTAATATGCATGTAAACGGAGCGGACATCAGAATAGAATCGATGCGATCCATCACACCGCCATGACCTTTCAGCAAATGGCCCATATCCTTAATACCGATATCACGCTTAAGCATAGATGCGCACAAATCACCGAAGGTACCAACAATACCGATCATGATGCCATCAATTACAGGCACCCACCAACGCGTCGCCCACAGTGACGCATCATACGTGAAAGCAAACACAGCAAACGCGCCAGCCATAGCAAACAACATAGAGCCGATCAGGCCCTCAACAGACTTCTTTGGAGAAATTCGAGGGGACAACTTATGCCTGCCGAACCATGCGCCAGCAAACAAACCACCAGTATCACTTAACGCAGGCAAAAATACCAGCATAATGGCGTGGGCAATCGGATGACCGTTAAACGTAAGCGGGATAACAAGACATGAACCCAATACTGGAATATACAGCAGTGTGAACAGAGAAACAGCCACATGGCTGAGTCGACTATGATGCTGCTCACCACCCTCATGGTTGAACGATGATTCAAGACGCGCACCAGCATCAGTATGAGCCAGCTTGGCAGCGACAGCAGTCGACAGTCGCGTACTTATACTGAGTTTGGCACTCGCAGCCAGCGATACGAGTACGGCAGATACTATTGCGCACATAGCCATCGCAACAATGTGATACGGCGAATAGTAAGCCGACACTAGCGTCACTGTCGAACAAATCCACAGCATCGCCACAGGAATATGCAGGCCAGCAGTTGCGAAGTCAACACGAAGCTCCCACAATGCGAGCACCATAAATACAACAATCAACGCGACGAACAAGTTGATGTTGATCAGCAGACACGCCACAATGATTGCAATAAGTAGTACCGCAGTGCCAATCGCCTGAGGCATGTTATGACCAGTTTTCTTGTTGATCGCATCAATCGCTTCTTCAGCTTCCCGCTCACGTTGCGCATGTGTCTGCATCATGTCCTCCTACCGACGGCATGGCCACAAGGCCAGCAAGAACGCGATGTTTATGGCCATCGCACCTAAGTTTACACTCAACAAGACCGGGCGTACGCCTATGCGGCCCAGCCCGGTCTTTGTCAATCACAGATCACACAGACGTATGAAAGTCACTCAGACTTCCATGATCTCCTTCTGCTTGGTCTCAAGCAGTGCATCAAGCTCGTCAGTAACCTGCTTGGTCACTTTATCGAGATCTTTAAGCAGACGATCGCCTTCATCCTCGCCCATTTCGCCGTCCTTGACAGACTTGTCAATGGTTTCCTTGGTCTTACGGCGAATATTGCGCACAGCGACCTTGCCTTCTTCAGACTTGGTCTTGGCGAGCTTAACGTATTCTTTGCGACGCTCTTCGGTAAGTTCCGGCATGGTCAGACGAATTACATTGCCATCACGACGCGGAGAAGCACCCAGATCAGAATCACGCAGAGCCTTCTCGATTGCGTTCGCTTGTGAAGGATCGAACGGAGAAACAGACAAGGTACGCGGCTCAGGAACGCCAATAGTTGCTACGGACTTCAACGGCATGGTCATGCCATACGACTCAACAGTGATACCGTTGAGCAGGGCCGGATTCGCACGGCCAGTACGGATTCCAGAGAAGTTTTCCTTCGTGTTTTCGACGGTCTTCTTCATCTGCTCCTTGGCTTGGTCAACAAGATTAGCCATAATAATTACTCCTTTGATAATTGGTTGATGATGATTGTAGATTCTTCGTTGAATGTGGACGATTGGCAGTGCAGTCTCAGTCAGCGAGTGTCGATTCGGCGTCAGAGACGAGCGTACCGATGTTTTCGCCGAGCAATGCACGAGTCACATTGCCAATACCTTCAAGGCCGAACACGCGGATGCACTGCGAATTGTCGCGAGCCATCGACAATGCCGAAGCATCCATGACGGCAAGGTTATCAACCAACGCGCGATTATAGTCAAGCGTTGCGAAACGCTTCGCATCAGCATGCTTGCGCGGATCGGCAGTATACACACCGTCCACACCGTTCTTACCCATCAGAACTTCATCGCAATGGATTTCAAGCGAACGCTGAATCGAAACCGTATCCGTGGAGAAGTACGGCATGCCAGCACCTGCGCCGAAGATCACGACACGGCCCTTCTCAAGGTGACGAATAGCCTTGAGAGGAATGTACGGTTCAGCAACCTGACCCATAGTGATAGCTGTCTGCACACGCGTCGCTTGACCTTCTTGTTCAAGGAAGTCCTGCAATGCAAGGCAGTTCATCACGGTGCCGAGCATGCCCATATAATCGCCACGAGAACGATCAATACCAGCCTGCTGTAATTCGGCACCACGGAAGAAATTACCACCACCAGTCACGATAGCAACCTGAACGCCTTGACGCACTGCCGGAACAATCTCTTCTGCAATGCGACGTACCACGTGCGTGTCGATACCGACTTTGCCGCCTCCAAATGCCTCGCCAGATAGCTTGAGTAGCACTCGTCGAGGTTTGTTCTCTCCAGTCATACACAGCCTTTCTGCCTCGGTGTCGCGTTCATGAAACAATCCCGCGAACCGCAAAAATTACCGTTTCTCAGACTATCCGTAAACAACGACAGAGCGGAAATCATTTCGATAAGTTGCGCGCAAATAATTACATAAAGTCAGATATATCAGTCAGTGTACGATTTGCTGTGCGTATGCAACAACGTTACCAGTCACATCATCGAGATACCGTATCGATGTACGCCAGTCACCGGGAACCTCAATGGAATGATTCGCACCAGGATATTCGTGAATCAATCCTCCTAAGCGATGTGCACGTTCACTGTTGTACAACGGATCGGCAGTACCGGCACACATTAACGGCTCGGGAGCGTTACTCGGATGCCAATCATCATCACCCGGAACAGGGATAACAGAATGCGCGGGATCAAAATCAGCAGGTGAAAATACAGGTGTCAATAACGCCATTGGCAAGCCGAGTTGCGCAACATGCGGATAAATAAATGTTGACAACGATTTACCAATGATCAGCGTATGCGGCTGGATACCGTCTGCAGCATCTGCACGCACATCATCAAGCCATTGATCAACCGCATCAGACAGCATGGCAAAAATACGAGAAGCAGCAGTCAGTGATAAATCAGCGTTGACATCAAGCCGATCAACATACCAACCGTCTTCGATTAACGCCATTGCTGCATAATACAGTAGCGGACGATCGCAATTATAACCAGTACCGGGCATGAGCAGTACGCGTTTGTCTGCTGTAGCAACTGACACACGATTTTTACGCCACGGACGCCTCACGCAGGTAGGTGTGACGCCGCCTTGTCCCATTGTTGTTTCAATCATCGTATTGCTTCCCCTCTTGACAAGATATGTCGAATATGCGCTACTACAAAGAAACTGCTCACTACTATAGGCACACACGGACACACATACGCTGAAATATACAACAGCGGGTCGCGTGTACATGACACGCGACCCGCTGTATCACTATGCTCGTAGTTCCTGCTTATTGCAGGAAGAACATGCATACATTAGGCTGCTCACTCGGCAGATTCTTCACCCTTGCCGACTTCGACACGTGCAAAGGACAATGCCTTACCGCCGACTTCGTCGAACAGCTTGCCGACAGTCTTGGACGGGTCCTTAACGAACGGCTGCTCGAGCAGAACAACTTCCTTGAAGAAAGCGTTGAGACGACCTTCGACGATCTTCGGAACGATCTTTTCCGGCTTGCCTTCAGCAAGAGACTTCTCAGTAGCCACGCGACGCTCAGATTCGACTACATCAGCCGGCACATCTTCACGGGTGAGCCACTTGGCGCCCATTGCGGAGATCTGCAGCGCAGCTTCGTGTGCCACAGCAGCGCCAGCCTTATCGGTGGCGATCATAGCAACGATGCTCGGCGGCATCTCAGCGGACTTCTTGTGCGCGTAAATTTCGACGTGCTCGCCGGAGATCTTAGCGAACTGACCGACCTTGACGTGCTCACCGAACAGAGCCGCAGCCTCTTCGACGGCGACCTTGACGGTTTCCTCGCCCTCAGCCTTAGCCTCGAGCAATTCATCAGCACTGTTGGCGTCAGCGGCCACAGCGTAGCCAAGCACGGTATCAGCGAACTCAACAAACTTCGGGGTCTTAGCCACGAAATCAGTCTCAGAGTTCAGCTCGACGGCGTAACCGGTTTCGCCGTTTGCGGTCTCAACAACCTTGGATGCGATGGTACCTTCCTGAGCCTTACGACCTTCACGCTTGCCAGCGGCCTGAATGCCCTTAGCACGAATGATTTCCTTAGCGCGAGCGACGTCGCCGTCAGCCTCAGTCAAGGCCTTCTTAACGTCGAGCATGCCAGCGCCAGTATCTTCGCGCACCTGCTTAATCAAAGCTGCAGTGATTGCTGCCATTGGTTTTGTCTCCTCTAATCGATGTGTTCCCATATATGAATGGGAGATGTTTCCATCTCCCATCATAACGGATACTCACTCCTGCGTTTCGCCTTCAGCTTGTGCAGCGGCCGGAGCAGCCTCAGCCGGTGCTGCCTGTGCAGCGCCACCCTCGGTCAACAGCTCCTTTTCCCACGCAGCCATCGGCTGTGCGTCGTCGCCTTCGGCCTTAGCAGCCTTGCCGGAACGCTCCAGCAGACCCTCGGCAACTGCATCAGCCATGAGGCTGGTGAGCAGTTCAATGCCGCGGATAGCGTCGTCGTTAGCCGGAATCGGGTATTCAACAGCTTCCGGATCAGCGTTGGTGTCGACGAGAGCTACGACCGGGATACCCAGCTTGTGAGCTTCTTCAACGGCCAGCGCTTCCTTGTTGATGTCAACCACGAACATCGCGGAAGGCGTACGGGTCATGTTGCGGATACCGCCCAGCTGCTTGGAGAGCTTGTCCTTTTCGCGCTCGAGCAGCAGCAGTTCCTTCTTGGTCAGACCGGAACCGTGCACGTCGGAGAAATCCATCTCCTCGAGTTCCTTGAGACGGTTCACACGCTTGGAAACGGTCTGGAAGTTAGTCAGCATGCCGCCGAGCCAACGCTCGGAGACATAGGGCATGTTCACGCGAGTTGCTTGAGCAGACACGGCTTCCTGAGCCTGCTTCTTGGTGCCGACGAACAGCACGGTACCATTGTGAGCAACCGTGGTCTTGATGAAATCGTAGGCCTTGTCGATCATTTCGAGCGACTTGAACAGGTTGATGATGTGGATGCCGTTACGCTGGGTGAGGATGAACTGCTTCATCTTCGGGTTCCAGCGGCGAGTCTGATGGCCAAAGTGGAGGCCAGCCTTGAGCATATCGCTCATCGTGATCTGTGCCATAATGCACGTACCTTTCTGTCGGTTATTGCCTGGCCATGCGAACCTGCGTGCAGCATCTTGCCTCACATGAGGCATTCAGCCGACCGACCCAGGCCGTCGCGGACATGGCGCGATATCGCGTGTGCCGGTTGACGATATTGGGTTGACTTAAGAACACCTACGACTGCATTCTTTGCCAGATGGCACACAAATTGCAACGATAGCACCGGATACATACAAAAATGTGTCCATTCCTGCACATTGAGACCAGACACGTTCGTATGAATACGTTTCCTGCTTCATTAATTCATTAACAATGTTTGTGGCTCCCCCTGACGAGGGGAGCCACAAACATTGTTACCAAAGAATACTAGAAAAGATTCATCATGGATCACTTACCATGATTGCGCATATAGCGCATTGCCTCGCGACGTTCTTCTTTCTCTAGTCGATCGAGATACACGTGACCATCGAGATGATCACATTCGTGCTGCAACATACGACCCATAAGACCACTGCCTTCTAGCACAATCTCTTTACCATCGAGGTCAATGCCGCGTACACGAGCATAGTCAGCACGACGTGTCTTATACCACAGCCCGGGCACCGACAAACAGCCTTCATCACCGTACTGTTCGCCGCGCTTGTCTTCCATAACCGGATTGAGAATATAACCGATGCGTCCTTCAATATTGTAGGAGAACGCACGTAGGCTCACACCAATCTGGTTGGCAGATAGTCCTGCACGACCGGGATCGTTAACCGTGTCAAGAAGATCGTCGACTAGTCGACGTACTGCCGGCGTGATGGTTGTGATTTCATCGCAAGGGGTGCGAAGGACAGGGTCAGGAACGACTCGTATTGTTCTGATGGCCACTTACTACTTCTCCTGATTATCGTCGTGGGTTGAAGGTGCATCATGCTCGTCTGAGTTGGAATCTGAGGAAGCCTCATGTTCTTGCGATTCCGGCTCATGTTCTTGAGCAGATTCAGACTGTCGCTTGATACGATCCTGCATCGTATCAAATGCTTGACGAACCATCGGTGTTACATTTTCCGATGCCTGCTTCACACTTTCTGAAGCCTGCTTAACTGTCTCAGTAGTACGGTCGAGAATTTGCACAGTCTTAGGCAGTGGCTTAGCTGTAGTCTTCGGCGTGTAAATCACATTGTCAATGACATCAGCATACCGCTGCAATACCTTGGGACGTACCACTTTCATACTGGCAGTCAACGTACCTTTATCTTGACTAAACGTATCTTCAAGAATCGCAAACTTACGAACGGATTCTGCACGGGACACATTGCTGTTCGCCTGATCAACATACTGCTGGATAAACGCGCGTACTGCGTCACTGTCAGCGACTTCACTCATGGGCATGTCAGGGTCAAGACCTTGAGATTCAAGCCACGAATGAGTCATCTCCGGATCAAGCTCGATAAGAGCAGCAACAAACGGCTTGCCGTCACCGACGACAACCGCATGCGAAACAATCGGACAGGTACCGATAATATCCTCCATCGGTGCGGGGCTGATATTCTTACCGCCCGCAGTGATGATGATATCTTTCTTACGGCCAGTGATGTAGATAAATCCGTCGTCATCAATAGTCGCAAGATCTCCAGTGTGCAACCATCCGTCAGGCTGGAGTACTTCACGAGTCAGCTCAGGCTGACGATAGTAGCCGAGGAATACGCTTTCGCCGCGAATAAGCAGTTCGTCATCATCCGCGAGCTTGACTTCAGCACAGCCAGGATGACCGACCGAACCAACACGGTTAGAATCTTGGAAGTTCACCATGCAAGGAGCCGCGGTTTCGGTCATACCATAGCCCTGAATGAACGTGATGCCGTCAAGTCCGTTAAAGAAATGAGCAAGATCAACATTGAGTGGCGCGCCACCGCAAGCAAGGTACTTGAGGTTTGGTCCGAGTGCTGAACGAATAGACGCACCAACAGTTTTCATAAAGAACGCGTGCTCAACGCGCGCTTTCAGCGAGTGACGTCCAGTTTCCTGTTCATCCTTCGACCACTGCACGAAATGAGTTACAGCCTTAGCAAAAATACGGCCTTGAATACCATTGCCAGCTTTCTGCGAAGCTGCGTTATACACTTTTTCGAATACACGCGGCACGCCCAGCAGATATGTCGGCTTAAACCCGCGCAAATCAGCAAGCAAATGTTTCGCACCAGGAATGTAACCCACTACACCATGCGATCCAATTGCTACATACTGAATATACCGTGCGAAGCAGTGTGCCAGCGGCAAGAACAGCAGCAGCCGACTTGGCTGATACAGCATGTCGTTGAGTACTTCATAACCGTTAAGCACAGTGTGCGTAAAGTTACGATGAGACAGCATTGCGCCCTTGGGCTTGCCCGTGGAACCCGACGTGTACACGATGGTAGCCATGTCGTCTGCCTTGACCCGGTCAATAGCCCGGTTCAATTCTTCGTCCGAAACTGATTCGCCAAAATCAGCAACGGCGTCTAAGCCAGCTGCTTTGAAGTTGAACACATAACGAAGGCTCTCACGACCAGCGCGAATCTGATCGAGCACCTGCGCGTGAGCATAATCACCAGCAAATGCAATAACTGGGTTAACATCTTCAACAATGTTCGTAGCCTGCTTGGCTGAATCAGTCTCATATACCGGTACGCTAACCGCACCGATTGCCGCACAAGCGAAGTCGACCACTCCCCACTCATAGCAAGTAGCCGAATAAATGAGCACCATACTGCCCGCCTTGACGCCAAGGCCCATAAGGCCCTTGGCGACTTGACGAACACGTTCACCCATCTGTCCAGCTGTCACATCATGCCACTGGCGGGTTTCATCATCCTGCCACTGCGCGATCAGATCATCCGGATCGCGCTCAACACGGTGAGCAAGCAGCGAGTAGATAGTGTCTTTCTCGGTTGTGGGCCGAATCGTATCCACGGAATATTCACGCAACATACGAATACTATATAACTTCACTTGCCCGCGACCGAACACGGCTTGCCGCGGGTCTAGTAAACGAATTAATAACGCAGGACACTAGCCCACATCGGCTAATACGCACATCCAACGGCTGCCATTGCATTGGAGCACTATGTTCACCCAGTGATGAACGAATCCAATCGTTAAGTGTGCAGTGGTTTCAAGACGTGTTGGACTGACCAGCATACCGTTTATCGATTGTGGAACCACCGGCAATATTCCCATCGGATGTCCTCGTTCAGGATTTTTGCGGCTTTCTCTCTCAAGAATAATGCACATTGTGTCTAGTCGTTTCAGACATTGACCGGTAGCCGTGCGCTGTAATTTACTCGAAGGCATTCTGCCACGGACCACATCAGTTGCCATGCAGGAAATACGACATGATGACAGTGCCAACGCTTGGCACGTGTGATCGTCAATCTCTCCCTCAAAACATCGTGCAATATGATATGGCACTGGATTTTGAGACATTTCAAGGTACAGGTATCCATCATTGGAAGGAATGCGATTCCATCGCCACGAATGGAATACATACTCGTCGCTCATCGTAGTGACTCTTTCTCTTCGTAAGGGTGTCCCCGGCTTCATCGCCGAGCTAGCCTCCGCCATCGGGGGCATAGTCATCTACAACAGCATATGAAGGGGGCTCCTGTCAAATGGCAGGAGCCCCGATTGTGGATATGTGGATAACTTTTTAGCTCTGTGCTGCCTGTCTGGCACGATCAAAACAGCAAATCAGCAAGTCAGACAGATTCAATGAGCTACATCAATCAGCGCCCGTATGGAGTGACCACCACGTTGCAACGCTGGAAGTTCTTCACATCCACATAACCAGTAGACGCCATAGCACGACGCAACGCTCCAATATAATTTACCTGCCCGTCGGCCTGATGGCTCGGTCCGAACAGAATCTGCTTCAATGCGCCCACAGTACCCACATCCGTGCGATAGCCACGCGGCAACGTCTGATGACGAGCTTCAGCACCCCAATGCTTGCCATGCCCAGGCGCTTCAGTAGCGCGCGCAAGAGGCGCACCCAACATCACTGCATCCGCACCCATTGCGAGCGCCTTGACGAAGCTACCAGAATCGCCCATGCCACCATCAGCGATCACCTGCACATAGCGACCACCGGACTCGTCCATGTAATCGCGACGTGCTTCAGCTACATCAGCGATAGCAGTAGCCATCGGAGCATGCACACCAATCGTCTTGCGAGTAGCAGCAACAGCACCACCGCCAAATCCGACGAGCACACCTGCAGCTCCTGTGCGCATCAGGTGAAGAGCAGCCGTGTAATTCGCTGCGCCGCCGACGATTACCGGCACGTCAAGATCGTAAATGAACTTCTTGAGGTTCAGCGGTTCATGATCTTGGCTGACATGTTCAGCAGATACCACAGTGCCACGAATAACAAACAGATCAACGCCTGCTTCAAGTACGGTCGAATAAAACTGTTGCGTGCGCTGCGGCGACAGTGCTCCAGCTACAGTCACGCCTGCGTCGCGAATCTCATGCAAACGTTCAGTAATCAGTTCGGGTTTGACTGGCTCAGCATAAATCTGCTGGATACGTTCAGTAGCCTGATCTGCTGGCAGATCCGCAATCTCCGCTAGCAGAGGTTCCGGGTCTTCATACCGAGTCCACAGTCCCTCAAGGTCCAGCACGCCGAGCGCACCGAGACGACCCATCGCAATAGCAGTAGCCGGGCTGGTAACCGAATCCATAGGGGCACCGATAACCGGCACATCAAATTCGTAAGCGTCTACTTGCCAGCTGGTAGACACGTCTTCGGGGTCGCGAGTGCGACGTGAAGGGACGATGGCAACGTCGTCGAGTGAGTAGGCCAAACGGCCCTTTTTACCCAATCCGATTTCAATTTCCTGAGACATGGCTTCAAGGCTAATGCCGACTCGTGACAGTATTCGCGACATTGCACGCACGTAACCACAGTGCGGTCCCACGTTGTGGAAGTTGTGCGTTGGACGTTACAAACATGCGTTATGACTTTAGTTCGTATTCGCATTCGCACGAATCCCCGCCAAGGAGGGAATATGGCCAAGATCAAGGTCAAAGGTACCGTCGTCGAGCTTGATGGCGATGAAATGACGCGCGTCATATGGAAAGATATCAAGGACCGTCTGATCCTGCCTTATCTTGATGTGAATCTTGATTACTACGATTTGGGTATTGAAAACCGCGACGCTACTGACGATCAGGTGACTATTGATGCAGCGCACGCTATTCAACGTGAGCATGTCGGTGTCAAGTGTGCGACGATCACGCCGGATGAGGCTCGTGTTCAAGAGTTCGGTTTGAAGAAAATGTGGAAGTCGCCGAACGGTACTATCCGTAACATTCTCGGTGGCACTATTTTCCGCGAGCCAATTGTGATGAGTAACGTGCCTCGTCTGGTGCCGGGTTGGACGAAGCCGATTGTTGTCGCTCGTCATGCGTTTGGCGATCAGTATAAGGCAACTGATTTCAAGGTGCCGGGAGCGGGTCGTTTGACGGTTACGTTCACTCCAGCTGATGGTTCCGCACCGATTGAGCATGTCGTCTACAATTATGGTGAAGACGGTGGCGTAGCTCAGGTGCAGTACAACGTGAACGATTCAATTCGTGGCTTTGCTCGCGCTTGCTTTAACTATGGTCTGATGCGCCATTATCCGGTGTACTTGTCCACGAAGAATACGATTCTCAAAGCGTACGATGGTCAGTTTAAGGATATTTTTGCGCAAGTATTTGAGACCGAATACAAGGATCGTTTTGAAGCCGCAGGACTGACGTATGAGCATCGACTAATTGATGATATGGTTGCTAGCTCACTGAAATGGCATGGTGGCTATATTTGGGCGTGCAAGAACTATGACGGTGACGTGCAGTCTGATTCGGTCGCCCAAGGATTTGGTTCGCTCGGTTTGATGACTTCGGTGCTGATGACCCCTGACGGTCAAACTGTTGAAGCAGAGGCTGCACATGGTACGGTTACACGTCACTATCGCCGCTGGCAAAAGGGTGAGAAGACATCTACTAACCCGATTGCGTCGATCTTTGCGTGGACTGGTGGTCTGAAGCATCGTGCTGATCTTGATGAAACGCCTGAGGTGCGGCATTTCGCTGAGACACTGGAAAAGGTGATCGTTGACACGGTTGAGGGTGGCCAGATGACGAAAGATCTTGCCATGTTGATTGGTCCTGATCAGCCGTGGCTCGACACGGAAGGATTCATGAACGCGCTGGATGACAACCTTGCCAAAGCGTTGCATTCAGAGAACTGAATCACGACGAGCCGCTCATGGCTCGTCCTGCAATTATGGACACGCGATGCGCGCAACTTACTGGCTCGCCTGTCGGCTCGCACAGCACCTACAAACAGCTCTGCTGTTTGTAGGTGCTGTCCTGTCAGGGGAGCCCTTTCTAGGTAGTTAAGAGAAAAAGCTCTCAGCGTGCATCATCCGTGCGGCTGAGAGCTTTTTCATGGTTGTGTGACTAGAATCATGCCCAGATGAAACCAGACGCGACCTATAAAGGATGGATGATGACCCTGCGAAGCATCACGGACGCATCACGAGCGACCACGTTGCGGATGGTCGTCTTGAGACTAATCACGCTGATAGCTTGCACCGCCATGACATTGTCGTTATCGGCTTGCACATCAGACGAGGGAACAGATAAGCAGTCGAGTGGCACGGAATCATCCTCGAATCAGACCGTTGGCTCTGTCGCCGTGTTCACACCGTCAGATGGTGTGACAATCTCTGGTAATACTCCGTTAAACAAGTGGACGAAGTTTGTTCCAGCACTAACCGATGCACTGCGCGAGGAAGGTTTCGCCAAAAAACACATTACAACGTCGAGCGCTGACAGCTTAGACAAGCAAAGTCGTGATATCCAAGATTACGTGGTCAATCATGTGTCTGCAGCAAACTCTTCTAGTACGGACGGTACTGCAGCAAATAGTGCAGACGATGTCACGCTTATTGTCGCACCTGTCACTTCCGCTGACGATACTACGCGCCAATACGGCGATTACGTGAGTGCCACGATTACTACAGCAACATCGGACACAGCCAACAATAGTACTTCCAGCGATGATGCAACCTCTGATGAGCATCAAGCGTTAGAACGGCTCACTTCAGCGCTGACACTCGCTCAAGAAAATGGCATGCACGTCATCATGTTGGCGAGCACTATAACAGGTTTCCAGCCTAATGCTTATGTGCGTATGTCTACCGCAGAAATGATCGGCACTATTCAAGCATTGAAACTTGTCAACAAGCTTGCTCTTGATACAGTGAGCAAGGATAATCCTAAGAACATTGAAGTACTTGTGCCGTATACGCCACAATCCAGCGCAAACAGCGGTGTGGGTGCAGTGCTTGGTTTGCCATCTGCTGATGACGACGATGAGTCAGCCGAGCCAACTGAGGAAGGTGCCCAGTTTGCGCAAGAAGTATTCGCTGGCGCATGGTCAGTACTTCAGCCATATTTCAAGTCAGGTAAGGCGGTCAGTTCATCCGGTTTGCTGACTGCTGATACGACAGCTGACGATTGGCATAGTGTTGCGTTCGCGTGCACTAAGCAAGAGGATGCTGGTGTCGCGTTACGTAAACGGCTTGCTATGACTTCTCGTGATGATACACATACACGTATTGACGGCATTATCGCGATGAATGACTATACCGCTGCCGGCGTAGTTAAGGAGCTCGCTGATCTTGGTTATACCGGTTCGGCGGCTGATATTAACCCGTCTATTACGATTTCTGGCATTGTTGAGAACATTACTGGTAAGAAAGATCTCCAGCGTAGTAAAGTTCCTGATCCGATCAAAGCACCTGAAACAGATACTGAAACATCCAAGGATAGCTCGACAGACAATAGTGATGCGGATAGTACTGTCGAGCAGACTAATGCACGTTGGCCGATCGTTACTGGGTATGGTGCGTATGTTGATGTGATGCCGCAGATTGTTGCTGGACAACAGTGGATGACTGCAACAGAAGATCGCGCCTCACTAGCGAAAGATACTGCACAAGCATGCCGTCTGCTCAATGCAGGCACCGCGTTAACTTCGTCTACGCTTAGCGCCCTGTCTTCGAGTAAAGTCAACGGTAAAGATACGTCTACGATTAGTGAAGATCTACTGGCAGTAAGTGCGTACAATCTCAAGGCCGCACTTATCGACCCGGGATATATTACGCTCGCTGAAGCTGGTCTGTGACCGTATTCGCGGCAATTGCACGCTATCTAACAAACCAACTTATCCACATTCAGGAAACTTCCAGCGAATTTGTCCACAGTGACTTATCCACAACACGCCGACAAGTTGAGTCTGCGTCCACATACCCCGGTTGAGCTTGCGCGCATCGAACATCATCTGTTGCACTGGTGGTATGAATACTGTAACCACATCATCGACGATGAACGACGTACCGCCAGATCAGCTGACGTTGCAGGAACTGTACGACGCAATCGCAGACTATACGCTCCCGCCTGCCATGCTAGGCGTGCTCGGCGAGCACATTGCAGCTCGATGGCTTGAAGAACACGGCTACACTGTTATCTCACGTAACTGGCATTCTCGTTTCGGTGAGCTTGATCTCGTTGTGATGAATGCTGATCGACGACTCATATTCGTTGAAGTCAAAACGCGACGTTCCACACGATTCGGCATCCCACAAGAATCAGTTACCGCAAGAAAACAAGCCAATCTCAAACGCACTGTCGCATATTGGTTCATGGAACCCGAACATCGCATACCTCACATCGGTACACGCTTCGACGTAATCGCCATTCTTGCCCCAATCGGCATGGAACCAACTGTTAACCATATCGAAGGAGCGTTCTAATGACTATCGGCAGTGCATTATCAGTAGGCTTACTCGGGTTAAAAGCATTTCTTGTTCAAATTCAAGCGTTTATTTCACCCGGTCTACCCCATTTTTCGATTATCGGGTTGCCAGACGCTTCATTGAGCGAAGCTCGCGAGCGCGTGAAATCAGCTTGTCAAGCGAGCGGTTTTCGATGGCCAGACACGCGAGTTACCGTCAACCTCTCCCCCGCTTCAATGCCGAAACGAGGCTCGTCACACGATTTAGCAATCGCAGCAAGCGTGTTAAGTGCTGCCGGCATGATTCCACCTGATCAGCTCATCTCATCGATTGTGCTCGGCGAAGTAAACCTTGACGGCACAGTATTGCCAATCCACGGTTTGCTACCGATCATGTTGCATGCACGTGATCATGGTATGCAACGTATAGTTGTGCCGGCAGCTAATCAGGATGAAGCCAAACTCATTGACGGACTAGAAGTCTTATGTGTTCGCCACGTCGGTGAATTAATCGAGCTTCTGGGAGGTAATGCTCGATATACCGCACCGACAGATGGTCCTGAGATGATCCATACCACGGACGATACTGCAGGGTTTACGCCGCCCGCATTGGGCGATATGTCTGAAGTTGTTGGCCAGCGAACTACGAAATGGGCGTTGCAAGTGGCTGCAGCAGGCGGCCATCATCTACTGATGACTGGTCCTCCTGGCTCTGGTAAGACCATGCTTGCATCGCGTATGCCCGGCATTATGTGTCCGCTAACACCATCAGAGCAGCTGGAAGTCGCTTCGATTCGTTCTCTGTGTGGCACGTTGCCTAACTATGGCATTACTGACGTGCCTCCTTTTGAAGCACCACATCACACTTCGTCCACTGCAGCTCTTGTAGGTGGCGGTAGTGGAACTGCTCGACCGGGCGCAATCACACGCGCGCATCATGGCATTCTGTTTATGGATGAAGCCCCCGAGTTTGCAACTCGCACATTGCAAACGCTACGTGAACCATTGGAATCCGGTTATGTTGCCATTTCTCGATCAAAGGGCACTGCTTTTTACCCGGCGCGTTTTCAGCTTGTTATGGCTGCTAACCCGTGCCCATGTGGGTTTGCATACGGTACTGGGGAACGGTGTACGTGCAGGGAGAGAGATCGTATCAAGTATTTTTCACATTTATCTGGACCAATCCTTGACCGTATTGACATTCAAGTTGAAGTACCACCGGTTGATCGTATCGCTACACAGTGTAATGAACCGGTTGAATCAAGTCGTGATATGCGTCGTGCTGTGATTCTCGCACGAACCACAGCACGTGAACGATTCGCACGATTTGGCTGGTCATGTAATGCGCAAGCGTCTGGCGAGTGGCTGCATAAGCATACGTCTGACAAAGCACTCACGTTAGTCAATCGTGCATTGGAATCACATCGGCTCAGTTTGCGCGGCGCAGACCGAGCATTGCGACTCGCTTGGACGCTCGCTGATTTAGCAGGACATGTTTCGCCTGGATGTGATGAGATGAGTCAAGGTATTACATTGCGAACGAGGGTCTCATGACTGCTACGAACAATACTAATCCGATGAATGTCACTATCGATAGCGATACGTTGGCACGTGCGGCACTCACCTGTTGTATTGACGGAGCCGACGCCATCATGTACGCAACTATTAAAGGCATCGGCAGTGCAAGTGACGTACTGCAACGGATTATTGCATCAAGACCGCAAGCAAGCGAGGCAGCCGCTACAGCCGCGAGCAAAACATTAGAGCGCGGTTTTATTGATGGATTAATTCGATGGGGACGTCAGCCCAACGCTCGTTCGATGGACGCATTCCGCACTACGCTGGCCGGATGGCATCGCCGACTTGAACAACTGCCCTCATTACACATCGAATCATTAACCGAATGGCTAACTGTCGAAGGCACACAATGGATTATCGGCCCAAATAGTCCATACTGGCCTCATCAGCTTGATGATTTATCTATTCGTCGAGATTGGGCAGCTCCACTGTGTTTATGGGGCATTGGCGACCCGGGAGCACTCGTAAGCTGCCCTGCACCCATAGCGGTAGTCGGCTCGCGAGGTGTTAACGAATACGGCCGCGTATTAGCTCGACATATTGGCGAGCGCGCTGCTGCTGACGGTCATCTCGTGGTGTCAGGAGGAGCAATGGGCGCTGACGCAGCAGCGCATTGGGGCGCATTGGCTGCTATGGAATCAGCTGCTGATCCTAACGTTGTTGGACGCACTGTAGCCGTATTTGCTGGCGGGCTCAATCACGTCGGGCCGCAATGTAACCAGTTATTATTTGACCGTATTGTCGCTTTACGTGGTGCGCTAATCAGTGAACTGTGCCCCAATACAATTCCAGAAGCTCGACGGTTTCTTTTACGCAATAGAATCATCGCAGCATTGGGTGCTCAGGTGATCGTTACACAAGCACGGTTGCGATCAGGCGCGCTCAATACTGCCGGTTGGGCTGCAGAACTCGGTCGTGAAGTGTACGCTGCTCCAGGTGATGCTGGAACGCCACATAATGCTGGATGTAACAAACTTATTCGCGATCATCAAGCGATTTTGTTAATGTCTGCCGACGATACGCGTGAAATTTGTCATCAAGCACATCATCCGGTAACCGCAACAGGCAACGATACTGAAAACTGTCAGCAATCGCAAAATGCACAGTCGCAAGAGGACATATCTGCAATCTCATCGCCACAGCAAGCACTGGTGACAACCGAAGATGACGGTTATCGTACGCTCGCTACAGCAATACGACGATGTCGTGCACAGCGGTTGCGAGCTGACATCGAAACAGTCACATCATGCATGGATGGAGCTCCGTCCATGTCAGACGTATTCGCATTGCTCGGTCGGCTAGAGCTTGAAGGATTGATTGCGATCAACGGCGGCGTGATTAGTCTCACTAATCCACAGCATGTGACTTCGTCATCTGTTTCAGATTCCCGGCTTCCCCTACCAGAAAAGTCACAATAAGCTTTGGTTCTGCTAAACCAAAATTGACATTAATCCTTTTCTTGGCTCCCCTTGTCAGGGGAGCTGTCAGCGAAGCTGACTGAGGGGTAGTCCGCAAGCATATACCAAAGTGGGTTTAACAGAGTCTAAGTGTTACTCAAGCATCCCACTGACACTGTGATAAATCGACACGCCACCCATTATCGCCTGCATTGTCAGCGCCCGGCCGCGGAGGAATAAATCGTACGCCTTCCGCTTCAAGCAACGCGCGTTGCGCATCTGGCCCGCCGAACGCGAAACCGGGTGCTAACGAGCCATCGCGAAACACCACGCGATGGCATGGGATGACACCCGGTTCAGGATTCGCATGCAACGCAAATCCTACAAACCGTGCATTACGCGGCCGTCCAGCTAGCGCAGCAATCTGCCCGTATGTTGCCACTTTACCGGCAGGAATTGCGCGCACCACGTCATATACTCGCTGATTGAACGTTCCCGTCATGACTCTATTATCACGCGTTCGTCCCGACGTCTCCCGACAATCATGGGTATGAGTCCGAAGCAGATTGAAGACATGTATGATGCGGTTATTGTAGGCGCGGGAGCTGCCGGCCTATCAGCAGCACTCGGTGTTTTGCGCTCCAATGCGATCCGCGAGTTGCGCGAATCAGGTATTGACCCGAAAATTTTGGTGATATCGAAACTACAGCCGTTGCGCTCGCACACTGGCTCAGCTGAAGGCGGTATTGCCGCGAGTCTTGGCAATGTGGAAGATGACGATTGGCATTGGCATTACTACGATACAGTCAAAGGTGGTGACTGGCTTGTCGATCAGGATGCGGCGAAACTGCTCGCCCAATATGCGCCGCAAACCGTGATTAATCTGGAACGTGACGGTGTGGCGTTTTCGCGTACCGATGATGGGCATATTGCGCAGCGTCGTTTCGGCGGTCATACGAAAGATTTTGGTAAGGAACCGGTGCGTCGTGCTGCTTATGCAGCTGATCGCGTAGGACATCAGATTTTGCACACGTTGTGGCAGCAGTGCGTGGCAGCAGGTGTCGTATTTGCTGAAGAATGGTATGTGACGGATCTCGTTGTCAATGATGATCACACGCGAGTAGCTGGTGTAGTCGCTTACGATACGCACACTGGTGCTGTGCATGCTATTCATGCGCACAATGTGCTGTTAGCGACTGGTGGAGCCGGACGACTGTTTCATACCACGTCGAATTCGTGGGATTTGACCGGTGACGGCATGGCGCTCGCCTTAGCCGCGGGTCTGCAATTGGAAGATATTGAGTTTGTACAGTTCCATCCAACTGGACTTGCGCATACAGGTATTCTGTTGTCGGAGGCCGCACGCGCTGAAGGTGGTGTGTTGCGCAATGCGAATGGTGAAGCGTTCATGGAACGTTACGCGCCGCAACATCGTGATTTAGCAGCGCGTGATGTGGTTAGCCGTTCGATTATGGCGGAGATTGATGCCGGTCGTGGCGTAGCCGATCCGAAAGATCCGAATGGTCCGAAGGATTGTGTGTGGTTGGATATGACGGGTATTGATCCAGATCATATGCAGGCCGTACTGCCTCAAGTGGTTGAAACTATTCGCATGTATGCCAATATTGATCCATCCGTTGATTATGTTCCAGTCAAACCGACGGCGCACTACACGATGGGTGGTATCCCAATTACGACAGATGGTGAAGTGTATCGTTGGATAAGTGAATCTTCCCATGAATCTACCCGTCGTGTTGTTTCTGGACTGTTCGCTGCTGGCGAATGCTCATGCGTTTCAGTACACGGTGCCAATCGTTTGGGAGGCAACTCCTTACTTGATGCATGTCTGTTTGGCAATCGCGCAGGCGAAACAATGGCTACGCGTATTGCTGAACGTCCAGTAGACAACCCAATGGCAGACGAAACAGACACTACCGATGACGATATGTCAGCTTTAGTTGATGCTGCCGCCACAGCGCGTAAGAGTAACCTTGCTGATGTGCTCTCAGCATCTGAAGATGCTGCTACCGACGACAATCCATATCAGCTACTTGCCGATCTCGGCCGGATTATGGAGCAGGCGGTAGCGGTTCGATGCAGTGCTGACACTATCAGGGAAGCCCTCAATACACTTCGCCACGAACTGATGCCTCGTGCAGCAGCATTACACGCACACAGCAATACGCCAACATTTAATCAGGAAATCACTGCAATCTGGGAGGCTCAGCATCTGAGTATGCTTGCTCAAGCAGTACTCACAGCATCTGATGCACGCCACGAATCGCGCGGTTCATTACGCCGTCTCGATTTCCCGCAACGCGATGATGAGCATTTCCTCACTCATTCGATGATCGATACAGTAGACAGTGGCGAAACCATGATGTCAACTCATGCTGAGTATGAGATTTCTTGGCAACCGGTGCATATTGACGATTTCCCGCCGAAGGCACGCGCCTACTGACGGCCACGGCTTATGGCACAATATAATGTCGTTTCTTGGTGTTTGAGGAGGCTGGAAGTATGAGCGGCATGGACGATGCTCCTGTTACAGTGACGCTACGCGTGAACCGGTTCACTCCACGTCCTGAACGTGATCGTGGTGCACGCGGCGGTAGCCCGTTCGCAAAAAAGAGCAGTTCTCCATTTGGCAGCAGTACTGAATCGCGTAACCGTCGTCCTCGCGGCAAGCAGTGGACACAGGATTATACGTTGCAAGTACGCCGCTCAGATACCGTACTTGATTGTTTGCTCACCATCAAACGTACTATCGATCCGACGCTAGCGTTTCGCTATTCTTGCGGTCATGGCATGTGCGGTTCGGACGCGGTTGCGATTAACGGTACACCGACACTGTTGTGTACCGCAACAGTTGCTCAGTGGGCAAAACAGCCGAACGCATTAGCAGCAACGGACGAAGAAGGATTCCGTCACACTGGCGAACGAGATAGCAGCACGGATATCGATAGCGAGACAAGCGACACTGCTGATGACGCTGGCGATACGCTTGGCGTGATCGAACTCGCTCCCCTACCCGGTTTTCCTGTTCAGCGTGATCTTATCGCTGATATTGATCCGATGCTTGATCAGATTCGTAAACTCAAGCCATATCTGCAAGCTGACGGGGTATTGGCAACCACGCATGATGGCAAGGTGGATGTGTTTGAATATCTTCAACATCCGCAACAGCTTGCTCGATATGAGACGCTGTCAAATTGCATTGCGTGCGGCGTGTGCGAAGGCAGCTGCCCGGTGTTTGCAGGTGGTGACGCGTTCATTGGTCCGGCTGCGTTAATCGCTGCATCACGGTTTGTCAACGATTCACGCGATACGGCTACAGCGGCACGTCTTGAGGCAATCGATACTGCTGATGGTGTGGCTGCTTGCCAGTCGGTACGTGCTTGCTCTCGACATTGTCCGCGTGGCATTGACGTTGGTGAAGAGATGTGGCAAATCGTCGCTAAGGTCAAAGAACGCTAAACCTGCCTTTAGAGGCTCGATTACAGGTGGTAGATATGGATAGAACGTCATACACGAATCTTGCTAAGGCTTGGGAATATGCGGAAGATCAAGCATTTTCTCGTCAGTCTACCGCACTTAATGAAGCTAGGTTGCGTGCTGAAGAAGCTGGTTTCCCACAAGGCCCCGCTGCACAAGCTGAACTGTTGGCGTTGCTAGTACGCTTGACGAATGCTACATCTGTAATCTCGGTTGGTACCGGTTCAGTGGTGGAAACACTACAGCTGGTGAACGGTTTGCATAATAATGGCCAGTTGACTGCTGTTGATTCGTCCGCTCAAGGCATTGTGCTCATTCGTTCATTGTTTGCGAAGCTCGCTGATAGTACGGCGACGACGTTGCGCGCTGTAAACGCTCCTGCTGGAGTATTCCTACCACGATTAAACGCAGATGATTACGATCTGATTGTTGTAGCTGGAGACGAGTCGAATTATGCTGCCACATTTGCGCAAGCGCCGCGTCTTTTACGCTCCCGCGGCATCATCGTGTTCACTGATATGTTTGCTCTAGGAGTTCCCGGCGCCAATGGAGGTGTGCTCAATCCAGCTGATCGTAGCGATAAAGCAGTTGCTATGCGTGAATTCATTACAACTGTAGAGTCTGACGAGCAGTTTGATACTACACTTACGCCCAGTGGCACCGGCTTATTGCTTGCGGTCAAACGCTAGGAATAGTGCTAGTAGCTACATGAACAGCTTCCTCAATATCGTCGGTAAGTAATACCAGATGCGGGTCGATACGCGAGATCATACCTCGCTTGCGTACAGGGCCATCAAGCCAGTCAAATAATCCTCGCCAATAATTTTTGCCGTACAACACCACTGGCATCGACGTCATTTTATGCGTTTGAACAAGTGTAAGCACTTCGAACAGCTCATCGAAGGTGCCAAATCCGCCCGGGCAAACGATAATGCCTGATGAGTATTTGGTAAACATAGTTTTGCGCACAAAGAAATATCGGAAACTCAATCCGAGCGTCACATATGCGTTCAAGCCTTGTTCAAAAGGTAGTTCAATACCCAGTCCGACTGACTTGCCACCAGCGAGCGCAGCTCCTTTATTAGCCGCTTCCATAATACCGGGGCCACCTCCGGTAATAACGGCTACATGACGTTGTGCAAGCAGCTGTCCCATACGCTCCGCAGCATGATAATCATCGCTATCGGACGATGCACGAGCTGATCCAAATACGCCTACAGCAGGGCCAAGATCAGCAAGCTCATCGAAGCCTTCCACAAATTCAGATTGGATACGTAGCACACGCCACGGGTCAATATCGCGCCAATCTTGGTGATCATCACCACCCAGTAGATTCGCTGTACTGCTCGCTGACGGAATCATTGATCCGCGCATGATAGCAGGACCACGCTGGTACGTAGCGCCTAGTGGTTCATTGTTCTGTGGCGTATTCTCAGTCATAGCTTTATCCTGCTTTGTGTTAGGCGAGGTCACGATGCCGTGCGCGCACGATATTGTTTCGACTGTTTGTTGAGCAGTACTCCTGAAATGGCTGCCGCAACGAGTGACGCGGTAAGCACACCGAATCGAGCCTCTGCTGACAATTCTGCATTCGTGTACGCAAGAGATGCAATCAAGAATGACACGGTGAATCCGATGCCACACGCGCAAGCTGCTGGGAACATGTCACGCACGCGGAGTCCTTCAGGCATTTTTAGTCGCCCCACATGGGTCGATATCCATGCCGTGGTCATAATGCCCAATGGTTTGCCTACTACAAGTGCCACAGTGATACCAATAACTACTGGAGAGAAAATCAGTTCAGGCGTCAATGATTGGAAGCGCACGCCAGTGGCAAAAAGAGCGAAAATTGGAAGCGCAAGCAGAGCGGAGAATGGCTGTAATTTACTGGCATAGCGTTCAGCGCGAGGAGACGCCTCACCAAACCGTTCTCGTGCAGGAGTGAGCAGTCCAACCAATACGCCAGCCAGTGTGGGATGTACACCCGCTTCAAACATCATTACCCACGCCAATATGCCAACGACAGCAACTACGAGCCAAGGCACACGACGCATGCGCACCAGTACATACCATACGAATGCGCATACAGCAATACCGATAAACCAGTACCATGCGTTCAATGATGAGAAAAACACCGCAATCAGAATAATCGCTAGCAAATCGTCAACAGTGGCAAGTGTCATGAGGAATGCGCGGATTGAGCCAGGCAATCCTTTCGCAAACAAGGCAAGGACAGCCAATGAGAATGCAATATCTGTAGCCGTAGGTATCGCCCAACCTTGCACCGTCTCGCCGTAAGGAATAGCACTACCAGTAGTAGGCAATAGTACATTGCCCACGCCTCCAGGACCATACTCCGAGAATAGGAACGTCACCAGTACAAACAGGATTGGAGGTGCGATCATACCGCCTACAGCACACAGCATTGGTACCGCTGCCGCCTTTGGATTGGCTAAGGAACCAGTTGTAAGCTCCTGCTTCAAATCAAGACCAACCGTCAAAAAGAAAATAGTGAGCAAACCATCCTGCGCCCAATGACCAATCGGTAAGTCGAGATTCGTGTGGGGAACAGCAATATGCGTTTCAGCAATCGTTTCAAACAAGTGCGCAGTAGCTGGCAAATTAGCAAGCACCAAGCCCGCGAATGCAAACGAGAGCATGATGAGACCTGACAGTCGGTCAGAAGCGGCAATATGCCGTATTGTGCCCCATACTCCTCGTTTCATTGCCATGATAATCCTTCCCGTTTGGGGCGCTTGCCAATCCCTGCTGATACCAGATATCTCGAGACGTTCAACACTGTGACGAATCTATATCTAATTCAGACATTCTGATTATACCCGAACGTATGTTCGTATTCGCTTAACGCATGTCGTCACCATGCCAGTGGCGGTTTTCTCTCGCTGAGACCACCGTAAGTGAGAGAAAACCGCCACGCAACAATACGCGTGGCAGAAAACGCTCGCTGAGACCACCGCAAGCGAGCGTTTTCGGGTTATAGGCCAAAATGTGTGTCTGTTTTGGCTCGCTTTCCTTTGTGGCAGTGGGCGTTTCCCCTGTTCGAGTTGTATGGGCGGGGAACTTGAAGTCGGCCAGAATGTGTGTCCGGAACAGGCTGTGAGGCCTTTCGGGACAACGGTTGAGCGGCTTTCGAGTTGGCGTGGCAGATTGGGTGGATGAACACACCCAGTTGCGCCGTGTGCGGCGAGCCGATGAAACGGAACGGAAGAACAAGCTCGGGGCGGGTCAGGTGGCGGTGCCGGGACGCCGGCTGCGGGAGCTCGCGCACCCAGTCGCGCGACAACAGGGCCCGTGACCTGCGGTGCGGACTGGACTGGCTGTTTTCCAAACGGTCGCAGGCCGAGCACGACCTGCCCTCCCGCACGCTGCGCCGCCGGTGCGAGCTGATGTGGGGCCTGTGGCCGCCGGTGCCCCTGGTGGACGAGGTGCATCACGTGGTGCATGTGGACGGCATTCACCTGCACCGCGACGCCGTGGTGCTGATCGCCATCGCCGACGGGCACGTGATCG
>NZ_MWWY01000016.1 GCF_002259755.1 Bifidobacterium hapali
CCATCGGTGAACAGACCGTTACCGTACCCGGCACCGACATGGCCGAGACCATCATCCCCTCGATCGCCCGCGACATCAAACAGATCAAGGACCGGCGCCGCAACCTCGCCTCGCAGGTCGAGGAGCTCCTCAACGATCACCCTCTTCTCACGGTCCTGACGTCGATGCCCGGGATAGGCGCCAGGACCGCAAGCAACATCCTCCTCGCAATCGGCGGGAACATCTCGAACTTCAAAAACGCGGCCCACCTCGCCGCGTACGCCGGCATCGCGCCCATCACCAGCCAATCCGGCACCAGCATCAAAGGCGAACACCCCGCCCGGGGCGGCAACAAACGCCTCAAGAACGCACTATGGCAGTCTGCGTTTGTCGCCTCCACTAAACACCCGCCATCCATCGCCTACTACAAACGCAAACGAGGACAAGGCAAACACCACAACGCCGCCATCATCTGCCTCGCCCGACGCCGCTGCGACGTGATCTACAGCATGCTCAAGAACGGCACCCTCTACCAGGAACAAACCCTCGCCGCCTGAACAAAACACAAACACCGGCTACGGCAACGAATCGCCAAGGCCAAAGCGAAGCACGCCCACCACAACCAACCAGAATGCGACACGTCAACCCCTCACACGGTTGACAAAA
This sequence comes from Bifidobacterium hapali, assembly GCF_002259755.1. GTDB lineage: Bacteria > Actinomycetota > Actinomycetes > Actinomycetales > Bifidobacteriaceae > Bifidobacterium > Bifidobacterium hapali. Next base: position 646 of record NZ_MWWY01000016.1, read on the forward strand.
ACATAGGAACACCCCCCCCCCGCAGACTTGGCTTCGGGCGGGTTCTAGTCATGGTTGCAACACCTGACCGACTGACGGGAGGACCGGGTGGGACGGACCAATTTCTGTGATATTCCGGCGGAGGATGGCCGCATGTCCGCCGGAATATCACACAAACAAGGGTCAAAACGTGACATTCCGGCGGAACAATTGCTCGCTCCCGCCGAAATATCACATAAACTCAGCCCGAAACGTGACATTCCGGCGGACATCGGCCACCATCCGCCGGAATATCACACTTCGCTGAATCCAATAACTCAAAGTCACGCTGACTGGCCCACTTGCGTACGCAGGCACGCGGTATTATTCCCATCCATTTCTCATGGCATGACTTATGGGTATCCGAAAGAACTCAAACCATTGAAATTAAGCCAAAAATCAAAGAGCGAATGACGGGAGTCGAACCCGCCTCTACAGCTTGGGAAGCTGTCGTTCTACCGATGAACTACATTCGCGATGTCTCTAATATGAATGAATCCTCTATAAGAGACAAATAGACAGCATAGCAGATGCCATGCCACATTGTGAAGCATCCTTATACATAGTGACAATTTGCCGATGATTCATATGCCGTTGGGCGGGTAGCAACATGAATTTCCCACAATAATACGGAACAGATTCCAAGTTACAAGGAATAACGGAATGAACAGTTGCGGCACATCAGGCGTATCACCGGTAGATAACGGCATCCTCAGCGCAACCACAGCATCAGCAGCTCCACGTCGCTTACCAAATGAATCACCGTCAACCGCCCCTTGCTCAGCCGAATCATCAGCAATCCATACGTCATCACACAGCGCACAGCCAACAGCTGAACCGCTTCACCTTGAGCACTGCCCGAACGCACGCATCGCCGCACGCCGTATCGACGGTACACCGTGGCTCATCCGCTCCGCCGCGCCCGACAAACTCACCGCCGAGGGCGAATCCCAGCTGCACAATCTCAACGTCACCACCATTGTTGACCTTCGCGAGCCCGACGAAGGTCACCCGCGCCAATTCGCCGGCATCACCACCGTCAAAACACCAATCTACTGTCTACCAAACGGCGCGCCGCGCACCGGTACGCTCGACGGAATCTACACGTTTATGCTCGAACAGCGCGGCCCTCAACTCGCGTGTGCGGTCGCAGCCATCGCAGACGCACCCGGCACCGCGCTCGTCCACTGCAGTATCGGTAAAGATCGCACTGGACTTGTTGTTGCGCTGGCTCGGCTCGTAGCCGGCGACCCGCAAGACGCGATTATCGCCGATTACGCGCGGTCAGCATCCGGGCTCAACGATCAGATTCGTCAAAAGACCTTCGCAGAAGTCGCTTGCGACGCACCATACGATCCGCAACGTACGGAGACGTTGCACATGCGACTCGACAGTCCCGCGTCCATGATGATCGCAATCTGTGATTGGCTTGATGCACACGGCGGTGCGGCGCACTATCTCAAAGATCACGGTCTAACATCGGAACAACTGAACCGGTTACGTTCCAAGCGTCAGGCGACGGCTGGAATCACCCCACATACCTTGACGGTACCCGTGGAACAATCACCCGTGCACGCTGCTCCTGTCACGCGCGCAACCACAGCGGTACAACAACCAGCGAGCACACAATCCGCAATCAGCGCACCTCACGCGGCAGCAGCAACAGCAGTCACCACTACACTTGTGGCAGAGTCGGCCGAACCCAGCCCAAGCACACAGTACACATCGCACAACCCACACGATCTTCAGCGGTTAACCATCGTGCATCTGTCAGATATCCACGCTGAACTGCCACCGCAACGGCTGTTCGGTCGTGTTAACCCGTTGCGCGCACTTGAATTCGTACCATATTATCTGCGCGCGCTGGCCGTGCACCCGGACGTGATCGTGGTCAGCGGCGACCTTATTCACCGTGATATTCGCGCGTACCAGCCAGTTGCTGAAGCGCTTCAGCAACTGGCCGAGAATGTCAAAGCGCCACTGTGCGCAGTACCGGGCAATCACGACGATACAGACGAAGCGACTGCCGCACTGTCCGTATGCGCGAATATTACATGCGCTCCGAGCGTAATCACCGTCAACGGATACGACATTTATCTACTCGACAGTAGTGAGGGGCGACTGTCGGATAACACGCTGTCGACGTTACGTGAACGGCTTCAGTGCAAGCCGACTGAATCGCACAACAATATCCATCCATCGATTCTCGTGATGCACCACAGTCCAGTTCCGTCACTCATGCCGGGACTACGACAGGTCAATCTGCGCAACGCGGACGATCTCGCTGCCGCGATTGACGGTGCGCACGTGCGACTGATTCTCGCTGGTCATTTTCATCACGCGATGCAAGCGACGTTCGCTGGCGTTCCGGTATCGGTCGCACCGTCAATGGCATACGAACAGCGAATGGATGCCGGCGCTGGATTCGTGGAAGGACGTTCTGGCGCCGCTTTCACGATCGAAGAGCTCAGCGCAGATGGCTGCTTGCGTGTAACGACCGTGCCAATCAGTCTTGATGACGATGTGCTGTTCTCCGTACCAGCCGGCACATCGACGCACCCGAGCCATCACCTGCACCGTAGCGTCGCATAGTCCTGCGTTGTCACAGTCTGCAACGGTACCTAACGCAGAATCTGGGTACTCTTGTCATGGAGCGGGATAGAACGTGCCGCGCGCAACGTGCACAGACACCGCTTCACCGGCTTTTGGCGCAATACCTTGAACTGCGCAGCGAAACTCCAATCCTCCCCAGTTCACAACTACCGTATTGACGACCTGCCCAAATAGCGAAGCGGAAACAACCGGCACTTGCGAAGACGCAGATCCCGTAGCCCTAGTACCGTCTGGCATCCCCGACATAGCTCGCACATTATTATCACTATTATCACTGCCAAACACAGACGTATCTGTGACTCTGTCAGCCGGCCCTAACGTCACTGCATGTGGTGACACGGCCAGCGCACCGTGCCGCTGCCCAGCTGCACCCCGTGCGGCACTATCGCCACCAGCACCTGCAACACCACCGTCATCCCGCACATCCACGTCCTGCGCCGCCACCGCCAACGGCAACGCATCCGCACGGAATTCGCGCCCGTCAAATACGCCCGGTACGAGCGTCGCGTCACCGAGAAACGCTGCAACCATCGCACACGACGGCCGTTCCAACAACTCAGTCGGCGTCCCGATCTGCTGCACGCGCCCGTGATCGAGCACTGCAATACGATCCGCCATCGCAAGCGCTTCACCACGATCATGCGTAACATGCACCGCAGTCAAATGCAGCTGCGACGTCATATGCTTCAACTCAATACGCAATGTTTCACGCAATGGTTCATCCAATGCAGACAACGCTTCGTCGAGCAGCAGCATACGCGGTCTAGCCACCACTGCGCGCGCAATCGCCACGCGTTGCCGCTGACCGCCAGACAATTCACTCGGGTCACGATCTGCGAATCCCGCCAATCCAACCATCGCAAGCGCTCGCTTAACCCGTTCAGTTCGTTCCGCACGCGGCACACGTGCTTGCACGAGCGGATATGCAACGTTCTGACCGACGTTCATGTGCGGCCAAATCGCATGCTGCTGAAACACCATGCCTAAGTGACGGCGTTCAGGCGGCACATCCACGCGCGGCGACGCCGCCGACACGATGTCGCCGCTCATGCGCACCGTACCGGACGTAGGGCGTAAGAATCCTGCAACCGTGCGCAACAGCGTGGTTTTACCGGAGCCAGATGGACCGATTAAGGCCATAAATTCGCCGGGGCGCACAGTCAGACTAACGTTATCAAGACCGAGATTGCCGTTGCTGTATCGCACGGTGACTTCGTTGACGTCAAGCGCGTTGACTGCCGAATCAGCAGCAACGTTTTCGGCAGCAACACCATCATCACTTAATTTCCGCACATCCACCATCGCTCATCGTCCTCTCATCACTCGCGTAACCGTACGCAACGCAGCCAGCCCAACCACAGTAATCAACAACGACAGCGCAGCCGCCGCATTATACGAACCCGCCTGTTGCAAGCTAAACACCACAACGCCAAGCGTTTGCGCGTCCGGCGCAAGCAGCAGCGACGAAATCGTCAACTCGCGCACAGCAGTAAGCACGACCAGCATCGCGCCGGTCACCGCCGCAGACGCGCCCATCCGCCAAATTACGTCACGCATCGCGGTTAACGGCGAGGCGCCACTGATGCGAGCCGCGTCAACAAGCGCATCCGGAATCGCTTTCAGTGGCGCTTCCACCGTTTGCACCACCAGCCCAACGAACGCGGTTACGTACGCTGCCAAAATCAGCCACGGCGTATTAAACAAGCCGATATGCGGCGCGAGCAGCAGCCAGCCGACTGCAATAATCAAACCCGGAATTGATTGCGGCAGTAGCGCGAGACTGCCGAGCGCATGATCGTCGCGGCGATGCGAGCGCGCGGCAAGTGAACCGATTGCCATGCCAACGATGCCACAGATCACGCCTGCACCGACCGATAGCACGATTGACGTGGTCAAACCGAGCATGGTCGTCGGACTTGCGAATGCTTCGCGATAGCTGTCAAGCGTGAGGTTGCTCCATGTGAGTGGAATGCCTGGCGCGGCAAGTAACGACTGTGATGCGAGCGCAAACGTGGGCAGCACAGTGATCGCGAGTCCCACCGTCCACAGTATGACTGCGATCGGCAGTCGACCGCCTAATCGTAACGGCATTGCGTTTGCCGCGCGTGGTGCAAACGTTATCGTGCGCTGCGGGATGCGTTTGACTGCGCTGAGCGCGAGCATGGTTACGGCGAGCATCATAATGCCGATGCCGGCGACGACTTGCAGCGGATTGTCTACTGAACCGGATTGCACGTACCGGTAGATCAGTGTGGCGAGCGTGGTGTAACGTTCCGGCGTGCCGACGATAGATGGGATGCCGAAGTCAGCGAGATTACTAACAACTTGCAGAATAAACGCGCTCAGCGCGGCAGGTGCAACGAGCGGTAGTGTGATCGAGCCGAGTACATGAACCGGTTCAGCACCACTGATTCGCGCTGCTTCTTCGAGCTCGGCAGGCACGCGATCAAGCGCAACGGCGATCATCAAATACGCAACCGGATAACCATGCAAAGCGAGCAGGAAAATCACACCGTCCGCACCATACACGTTCCAAAGCACATGTCCAAACCACTGCGTCCACTGCAGGTTGATCGGGCTTGCCGGCCCAAACACGCCGGTCCACGCGATCGCGCCGATAAACGGTGGAACGAGCAGTGGCGTGAGCAGTATGAGCCGCAATGCACCGCGGCCCGGCAAGTCAGTGTGTTCCACGAATACGGCGAGCGCAAGCGCAACGATTGTGGCGATTACGGCCGCTGCCAACGACGAGACAGCGCTGTTGATTGCAGCGTCGAGTACGTCGGCGTTCAGCACTTCAGTGCCGCGCCACGACAGGATGCCATACAACGCGATTGCACCGAGCGGCATGACAACGAACAGCAGGCAGAACACCCACAAGACGACGCGAAGCGTCCCGAGCGACTGCCCGGGGCGCTTGTGCGTCGTGCTCATGCGAGTGGTTTGCCGCGCGGATGGTGTTGCAGTAACCATCAGTCAGAACCCTACATTGCACAGATCAACGTAACCGGTTAAGTTAACTCAACCAGCTCAGCCGACGTGCGCAGTGAACGACTTAAGCGCGGTTTCCTTGTTTTCGGTCACCGTCGCAAGATCAGGGTTGAGCAGCTTGATCTTGTCGAGTTCAGGAGCGCCTTCCGGGCTGCCAGCATCGTTGCGCACCGGCAGGTAGTTCTGCTTGACGGCGAGCTTCTGTCCGCGCACGCTGAGCACGTAGTCGATGAACGCTTGAGCAGCCTTCTCATTCTTCGTGGACTTGAAAATACCAATCGGTTCAGAGACGAACGGTACACCTTCGGACGGGTATGCAACCGCGACCGGCGAACCCTTGGTCTTAAGATCGCGAATCAGGTAGTCGACAACCACACCAACCGGCTGCGTACCGGATGCGACAGCTTGCGAAACTGGGCCGTTGCTGTCAGCAATCACTGGCTTGTTTTTGCCGAGTTCAGTGAACCACTGTTCGCCGAGGTTCTTGTCGAGATACCAGACGGCAGCATTGTATGCGGCCGCGCCGGAAACGGATGGGTTCGGCATGACGATCTTGCCGTTGTATTGCGGGTCAGCGAGTGACTTCCACGAGTCGGGAGCGGTCTTGATTGCGTTTGTGTTGTACGCGATAACGGTTGGGATGACGCGCGTGCCAGTGTAGTAACCGTCTGCGTCGGTCACACCGTCGATGAGCTTATCAGCTTCCTTCGGCGTGTACTTGGCGAGCGAGTCGGACTTCTTGTACTTTTCGAACGTGGATGCGTCGGCAGCCCACAAAATATCGGCTTTCACACCGCCGTTGGCCTGTTCGGATTCGATGCGCGCGTTGAGATCGCCGGTACCAGCGCGGAACGACTGAACTTTGACGTTGGGCACAACTTCGTTGAAATCTTTGATGAGTGCGTCGAGCTTGTTCTGCGGCTCGGACGTGTACACGGTGATGGTGCCGTTGACCGAAGTGTCGGTCTGGGATGATGCGGTGTCACCGGAAGCGTTGTTAGCGGAGTTCGTGTTGGTATTGGCGGAAGCGTTGCCGCAGCCGGACAGCACCATCAGCGCTGCGAGCGCACCCGCGGCGAGCGTGGTGATCGTACGGATCTTCATATCGTTGCCTTTCCCCTAGGTTTTCCGGAATTCCGTAACTCATGGAACGAATTCCATTTACGATTATCCGCAGCAAAACGTCGGGCTACTGACAGACAGACGACCAACAAGCGACAGTCAGTTGAACATTAGGAGATGCACTACTGAGGATCGGCACAATCAGATACGGAGTCCGCAATCACTTCGCGCACATCGCCCGCCTGAGCAGTGTGCGACGACCGGTCAATCACCGTCGCACATAATGCTTGCAATACTACGAGTTCCGCAACACGATCAGCGCCAGGATCAATACGATGCGCTTGCGGCATCACACCAGTCACCATCGTCACATCAGCGATCTCAGCTAACGGAGACTTCGGAAAATTCGTCATCGCCACAACCGTTGCGCCACGCTCCCTCGCCAGCCGGCACGTATGTAACGTATGCGTATTCGCACCCGAATAGCTCACCGCCAAACATACGTCACCACTTGCCAGCGCGTGCGCACAAAACTGCTGACTAATCACATCAGCCGGAAACTGTACCGGCAAACCAGCCGCCGCCAACCGCAGCGCAGCATCACGAATCGGCGGCGCAGAAAAACCAGTCGCCGCACACAAAATCCGACCAGCGCTCGCAAGCAGATCAGCAGCACGACGCATCGTCGCATCATCAATCGTCGTCGACGCAACCTTCAACGCCGCAATAGCATTCGCAAACGTAAACGCAACAATCGACGACGCATCATCCGCGCTCGCAGCAACGCCCGCACCAGTTCCCGCTAGCGTCACCCCACGCTGCTGCACATCATCAGACAGCCGCGCAAACTCAAGCCGCATATGCTGATATCCACGAAAACCAACCCGCTGGCACGCGCGCACCACCGTCGACAATGACGTGCCAGCCTGTTCAGCAACGTCAGCGGTAGACCAATTCGGCACATCCTGCGGACGCATCAGCATCGCCGCAATCACGCGCTGTTCGCCACCACCCAACGCCGGCAACGCAGCACGCAAGCGAGCCAACAGCGGAGAATCCACCGGCGAGTCAGTCACCGCAGTCGTATCACTCACCAACAATCACCGCCCGTAGTCCGAGATACTTTGCGTATATCCCGAACCATATCCGGCACCAGCGTTCACATACCCGCCCTGCTGCGCGCGCATTTCCTGCGCCATCTGCATGAGTCGCGCGATACGCTGATCGGTCGGCGGGTGTGTTGAAAACAGCTGCGAAAAACCTTCCGCAGAGAACGGATTGGCGATCATCATCGCCGCCACCGACTGCGTACCTGCGGTAGCAGGCATCGGATTGGCTTGCGCACCAACCGAAATCTTGTTGAGCGCCGACGCAAGCGCCTCCGGATCGCCAGTCAGGCGCGAACCATCCTCGTCCGCGTCAAACTCGCGCGTGCGGGAAATAGCCATCTGAATCAGCGACGCACCGATCGGAGCAAGAATCGCACTCAACAGCACGCCCACCAAGCCGAGCGCGCCGCCGGCATTATCGTCACGATCATCGCGTGAGCCACCGCCGAAGTACATGAGCGAGTAGCCAAGATACGTGATCACCGTCGCCATTGCAGACGCGATTGCCGACGTGAGAATGTCATGATTGTAAACATGCATGAGCTCATGGCCGAGCACGCCGCGAATCTCGCGTTCGTTGAGCATCTGCAAGATACCTTGCGTGCAGCAAACCGCTGCGTGACGTTCGTTACGGCCGGTTGCAAACGCGTTCGGACTCATCGTCGGCGCGATGTAGATACGCGGCATCGGCTTGCCAGCTTTCGCAGACAGTTCGCGCACGATGCGATACAGCGCGGGCGCCTCCTGCTCAGAGACTTCACGCGCGCGCATTGACGCGATCGCGAGTTTGTCGGAAAACCAGTACGAGCCGAACGTGGTGGCCAAACCGATCATAATGTACACGCCGAGCGTGCTGCGGCGGCCGCCAGTAGCCCACCAAATCAGCATGACGACGGCCCACATTAATGCGAAAAGCAGCGTCGTCTTCAGGCCATTGAAGTGGCCATGCACCCGAAGATTGCCATTCATAATCCACACAGTAAATTCACCGGCTGGATGTTGGCTGGATATTGCCGGGGATTGTCGCTGTGTTAGCCACAGGCGGAATTACTGGCCCGCGGCATGGCACGGCGAGGCACGGCGCGGCGCGACTTGGCGCAACTTATGCAGACATCTGATCCGTGTGAATCGTGTCAAGCATCGACACTAAACCAGACACCATGTCGTACTCATTCACCGCGGTTGTCATCACCGCGAGCACGTAATCACCCGACGACGATCGCACAATACCCGCATCATTCAGCGAATACAATCCAGCCTCGTTAATCCAACCAGCCTTCGTATAGACGGAGTATTGGCTTCCCAGCGCCATGTGAATCGAGGAATTGAGCGTGTTAGAAAATTCACCAGCAAGCCACTGACGTGCGGCCGAATCCACGTCCGTCGCTTCTTGCGTGGTGTTGTCTGGGGAACTTTGCGAGTTGGCCTGACTGTCTGAGCCGTCCGCCGATCCAGTCGTACCATCCGCCGATCCAGTTGTCCCATCCGAACCGAACAAATATCCGTACCCCTTCGCCCACATGCGCGCAAGATCCGCCGACGACATGTTCAGAAAATCACCGAGTGACATATCCGTCACGTCCACGCTCACGCCAGCCGACTGCGACCATTGCGCAAACGCGTCAGTTCCATACGCCAAACGCAGCGAAAAATACGTGTCATTATTCGAGACAGAAATCGTCTGATGAATCAAATACTGCGTGTTACCAGCGTCACTTGTCTCAGCTAAATACGCCGATTTCAAGTCAATCGCACCGGTCTCAGCGAGCGCAAGCACATACGGTCCTTTAATCGCAGACGCTGAATAATGCGCGATGCCAGCATACGACGACAGCGCGTCGCCCGTCTTGATATCGACTATCACGAACGACGCCTCGTATCCGGCGTTGGTGAACGTATTGAGCTCATCCTCGAGCTGGACTTGCGTGTCCGGGTCGAGCGTGAAACCGGTTGTGGAAACTTGTGCCGCGCCGTCGAGTTTGCCGATGGCGTTCAGCGCGATCTCGGTCGGCGTTCCGGTGGGCAGCGACTGAGCTTGAGGAACTTGAGTCGCATGTTTCGTGGCATTATTAGTATCCGCGTCGTTTGATTTCGTTGCGGTCTGCGACTGTTTGGCCGCTTGCGACGACTCATCAACCGCAACCGTCCATACATAATGGACAGAGCCGCCTACCGCAACACATATTGCAAGTGCTGCGCCGAGCACAGTGACTAGACGGCGACGATAGACCGGCGACTGGGAGAGATTCGCAGCCCATGTACGCATGATGCGGTGTGCGCGAGATTGCGCATGAGTGGGGTGATCGGGGCGATTGGGATGATGACGAACATCATTATCGCTATGGCGACTAACGTGAGACGTGTTTGATGTCACGCGACGCGTAGGGCGTGAATCATAATCATGCGTAACATGCGTGTTATGCGCGTCATGCGCGTTCGTTTGATGTGGTCTTGGCATGCTACTTCCCAACACTGTGTTATCAGCCATGATAACGTACACACCAACCTGAGCCGCTGGAAATTGCCACAGTTCATCGCAGCTCCCCTGACAAGGGGAGCTGCGGTACAGCTCAACCCGCAATTACAGACACATCACGCGTGCGCGAGCGCGCGCATCTGATCGGGGTCGATAACCTTCTTGTGCTCGCGGCCTTCCTTCGCGCCTTCCGCACGCTCGAACGCGTCAACCTTCTTCCAGCCAGCGAAATCAATCGGCTTGACGCCGCGCTCAGCCAGCAGTCGATCGATCGACTCAGGATCGCGATCAGCCGCCACGCGACCACCTTCCGCAGCCTTCGCAAGATCTTCGAGCATATTCGTCACGATCATCAGCGCATCCGACTTCGTCGAGCCAATCAAGCCAACCGGACCACGCTTCGCCCAACCAGTCGCATACAGACGTTCGCGCACTTCGCCACCGTCAGCAGCAGTTGTAATACGACCGTCGCCGTTCGCGTTCGCCAAGTGCGCACCCTTCTCGTCGTACACAATACCGGGCGCTTCAGCCGGCTTGTAACCGATCGCGTGATACACAGCCTCAACCGGGTAATCAGTGAACTCACCAGTGCGATGCATCTTGCCGTCAGCGCCAGTTTCCGTACGCTCCACGCGAATCGCTTTCACATGACCATCCTCACCGAGAATTTCGGTCGGCGCAGAATTGAAGTGCACATAGTACTTGCGGTCGGCCGGATTACCCTCGAAGTCAACGTCACCGTCGTCTTCCATATCCTCAGCCATCTCGCGGATCGTGAACAGCTCTTCGACCATCTGACGAGTGAGCTTGTCCTTGCCAGCAACCTCAATCGTGTCATCGTCGAGCTCAAAATCGTCCTCGTTAATAATGAGCTGCACGCCGGGCAGTTTCTCCATCTCACGCAACTCTTGCACGGAGAACTTCGCCTGTGCAACGCCACGACGAATGAACAGGTGCAACGTGCGCGCCTTGTTGTTCTGAATACCCTCGTACACGTTGTCCGGAATATCGGTTTTAGCTTTGAGATCATCCGCATTGCGCATCAGCTCACGCGCCACGTCCATCGCAACGTTACCGCCGCCGATCACAGCCACGCTCTCGGCTGTCAGCGGCCATTCGCGAGCGCCAGTCGGGTAACCGTCGTACCACTCAACGAACTTGGCTGCGCCGTACACGCCATCGAGGTCGGCGCCGGGGATGGTGAGCGGCTTGTCCTTAACCGCGCCGGTTGCGAAGAGCACAGCGTCGTAACGGGCAAGCAGGTCGTCGAGCGTCACGTCTTTGCCGAATTCAACGTCGCAGTAGAGGTGAATATCGGGGTTGTCGAGCGTCTTTTCGAGCGCGTCGGCAATGAACTTGATGGACGGGTGGTCGGGAGCCACGCCGTAACGGACTAGGCCAAACGGCACAGGCAGTTTCTCGAACAGGTCGATACGAGCCTTGGTGCCAAGGCCAAGTTCTTCGCCAAGCTTCTTGAGCTGGCGCAGGAAAATATCGGAAGAGTACACACCGGCCGGACCGGCGCCAATCACCGCGATACGCAGTTCGTTGGTGTTTTGAGCAGTATTCGAAGATTCAGTCACGCGTTACAGCCTATCGCAAGCCGCCGAATCACGGAAGAGGGGTTTGAAACTTCCTTTTCTCAATCTGAGAGGCAGTTTTTGTCTCACGCAGGGGTCTTTCTTCAATCTGAGAGGCAGGTAACTCCAGATATTATGCGCAAAATCCATATGATTATGTGGGATATGGAGGTATTTTCCGGCGGCACCTGCCTCTCAGATTGAAGAAAGGCCACTGCAAGACAGGAAATCTGCCTCTCAGATTACAGAAAGCCCCAATTATTCGCGGTCGATCAGCGCAGTGAGCGCCCAGAGAATGGAAACAACATCGATTGCTTCCTGCAAGAAAGCACCGACGACGACCGGAATAAGGTTGAACGCTGCGGCCAGCATACCAACAAGCGCGAGACCGAGGCCAAGCAGTACAGCCTGCAACATGACTCGTTTGGTACGGCGAGCAATGGCAATAGCTTGCGGAACGGCAGCGATGTTGTCGTTCATAATGACAACTTGCGCAGATTCAGATGCGGCAGTAGACGTGCCGTCGGTCATTGCTACGCCGATATCGGCAGCAGCCAATACGGGAGCATCGTTTACGCCGTCGCCGACCATCATGGTGACGGGACGAGCCGAGCGACGAGATGAACGAGACGCGTTCAGCGAATCCGTTGATGCGGCAGAACCATCCGCACCATCCGCACCAGCTGATTCCGCCACACCATCCGCACCAGCCGCATTTCGCACCGCAGCCACCTTATCTTCGGGGAACAGTTCGGCGTGAATCTCATCAATACCAACTTCACGGGCGATAATTTCCGCAGATGCGCGCTTGTCGCCAGTAAGCATCGTGAGTCTGAGAACACCCATCGCATGCAGTCGCGCCAATGCTTCGCGAGCATTCGCGCGCGGCACATCGCGCAATACAATACGCGCGATTAATTGCCCATCAACCGACACATACGATGCCATTTCGTCCGGTTGCAACATGCCAAACCGCGTATGCAACGACCCTGACTGCCGTACCTCGCCACCGTCGCGTACACCAGTTGATGCTGCTGAGCGAATTATCGAATCATTCACAACCACGTCCGAACGTTGAGAACCATTTCTGCCGTGCTCGCCCGACGACGTAGCTGTTTGGAATCCATCCTCACCAGCCTCCGCGAAAGACAATCGTCCCACGCGCACCACATGTCCATCCACCACCCCGGACACACCTCGGCCAGCATCCTCCCGCACATCCTTCACCACCGGATACTCACGACCCAAACCTGCGTGAATGCCGACGCGGGCACCGGCGCCAGCGCTGTCAGCACCAATATCCGGGCACGACCGTTGTCCGCTCGCAAACCGAGCTCGCAACCGCGCAGCTGCTTCCGTTCCAGCCTTTGCAATACCGCGCGAGAGAATGTGTGTCGAATAGCCTTCCACTACGCCAGCCATCATGAGTACATGGTCCTCATCCAGTCGCCTCGGCATGCCATCTGAAGCACCGTCGCCCGGCGCAACCTCCGGCAACATCTCCACGCGCACAACCTGCGGCTGTTTCACCGTCAACGTGCCAGTTTTGTCGAAAAACACTCTCGTCACGCGCCCCAACTGTTCGAGCACATCCTGCGTTTTGATGAGCACACCAGCAGCCGCAAGCCGCCCAGTTCCGGCGATATACGCGACCGGCGCGGCGATGAGCAGCGGGCACGGCGTCGCGAGTACCAGCACTTGCGCGAATCGCGTCGGCACACCGGAAAACGCCCACGCTACGCCTGCAATTACAAGCGAGAGAATCGTAAACGGAACAGCGAGTCGGTCGGCCGTTCGCACGACCGCAGGACGCGATTCTTGCGCGGCCGACACGAGCGAAAGAATACGCTGATACTGCGAGTCGGCGGCGGTTTCAGTGGCACGCATGGTGAGCGCGGTCGCACCATTCACCGCTCCAGACATGACGCGAGCGCCGGCAAATACTTCGCGCGGCATTGGCTCGCCGTTAATCGCGCTCAGGTCGAGCGTTGCAGAACCGGACAGCAGTTCGCCGTCAACGGGCACAGTTTCGCCGGGGAGCACGATGATGACGTCGCCAATGCGCACGTCGTCGACCGGCAGCGTTACAAAGTGGGACGATGCGACGGCACGACGGTGCTGCTCGATTGCATCGGTCACTGCTAAACAGTCGTCTGCTGCGTGACCGGTGATTGCACATATGTTGTCGCTCGGCGATGTGACTGGAGCGTTCGTTGATACCGGACGAAAATCGTTGCCACGAGCTGGGCCGATGTTGCGAGCAGCGTGAGCACCAGCGTGAGCTTGGCCACCGGATTGGTTACCGCTGTCACCTCGTCCCACGCCCGGCAGTGTGATCACGTGCGCAGTGCGCGGCGCAGCTTCGACGAGCGCAGTTAGACTGTGCTCGGCTTTCGCTTGCGCGTACTCTTCGATCGCCTCGCCGGACGCGATCATGAGCATGACCGCCCAGCTTGCCCAGTATTCGTGCACGGCAACGGTTGACAGAATCGCGACGACTGCGAGTAGATCGACGCCAACTTGACCGTGGCGAATGTCGTTGATCATGCCGCGCACAGTATCGATAACAACAACCAGTACCAGCACGATGATGAGCCACTGACCGACGCCGGGATTGCCGAGGACAGGAATACCGGAGAATGATGCGGCGGTAGCGGTGTTGCTCGCAACCTCACCGACTGACGACCACGGTCGCCAGTCCCCCAGCAATGCAAGTGGAATTGCCGCCGCAATCACTACAGGCAGCATCGGTACCATGCGAAAAATACGCACAATCGCAGAGAAAAATTGAGTAAATCTGGTGACACACGTCATCATGGCTCCTTATGCTCGCATACGGAGTCGATCGCGGCGGTAACGGTAACTATGTGCGTGGCCATCGCCGCAATCGGCAGTTCGGTCACGCCTTGTTAACCCACCGGCGTCCTTGCCGAGAGCCTTGCGGCTACCCTGCGCGACCATCCGATACACGGCGTAAAGATGAAATATTCAGTTATGTTGTAGCAGTAACCATATTGCATTAATCCCGCGACTTCGCCGTCGTGGCAGTGCACTCACATCCGTCGTTCCACTCCTCAATCTGAGCCAAATACAAATATTGCGCGTGATCGCAAACACGCGATCACGCGCAACACCATCACTCAGCAACTACTCACCAGTCATCTAGCAATCGTTAAGCAGTCACTTAGTAGTCACTCAACAGTCACTCAGTAACAGAGCGGTTTACCACAGGTTGAACGGATCAGAGAAGCCACCGTTGTCACCGGTACCACCGTCGCTGTTACCATTCGAGCCATTACCATTGCCGTTGGAACCGTTACCGTTACCGTTGCCGTTCGAGCCGTTGTTACCGTTCGACGAGCTGGACGACGAACCGTTCACGGCCGCCTCCTCCTGATCGAGCGTCACTTCAACTTCCATCGTCTTACCGTCGCGCACGATGGTAAGCGTCGCCTTGTCGCCGAGCGCAGACGCGCGCACGAATCCAAGCAGCGAGAAGTGACTGTTAACCGCGTTGCCGTTGAACGCGACGATCACGTCGCCTTCCTTAAGTCCAGCCTTGTCAGCCGGGCCGCCGGAAACAACCGCCGAGCCACCTGCGGATGGACGCGTCACTTTCGCGCCGGAGCGAGTCACACCGTCAGCGCTCGCCGTGTCAGTCGAAACGACCACGCCGAGCGCAACGTGCTTGACTGAACCGTCCTTGATGATTTCTTCAGCCACGCGCTTGACGAGGTTCGCCGGAATCGCGAACCCAATGCCGATCGAGCCAGCAGACTCGGACGACGTCGCGGTGGACGCGATCGACGAGTTGATACCGATCACTTGACCGGCGCCGTTGAACGTCGGGCCACCGGAGTTGCCCGGGTTGATAGCCGCGTCAATCTGCACCGCGTTGGTAACGATCTCATTGTTATTGTCGTCGGTGACCGTCACCGGGCGGTTAAGCGCGGAAACGATGCCCGTGGTGGCAGTGTCGTCGTAGCCGAGCGGGTTGCCGATAGCCATGACGTTCTCACCAACCGCGAGCTTGTCAGAGTCCGCAAATTCCACGGCCTTGAGGTCGCTCGGCGGATTGTCGAGCTTGATGACTGCGAGATCGGTGGTGGTGTCGGTGCCGACGAGCTTAGCCGTGTACATGTTGCCGTTGGCGAGCGTGACCTGAATTTGCTGCGCGCCGGAGATCACGTGGTTGTTGGTGACGATGTGTCCCTCGGTGTCGATGACCGCACCGGAACCCTTGGCAGTGCCGTTAGACAGCGTGGTTTGAATCGAGACAACAGAGTCGGACACACTGGACGCGACCGCAGACCAGTCGACTGCTTCGCCGCTCTTCGTGGTGGCCGAGCCGGAACCAGACTTGTTCGAGTTGACGTTGGTCAGCGAGCTTGAGCTTGGGATAGTGACCCAGCCACTGGTCAAGCCGTAGTAGCCGACGCCGAGGCACAGAGCGGCGGAAACGAGCGCTGCAACAACGCCGATGACCACACCGCTGGCAGTTTTGTTATTGGTTTTGTTGCCGTTCGGAACAACCGGTTGACCGGGCTGACCGTTGGCTGGCGCGTACGGACCGAACGGACCATTGCCGTACGGCGGGAACGGCGGCTGCTGGGCTGGCTGACCGTTCTGCGACGGAACCTGACCGCCCTGCTGCGGCTGGTTCTGCTGGTTCTGTGGCTGACCCTGCGCATTCTGCTGGCTCTGTCCGGCGAGGAACGGGTTGGAGAACGGGTTACGGTTAGCGTTCTGCTGGTTCTGACCGTTGCTCGCGGCGCCCACGTTAGCGTTCTGTGCATTTTGATTTGCGTTGTTTGCGTTCGCAAACGGGTTACCAAACAGACCGCCGAACGGCTGATTGTGCGGTTGCGCGTTCTGCTGCGGTGCCGACTGGCTTGGCGCGGGCTGAGTCGGAGTCGGACCGTACGCACCGTATTCTGGCGCCGGACGGTACTGCTGAGTCGGTTGATCGGACGCAGACGGCGCCGCAGTACCAGCGGATGACGTCGCAGTATCGTTCGCGGTCGGAGCGGACGATATAACCGTGCTTTCGCCAGCTGCTGCCGCGTAGTTCGGCGTATCGTCAGCCGCTGGAACCGGTGTGATCGGAGTCGTCGCCGCGGTCGAATCCGCAGTCGACGACGTACTAGCCGGCGACGAGAACGTGCCGGTCAGCGGTTCGATCGGCGTCGTATCAGCCGTCGACGATGTTGCGGACTGTGACGCAACCGACGTACCAGTCGCAGTCGGTAACGTTACGGTCGGCTGATCGCCGGTCGTATCATTATTCGTCTGAATCGGGGAGGTCTGGCCGTCATTCGCTGGTGCGGCCTGCTGCGCGTCCCCTGACTGCTCGCCACTGCCGGCAAGCCAGTCGTTGTTGTGCTCTTCAGCCATTGCTACTCCTTACGTTAGTTGCCGGGCGCACCTGCGAACCATCGCTCGCTGTCGACCACCCGGTGAACTGCTATCTAAGAGTAAAGATACTTGCTCTGGAAGTTTCCTGAATGTCCGTTGAAAGAAATGCACGAGTTTTCTCCTTGCTTGATGGAAGTCGCGTGCGTTACGGTCACGTTGCTGTCGCGTTGCGGTCGAGTAGCACGCGAGCAGTCAGTCACCGTGACTGTCCGCAATAACCAGCGACCCACGCAACTACTTGCGTCGTAAACGTTGCAATATCGCGCATGTGAACCGGTTCAGTAATTCAGCAACCGGCTGATAGCAGATCATTCGCAAGCCGCATTGCGCACGCTATCACGCCGCGCCGCACTGCATCGCATCATCTCGCGCCGCGCTCACGTAAACCGCGCGTCATCCACGAATTCGTTACTGGGCTTCGCCTAGAGTGAAGCCTATGACGAATCTTGTGGATCATCCTCGCGGCGCCGCGCCAGGTCAGCCCGGCGATCGCAACGCGTTCAGTTTTGAAACGATTACGCGCCTGCCAGACGCCCCCGACGGCAAGGGTCGCGGCGGCGCACGCTACGGCCGCACCGGCATTCTGCACACGCCGCACGGCGACATTCATACGCCCGCATTCGTGCCAGTCGCCACGCAAGCTGCAATGAAAGCGGTTCTGCCGGAAACGATGCGCTCGGAAGGCGCGCAATGCTTGCTGTCGAATGCATTCCACCTGTACGAGCGCCCCGGTGAAGATGTGCTCGATGCGGCCGGCGGACTTGCGAAGTTCATGAACTGGGACGGGCCGACCTTTACCGATTCAGGTGGATTCCAAGTGCTCTCGCTCGGCGCTGGTTTTAAAAAGACGCTGGCAATGGACGTGACCGGCATGAAGTCGGACGATGTGATCGCTAACGGTAAAGAGCGGCTTGCGTTCGTGGATGAGGACGGTGTGACGTTTAAGTCGCCGCTTAACGGTGCACGTCACCGGTTCAGTGCCGAAATTTCGATGGGTATTCAACATAAAATCGGCGCAGATATTATGTTTGCGTTCGACGAGCTGACCACACTGATGAACACGCGCTCATATCAGGAACAATCCGTTGAGCGCACGTATCGTTGGGCGCAACGTTGCGTTGCTGAGCATCAGCGGCTGACTCAAGTGCGTCTTGGCAAGCCGTATCAGGCGCTTTACGGCGTGGTGCAGGGCGCCAATTACGAGGATTTACGCCGGCATGCGGCTGAGCAGATTGCCTCACTTGATTTCGACGGCGTTGGCATCGGTGGAGCGATTGAGAAACGTATTATCGGTGACACCTGCGCGTGGATTTGCGATGCGATGCCGGAAAGCCGACCGCGACACGTACTCGGTATTGCGGCTGTGGACGATATTTTCGCGTGCGTAGAAAACGGTGGCGATACGTTTGACTGCGTGGCGCCGGCACGTTGCGGTCGTAACGGTGCGATTTTCACGCGCGACGGACGATACAACGTCAAGCGCGCCGAATTTAAGTTCGATTTCGGACCGCTCGAAAAAGGATGCGACTGCTACACGTGCACGCATTATTCGCGCGCGTATGTTGATCATTTGTTGCGCGCCCGCGAGTTCAACGGATTCACGCTGGCTACGATTCATAACGAGCATTTCTTCATCAAACTGCTTGATGATATCCGCGCGTCGATTGACGGCGGGTATTTCAACGAGTTCCGCGATGAGACGCTCGCGCGATTCTACGCGCACGGCTCGCGCGGCTGATCGCGAGTGTTGGTTGGGGCACTGGGCGGTGCGCCGGTTGACACACCGGTTCGCCCGCCGGTCGGCGTGCCAACTACCCGAGTGGCAGAAAACGCTCGCTGACGGTGGTCTAAATGAGCGTTTTCTGCCACTCCTACCGATGCGTGGCGGTTTTCGCTCACTGACAGCGGTCTCAGCGAGCATTTTCCGCCACTCCCGTCCACTAGTGGCGGTTTTCGCTCACTGACAGTCGCCTGAGCGAGCGTTTTCCGCCACTGCATAACCGACTCAGTAACAACCGCAGTAACTGCCACACACCGAAATAACGCGCGATAATGGACGCATGACCACAATCCCATCGTTCGATCCGCTCGCACAGCATTACTCATCTCATCGTTTCCCGATATACGCTAACCGCGCGATGGTGAACTGCTCAACTCCGCAAGCATCATCAGCCGGTTTACAAGTCCTACTCAAAGGTGGCAACGCGTTCGATGCCGCCGTGGCCGCAGCAGCCACCCTCACCGTCGTCGAACCTACGTCAAACGGTATCGGTTCAGACGCGTTCTGCATCGCATGGAGCGCACGCGAAAATCGACTCGTCGGACTCAACTCAAGCGGTTCAGCACCGCAAGCGATTTCTATTGATCGAGTGATCGCAGATGGCAACGACGATCACGGTCACATGCCAAAACTCGGCTGGACTCCGATCACTGTGCCGGGAGCCCCTGCCGCATGGGCCTCAATCAACAAACGATTCGGCAGGCTCAGTCTTGCCGATGATCTTGCACCCGCCGTGGATTACGCGCGCAACGGATACGCAGTTAACGCAAATCTCGCGCGATTCTGGCAACTGTCAGCGAACGTATACCGTGCAGCCAATAACGATGGCCGATTCGACGAGTGGTTCCGCGTGTTCACGCACAACAACTTAACCCCTTCAGCTGGCGATATCATCACACTGCCCGACCATGCGAACACATTGCAGGAAATCGGTGAAACTCACGCGCGCTCATTCTATGAAGGCGATCTGGCCCGCGCCATCGATGCAGCAAGCCGAGCAGCCGGCGGCTACCTGCGCTACGACGATCTAGCCGCATTCCAACCGCGCTGGGTTGAACCAATGCGACTCGACTATCGAGGTTGGCAAGTGTGCGAAATCCCGCCAAACGGTCAAGGCATCGTCGCGCTTATGGCACTGAATATTTTGCGCAACTTCGATTTTGCCAGCGGCCCCGCTGGACGCGACAATGCAAGAACCGCGCATCTACAGATTGAAGCGGTTAAGCTCGCATTCGCAGACGCATTCGACACGGTCACCGATCCGGATGATACAAGCTTCGATTACGCGCAGTATCTCACGCCTGAATACGGTGAACAGCGCGCACGGCTCATCGGCGATACGGCTCAAGTGCGCACCACGCGCACGCCGTCAAGTTCTGGCACGGTGTATCTGTGCTGTGCGGATGGCGAGGGCAACATGGTGTCGTATATTCAGTCGAATTATATGGGATTTGGCTCAGGCATTGTTGTGCCCGGAACCGGTATCGCATTGCAGAATCGCGGGGCGGATTTTTCGCTCGACCCGTCGCGAGCTAACGCGCTTAAGCCAGGTAAACGCACGTATCACACGATTATTCCGGGATTCCTGATGAAAGATGGGCAACCGGTTGGGCCATTTGGTGTGATGGGCGCGTACATGCAACCGCAAGGTCATGTACAAGTTGCGATGAACGCGATCGATTTCGGCTTGGACCCGCAGCAAGCGCTCGATGCGCCGCGCTGGCGGTGGGATCGCAGCAATACGGTGCGCGTAGAGACGTCGTTTGATGAATCGATTGCGCGCGAGCTTGCTCGACGTGGTCATGATGTGACAGTGAGCTTGGAAGCGGCCGATTTTGGGCGAGGACAGATGATCATGCGGCTGGATCGCGGTGCGTTGAGCAGTGCGTTTAGCGAGTCAACTGAAGCGGTTACGTTAGCTCATACCATTGCCGGACCGTCATACGTTGGTGGTACGGAATCACGCACCGACAGTAATATCGCATGCTGGTAAATCGTCGCGATACTTACTTCGCGCGACGTTCAAGTAACTCCTGTTGACGGCCTTCGAGAATCATTCGCTGGCACGTCGGGCAGACTGCGCCGTATTGATCAGTACGAATCAACGATGCGAATTGATGACAAATACGACACTCGCGCAATGAGCACAAGCCGACGATGCCAGCAGCAGCTGCGATCATTGCGGCCGTTGCGAACCATGCGCAGACCAACAGTACGACTGCGGCAACCAACATGACGATCATCAGCGTCATGCACCGCGATCGGGATTGCAGCCTGTTCATATCCGTCCCTCCACCCCACAATCTGGACGATATGGTTCCAACATACAAACAACCCCTCCCCACGCCACGCCGAAAACCGTTGATTACGGTGGTATTCATGCGCAATGTGCAATTCTTTGCGAATGTACTATCCCATCCTTCAAGTGGGATCAAGCGATCAGCCAGCGACACGCCGAGCTGGCACAAATCCAAACGCGGGTGTAAGTTAGTCGATTGTCTGCGAGTGTGGCGGAATGGTAGACGCGCTGTCTTCAGGTGGCAGTGAGTGTATGCTCGTGGGGGTTCAACTCCCCCCACTCGCACCAGCAACTAAAGGGCTGAAATCGTTGAGAATCAACGGTTTCAGCCCTTTTGCTTTATCTCTAACTGCAACTCAGTAGCTGAACGAGCTTCCGGGGTTATAGGCCAAAATGTGTGTCTGTTTTGGCTCGCTTTCCTTTGTGGCAGTGGGCGTTTCCCCTGTTCGAGTTGTATGGGCGGGGAACTTGAAGTCGGCCAGAATGTGTGTCCGGAACAGGCTGTGAGGCCTTTCGGGACAACGGTTGAGCGGCTTTCGAGTTGGCGTGGCAGATTGGGTGGATGAACACACCCAGTTGCGCCGTGTGCGGCGAGCCGATGAAACGGAACGGAAGAACAAGCTCGGGGCGGGTCAGGTGGCGGTGCCGGGACGCCGGCTGCGGGAGCTCGCGCACCCAGTCGCGCGACAACAGGGCCCGTGACCTGCGGTGCGGACTGGACTGGCTGTTTTCCAAACGGTCGCAGGCCGAGCACGACCTGCCCTCCCGCACGCTGCGCCGCCGGTGCGAGCTGATGTGGGGCCTGTGGCCGCCGGTGCCCCTGGTGGACGAGGTGCATCACGTGGTGCATGTGGACGGCATTCACCTGCACCGCGACGCCGTGGTG
>NZ_MWWY01000017.1 GCF_002259755.1 Bifidobacterium hapali
GGGTAACTCGGTGCTTTTGCTGCAAGCGCCAAATTCACCGTTTACCTGTTCCAGCGGGTGCGGAACATACTCTGAACGTGCATTCGGAGGGTGATCGGGCAGTATGGGTTCCCTTCGGGAAAAGTGGCCGGCAGCACATGCCGTCGGCCATTGAGGACTTGGCATAGGGGCCGGGCGCGCGAAGCGTCCGGCCCCTATGCGTTGGTAAGAAGAAGGGAGCGATATGCAATTCGCATATAGCAAGATGCTACGCACGCTTGCCGCAGCAGCCGCAGGACTGACGATGCTCGGTGCCGTGGTCGTCACGCCGCAAGTCGCACAGGCTGCAGACATTCAGGTTCCGTCGGGACTGGAATGCAATGTGCCGAGCGGCAACACGCTTAAGCTGTGCACAACCGTATCTGCTACGGAAGAGAACAATGCACTGCGCAATGCGCTGGGCAATGGTTCCAGCGTGAACACGATTTACTTTGCTGATACCGAGAGCAACTGGGTCTGGAGCGACCACATCGATTTCTCGGACAACGCCGATGAAGCCAAGGTTGATGTCACTCACGATGTGACAATCTATGGTGCACGTACTGGCGGCGATGACCAGGCAGGCGTTGGCGGCTATACCGATGTCTCCCGCATCAAGGACATTGCGTTCCAAGTCAAGAATGGTGCCCATCTGACGCTCGCCGGCAACCTCGCTATTGACGATGATGAGCCTAATGGCGGCAATCGTGCCGAAATCCCGGTCACCGTTTTCGATGGCAAGGTGACGCTGAAAGACACTGCGCGCTTGGACTCCAACGGTGGCAACACCAGCACCGAAGCCATCGGTATCAAGGTCGACGCCAGCGCCCCCGCAGGTACCGAGGTCAACCTTCAGTCGTCCGGCAATTTCGGCTCGAAGCCGACTGTGTACGGCTCTGACGGTGCAGTGGTCAATCTTTCTCAGAATGCCACGGTGAACGTGTCGAACGGTTCCTATGTGTCTGAGTCCGACAATGCTTGGGCGTTCGGCAGCGACATCGAAGCTCAGCCGGCACACGCCATCTACTCCGCAGGTACCTTGAACGTGTCCAATGGCGCTCAAATCTCCAGCATTCGCGTGGCTTCCGGTACTGCCAACATTTCCGGCGGCTACATCGCTACTCAGGTAGCTGATATCGATGGATCCAACCCGACGGATGCCAAGTATCCGCTGCGCGTGGACGCCGGCACCGTATACGTCACCGGCGGTACGATCGCCGACGATAGAGATCCCAACAATGCAGTCCCGGCAGCCATCAAGCTGGCCAAGGATGCAAAGCTGTATGTACGCGCTGCCGAGGCTGGTGCTGTCAAGCTGGGTAGCCAGACTCAGCCGTACATCGGCTCGGCATACGGCAATGGCAACGGTTTCATCACCGATCCGACGGTGAGCCTGAATGTGACCAAGGTTCCAGGCGCTTCCGATCAGCCCGGCAACGGCAAGATCGACGTGAATTACGACGCCACACCGGAAGTCCCGTTCGATGTTCAGGCCACGGGGAAGGGCACCAAGACCGCGCTGAACACCTCATGGACCAAGCAGGGTACCAAGATTTCCTCTGGCTACCTCGGATACCACGGCACTTACGGCGTGTATGGAGAATACACACTGTACAGCAAGAACAAGTTCACTGCGAATGCGACGGAGGGCGAGAAGGTCTTCGACCCGAACAGCGAAGGCATCGCGACCGTGTTCGGCGTGCCGACCGTAGTGGATTACGAATGGTACTCTCGCACCGAAGCCAATGGCAATTACAAGCGGAACAGCACCTACCCGGGTGCTGCCGGTGTTCAGGATTCCAGCTATCAGGCTGGAACCTATGAGAGGCGTAAGTTTGCCGGCTGGTTCAAGAGCGGTGCTGATTACAACACCAACCAGAACACCAACGACATCGATCTGAACAACGATGACTCGTACACTGCTGGAGACGGTGTCTACGCTGTTGATGGCGGCACGAACGAGACTCTGACTACCAAGCAGTTCGTGTGGGCTCACTTTGCGGATGCGAAGAACCAGAACGTTGCTGTGCAGCAGTCTACGGATGGTACGGTACTGCGCTTCCTGACCGCCATTGACACCTTGAAGTACCGCAATGTGCAGTTCAAGATCGAATGGCAGTATGGCAGCGCGACTACGTCTCCGGACAAGGGCGAAGGCACGCTTAATTCTGATCACGTGTACACGGCCGTTAACAACGTCACTCCGGCAGCTTTCACTGATCAGGCATTTGGTACGTTCGGCAATGTCGCTCAGTCCAACAACGGCAAGGGCTACTTCGCAACGGCACTGTTGCGCGGCATCCCGTCCGGTTACCTCAACAACACCATCTTTGGCCCGTTCAAGGTGACCATTACCCCGAGCTGGACCACGCTTGACGGCACCGTCGTCACCGGCATTCCGGTTACGAAGAAGCTCTGACCTCAATCCCATCGGGTTGCACTCGATGATCAAGTGCAACCCAGTTAATCATAATCGTTTGAATATCCAAGAAAACGAGGACAAGATGAAGAAGCAATATGAAATGCCGAACCTCTACGTGGTGGCATTCACCGGCGAGGTTGACACGGCTAACTGCAGTGAACCAAGTATTGATATGGGTAAGGGTGCGTCGGCCTTCCGCCTGAATCCGTGCCCTGACCCGGGTCCTGTTCCGGGCGGTTCTGGCACTACTGAGCCTGGTGACGGTAACTGGGGTCCGATCCACTGATCGCTGACCCACAGCTAACCAACCCAACAAAGGCAATGCAATCGTGAGCAACGAAAAGCACAGCGCCCGTCATGGGGAAGCCTCCACTGTGGCCCTGTTCGGCAAGCAGGTGAGCGTTCGCCTGCTTGCCATCATCGCCGCCGTGGTCGCCGTTGCGATCATCTTCGCCGCATCGACCACGATCATCTCGTCGATACGCGATCAGAACGGTGACACCGCGCGCTCGCTCGTCCGTCAAGCGGACCCGAGTTCGGACGGCAAGCCAATGACCTCCCAGCCCGATGCCGGTGAGGCAGCGAACAGCGGGGATGCGAAGAGCGACAGCGCTAACGGCAAGGTCGCGAACGGCGGCGACGAAGACGGGGTCGATTTCAACGATCTCGTCAACTCGTCCTCAAACGGCCAGTCAGCGGACTCGACGAACACTGAAAACGCTGATTCCGCCAAGTCCGGCAACCTGAGCGACAAGGTTCAGGACCAGCCGCAGGACGACTCCTCCTTCGGGGACATCCAGTAGCCATAATTTCACAGCCGACGCAAGGAGAACCTTCGTCGGCTTTTTCATGCGCGCTGTTCCCTCGATCGGTTTCCCGATTCCTCCAGCTTCACCCAAGCTGTTCAACAATCAACTACGCAATCCAATCTAAGAGGCTTGCAACCATGCGTATGCATTTATTTCATCGTGACGCGTTGAGTCGCGTGATGGCCACGGTAGCGGCCACCGCGGCGGCTGTCGCGACATTAACCGCCGGTATCGTCGTCGCTCCTCAAACGGCCCTCGCCGCCGAGCCGACACCGGCTGGCCCGGACAACGCGGCCGCCGGCAGCGCCAAGATCGGCGTCCTGTCCGACACGCACTACTATCCGGCGAATTACGCCGACGATGACGACGACTTCCACGACTACGTGGGCGGCGATCCGAAACTCCTCGAAGAGTCCAACGCGATCTCCGACAAGGCCGTCGACATGATCATCAAAGACCACCCCAACTATGTGCTCGTCACCGGCGACCTCACCAAGGACGGCGAACAGCAGGCCGAAATCGACATCGCCAACAAATTCCAGAAAATCGAAGACGAAACCCAGAAAGCCGGTTACAACAACGGCAAAGGCACGCAGGTCTTCGTCATCAACGGCAACCACGACATCTACAACACCGACGCGTGGAACTTCAACGAAGGCACCAAGCAGCGCGAACCCGCTCCGCTCGTGAACTCCGAGGACACGTTCATCGCGAATGACCCGCATTTCCACACCACGAACTCCAAAGGTGAGTCGATGGTTCAAGGCGCCACCGACCCGAAGTTCTTCCGCACGGTCATGGGCAACTTCGGCTACGAGCAAGCCGCCGAGCAGGACGCCGAAGATCGCAAGACCAACTCGAATGCCCCGAGCCACTTCTTCCACAACCCCGGCAACACCAACACCGACTTCAACGACCCGGCCCACTACCGCGACGCGAACGGCGTGCCCACCAAGGTGGCCGGAGAGCTGAGCTACTACGTTGACGATGAAAACTTCCGTTTCGTCGCCATCGACTCCGGCAAGTACAGCCCCGATGCGGAAACCGGCTACGACTACAACGAGCACGTGACCGCCGGCCGCATCGACCCGACGCTGCTGCCGTGGCTCGCGCAAGTCACCAAGGACGCCGACAGCCAAGGCAAGACCGTCATCGGCTTCCTGCACCACGGCATCGTGCCGCATTTCGTCAACGAAGACAAAACGCTGAACGAATACGTCGTCGATAACTGGCAGCAGGTCGCCACCACGCTCGCCGACGCGGGCATGCGCTGGATGTTCACCGGCCACGTGCACGTCAACGATCGCGCCGACTACGTGAGCCCCAACGGCAACCAGCTCACCGACATCCAGACCGGTGCACTCGCCAGCTACGGCACGCCGGTGCGTTACGTGGACTTCTACCGCGGTCAGGAACTCGGCGGCACGCAAGGCAAGCGCCACGCGGAAACCATGGATGTGAAGACCGTGAGCGTCGGCCGCGACCCGAACGAGCCGAGCAAGCACGTCGATATCACCGTGCACTGCGGCTACGGCGTCACGCTGCCGGCCGACTCGAACGGCCAGTGGAGCGCCTGCAACACCGATACGCACGAACAGGTCATCCACAACCTTGAGGCATACACCAAGCGCAAGCTGTACGGCGACGGCATGATCACCGACATGGCCGTAGGCACTGTCCGCCCGATGATGGAAAAGATCGGCAAGCAGGGACTGAAGGAATACCTGGCCGCAAGCCAGCCCGATCTCGACCTGAAGAAGACGATCAGCGAATATCTCACGCAGTATCTGTCCAGCCCGATGACGATCTCCGGTTCCGCATACACCGCGCAAGCATGGTATGCGAACGGTGCGCTGCATCTCAAGGGCATCGGCGGTGCCGCGACGATCCTCGGCGAAACGACGATCTCCGACGATCAGATCATGGACATGGTCTACGATCTGCTCGCACAGGTTGACGTCAAGTTCCTGCAGAACCCGGATTATCTCGCCGATCAGATCAAGACGATCGTCGACCAGATTTCGAAGATGCAGCCGGTGTCCGGTTCCGGATACGCGCTCGTCAATCTTGTCTCCGATCTCATGACGAACCATCTGCAAGGCGCGGAAAGCAGCTCCTTGGCCGTCAACCAGGACAAGATCAAGGCCGGTGCGGATGCGATCGCACAAGGCGGCATTGTCCGCGACGTGATCGACCTGCTGCTCAACACGATCGTTCCCGAAGGCGGCAACGGCACGCTTGACGGCATCACCAGCCAGCTGGCGATCAACTGGTCGAAGGGCGGACTGTCCGGCCTGTGGCTGACCGTACTCAACACGGCCACGTCCAACGGCAACCTCAAGTCCACGCTCGACACGTTCGGCTTCAATGCCGCGAAGATCCGTTCGATCGTCAACGACAAGGTCGAAGAATACATGAGCCCCAGCTTCCTGAGCGGTATGGGCGGTATTTTCAAGACGATCATCATGCAGATGGCCACCGATTCGGTCGGCGAAGACGACGTGGAGAACAGCGGACAGGCGGTGCGCATCACGTACACCGGCACGAAGACGCCGTTCGACCCCGACGACGCTGCCGCCGGCGCCGGACAGCCGACGCAGATTTCGATGAGCCTCGGCAAGGACACGGTCAAGGATCGCGCCTTCCGCTGGTACGCACGCTCGTTCTACGACACGACGAAGACCAACGCCGACCACGGTTTCGACACGGTCACCAAGGCCGGTCAGGTACAGGTATGCCGTGACGCCGGCTGCGCGTCCATCGTTTCCACGCAGAACGCCACCGCCGAGCAGGTTATCAAACCCAAGACGCTGCTCAACCTTGGTCTTACGTCCGGTTACGGCAAGGATCTGTACACCAAGTACTCCGCGCAGGTCACCGGACTGACCGTCGGCGAACGGTACTGGTACCGCGTCAGCTCCGGCGACTACTGGAGCACGACGACCGCGTTCACGACCGGTTCGACCAGCGATAAGGCCGATTCGTTCTCGTTCCTCAACGTGGACGATTCGCAAGGCATGATCCCGTCCGACTACGACACGTACCACAAGACCCTCGTTTCCGCGCAGGCCACGATGCCGAACACGGCGTTCACCGTGCACGGCGGCGACGTGGTCGACGAAGGCTCCAACGAGGACTACTGGACGTGGCTCCTCGACGGCGACAACGAACGGTCGATGGCCGTGGCCGCCACCACCGGCAACCATGAGGACAAGTCCCACGTGCCCGGCGTGACCGACCCGAACCCGATCCGCAGCCACTTCAACATCGAAAACCTCGATGTTCCAGAACAGTCCGGCTCCGAATCAACCGGTACGTACTACTCGTACACGTACAAGAACGCGCTGTTCGTCGTGCTCAACTCCAACGATCTCGGCTCCGACAACGCGCTCAGCCCCACGCAGATCGCATGGGCGCAGCAGGTCGTAAGCACCTCGAGTGCCAAGTGGAAGTTCCTCGTGCTGCACAAGTCGCCGTACTCGAACGGACCGCATCATGCGGACGCCGACGTGGTCGCGATTCGCAAGCAGCTGACCGCATTCGCGGCGACGAACCACATCGACATGGTCCTTTCGGGCCACGACCACACGTACAACCGCACCGACTGGCTCGACCGCGATGGCAAGAAGACGCCGGTCGACACGTCCACGCAGGAGTACGCCGGCCAGAACTTCAACGTCGTCAACAACCCGAACGGCACCGTGTATGCGATCGCCGGAACGGCAGGCGTAAAGAACTACCAGCAGCATGAAGACCCGGCAGTCGAATCCGCCGTATCGCTCGAACTGGACGTGCCCGCATACGCTGGTATCAATATTGACGGCGATATGCTGTACTACCGCGCGTACAAGGTGGAGAACGGACAGTCGGTTCAGATCGACTCGTTCGCCATCAACAAGGGCGCACCGGTCGTTGAGAAAACCGACGTGCAGAAAGTCATCGACCAGATCGACGCACTGCCGTCCGTCTCCAGCGTGAAGGTCAGCGACGAGTCGGCGGTTGCCGCCGCGGAAGCCGCGTACAACAAGCTGAGCGGAGACGACAAGCCGAAGGTGACCAACTACGACAAGCTGGTCGCCGTACGCAAGATGCTCGACGCGCTGAAGGCCGCAGCCAACGGTCAGGTAACGCAAGCATGCACGAAGGAAGGCTTCATTGACGCGCTCAACCAGGGTGCTGCCGTGATCGAAATCTGCGGCGACTTCCAGGTTGAGGGTAATTCGTGGATCCCGGATGATTCGCGCATCCTGCACGTTGACCACGACACCGTGATCCGCTCCAACGGTTCCGCGCACACGATCAAGCAAGTCGAACTGCAGGTGCGTAACGGCGTCCGACTCATGATCGACGGTTCCAACGGTGCGCTCACCCTCGACGGCACACGTATCGGTGGCAGCCCATATACCAGCGCCCAGCCGGTCGTCGTCGGCAGCGATGGCTCCAGCGCGTCGTTCGTCACCCGGGGAACCGTCACCATGCAAACCAAGTACGGTCAGCCCGGCAACTCGTCCGACCCGTGCGGTGCAGACAACGGCAACGCCGTCTGCGTCTCCGGTGCGAACGCCAGCGCCATCATCGGCAACGGCACCACGCTCATCGGTTCTAATTACGGTCTGAAGTCCACGAACGCCACCGCCAACGTCACCATCGATGGCGGAACGATCTACTCCTTCGGCACCTATAACGGCAACGGGTATTACGGCGGTGTGCAAGCCAACGGCAACCTCACCATCAACGGCGGCACGATCTCCAGCGTGCAAGCCGGACGCAAGCTGACCGTCAACGGCGGCGACTTCAAGGACGTCACCGGAGGCGAAATCCAGCAAACCGCCACGCCGAACTCACGCATCCAAATCGACGCCAACGCGACCGCCTACCTCACCGGCGGCCACATCACGCCGATCAGCGGCACAGACATCAGCATCCTCGCCGCCGACAATGCGAGCGTTCACATGATGACCGACGCGCAAGGCAACCTCACGTTCGGTGACCAGCTCGGTGTCAAGCCGTTCATCGGCACGCCATCAAGCAAGAACTACAAGGACGTGAGCGCGCAATACGCGCCGCTCGGCACCTCCGCCGCTCTCGTCAACGGACAGGACGCGCTCTACAAGGCCAGCGCAGACAGCGAATCCACGCTCGAAGCGCTCGCCGGCGACACCGCCGCCACGCCGTTCGTCACCACGAGCGAAGCGGGCGACAACGGCGGCAACGGTCTTGCCACCATGAAGACCAGCCTCGCGCAAGGCACGACCACCGTCTTCGGCAAGATCAAGCTCAACAACAAGGGCGTCTCCGGCCTCGGCGGCAACGGATCGTTCTGGGTGTACGGCAAATCCGCCACCTTCGAGAACAATCCGGTCACCGCGGTCACCATCGATACCGCCAGCCCGTTCGTCGCGAACCTCAACAACGGTTCCACGTTCGGTCTGACCGCGCACGTTGATCCGGCCAACGCGCATGATCTGTCGCTCAACTGGACGTCCGACAACACGAGCGTCGCCTCCGTGGATGCCTCCACCGGCGTCGTTACGGCCGCGGCGCCCGGCGTGGCGAACGTGACCGTCAAGTCGGCCACGTATCCGGACGCGAAGGGCGACTCGATGGAATTCATCGCCGTCAAGCCGAGCGTCACCGGCAGCAACGAGATCCCCGACAACACGTTGCGCACTCAGCTGTACGCCGGCACCGGACTGGCCGGCGACGGTTCGACCATCGGTAAGCACAAGGTTTCGTGGCAGTGGAGCGTCGACCAGCCGTCGATCGCCACCATCGACGCCGCGACCGGCGTGCTCAGCAAGGCCGGCAACGGCGCGTCCGGCACGGTGACCGCCATCGCGCGGCTCGTGCTCGACGGCAAGCCGACCGACGTGACCGCGTTCAAGACCGTGACCGTGCGCAGCCTCGCCGTCAACCAGTACTACGTCGAGTGGTACAAGAAGGTCGGTGGCCTGACCGACGGGCAGGATCTGCCGGCCGGCAAGTGGACCTCGCCGGCCGCACCGAACGGCAAGATCTTCGCCGGCTGGTTCTCCGACGCGGCATTCACCAAGCCGTATGAGCCGACCTCCGGCAAGGCATATGCCAAGTTCGTGAACGCGGGACTGCTGTCCGTCAAGACACAGCTCGCCTCCGGAACGACCGCCGACTCGCCGACCACGACACTGCGGTTCATCACCGCGCTTGACAGCTACGATTACGACCTCGTGCGCTACGATGTGACCGTGGACGGATTGTCGAAGGCCTTGCAGATCAACAACTCCAACGCCTACAGCACGATCAGTGCCGGCGGCAAGTCGATGACGGCCGCCCAGGTATTCGGCGATTCGACCGCCAAGTACTTCTCCACCGGTCTGCTGCGCAACATCCCGAAGGCGTACTACGACAAGGCCATCACCGTGACCCCGTCTTGGCGGACGCTCGACGGGACGCTCGTGAGCGGTGCTGCACGTACCGTCAAGGTGAGCGAGATGATCAGGTAGTCGCGCATGAAGAGTGCGGTAGGTAGCTCCTTTGCGGGGTCCTTTGGGGACTCTGCGGGAGGCGTTGACGACCCGGCCGGAACCGAACGGTTCCTGTGCCGGGTCGCCGGCGTTGAGTGTCGGATTGACGGCACGTTGCCGGCTTCGTTGCGGCCGGCGTTGGCGCGGGCGATTGCAGGGGATGCGCGTGCGGGGTTGCGTGCAGGTGGTTCGCGTCTGCGTGCGGGCGCGGGTAGTGCGCGTGGTGCGCGTGCGGATACCGGCATGCAATCCCTATCGTGGCAACGCAGGTTCGAGCCGTATCTCATCCCCGAATGGTCCGGCGTCGATCGTGCGCCGGTACGCGCCACGGTCGGTAAAACCATGTTCGCATCCATCATGCGCGAGCTTGCCACAGAACGTGAGTCGTCCGGCGGTACTGTTCGGGCGCGCATCGAAACCGCTCGTGCCGAATGCTTACGTCGCACGATGCTTGGCGGACTGCCGCGCAAGCGAATACTTGCAGTGTTCGGCATATGCATTGAATACGAGAATCGCGCGTATCTGTTTTCCGGACGGTCATTCAACGACATGACGATGTTGGAATCGTATGTGTTGCAATGGCGAAGGTATCTCGGCGATGCCGTGCGGATTATCGGTGACGGTTGGCTGGCAATCGGCACCGATAAGCACGGTCGCGAACGGTTCGTTACCGTGCAGCCCACGCCGTGGAATCGTCGTGAAGGATGGTCGCGTAATGTAGCGGTGCCGCTTAACGCGTGGTGTTTCGTCACGCCGACAGCGGGTGGTGACTGGGGTATGGCGCGTGCTGGCGGCGGCGGTACGGTCGGCGGTGGTATCGGCGGTGCGGTGATGAGTGGAATTGCTGGATTGGCACAG
The DNA here is from genome assembly GCF_002259755.1 of Bifidobacterium hapali. GTDB lineage: Bacteria > Actinomycetota > Actinomycetes > Actinomycetales > Bifidobacteriaceae > Bifidobacterium > Bifidobacterium hapali. Next base: position 10,611 of record NZ_MWWY01000017.1, read on the forward strand.
CATGATGCTTGCGAAGTGCATCATGTTGATCCGGCCATCGTGACCGATCGCGCGTTACGCAATGCGTTCATGCCTCATGACCGTATCGGTGCGACGGCTGCGCTCGACATGCTCGATCGCATACTGCTCCTTGCTCCGACGTATGTGATGTCACTCGCATGGGGGAGGGCTGATGGACGTAATGCCGCAGTTGCTGGGACTTCTGCCGACGAGGGTGGGGCTCTTGCCGGTGATGCCGCGGTTTTGGCCGGTGAGGACGCTGGCGAGAATGCGACGCATATTGGTTTTGAAACGCTTACGGGTTTGCGGTATGCCGATCGCAAAGCGCTGTTCGCGCCGCCTCTCGCCCCTGATATCAATCCTTGGCAAACCCAAGAAGGTGAGTGACCCGCTCACGTCACCGGCGGTGAATCAGGATTTTGAGTTCGGTGAGGATTTTGCCACTATTGTGCGTCAATCCATGCACAAGCCGGTAAATAGGCATGAACGGCACCAACCACGGCTTGCCCTCGAGCCACGGATATGTCGAAATCAGCAAGGCATATGGGGGAAACAGTCTCCGGCGCAGGTATCGCAGGGAACCACCGTCTTCGCATCCCGAGGCCTGCGCTTTACGCAGATCATGGGCGATCTGGAATTCGACATTGCCGTAGATGCCACAGGTGAGCAGGAAATACAGGAAATCCATATCTTCCGGCGAACTCGCGTCGTTGTCGCTCGTGGCTTCAGTGTCGGCTGCAATATCGGCGCTCGTGCCGCTCGCCCCGCGCGTTTCGCTGCCGCCCATCTCGCCTGCCCCGCGCTCGCGTCCGGCTACTCCGCCTTTGTTGCCGGCTACTCCGCGCTCGGCCGTAGCCGTTACCTTACCTTGCGCGATTCGGTTCATCGTCAATTCGTTCCGCAACGACTCCCCGCCGAATGCGATCAGTGCAACGCGTCTTACCCGTCGTTCGAAATCGGTCAGGTGCATGGTCTCCAGTTCGGTGCCTATATACTGCCAATCGGCATCCCGCATGGCTTGCAGGAACACGTATTCGTCTATCGCGAACCGTATGCCGCATCCGCCTCCCTCATCGTAGTGTTTGAACATGTGCGACAAGTGGAATAAGTACTGGTCTTCGATCGGCCAATGCATCTGTCCGCAACCGTGCTCTGCGAATGACTGCGGATCGTCCGGCACGGTTCGGGCCCACGGATTGCGGTAATACCGGTAGTGTGCGCTACGTGGCATGGCGATGCTCTGGAACATTTCGAACGACAGTTGGGGAGGTCGGTCGAACTCCCACATGCCGTTGTGCGTTTCCTGCAACGTGTATCCGAGATCGTGCATGATATCGAACAGGATCTGCGCGGAATGCTCCTGCTTGGAACGTTTTTCCTGATCGGTTTTGCCTTGCGGCTGATAGCCGGCATTGTGATTCGTGTGGTTCGTGTGATCGGCGGAACTGGTGGACGTATCCGCGATGTCGCTGGCCGAACCAACCACGGTGGATTGTTGCGATTGCGCGATCGGTTCGATCATGTCGAACAGAAGGTCGTTGTCTCCCATCGAACGCATGCCTGGCTGCGGATAGTATGCGGACGTATGCACGCCTTTGAGTGCCATGAACGAAATGCCGTGGTCCAGCAGCCTGCGTCCGATTTCCTCGCGTGCCGCGTCGAAATTCAGCTGCCGGAACAGCGTCAGATCAGCTGATTTTTCCCATACGGCGCGCAGATCATCGGAGATCGGCTCGTTCGGATGTTCCGGCAGTCCCATCCAAGTGATGGCTTCGATGCTGTTGCGCTTTGCCAACGTATACACGTTTGCCCATGTCACACCACCGGGCTTGGAATCGTTTTCTGCGTGGACTCCGCGCAACGCGCACGCCACCAAATGACACATGTATAAACCGGTTGCAGCAAGGACTGGATCGTATGATTCGGCGTGCTGCTGTTCGGTTTGCAGACTGATCTGCTGGTCGCCGTCCTGCTGATCGGTCCCCGGCGTCGTGGCTGGATTCTTACGCATTTTCGTCACATGGCAAGATTACGTGATGCGCTGCACAGCGCAACCGGCAAATGCGCAAACGTCGGTACTATCGTTTCGGCTCGGCGCCGGTTTGGCGCGGTCGGACCATAGAAATCAAGGCAAATCGCGGCGCCGAAGTGCGCCGTCCCTCACCGTTTTGCGAGTGCTTCGTAACAGTCGAATGCCATATCGTACAGCAACCGGCTGAGGCAGAACAGTCGTATGCGGATGCAGCCTGATCGACTGGTGCCCGGCGCTTGCAGCGCTGCAGGGAGTAGCGAACGTACGCGTGCGTCCGTCTGCGCGTCCAGCGTCCGTAGCGTGTCACGTTCCTGCGTGGATAAGCCGCCTCCCGCTCGTGAAGCGATGCGTATCGTGCGATGCAAACGTGTGCATTGTGTGGCGATCTGATAGGCGAGCAGATCGCGCTCGGAGGCGGTGTTGCATCGCGTGGCACATTCGCGTTCAAATGTGTCGATCGCATGGCAGTAGTCCTGCAATTGCTTCATCGACGGATGGGCGTTACGTGTGATCGAGCCGGGCCGCTGCCTGTAGCAGTATATGGGTGTGCTGATCAACACTACGGTATCGACCGAAGAGAGCAGTGGAATGATCGTTTCAAGGTCCTCATACAGATGCCTAGCCGCATAAGGGTGCTGCACATACCAGTCGCGTCGCGCGAGTTTCGCTACCGCCTGTATCGGTACCACGCCGGCGAGCGTACGACGTATCGCGTTGCTCGAAGTCATGACGTGCACTGCCGATTCGAGTGTGGGTGTTGTTGGCGAGTCGGTCAGTGCGATTGCTTGTTGCAGGTCAGCGTTTTCGGGGACTGTGGCATACGTGCCGATGACCAGCGCTTTGTCGTGAAGACGGTTTGCGGATGCGTTCGCGGTGATCATTCCGGCATATAGTGTGCACAGATAATCCGGGCTGACCATATCGTCGCCATCCACGAACGATACATACTCGCTGTGCGCCTGATTCACGCCGAAATTGCGGGCTGATGCAAGACCGTTGTTATCAGTGTGGAATATGCGGATCGTAGCAACGTGCGCGAGCGATTCGACGATGTCTCCGCTCCCGTCCGTCGAACCGTCGTCTACGACGATGATTTCAGCATCGAGTCCATATTGTGAATGAAATGATGTGACTGCAATTGTTAACGAACGTATACAGTCGGCCACATAGTTGCGCACGTTGTATACCGGTACGATGATTGATATTGCCTCTGGACTGGATACGGAGGATTCAGCTGACGTATGTGGTTCGTAGGGTTTGCGAGGTGCGACTGCTGAGCCGGCCAATGGCGTGACATGTGCGAAGGACGTTTCTGTTGTTTTATTCGGTATGCTCATGCCGCCTCCTTGTACCATCCACGATCACTATAGATGGTTGCCGGCGCTGCTCACAATCGACGTGGGGTATGACCGGGCGTACCGCGCTGTGCTACGACGATGCGGTTTCGTGGCATTCAGGCGCCACATGGTTGGGGGGGGGTATAGTTTTAGCTAGTACCTTGCATCAGAAGTTCGTGGACGTTTGCGGCTCCTCTTGTCAGGGGAGCCGCGATAAAACGTTTCACCGCAACGTCCTGACAAGGGGAACCACGAACATCGTCAACTAATTAATGATGCAGGATACAAATCGAGCGTTGACAGACTATGGAATTGGGTTGCGTCTACGGTAAAATGAACCGTTCAGACGCGTTTCTGTCGGTATGAAAAAACGCTCGGGAGGAGAGAAGGGCATGACTATGCCTCAAACGAACGATAATGTCGGAGCCAACAATGTTGGCGCCAACATCAACCCCGCCCCCGCGGTGCGCGCTGTAACGCCGCCATCGCCGCCATCGCTCCCAGCGCCACCAACAGCGAGCCCCGCGCCGCAGCCTTCGGCGTCGACGCCCGACGAGGCCTCGAATGCATCGGTCGTACTGAACGATCTGCAGCAACTCCAATTGCGTCATGTGCTGTATTGGCGCTTCTTCGTCAATCTTGCGTTGACGATGTGCGATGCAGCTATGTTCATTCTTGCGGGCGCATGTGTGATCAATGTTCTCGGCGACGTCCATCGTCTCGCCATATGGAATCTGAGCGATAACCTGTCCGTGAGCCTGTATCTGGTGATCGGCGCGCTGATTTGGGTGTCATGCCTGAGCGTGTCCGGCGTGTACCACCGCCACGTGATGGGAGACGGATATCAGCTCAACATGCTGGTGTTCAAAGGTGCTGTGCTCAGTTGGATGGGCCTATGCGCGGTGAGTTTCGTGTTCGGTCTCGATCTGTCGCTGGCCGGTGTGACGTCGGTGACCGTCGCCGCATGGTTCGCCACGGTCGTGGAGCGCATCATCGCCAGGCGGATCATCACGCGCAGTCGCGCCAAGGGATCGTATGCATACGGCACGGTCATCGTCGGTTCCCCCGAAGGCATCGGCAAGACGCTGCGTTTTCTTGCGCGGCGTGACCAGCTGAACTACCGGCCCGTGGCGGTGTGCCCGATTCGACTGAACGCGCAGACCGGTTTGGTTGAAGCCGACCCCGATGCGGCCGCAATGGAACGTATCGTCAAGGAGCAGTGGGGCGATACGCTCCCCATCGTCTCATATGCTGAACATGGTTTGGCTGAACAGTTCGTGAACATGGGTATACAAACCGTGATGGTATGCGATGTGCTGCGCCGCTTCTCCGATAATTTCAACATTTTCTCCGTGCGCATGGAATCGTTCGGATTGGAACTGGCACTGATCACTTCTGCTGTGGACGTGGCCGGCCATCAGACGCAGGTACGTTCGATCCAAGGCACAACCGTGCTTACGATTCGCCTTGCGCAGTACGGGATCACTACCCGCATCGTCAAACGCATATTCGACATCGTCGTTTCGTCGTTGGCGATCCTATGCTCGCTGTTCATCACATTGCCGGTTGCGCTCGCGATCAAACTGACCGATGGCGGCCCAGTGTTCTACACACAGAAACGTATCGGATTGCGTGGCAAACCGTTCCGCATGATCAAGTTCCGTTCAATGGTGGTGAACGCGGATGCGCTCAAGGCCAAACTGGCCGAGGAAACCGGTCAGGAGGATCGTTTCATCTTCAAAATGAAGAACGACCCGCGCATCACGAAGGTCGGCCATTTCATCCGCCGTTTCTCGATCGACGAACTGCCGCAGTTCCTCAATGTGTTCATCGGCGACATGTCGGTGGTCGGCCCGCGCCCGCCGCTGCCTGAAGAATTTGCCCGTTATAATCCGATCTATGCAATGCGCATGCTCGTCAAGCCCGGCATCACTGGCCCGTGGCAGGTGTCCGGCCGTAGCGACTTGAGTGCCGAGGAAAGCGAACAGCTGGATGTGGCCTACGTGCAGAACTGGTCGATTCTTGGAGACATCGTCCTGATGTTCCGTACGGTTGGCGCGGTGTTCAGCCACAAGGGCGCATACTGATCGCGTGATCGGTCGGCGGCTGGTGGCGCGCCGAACGCGTGTTGAACGCATGCCGAACAGGGGGTGTTTTTGTTCGGGGTGGCAGTTTACCGCCTATGATGGGGATGGTATATCCATAGGCTGGCAAGTAGGGGTTTGTTTCGTATGACATCGTCCGATGATGAGCATCAGCAGCATGGGGACGAATTTCGGTGTGACGTTCCTCCGGCACCTCCGGTTCCAATACCGGAGGTGCCCGTAGACGATCAGGGTGTTGACTCAAATGACCCGAAGGATGACGGCGGCATCGCGACCCCCGATCTATCGGGTTTTACCAAGTCCATGCTTGAAGATGACGCTCCTCACGGCACTCGCCGTCGCATGAGTGCCGAACATATCGCACGAATCAAGCGCAAGCATCGTCGTCGCCGTATTCTGCTGGTCGTCTGTGTGCTGTTGCTGGCGTTGATCGCATATGCCGCATACATGGGGTATTCTGCGCTGAAGGTCAAGCGAGGGATTGAACAGGCTGTGCAGGGCGCGTCCGCCGTGTCATCAGCCATCCAGTCCGGCAACACGCAAGCCGCCCAGTCGGCCATTGCACAGTTCTCGCAAGGTATAGACGAAGCATATCGGCAAACCAGTCAGCCGGCATGGGCTGTGCCCACATTCATCCCATATTATGGCACTGACGTCAGCGTCGTCCGCAATGTCATCGAGATCCTCAACACCATATCCGATCAGGCTTTGCCCGAGTTAAGCACTTCCGCTGCAAATCTCAATATCGATTCGGTCAGCATCAAGGATTCCACGATTTCCATGCCGGGGCTCGCTGAATCGGCCGAAAACCTTGCCCATGCCAGCACCGTGCTCAACGACGCCAATGTCGAACTGAATAATCTGCCCACGCCGCATATCGCGATGCTCGCCAACGCCCTCGATCAGGCCACTGCCAAGTTCGGCAGTATTGCAAACCTTGTCGATGTGTTCTCCCGCATCGCACAGGTCGCTCCTGGCATGCTTGATCTGAGTAATTCTTCGCCCAGAACGTATCTGGTCATTGCGCAGAACAATGCCGAAGTCCGTCCCACTGGCGGTTTGCCGGCGTCATGGGGAACGCTGAGCGTGCGGGGCGGTGCAATCAGTATCTCCGATTTCGTACCGGAAACGCAGCTTCCGTTGCTGGACCGTCCGATTCTTGAGGAAACCACTGAGGAACTGGGCCTGTTCGGTGAGAAACTCGTCACCACGCCGCATGACGTGAACTTCACGCCTGATTATCCACGTGCCGCACAGCTTGCACAGGCTATGTGGAAGAACGCCAAACAGCAGGACACCGATGGCGTGATCATGATCGATCCGGTATTGTTGCAGGATCTGCTCAAGATCACCGGCGGCATGACGACGTCGGCTGGAACCAGACTCGATGGAACGAATACGGTGCAGTATCTGCTGCATGACATATACTATGAGAATCTCACGCCCGACGAACAGGATAGGGTGTTCTCCAGCGTGGCGCATGATGCCTTCCAACATGTCGTCTCTTCGGCGAATGGCAAGTCGAGCGCACTGCTGCAAGCGGTCATGACGTCCACTTCCAATGGACATCTCAAAATCTGGTCATCTCATCCTGACGAACAAACCCATTTGAGCGGGTCCGTCATTGCGGGCGAGCTGGAAACAAAACCGGCGGAGCCCACAGTCGGCGTGTATTTCTCCGATGGCACGCAAGGCAAGATGGATTGGTATCTCGACCGATCGATCACCACCAAGAAAGCCAAGACGCTTTCTTCCGGAGCCCAGAATTACAGTGTGCACATCACCATGAAGAACACGCTGAACGAGTCCGACGTGGCCTCGTTGCCGCGCTATGTGTCCGGTGAGGGCATGTCCGAGCGCTCGGAAGATGTACAAGTCGGGGAGATTTGGACGATGGTGTATGTCTACGCGCCAGCCGATGGCAGACTGGTGGACTGGAAGCTAAGCGATGGCAAGTCCTTTGACACCATCACCACACACAAGGGACTTACCGTGGGAGCGAAACGCGTGGTACTCAAGCCGGGAGAGACGTTTACGTTCGACGTGACCGTGCAGGCATCGTTCCGTGCGGTCGGCGAACGACTGGCGATACGCCAGACTCCTTTGATGCGGGACGAAACCGAGAGTTCTCGGTAAGTCCTCCCGATAGACTGAGACGAAGATCATCGTGTGGAAAGAAGAAGGAGCAAGTAGGTGAATATCTCTGATCTGTTGAAGATCCTGAGGAAGTTTTGGATTGTCGAACTGGTCATCGTTGCGGTGGTTACTGGTGCCACTGCATGGATGGTGAAGTCTGAGACTCCTATCTATAGTTCAAGCACGCAGGTGCTGGTTCGTGCGCAGGCCGAGAACACAGATCTGAGCTCGGTCAACGCCAGCCTGTATGCCATCAGCAACCAGATGAGTACATATACCAGCTTGGTGAAGACAGAAGCCGTGCTCCAGCCGGTGATCGACAATCTTGGATTGAAAACGACCACGGGAAATCTTGCAAATAGCGTATCTGCGGATACTGCAACCGGCACGTTGATGACCATCACCGCAAACGACACCGATCCGCAGACCGCCGCCGACATAGCGAACGAGGTGGCGAAGAGCCTGAACGAGTTGATCGTCAACAAGCTGTATACCGATGGCGGCAAGCTCACCACACCGATCAAGTTCAATGTGGTTCAGCAAGCGTATCCGGTCACGACGCCGATTTCCCCAAATGTGAAGGGCGACATCTTCAAGGGCGCTCTTGCGGGTGTGGTCTTAGCGGTGTTCGTGGCTCTCACGCTCGGTTTCATGGATCAGAAGATCCGTCAGATTGCCGATGTGGAATCGATCGTCGATAGTCCGGTCGTCGGAACCGTACCTCGCAATTCCGTTTTCGGTGGTACCGCGCCGGTCATCGTCGCGCAGCCTGGTGGTTCCGCGGCTGAGGATGTCCGTCGTATTGCGGCGAACCTCATGTTTGTGGTTCCGGAGGACGTGTCCCATTCCAACATCATCGTCGTCACGTCAGGTTCGGCCGGCGAAGGCAAGTCCACGCTGTCAGTCAATCTTGCGTCAGCCTACGCCGAGAAGGGCGATTCCGTGTTGCTGATCGATGCGGACCTTCGTCATCCTACCGTGGCTAAGTATCTTGGCATCAACGGTTCCGTCGGCTTGACCCACTTGATCACCGGCCGCGCCGATTCTAAGACCGTGATCCAGCGGTATTGGAAGCGCAATTTCCATGTGTTGCCTGCGGGCGCACGTACCGCGAATCCGAGCCTGTTGCTCAATTCGTCCACAATGCGTCAGGCACTGGAGCAGCTGGCCGAGCATTACGATCACATCATCATCGACACCACGCCGATGGATGTGGCCAACGATGCCGCGATCTTCGCCAAGAACGGCGCGCTCGTAGTCCTCGTCGTCGGTGAGAACGTGGCCACCAAGAAGTCCCTGCGTGGCGTGGTCAACGAGTTCAAAATGATTGACGCTTCGCTGACCGCTACGGTGATCAACTTTGCCGAGAAGGAAAAGCACAAGGGCAAGAATTACTACTATTACGAGGATGACAAGGCATCCGGCAGCAAGCATGCCGCTACGGATTCGGCGACGGCAGTGCAGACCGACGGAGACGCACCTTCCTTGGTGAAGGGAACCGCCGCGTAATGTGCCGTACGGCGCTGCTTCGTGGCTGACACTGGTGGCTGGTGCCGCTTGATGTCCGTCCTGGGTTGCATTTGGTCTGTTTCGCTCCGGCGGCACTTCCTGAATAGACCTCGGGATTCATTCAGGAAGTGCCTGTGCCACCTGAAAGATCGTTGTAGACGTGGGGAATCATTATGAAGAAGACGAAGGTATTGCTGGTACTGGAATCGCAGGGTGGTTCGCGCCGGCATGTGGTCGATCTGATCGACGGCCTTGATCCTGAACGGTTCGATCTTGCGCTGGCATATGGTACTTCGCGCATGGATGCTCAATTCGTGAACGATATACCGCGGCTGAGCCACCTCGTGCGGATGATTCCGTGCAATCGTTTGGTACGGCGGATCAATCCGCTGGACGATCTGGCCGCGTTCGGTCAGGTACGCCGTGCAATCCGTGAGTTCCGGCCAGACGTGGTGCACTGTCACAGTTCAAAGGCCGGCATCATCGGACGGTTGGCCGCAATGGTCGAACGTGTGCCGCTGGTGTTCTACACGCCGCACGCGTACTCGTTCCAAGCACCTGAATTCCATGGTGTCAAGCGTTCCGTATTCGTGGAACTGGAGCGTTGGTTCAGTCGTCATGCGACGACGAAGACGTTTAACGTTTCGGCAGGGGAACGCGATGCGGCATTGGCTCAACGGCTGGACGACCCGCATAAGTTCCAGGTGATCGTGAACGGTATTCCCGACACTCCTGTGGTGACGAAGCAGGAGGCTCGCAGAATGCTGCGGATGCCCGAACAGATGATGGACGCCATTGTGGTGGGGGTTACCGCTCGCATGGTGGAACAGAAGGATCCTATGACGTTCACGCGTATCGCGGCACAGATGATCAAACGGCATCCGCAGATGTACTTCGCCTATGTCGGCGATGGCCCGTATATGGGTGAACTGACCGATTATCTGCGTGCTCAGGGTGTACTCGATCATGTGTTTCTGCCGGGATACCGTCAGGATGCGGATACCATCGTTGCTGCGTTCGATGTGTATCTGCTTACTTCGCTGTACGAAGGCATGCCGTATTCGCTGATCGAGTCCATACATGCCGGAGTACCGGTGGTGGCGACCCGCGTGACCGGCAATGACGAGGTAGTGGAACCGGGAGTCAACGGTGCTCTGTTCGAGGTCGGTGACGTGGATGACGGCGTGAAGCAGTTGGAAACTGTGATGGACGCGCATTTCAAGCCGGAAGACATTCACGAATCGTATGTGGAGCGATTTACCTTGGATGCGATGGTCAACGCCGTCGCAGCGAACTATGAGGGACGCAGATTGAAGGAGACCGCATGATCGTTTACAAACTGTGGTACCGAATCACCGGCCTATTGCTGAAGCTACTGTATAAGCTCACGTATGGCAAGCATATGCGTTGGGGACGTAATTTCCATATGCGCAAGGGATTCCAGGCTACCTGTGATTCCGCGGACGGCAAGCGGACCGGCGATATCGTGATCGGCAACGATGTGTTCTTCAACAACGGATGCGGTCTGCATGCGATGAACCGCATCGAAATCGGCGATCAGACCGTGTTCGGCGAGAACGTGCATGTGTACGATCACAATCATCGGTTTGCGGATCCGACCGTCTCATATAAGGATCAGGGATACACCACCGCGCCGGTGACGATCGGCCGCCACTGCTGGATAGGCTCGAACGTGACGGTTCTCAAGGGAGGCTCCATCGGCGATAATTCCGTGATCGGAGCCGGTTGCGTTATTTCGTCCCCGATTCCCGCCAATTCCATCGTGAGACTCGATGCCGCGTCGCTTAATGTGGAACCAATTCGCCGTGCCGAGCATTCTTCGGTTTCCCCTGATGGGACAACTTCCACGCAAGGGTCGGCCGGCGCCGACGGTAGTCCGGTTCCGTCGCCGTTGCGTGTTCTTGTACTTGATACGGTCATGGACCGCGGCGGTGCCGAAACCATGATGATGAACTACCTGCGTCATATGGATCGCAGCAAGGTCACCTACGATTTCCTCGTCAACCGCGACTATCGGGCCGCCTATGAGGACGAGATCGAAGCGCTCGGCGGTCACATCTACCGCATGTGCCCGATGTACCCGCAGTATTTCGGTCGGTACAAGAAAGAATTCCGTGCATTCTTGGCTTCGCATCCCGAATATCGCGTCATCCATTCGAATCTGGAGGAGCGCAGTTATTTCGGCCTGCGTATCGCCAAGGAGATGGGGGTGCCGGTTCGTATAGCGCACGCGCATAATCGTCCGGTCGGTTTCGATTTGAAGTCGATATTCCGAGAATACTTCCGTATGCGTTTGCCCAAGTACACGACGCATATGTTCGCGTGCGGCCAGGAGGCCGGCGATTGGTTGTTCGGGAAGAAGAACCGTGCCAAGGTCATACAGCAGCGTAATGCCATCGATACGGCACAATACCGTTACGACCCTGCGGTACGGTCCGAGGTCCGTGCCGAGTTCGGTACGGCGGAGGGTACGTTCGTGCTCGGTCATGTGGGTCGTTTCTTCCCCCAGAAGAACCATGTGTTCCTTATCGATATCTTTGCCGCGCTGCACAAGATTCACCCGAACAGCGAATTGTGGTTGGTCGGCGGCGGAGAGCTGAACGATGAGCTAAAAAATCAGATTCGTCAGAAGGTCGATGCTCTCGGACTTCATGACGCGGTTCGCTTCCTCGGCGTGCGTTCCGATGTGAATCGAATCATGCAGGGCATGGATGCATTCGTGTTGCCAAGCCTCTTTGAGGGTTTGCCGGTCACCATGATCGAAGCCCAGTCCGCAGGATTGCCATGTACGATATCTGATCGAGTGCCGGAGCAATGCAATATCACCGGTGACGTGCAGACCGTTCCGCTTGATGCCGCACCTGAGCAATGGGCTGCACGCATTCTGTCCCAGGTCGATGCGTGGACTGTTGATCGCCGGGAAAAGGGTACCGATAAGGTCAAGGCCGCCGGCTTCGACATCGTCAGCAATGCCGCATGGCTGCAGGACTTCTATCGTGATGCTTTGGCTAAAGCCGAACGCGGACGTACCGGCATGAACGGTGGTATGTGATGGCGCTTTCCTCTCGACGCGGCGGCAAACACAAGGCGGAGTGGGATTCCGACGTCTACGCATACAAGAATCTCGCCATACTGTTGACGATTCCGGTGATGGTTCTGGCCAAGCTCATCGTCGCCTATGGTCTGCCGCCGAAGTATTTCTACGACAACAACCGCATTCTGGGTATGGTCACCGGCGGCGGTACGATGCAGGCTTGGGAAGGCAGTTACCGTGTCGCATCCGACCTGTTTACTAGTCTGGATGTGTTTCATTTCCAGACCATGCTTGACTGGTCATTAACGCTGGGTGTGATCGGTACTGGGCTGCTTATGCTGTTCATGTTGCGCATGCCGCAGATCGACCTGCTGCAGATGCTGTTTTATCTGGCCAGCGTGGGATTGCTGAATATCTATGTCTTCAACATTGGCAAGGATGTCATCCAGTTCACGTTCTTTCTGGCGGCGTTCATCGTATTGTTGCTGCCGATCGACAAGGTCATTGTCAAGATCGCGCTGATCGCCGGCATTTTGTGGTATGAAAGCACTTTTTTCCGTTCGTATTATGTGCTGATCGCCGCGTTGTTCATTGGCGTGTATGTGGTATTGACGGTTTTCCGCAAACTCACCGATTCGTTTTCCGCGCTTACCGGTATTGCGATCATCGTGACGTTGTTCGTCATGGTCTATGTGATGATGCTGGTCGTGGAGCGCGTCATGCCGGATGAATACCGTCAGGTGCTGACAGTCCGAGGGGCGCAGACCCAGGGTCGTGAGGATGGCACGGACTCCGTGACCGTCATCCTGAACCTGCTGCCGGGAAGCGGGCTGCCGGGGTTCATGTGGAATTACGTGCTGAACGCGTTGCGTATGATGTTCCCGGTCGAATTGGCGCTCAAGGGCGTGTATTATTTGCCGTTCTTTGTGTTCCAAGCATTGGTGGCGTTTTATGTGGTCAATTTGCTGCGTTCTATTAACTCCATTCGTGATGAAACCGATGTGCTGGCATTGTGTGTGTATGTAGGCTATGCCTTGGCATCATTTATTTTCGAGCCTGATTTCGGCTCATGGGTACGCCATGAAGCGGCTACATTCCCGATACTGCATCTGTTGATCTTCTCCAAGAACCAACAGCTGTCAGTCATTTTCGCATCACTCAAGAGGGTTGATCAGGGTAGGGTTAATCGGGGTGCGAAGAGCGCAGGAAAAGAACGCTCCGCAAAAGAATACTCCGTTAAGGAAGCCCGCAAACGGTGAACCGGCTGCGATGCGTAGAGACTGTGATATTGCTCGGTAACGCCTGCCGGACCGGTTACCGGATCAGAACTGAGCCATGACCTAACATGACCTAAAAGTGGCCGAGGGTCGGAGTATGGTTCGATGCGCCGCTGTGATGTATCGTAACCGCATGCGTCGAGATTGCCCACAGAAACAATGGCAGGGCATAGAAGGCGTATGCCTCGAACTGAGCGTACAGGTATGCGAGTAGCAACAGCCAGCAGATGGTGGTTTTGTTCCACGCGTGATGCTGCGTGATATATCGGACAAACAGCACGACGGCGGCAACGAACAACAACAGTCCGAACTCGGCGATGAATGACGTATACAGATTCATCGTGAACACATTACCGGCACGATTCGTCACTGTCTCCAATGGCGTGCGCAACTCGCGAATTTCCTGTGTCATCATGCCGCCGTTCGACTGGTACCATGCCAGTGTATTTGCGTACCCGCGTTCCATCGCTGCGGCAAGGTTGCCGGCACCGAAGCCGAACAACAGATGTGTGATATCGTGAATGCCGGCGAATAGCGGTGCTACTGAACGGAAAATACGTGCAGACATCGACGTATCGCCTGCGAATAATCCGCGTGACAGCAGCATTTGCAACCTAGGTTGGCTGGCCAGTATCGCTATTGCTGCGGCAGCCGTTACAACGCCTGCCGCGATGACACCTGCGAACAGACGTCGATTACGCATCCCGTTATTGATGATCGTGCGCCACGGGCAGGCCGAGATCAGACACAGCATGCCGGCGACCGCGCTATCCAATACGATTCTGACGCCGGCTCCCATCACCAGAGAGCCAGCTGCGAAAATCCCAATCAATACGGACAGTCTGCGGTCACGTGAAATCCAATACATCGGCAGTAATACTCCGAAAAGATGCATGCCGATATAACTTGGTTCTGCAAACAGGAACTGCGGGCGAACCACATAGTATGGTCGCAGATACATGGCCATCAGCGGATTGCGCAATGCTGCGACATCACAATGATTGGGTTGGATGATCCATGTGAATACGCCGAACAGGAACGCAAAACCGTATGCGTAGATCAGCACGGTCACGGCGTTTCGCATTGGTAAGTGTTTTATCGACCATGCGACGGTGAACGAAATCAAGGTTGACACCGCAAACAGCACAGACAGCATGGTACGAATCAGATACACGGCGTTGACGCCAACCGTCAGCCAGTCGAAAGCGCTGAACAACAGCATGAAGGCAATGAACGCGATCAGTATCGGGAATCTGCGAAGAACACGAAGCGACAGCCTCGCATTGCACACTGCATACGCAAGAAACAATGCCGGAGCAATAGGCGACCAGTATGGCATTTGCACGCCGAATACAGTGCCGTCAACGGGCATGAACAGTAGCGCAGCATACCATAACACGTCGGTTACATCGCACAGCAGGAAGGAGGTATCGGCATGTGTGCCGCGTGGGGAAGGGAACGAGTGTCTGCTCATGGCATGTCTAAGGCGGCTGAAACGGTCTGACCAATTACGCATGTTGGGGTATGCTGGCCGGTGCGATAGCCGCCGCGATACGCATAGCGGCATTGGCGATGAGTCGATGAGCCAGTTCATAGGTGGCTCGATCATGGCGGTGCGGATCCGGTATTTCTTCGGCACGCGGCATTAGCGGCCTCATGAGCGGAGCGTCATCAATGAGACATTGCAACCGTTCCTGAGCAGTAGAGCCTTCCGGGCCGCCCTGTTGCATATCGCTGTCGCACAGGTTGGCGAAGTCGGTGAACAGGAACGTATGCCGTAATGCCAGTGGAGCATCGCGTAAGAGATCATCCAGGTGTTCGTGTTCAAAACATAGCACCAAATCAGCTTCCCTGACCATCGACGGCGTGCATATCGTAGAGCGAAATGCCGATGCATCGATACCGTCTTCGGACAGCAGTTCCGCGCACGTGGGATCAATCGGTCTGGGCTGCAGGTGCAGGATGCCAGCACTGGATATGGTGATATCCGTTCGACTGATCCGCTGCGTTTCCAGAGCTTGCCGAAGCAGATACTCAGCCATGGGTGACCGGCAGATATTGCCGGAGCAGACGGTAAGAATGTGCATGATATGAATTCCATTCCGCATGAGTCAGAAGTGAGACCTGTACAAATATGAAGAGGGCGGGGAATTGACCCCGCCCTCAGAGAGAACTCATAGCTGATATGACCTATATGGCGTCTTTCAGCGCTTAGCCTGCTTGCGAACCACGAACATGGCAACAGCGGCAGCTGCCAGCAGAGCAGCGACGATCGCATACGGCATCACAGCAGCACCAGTATTAGGGTTCTGCTTGTCAGTGGAGCCATTGTTGTTCGGCAGAACCTCAGACGCAGCGCATTCGCCAGTTGCGGCAATCTTGACGGAGCCGCTGTACAGCACCTTCGACAGCTCAGCGTCCTGAACCTGAGCGGAGGTCAGTTCACCATTGTTGTTTCCGGACACCTTGTCCTTGCCGAGGTACACGTTGTAAGCGAGCTCGCCGCCCTTGCAGGTGGCTTCCTTGGTGAGCTTGAACGTGAACGTGGCAGTGGGATTCTCCTTGGTAACGTGACCGGCGTAGAAAACTGCCGGATCATCGATGGTCGCCGCAGGTATGACGGCGGAGATGAGATCCTCGTCGGCTTCGACATATACGTACTCACCGTACTGAGCGATCTCCTGAGGATCAAACGTAACGGTAGCGGTAGCAGTGCTGCCTTCGACTGTCACGTCCGCACCGTATCCATCAGCCATAGCCGGAGCAGCGCCGAATCCAACGCAAGTCACCAATGCTGCAGCTGCTGCAATGGCAGCAGCAATCCTCTTCATGAACTTCATCTTTCCCTCCAACCTTGCGATATCGCAAAGATAGTACGTAAGCCCTATTCGGAACGTTCGAACTATATTGGCTCTATCGCTCCGCACATGGCCGAGTATACACCCTATTGCGACCTTTTCCAGTGGCTCGACGTGACTCACGTTTTTTGAGCGCGTAATGGCTAGTGGTGCCTCATCGGAAATGAGCGCGAACGGTACCGGTCCTGTTTGGCTTGTCGTATGGAAGGCAAGATCAGCATGGCGACGAAGCGGCAGGTCACCCTGAGGTTCAGGGACGAGTACATGAAGGCATCGAAGAAGGACAAGGGGCGCATCCTCGACGAGATGTGCTCCGTGCTGAAGATCGGCAGAAGCACCGCGAGGCGCAGGCTCACCGAGGCCGGCACGCAGCCGCGCGAGCTGCCGGCGGCCAGGAAGACACGGCCGAAACGGTATTCGGAGCAGTCGCGCGAGCTGCTGGTGCGGGTGTGGCTGATGATGGATCTGCCGTGCGCGAAGTACCTCAAGCAGATGCTGCCCCTGTGGCTGCCCACGCTGAGAGCCCGTGGCGAGCTTGCCGAGTACGACGGGTTCGCGTTCAACGAATTGATGGCGATGAGCCCGGCCACGATGGACCGGTACCTCAGGAAGACGAGGGACGCGGCGCGTCCGAAGGGCCTGGCGGGCACGAGGCCCGCGTGCGAGCTTCTGCGCAACTCGATCACGATCAGGAAGGCGAGCGACGAGCTGGACGGGCTGCCCGGCAACGTCGAGGCCGACACCGTCGCCCACTGCGGGCCGAGCCTGAGAGGCGAGTT
>NZ_MWWY01000018.1 GCF_002259755.1 Bifidobacterium hapali
AGGGAGAGATCGGCGGCGCGCCGGCCAATCTCGTCAACCGCGACTTTCACGCCGCGAATCCGAATGAGCTGTGGGTCACCGACATCACCGAGTTCTCGATCCCCGCGGGCAAGGTGTACCTGTCGCCGGTGATCGACTGCTACGACGGCATGCCGGTCGCCTGGACGATCGGCACCAGCCCCAACGCCGCATTGGCCAACGGGATGCTCGAGGACGCGTGCGCCACGCTCCGACCCGGTCAGACGCCCGTCATCCACTCCGACCGGGGATGCCACTACCGGTGGCCTGAATGGATTCGCATCTGCACGGATCATGGATTGACGAGGTCGATGAGCGCGAAGGGCTGCAGTCCGGACAACGCCGCCGCCGAGGGGTTCTTCGGCCGGCTCAAGCAAGAGTTCTTCCACAAGAGGAGCTTCCAGGGCGTCACGATCGACGAGTTCATTGCGATGCTGGACGAGTACATGGTCTGGTACCGGGACAAGCGCATCAAACTCGAATACGGGATGAGCATCATGGACAAGCGCATCCAGCTCGGGCTCGTCGCCTGAACACATGTGATATCGTTCTGAACGACCATTCAGACAACGAAGTCCAACAAAACGTCACCACCCCCGTGTGCGGTTTTTGCTCGCCGAGGATGTGCTTAGCGAGCGTTTTCTGCCACGCACATTTACGTTGGTCGGACGGGTGACGTTCGCCGTGGGAAGTCAAGGGCAGAATGCGGGAGCGGAGGATAACGTCATCACACGACGATACGGAGTGTGGGGTAACGTAATTCGCATGAGTGAGCGCACAAGTAATGAGCAAACCGCATATTTTGCAGGCGGATGTTTCTGGGGTTTGGAACGGTATTTTCAAAATGTGGACGGTGTAATCGACACGACAGTCGGCTACGCTCAGTCAACCGTCGAATCGCCCACGTATGAGCAAGTCTGTTCGGGTACAACTGACGCAGCCGAAACAGTACAGGTCATCTTCGACCCAGATCGGGTCACATTGCGCACACTGACGTTACTGTTTCTCGAAGTCATTGATCCGTTCTCCATCGACCGTCAAGGCGAGGATACCGGTCGTCAGTACCGCACCGGACTGTGGTATACGGACGAGGCGCAACGTGCCATATATATTGCCGCGCTCGAACAACTCGTTGATCGTCAGCCGCAACGTCCGGCCGTGCTCGTTGAACCGCTGCGTAATTTCTACCCGGCTGAAGCGCGTCACCAAGACTATCTCGTCAACAATCCCGGTGGCTACTGCCACATACCGTTCGCCGCGATCGCGAACGTGAAGAACCGGCAAAAGTACGTCGAGCGAATCTGGGACCTGACTCTCGAACAGTTCGCGGTCACCCAGCTTGCGGCGACCGAGCGGCCGTTTGTCAACGAATACGATCACGAGTTCGAGCCGGGCATTTACGTGGATATCGTCAGCGGTAAGCCGCTGTTTTCTTCGCGCGACAAGTTCGATTCTGGTTGCGGGTGGCCGGCGTTCAGCAAGCCGATTGCTGCGGATGCGTTGACTGAGCATGAGGATCATCGCATTCCTGGACGTGACCGCATTGAAGTGCGCACGGCGGATACGCAGATTCACTTGGGACATGTGTTTGAAGACGGCCCGGCTGATCGTGGTGGGCTGCGGTATTGCATGAATTCTGCGGCGTTGCGGTTCGTGCCACGCGAGCGTATGGCCGAGGAAGGATATGCGGACTGGATTGCGGTTGTGGATGGTCGCGATAATGGGATGGCGGATACTGCTGCGAGCGATGCGGCTGAGTAATGCGTGCGCTATCTGGCGACAATTTGCAAACTGAGAGGCAGATTTTTATTGTTGCAGAGGTCTTTTCGCAAACTGAGAGGCAGCCGTCTGCCTCTACTGGGAAGTTTAAGCTCCATATAAATGGGTTTCGGGGGTATGAAACCAGTGTGGTTTTATGCGGAGCTGCCTCTCAGTTTGCGAAAAGACCTCTGCGAGGTTCAAAATCTGCCTCTCAGTTTGCAGATTGAGAGGCGGTTGTCCCTTCTCATTGTGGAGTTTATGCTCCGTATAAATTGTTTTTTTTTTTGGGGGGGGGGCTGCGTTATGCGCCCCGAAGCGTCCATCCAGCCGGTCTAGTTCCTATCAGTGGACTGCGAACGTCGACAACACCCCCCGGATCATCAATGACAGGGCAAAAAAGTCATACCGGAACCGGTGACCCGGCCCCGACCATTCGGGCTTACCAAACATGGTAATAAGCAGTATGGTGTTACGCGGAGTTGCCTCTCGATGTGCAAACTGTCATTGTCGTGTGTATCAGTTTTGTCGATTCTGTGCGTGTATGCGCGACTATATGTGACGATCTGTTTGTCGGTCGCGCCATTCGTTGGCAGTAATAATGCGGATTACGTGATCGAAGTAGCGATCGATAAGCGGAAAGTAATCGTGCTCTGACTCGGTGACAATGTGCAGTCCGCATTTAGCCATCACGCGACCGGATTGTGGATTTTCGCGGTAATGACCGCCCCACACCGCGTCCATATGCAGGCTGTTGAATGCATAGTCGAGCACGGCGCGCAATGCTTCAGGCATGTATCCCTTGCCCCAGAACGGACGGCCGATCCAGTAACCGAGTTCTAGCGCATTGTCGCCAAGATACTTGCCGTACTGTTTGCTGAGCTCTGGATTGGCGGTTATTGGATCGATGGTGTAATGGCTGACGGGTTTGAGAGCGATACTGCCTACGGGATCGCCGTCCGCTGCTTGCCCGGCTATGTTGCCGCCCTTAATGGTGATGGCCCAGTTATTTTCCACCGCGAGAATATTGCGGATGTCGTTCATGCTGCCTTCGATGCGGGTATGTGGAGGCCAGCCGCATTTGATGCCGATCTCAGGGTCGGACGCATACCGGAACAGTGAAGCCGCCTCGGCTGTGTCGTCCACCTTCCACGGGCGCAGTAGCAGTCGTTCAGTTTCGAGGTTGTTCACGGTAGCTCCTTTCGCTTGTCGCCTTGTTTCAAGCGTCCCAGCGTTCTCGGTTGCCATGATGTTTCACAGTGTTTCACGCGAGGGTGCTTTCGGGATAATTTTCATAGTGTAACAGGAGACTTCGGGAGACTTCGGGATGTCGGCTTATTGAGTGAGCATTGTCATTTTTTGAATTATTTCGCCACGCCGATTTGGCTTGTTCGGCTCAAGTGTGTATCTTAGAAGAGTTGCCCCTTTAGCTCAACGGTTAGAGCAGCGTCCTTTTAAGTCGTGGGTTGTGGGTTCGAATCCCACAGGGGGCACGCTTAAGCCCTTGGAATCATTAAGGTTTCAAGGGCTTTACTATATCGCCGCATATGGCTTTGTGCACGATTATCTCTGATTAACCCGCATTAATTCCGCACATTTATGAAGGTCGGATAAGCAGACGTAGCGTCAAAGCGCACATAAGGACAGCTCCCTTGACAAGGGGAGCTAAGGAAAGAGGCAATGTCGATTCTGGTTTAACAGAGTATAAAAAAGCCCGGCGGGGGACCGGGCTTTTGAGAGAGGAAGAAGGAAGAAGAAGGGATTCAATTATATGCGACCTTGCGGCCGTGATTACATATAACAACACCAGTCTCAGCGTAACGTACCGGTTCGCTGGGAACACTGTGGGAATTATGTGCGCAAATCGTGATATGAGCCGATGCGAGACGAACCGCAGCTCCGACTGGCCCAGTCGATTCAGTCAGTAGTGTCAAGCGTGACGTGTTCAATGGCTGACGTGAAGAAACTGATTGCGCAGCTTATGAAATTCGGTATCGTTGGTGTGATCGCGTTCGTGATCGACTGGGGTATCCTCAACTTACTCGTCGGTGCGTTCCATATGCACAACGTGATCGCCGCCACTATTTCGTTCATTATTTCGCTAATTTTCAACTATTTGGCGAGTATGAAGTTCGTGTTCAAGCACCGTCCAGACATGGCTCGTTGGATGGAAGTGCTGATCTTCGTGGTTGCGGCTGTGATCGGTCTGTTTATGAACGATCTGATTATTTGGATTTCGACCTATGGTATGAATCGTGACGCGTTCGTTTCGCAGCATGCTGAATACCTGTTGCGGACGAACATCGGCAAGCTGATCGCGACTGCCGTGGTGATGGTGTGGAATTTCGCGATTCGTAAGTGGCTGCTCGACGATACACATACCAATGCGATGAATCGGCTTAAGCCTGCTGACAGTCGGCTTACGCCTGAGGAACTTGACGCTAAGTGGGAGTCCAGCTTCTCGCGTCGACTTGGCATGTGGTCGCTTGAGCACACACCCAAAGGATGGCAGAAATAGCTTGCGCTTGCTTGGCGCATCTCACGAATACTGGATGTACTACAGTTACGAAACAGCGCGGTTAGTGTGACTTTGGACTTAGTTGGTCACGCGATGGAATTGGCGCGTTTCAATCCGTCGCGTGATCTGAGTATCCCTGATATGTGGCGCACGGGATGGTAAAATCTTTACTTTTCCCTCGCGTGATTTGAGTGTTATGCACGCGATGGCACGATACCGGTTTCATATCATCGCGTGATCTCATTTTCTCTATTTTTAAACGCACAGGATGGAATTTTGAGGCTTTTTGCTATCGCGTGAACATGCTCATAATCACGCGATAGCAAAAACTTGAATTTTTCCATCCCGTGACCTACAACAACCTACAACAACCTACAATAATTGGTGTTTGCAGTCATGCGACGATAAAACCGTGTGGTTTTCTATCCTGTGGTCTATGACGATCTGTTGGTGTGATATTGCGGCGGACCATACCTTGAGTTCCGCCGCAATATCACAGAAAATAGCCTCTAAATGTGATATTCCGGCGGTAAACCCGCTTACTTCCGCCGGAATATCACAGAAATCCGGTCCTAAATGTGATATTGCGGCGGACAGGTGATTTACTTCCGCCGGGATATCACAAAACCCCTGTCTTAAATGTGATATTCCGGCGGAGGTAGAGCAGTTTTCCGCCGCAAAATCACGTATTCCTGCCTCATTCTGTGACATTCCGGCGGAAACTAACTTAACTTCCGCCGGAAAATCACGCTGCGGACCCATTTCCTGTGATATTTCGGCGGAACTTAGATAATCCTCCGCCGCATCACACATTCACGGTCGTCAGCGTCGGCGTCTCCGTGCTCGACTTAATCTGCTTAAATCCAACGAACGCAATCGCCAACGATGCGAGCGCGAGCGTCGTCACCACTAAGAATCCGCCGTGCGATCCCATCCGGTCAATGAACTGCCCGGCAATCGCCGAACCAGCCGACGCGCCGATCGAGTTCATCGCGCCCATCCAAGCCACGCCCTCAGTGAATCGCGACGGCGGCACGAGATGCAGCATCAGCTGATTACCGTTAATCCACGTCGGCGCCTGGCACACGCCAATCAGCAGATAAATAATCATGATCACCCACAAATGCTTGGCAAACATGAACGTGCCAATACCGATATTGACCACCGCAAGGCAGAAATAAAACCTCTTCCACAGCGGAATTGTCCAGTTTTTCGCGCCATAAAACAGCGCGCCAAACAGTGAGCTGATCGAGAAGCATGCGAACACGAATCCCGTATACTGCTTCATACCAGCCTCGGTTGCAAACGCAATAATCGAAATACCGGCCGCCGACTGGAACGCGCCCAGCGAGAACCACGTCACGCACACGGCGATCAAGCCCGGTCCCCAAATCGACTCCTTGCGACCGGCCATCGCATCATCCTGCGCTTTGCGAACCGCCGCCGCAATCTCGGCTTCAGACAATCCCTCCGCAACGGCCTGCGTGCGCGCCCGCTCTACCGCAGCCTCGGCTTGCACGGCTTTCGCCCGCGCAGCCTCGCGCTCGCGGTACTGTTTGCGCGTCATTCCAGCCTCGCGCGCGAGTACGGTTTGCGACTTCGGCTCGGTCGTCAGCTCGGTTAAAAACATGAGCGCGCCGACGATCACACACACGCCGGTGAACGAAAACGCGAGCAGACCGGAGATCACGGCCAGCGTCGACGCGAGCGGATTACCGATCACCCACATGCACTCATCGAACACGCCTGACAGACTCAGCGCGCGATCGGTGCGTTCACGATCGCCTTTGAGCAGCGTCGTCCAACGCGCGCGGCTCATCGCACCCCACGGCGGAATCGCGGCGAGTAGCGGCGTCAGGCAGTACAGTACCCACTCCGGCGCGCGGTTGGTGATCGCGGTGACGAGCGCGATCGCGGACACAATCCACACGATGATCGTCGGGATCGAGACTTGCCGCTGACCGAATTTATCAACCAGCTTGCCGAGCACGGGGGAGCTGACGGCCAGCGCGATCGCTTGGATTGCGGTGAGCATGCCGGCGAGCGAATAGTTGCCGTAGTAATGCTGCACGGAGATGGTGATCGTCATGCCGACCATCGGGAACGGCATGCAGGCGATGACTGAGCCGACCGCGAACCGCGCGGTGTGAGGGATGCGCAGCAATTCTGCGTATCCGCCGAAGAGTTTGTGATTGACGTCCTTGATTGCGCGCGTGACGCCAGTATGGGAGGTATTGGTTGCCATTGGTGCCGCTCCTTTCTGCTCACGGTTGGATATTGGGGGCCGATGTGCCGCTTGGCGTCGCGGCGGTCGGTCGTGGTGGGTGCTGACTGACTTCTGTTGACAGATGGGTGGGCTGGTTGGTCGGCGGGCTGGCTTGGTCAGCGGCATCCTACTGTTGGATGGTCGCGTTTCGGGTAGTTGATTGCCTAACTCGCGCCTCGCAGTCCGTCGATCGCATGTTGATTACCGATTGGTAGCTGGGAGAATGCCGACCTCCCCGTCCCCTTCGGCAGGTTACTGCGATATTGCCGTGCCTTGGGTCAGCCGTGCATGCGTGTGTTCACTTATATGTATCGGTACGTATCGGTATGTACTTGTGTGAGTTGTGCGAGCCTTGTCGCTGCACAATCATGACTACTCTAGAAGTTCCCTGATCGCGACACGCGATGTACCGGTACATAATTATTGAATAATTAATGGAGACCGACTGTCGCAAGTCGCGAGTCACCAGCACCCATCAGCCATTAACAAAGGAGCCGCCGATGTCAGCAACGACAGCAACCGCCGCAACCACCATCCATTTCGTCCGCCATGGCAAAGTCTACAATCCCGACCATCTTCTGTACGAACGCCTCCCCGGCTTCCATCTGTCCGATCGCGGCATGCGCATGGCACAGGCGACCGCGCACTATCTCGCCGCAAATCCGCAAACCAACACGATCTCAGCAGTCTACTCGTCGCCGCTCGACCGCACGCGCGAAACTGCCGGCGCGATCATCGACGCACTCAACGAAGTTCGCGCCGAACGCAACCAGTCTCCGCTCGAACTGCATACGGACTCGCGCGTGATCGAAGCTGGCAACGAATTCCGCGGACTGCGCATCGGCCACGGTGAAGGTGCGCTGTGGCGTAACGGTAACTGGCGGCTCGTGCTCAACTTGTGGCGTCCGAGCTGGGGTGAGTCGTACTGTTCGATCGCAGCGCGCATGGCTGATTTCGCGCGCGAGAAAGTCGCGCAGCATCCCGGCGAGCAGATCGTCGTCGTCAGTCACGAGTCACCGATCTGGTCGTATCGGCACCTGCTCGAAACGGGTCATCCCGAGCACTGGATGTTCCTGCGACACACGGCACTCGCGTCGGTTACATCGATTACCTACGATTGTGCGAGCGGCAAGGTGATGTCAATCACGTACGCCGACCCCGCGGCCGACGTACAGTAACGGTACAGTGAGTGGTGATTGTGTAGTGCGGCGCGGTAGGTCGATGGTGGCCTGCTGGTGACGTTGCAAAGGAGCGAATATGACTGCTGTTCATGAATCTGTTAACGAATCTGCGATCGCGCGCGTGGCTGCGTTGCCGGCGGTGCGCGAGGCTGCTGAAACCGGCGCGCGACTGACTGCATTGTGGCCGCTGACTGACGCAAAACAGATGGACAACGATGCAAAGTACGCGGAGAATCTGCAGGTACGGCTTACGCGCATGATCGCGCGTGTGACGACCGGCGAGGACGTGACTGTGCCCGACGCTGAGTTCGTGTACGAAGGCGCGGACGAGATTCCGGGACGTCCGCAGCGGATTGTGGATGCGCTGCTCGCGGCGAACGATGCGTATGACACGATGATCGAATATCGCGACGCGCATGATACTGCGGTGCTGTTTGAAGCGGCTTCGGCGATGGGGATTGACTGGTCGGCGGATGTTGTTGCGGCGCTGCGGGATGCGTTGATGCGCGCTGAATCGGTGATCGCTGGGGTTGCTGCGGTTGGCGCGGCTGATGATGACGCTGGGGTTACGGATGATTGCGTTGCAACTGGTGAGGTTGCTGCGCATAGTGTCGATGCGCTTGCCTATCGGTTTGGCGCTGCGTTGTCGATCGGTGATGAACTACTGTCGATTATCGACGACGCGGCCGTTGATTGTGCGGCGGATGACGATTCAACGCAGCAGCACGCTACTACTCAGGCAAGTTTGCCGATCGTACTGTTTGCTAACGAGCTGTGCGAGCGACTGTCTGTGCCGCGTATTTGTTTGACGGATGAGCAATATCGTGCGTTATTGGCTGCGCGTGGCGATACTGGAGATACGCTAGTTGCGACAGCTGACGTTATTGCGCCGATCGCCGCCGCTGAATGGTCACGTCACTATGACGATGTGATGTGGGACCCGGCTGAGGCCAAGCGTCGCGCCAAAGAAGAAGACGAGCGCAAAAACAAGGAAGCGCTCGCCGCCAAGTTCGCGCACATCAAAGACGACCCCACTAAGCCCGAAGTTGAGTTGTGACGGTTATTTGCCGTGCTCGGGTGAATACGTTTGGGCACAGCAAACAGCAGCGCTGTTTGTAGGCGCGTTTTGTAGGCAACGTCCTGACAAGGGGAGTCGTCATAAAGGAATCGCTTCGTTTTGGTCGTATGTGTTGCCACACAACCGTTTTTCTGCCGTTTTTTCGGTTGTGTGGCAAAAGCTGTTGCCACACAACTTCGTTGTAACGCTATAAATCGGTTATGTGGCATAACAGTGAAATTAAAGAACCGCTATATTCCGCCAATTCCTGATATATGCCCGATTATGCCTCATATGAGGCTGTTGCCACACAACTGTTTTTTCGTCGTTTTTGCGGTTGTGTGGCAACCGTCAATACAAAAAGGGCTTCCCTCGGCAAAGAGGGAAGCCCGGTGACGAAGTCGACTGAGGGGTAGTCACACCTTTGGAATGTTCCGAAAGTGTGACTACCCCTCAGACTCGCTACGCGAGCCAGCTCCCCTAGCAAGGGGAGCTGGCTCGCCTGTCGAATTATGGATGCGTGCTACGCGGGCTCCTGATCAGGCGTTGCGCTTGCGGAGCATGACAGCCGCACCGCCAGCTACTGCGAGAGCAGCGAGGGCGATCACGATACCGGAAACGTTTGCGCCAGTGTTGGCGAGCTTCTTCGGAGTCGTGTTCGGCTTGTTGGCCTGGTTGTCGCCACCGTTGTTCTGGTTGTTGTTCTGGTTGTTGTTCTGCTGGTTCTGGCCGCCGTTGTTGGTGTTGCCACCGTTGGTGTTGCCACCGTTAGTGTTACCGCCATTGCCGCCGTGGTTGGTGTTATCGGAAACAGTCACCACAGAAGCCTGCGCCTGTCCCGGCTCAACCTTGACGACCTTGCCAGCCTTGTCCAGCGTCACCTTGGAGCTGTACACGGCGGCCAGGTTCACGCGACCCCAGCCTTCGGAGCTGGCGTCCAGCGGGTAACCGGAGTCGATCTCGGAAGCAGCGATCACAGCCTTCTTCTGATCAACAGTCAGGTTGCGGAATGCGGCCACGTTGCTCAGCAGGTTGACGGCGTCATCCGGCACTACCGGAGCCTGACCAGCCTTGCCAGTCTGCTCAAAACCGTAGGTCATGCGGGCAGTGTAGGCAGTCAGTGCGGAAGCGCGGTCGGTAACCGGAGCCTTGGAAACATCGTCGGTGAACTCGTTGGTGTAACCCTTGTTTGCGTTAGCGCCGGTGTTGGTGATGCAGTCTTCGAGCGTGTCGCCGTGCTTATCAGCCTTGCATTGGGCGGTCAGGTAGTTGACCAGCTCGGTGCGAGCGTCGGCAGCTTGCTTCTGCGTATCCGGATCGTTGAGAGCAGCGGCAACACCGGACTGACCGGCGATGTGTCCGCCCATGATATCGAGCGGGTAGTGCACGCCGAGCACGATGCGGTTGTTGCCAGCTTCGGACACACGAGTCATGATTTCGGTACCGAGCTCAGGCAGGATGTTGGCCAAGCCGACGCCCTGAGTAAAGGCGTAGGTAGTGTGGCCGGACGGGAAGGAACCGGAGTTGTACAGTCCGTCGTACTCGTTGTCGAGCGGCTCGCCGTCACCCCAGTCGAAGTTCTCGTATCCCGGCACCTTCTTGATGTTCAGCGTCTGCTTGGTGCCGTTCATGTTGAGCGTAGTGCCGTTGAAGTTCACACGATCCACGTATGGACGCGGGTGCTGGTAGGTGGCCTTGGCCACGCTCGTCGAAGCGGACTCGTCCATCTTTTCGAGATATGCCTCGGTCTGTGGCAGCTTACCTGCGTCGGCAGCATCCTTGTAGTACTTGCCCAGCACCGGGCCGAGTGCGTCGTACAGGGTGTTGGTCGAGTTCATCTGTGCGTCGGACAGCGCACGCTGGTCCTGTTCGGTCTTGCCGTCAGTACCGAATGCCTTGTTGTTGATCGACTCGGTGAGTTCGTCATCGTGTTCGAGCACGGACTTGCCTTCGTCGGTCACGCCAACGCCTGCTACGAAGTACTTGTTGAAATCGGTGAGCAGGTTGGTGATGGCATCCTTGGAAGAAGGAGTCTTCACGACGGTAGGTGCGCTGTTGCCGAAAGAGATAGCGGTGATCGTCTTGCCGCTCTCATCCAGCGTGACCTTGGCACTAAACGCCTTGGCGAGGTTGATGCGCTGGAAACCTTCGGAGCTGGCGTCCAGCGGATAGCCGGAGTCGATTTCGGAAGCGGCGAGCACAGCCTTGCGCTGGTCGTCAGTCAGGGTCGGGAAAGCGGTGAGCAGCAGGTTCTCAGCGCCGTCCGGCACTACAGGAGCCTGACCGGCCGCGGAAACCTGCTTGAAACCGTAGGTCATGCGGGCAGTGTACGCGTCGATCGCGGATTCACGGTCGGTGACCGGCTCAGTAGATACGGCGTCGGTGAACGTGTTCACGTAACCCTTGTCGTCGTTAGCGCCCAGCTTGTCTACGCACTTGGCAACCGTGTCGCCGTAGCCGTCAGCCGCGCAGCGGGATGCGATGTAGTTTTCCAGCTCATCGTGAGCCGGGAGCAGTTCGTTGGTGCGGAAGGTGGGGTCAGACCACAGTGCAGTGAGGGATGCGGTAGCGGAAATACGGCCGCCGATCACGTCCATCGGGTAGTGCACGCCGAGGACCACGCGGTTGTTGCCGCCTTCAGCGGCACGCGCAGCAAGTTCGGGGCCGAGCTCAGGAAGCAGGGTAGCCAGACCGATGCCACGGTTGTACGTCTTGGTGGTGTGTCCGGACGGGAAGGACTGCGAAGGCTCCTGATAGTCGGTGTAATCCTCGCCGTACTCTTGGCCGTCGATAGTGATCAGCGGGATGCGCTTGATGTTCAGTGTGGAAGCAAGGCCGTTGAGGTTGTTGCTGCCGCCGAGCGTGCGGTCCACGCCTTCCTTGTCCACGGAGAAGTAAGGACGCGGGTAGTTGAAGTCTTTCTTGGCGCTGCCAGTGCCCACGAACTTGGCGAAAGCGATGTCGCTGTCGTTGTTGAACACCAGATCGTTAGTCTTCGGCAGCTTGCCCTGTGCAAGACCGTCGGCGACGTACTGGCCGATAACCGGGCCGAAAGCATCCTTGTAGATGCGCAGAGCGTCGCCGTCGCTGGCGTCCAGAGCGGCGCGCTCGGCTTGCGTGTACTTGCCGTCTACCTTGGTAGTGTCGGAAGCAGCCTTGTTGTTGATGGTGACGACAGTCTTATCGTTCTGATCGAGAACGCTTGTGCCGGCGTCAGTGACGTTACCGCGGAATGCGTCGCCTTCCGGAGTGTTGTTGACGACCTTCTTCGGGGTCCACCAATCGTAATACTGGCTGAGCAGACCGGTGATGTCCGGCTTGACTGCATTGCCAAATGCGGAGGATTCGGCTGCATTTGCGGCCACGCCTCCGGTCAGCAGCATCGCCAGAGCGGCGATGCCAGCCACGGCGCCTTTGACGACCGTGGACTTGCGTGATGTGGTGTTCATTGGTTCAGCTTCCATTTCTCCTAGTGATGAGACGCGGCGTTGTGCACGTCGCAGTCAATGGGGCCAAAATCCGTTTTACCGTCGGCCAAGCAGGAGAAACGCCAAAGGCTAATAAAAATCATTTTCAATTAACCGGAGCTTTACCGGGTAAAACCCCGGCCAAAGCCGGGTAGTACCCTGCGCCAGAAGTTCGTTAGCGATGTTCGCGGCTCCCCTTGTCAGGGGAGCTGTCAGCGTAGCTGACTGAGGGATAGTTCACACCTTCGGGACGTTCCATAGGTGTGACTACCCCTCAGTCGACTTCGTCGACAGCTCGTCCTGCATCAATGACGCGCAACATGAGCAAATCGTCGCGTAATAAATACGCATACAAGCAATACCACCGCAAACACGGACCCAAACAACAGTCCAGTTTGCAGCCGGTCCCCATTCGCGGACGCAACAAATCCCACCAAAGCCGGGCCGCCAGCGCATCCCAAATCACCAGCAACCGCTAGCAACGCAAACATCAACGTGCCGCCGCCCGGCATCGCATCCGCAGCAATCGAGAACGTACCGGGCCACATAATACCGACCGAAAAACCGGTGATAGCGCACGCCACGAGACCAGCCGCAGGCAAAGGCGTGAGCGCCGCAGTCAGATACATGGCCACGCACAGCAGCGAGCTGCCGGCAATAAACTTGGTCAAATCAATCCGATGACCGAACATGCCGTACAACGTACGCGACAGTCCCATCATGAGCGCAAACGCAGCCGGGCCAGCCAGATCGCCCACCACTTTAGTCACGCCCAAACCGGACTCAGCGAACGCGCTCGCCCACTGACTCATGCCCTGCTCGGCCGCGCCCGCGCACAGCATCATCAGGAACATGAGCAGGAACGCCGGACGCCGCGCCAAATCAACGAATCGCATCGTCGCCGTACCTTCCGGCACGATGCGCGGCATCGGCGACCGCGCGAACATTACGATGCCCGCGATCGGCACCACGCCCCACAGGCACGCCAGCACCGGCCACGATCCGGTGCCGAACACGAACAGAAACAGCGTTGAAATAGCCACCGTGCCGAGCTGACCCCAGCAATAAAACGAGTGCAGCAAACTCATTGCCTTGGCTTTGTGCTCGCTCGGGCACGCTTCGACGATCGGCGACACCATCACCTCGATCAGGCCGCCGCCCAGCGCGTACAGCATAATCGCCGCCACAATCGCCGGATACGGGTCCGCAACGCGCGTCGGCACCAGACCGAGCGTGAGCAGACCGGCCAGCGCGGCGACATGAGCGGCGATAATGCACGGTTTATAGCCGATGCGGTCCACGAATCGCCCGGCCAGCACGTCCACGATCAGCTGAGTGACGAAATTCACGGTGATGAGCGCCGACAGTCGCGCCATATCGATGCCGAGGGTCGCTGCGAACGTGACGAACAGCAGCGGCATGAAATTGTTGATGACCGCTTGCGTGATGTATCCGACGAAACACGCGATGACCGTGCGATCGTAGTTCGGAGCGTTGTTGTGTTGGGTGGCGGCTGTGGTTGTGGTGGCGTTGCCGTCGCTGGCGGTGCGTGTGCTGGCGTTGCTCATGCGTGCCAGTATCGCACGCTCTAAGGCTGTGACATGGCAGGATGGGCCGTATGATGGTCCGCGTGACTGATTTTATGATGCGGGTTGCCGACCTGACGGTGGCCGTACGATCGATGCACGAGCAGATTATCCAGCAGTGTACTGATTATATGCTGCCATCGCGTGGATTCGAGCAAGACCGCGATCATGCGGACATCGCGATTGCGGTGACGCAGCACGACATCGACCACGAGCGTGAGATTGGAGAACCGGGCGACTGGAGTGATCCCTATCTTGAAACACTGGTCGTGCTACGCGCAATTGCCGAGAAGGGACCGTCATTGGGACGCGTCCTGTTCCACGGTGCGACAATTGAATACGATGGTCGTGCATATATTTTCACCGCGCCTAGTGGTACTGGTAAAACCACGCATATTCGTATGTGGCGCAAAGTTTTCGGCAGCAAAGTTGACATTATTAACGGTGACAAACCATTGCTGCACATCGACGAAAGCTCTGGTGAGGTACGGGCATTCGGCACGCCGTGGGCCGGTAAGGAGAACTGGCAACGCAACGTGAGTGCGCCACTTGCTGGCATTTGTGTGGTCACGCGTGCGGTTGACGACGGATCGTATCCAACTGACATGGGCGTCCGCGTCGTTTCGGGTGGCGGCGGTGGTGCCAGTGCGGTTGATGCGGCGGACGATGCTGATAATAACGTGATCCGTGTCGCAGATGAACATGGTGTGGAGAATTCCTGTCGTCGTATCGGCGTCGACAGGGCGTTGCCGCTCGTTATGCGGCAAATGTACCGTCCCGACGATGCGCTCGCTGCTGCGGAATCGTTGGGATTGCTGGATGCGTTGCTGCGGCATGTGCCGGTTTATCTGCTGTCCTGCACGATCAGCGAAGCCGCGGTTCTGGCCAGTTCCAAGGCGATGCTCTGACGGCGGCGCTTGTGCCATGCTGTCCGGTCGGGGCGGCCGTACGAACCGACGCTAGCAACCCATGCGGCCTCGCGCACATCCGATACGGCGACGACGTAGCCGACCGCAATCAATGTCCGGAATTCGGCGGAATGTCACCGTGTCGTTCATTTTGACGCGCGGGGGTATTAGTATCGTTGTTCAGAGAAGTAAGTGCTGCTGTTGGGGCACGTCGTCAAAGCAATGGCGCTTGCATCTTGCATATACGCATTTCCGGCTGGAACGAACCGGCAGGAAGTAAGGAACACTATGGCAACAGAGAAGTTCAAGAAGGGCATCGGAGCTCTGGCTGGCGCGGCGATGGTCGCTACCTTGTCGGTCGCTGCTCCGCCTATGATTGCGCTCGCGCAAACGCCGGACGCTGCTCAAACTACGCAGACTCCGCAGGATCAGACACAGCAAAATACGCAGACCCCCCCCGCTGATCAAACCAATCAGGCGACGGAGGGAACATCCTCTTCTGATCCCGGTGACAACGATGTAAGTTTCTATGTCGCTAAGGTAGGCGACACAAGTTATGAGACACTGTCCGAGGCAATCAAGGCTGCAGGGAAGACTAACGGGACTGTCAAGCTCCTGAGCGACGTCACGGTCAGTTCCAGCGCCGACATCGTATACGTGACCAGCAAGGTCACGCTCGACCTGAACGGACACAAGATCACGACCGACGAGAACGCGGCTGATCTGCATCCGTTCGATATCACGGTCGGCGGCGACCTGACCGTCACCGATTCGGCCGGCACTGGCAGCGTTTCGGGTGCGCCGGCATTCGTCGTGGTCAACGACGGCCGTCTGACCATCGAGAACGGCACGTTCTCGGGTGCCGCATACACCAAGAACAATGCCAAGAAAACCGCGAACACGATCGTCAAGGTGGTCACGGACCCCAGCTCCACAGCCAGGGTGTCCATCAAGGGCGGCACGTTCAAGCTGTTCGACAAGACCAATCAATGGAAGCTCATCCTTGACCAGCTGCCGAGCGATACCACCCAGCGTTTCTGGATCGAAGGCGGTTCGTTTGAACAGCGTGATCCCGCCAACGGCGACGACAACTTCGCCACCAACAATGTACGGACGTTCCTGACGACCGGCGCATCCTCGGTCAAGGGCGAAGGCAACGTGTACACGGTTGAACATGAGGCGTACGGCGTGACCGATGCGGACGGCGCGAACGCATACTACGCCACGATCAAGGAAGCTGCGGAAGCCGCCAACAAGATCGATAACGCGACGGTGACGCTGTACGAATCGGTCACCGATCATCCGTCGGTCAGCTTTACCAAGAAGGTCACTGTCACCGCCGCCAGCAGTGACGTTACGTTCAACGGCGTCATGCGTTTCAATGCCAGTGAATCCGTAGTCAAGGGCGTGCACTTCGTACTTGACGGCGAAGACCTGACGTTTGACGACAAAGGCAAGAAGACTGCTGGTCTGGTTCAGAACGTGATCGTCTCCAACAAGGCCAACAAAGTTCTGCTTGCTGACAACACGTTCGAAATCAAAAGCATGACCAAGGGCGAGGTCGACTTCCAGCTCAGCTCCGTCTGGCTGGAGAACGGTGTGACGAATACGACCATTCAGAACAACACGTTCATCATCGGCCGCACGCACAACAATTCGGCGGTTGGCATCAACCTCGTCGGCGGCAAGAACGCGATCGACGGCACGCTGGTTGACAGCAACACGATCACCGTGCCGCAGGATGCGGACGGCGTGAAGAGCGGCAACTCGATGTTCCTCGTCGCCAACGGCAACACGCCAGAAACCGACGTGTACGGCGTGACCAACCTGACCGTCAGCAACAACACGATGGACGGCACTGCGGCCAAGTCGTATGGCGTCTCCATCGGCGACGTCAACGGACTGAAGCTGAACGACAATTCGTTCAAGGGCACGTACATGGGCCTGAGCTACAGCACATGGGGCGCTACCTATGCCAAGGACCCGGCCACCGGCAATTGGATCTACGACAAGCTGCCTGCAGCGTCGGCCGGCATCGAGCTCAACGGCAACACGTTCACCGACAACACCGCGGCCATCTACTTCAACGCGCAGCAGCTGGTCAACGACAAGGGGACGAGCGTACTGGTCACTCCGGCCGATCAGTTCACGTATGCCGGTTCGCAGTCGATCGACGTGACGGATGTGTCCGCATATCGCGGCGCGACGAAGACTTCGCCGATCGCACCGGCAGGCACCGCGTTCGTCGGCTGGTACAAGGATGCGGCGTTCGAGACTCCGCTGACAACGACCGACACCACCGGTGCCGCGTACGCCAAGTTCGTCCCGAAGACGGATCTGTACTCGTTCAAGGGAATCTCGTTGAACGTCTTTACGAACAACGATGGCTCCGATAATTATCAGAAGGCCGGAATTCGATTCAGCTACACGGTTACCCTTCCTGAAGATGTGGCCTATCGGAATACCGATTCCATGTGGAAGTTCGGTATTGCTGAAGATAATTTGGCGTATTTCACGAGGGACAAGGCCCCTGTGAAGAATGATGACGGATCACTGTCTTCATCGTTCAGCATCAATGGAATAACCGCCAAGTGGTACAGCCGCGATTATTATGTCCAGTTCTATATTGCGTACACCACTGCCGATGGAACGAAGATAACCGTGGCTGAGTCGACGGTTCATCATCAAAGCGTGGAGGGACTCGCCAAGTCGATCCTGAGTGATGTGACCGCGTCCGAAGCTCAGAAGAGTCAGGCTCAAGGATTCCTTGATGCTCAGTCTTCTTCGAAATGATTGAAGGTAATGTAATGACTAGAAAATATGAATCTCCAGTAATGAATGTGCTGCTCTTTAGCAATGACGTGATCACCAATTCCGGTGGTTCGGGCTGCACGGTCGATCCCGATACCGGTCTTCCATCTCTGGGCGGGGAATGCGTTTCTGACATCATGCCTGCTCAGCCGGGGTTGACGCTCTGATCCGATCGGCCGGAACGTCGCATGATGTAGTGAGTTGAGGGGCGAGGCATGGGCTTCGTCCCTCAACTTGTCTGAGCTGGGATGCGGCATCAACTACTGTTGCATCGGGTGAACGATGGCAAGAAGAGGGGGAATATGGCGAAACATCAACAGTCCGGTTCGCGGGCGGCGCGCAGGGGCGAGGTGCGAACTGCGGGCGATGGCTCGGTGAAGCTGTGGATGGTGGTTGCGGCCGTGGTTGCCGTGATCGCACTGGTTATCGGCGGGTTGGCTATCGCAGGTGCCAACGGAGTTGGCCCGTTCGCCGGCTCGGGCGACGGTGGTACTTCGCAGAACCGGTCGGGCGGCAATGGCAGCGTCATTACCGACAATCCGACCGACAACAGCACATCCAAGAACGATTCCGATGTGAAGCCCGAAGAATCCGAGCAGGACCCGTCTGCCGGTGCCACTGAAGTCGAGGGCACTACCGGCGAGGAAGGCTCCGGCGATACCGAGGTTGACGGCTCGGCTATCACCGGCGACTCGGCCGGCGGCAGCAGTGATGGCACCAGTAGCGCCGGCAGCGATTCGTCTGGTTCCGCGGATACCGCCACCAACAATTCGGGTGCGGAATCGAACGGCTCATCCAATAATTCGTCCACATCCGGCGGCTCATCGACAGACTCCGGCGATTCATCGTCCGGTACCGATTTCGGCGCCAGCATCCAGTAGCGCCGGTACGCAATACACGGCGATACTATGGTTCGTATGCGTGAAAGCAGTAGCGAATCGAACACCGCGTCCGATACTGGCAAATCCATCGGCGGTGCGAATACTGGCGTGAACCTGAGCACATGGCGCATTTACCGGTGGCTGATCGGCGTGTACGGTAGCGCATGCTGGCTGGTAGTCGCATTGTGCGCGATACAGGCGGCGATGGCGGCGATCGGCGTCGGATACGCACTCATGATGCGCGGTGCGATCGACGCGGCCGTGGCGCATAATCGCGAGCAGTTCATCCGCGAAGTCACGTTGTTTGCCGTCGCAATAGTCGCGCAGATCATCCTGCGCGCACTCGGCGTGGTGACTGCCGAATGGGCGCGCAGTTCCATGGACAATCGCATGCGCGCTCGCGTGTTTTCAGGCGTGCTGGACTCTCCGATCGCACAGGCGCAAAGGTATCATTCCGGCGAACTCATGAACCGGCTTATGTCGGATGCGACGGTGGTCAGTGGCACGGTGTCGTCGATGGTGCCGAGCGTAGCGTCGATGGCGATTCGCGTGATCGGCGTAGTGGTAGTGATGATTACGATTGCACCCACGCTTACCGCCGTGTTGGTGGTCGGTGGCGTCATCATGGTCGTCGCATCGCTGCCGCTGCGCGGGTTGCTCAAACGATTGCATAAACGCGTGCAGGAGGCTGGTGGCCGCGTGCAATCGTTTATGCAGGAAAGTCTTGAGGGACTGCTGGTTATCCAATCGTTCGGCGTGACCGGCAAGGTCGCCGGCGTGGCGCGCGAGCGCATGGCCGATCATCAGCGCGCGCGCATGCATCGCGTTGCGGTGACAGCGTTCGCAAGCACCGGCTTGGCGAGCGCGATGAACGTGGGGTATTTGATCGGCTTTGTGTGGAGCGGATTCGGTATTTTGCATGGCACGATCAGTTACGGCACGATGATGGCCGTGATTCAGCTGATCGGTCAGATTCAGTCGCCGTTCGCGATGATCGGCGGCATGTTCCCGCAGCATGCGGCGATGCTGGCCAGCGCGGAACGGCTCATTGATCTGATGCCGCGCGGCGACGGTGACGATGGCAATGGCTACGGTGACGGCGAGGGTAATGGTGATGGTGACGGGTTGCAGCATGAGCAGCATGAGTCTATTGCTTCCGATGCGCCCGATGCGGTTGGAAAGCCGCTTGCGGCGCGTGATCTGTATGCGCGCATGGTGGCGATCCGCTGTGAGCATGTCGATTTCACGTATGGACGCAATGAGGTCCTGCGCGATTTCTCCGCCGACATTCAGCGTGGTGATTTCGTGGCGATCACCGGTCGCAGCGGCATCGGCAAAAGCACGATGCTCAAGCTGCTGCTCGGTGCGTATCGGCCGCAATCCGGCGCGATCGGCGTCGCGGTTGACGGCAATCATAAGATCATTGCGCCGCGAGACATTCCGCGCGGGTTTTTCGCCTATGTGCCGCAAGGCAATGCGCTGATGTCCGGCACGATTCGCGAGGTCGTCGCGTTCGCGGACCCCGATCCCGATCCGGCGAGCATCGATGATGATCTGGTGCGTGAATCCTGCCGTATTGCCGGCGCCGCTGAATTTATCGAACGTCTGCCTGACAGGTATGAGACGAAGTTGGGCGAGCATGGTTCGGGCCTGTCCGAGGGTCAGATGCAGCGCATTGCGATCGCTCGCGCGCTGTACAGCCAGGCACCGGTGCTGCTGCTCGACGAGTCCACGTCGGCGTTGGACGAGCGTACCGAGCATGAGCTGCTTGAGCATATTCGCGGGTTGAAGAACCGTACGGTGCTTATCGTCACGCATCGCCCTGAAGTGCTTGCCTATTGCGATACGGTTCTTACGCTCGGTGCGCCGGCGCGATGAGGCGAGGTGCGGTTGGGGCGTTTCGCTGAGCGGAGAGGTGCTGCGATGTGAGACGGTGACATTTTATGGGAATCTGTCCACAACGTGACACGCCGGTAAACGTGCCGCGAGAAGGGGGTATATTATGTTGTGTCGGAAAAAAGAGTTTCCACAGGAAGTTGGAGTCAAGGGAGGTTCCAATGAGCATGTATACAACGCCGAAGATGTATGTTGTGCGCCTGATGTCTGATGATATTGTCCGCACGTCCGATGGTACGGTCCGTCCGCCTGAGCCTGATTGGTGCACGTCGCAGGGATTGACCCCAGATCAGTGCGCTCCGGGCAATATGGGCTGACTGATATTTAATGACAAAGCCTCGGCGTAATGCCGGGGTTTTGTTGTATATGGGCTGAGGCGATGCGATGGCGTGTGGAGGCCGTAACTGAGCGGTATTGCGTTTCTGACCTTGAGTTACGGTCGTTTCAGGGCCTGAAAAAGGCCGTAACTCAGCAGTAGTGTGACCCTGTCGTTGAGTTACGGCCTTGTGATGGGTGTGCGGAGGCTGTAACTGAGCAGTTGCCCAATCGCATGGCATGTGGTTTTTCTGGTGCGCTGCCGGTGTGTGTGGCGGTTTTCTCTCACTGATGGCTGTTCGGTGAGCGTTTTCTGCCACGAGCTAGTGCGAGTGGCGGTTTTGTCTCGCTGAGGGTTGCTTAGCGAGCGTTTTCTGCCACGCGATGGTATGTGTACGGCGTGCTGCTGAGGGGCGAGGGGCATCGTAAATGAACTTTTGATGCAGAATGCTGAGTGCAGTTGTCGGCCGTGATGATGATGTGAGATTACAGGTTGGTGAATTTTGATAGTGAGCGGACGTGCAATCCTCATATATACGGTTTCGTACGCCGGCGAGGTAAGTGTGCAGCGAATCATTCTCAATAAGAAAAGTGTGAGCTTGACGGATTGTCAATCGAACATGTGGATAGTTGGTTTTGGTGCTATTGCAAGGTTTTATCAAATGTGCGTTTGTTTAATATTGTGCGTTTGGCTCACACTTTTCTTATTGAGAATGATTCGCTGTGCAATGTTGGGCGACAGGGTGTTAAAGAGTGTCGGGTGTCAGGGTGTTAAAGGGCTGAGGTTACGGGTTGGTGAATTTTGATAGGGGGTAGTCGGGTGGAAAGGGAAGGACTGAGGGCGGTCGAAACGGTTTTACCGAATAGTGGAATAAAACGTATCAAATAACGAACCATGACGTGTGTTACAACATGACAGTGAACGCTAACAATACGAACGGTTTGCGATGGGGGGGGGGTAACTCGGTGCTTTTGCTGCAAGCGCCAAATTCACCGTTTACCTGTTCCAGCGGGTGCGGAACATACTCTGAACGTGCATTCGGAGGGTGATCGGGCAGTATGGGTTCCCTTCGGGAAAAGTGGCCGGCAGCACATGCCGTCGGCCATTGAGGACTTGGCATAGGGGCCGGGCGCGCGAAGCGTCCGGCCCCTATGCGTTGGTAAGAAGAAGGGAGCGATATGCAATTCGCATATAGCAAGATGCTACGCACGCTTGCCGCAGCAGCCGCAGGACTGACGATGCTCGGTGCCGTGGTCGTCACGCCGCAAGTCGCACAGGCTGCAGACATTCAGGTTCCGTCGGGACTGGAATGCAATGTGCCGAGCGGCAACACGCTTAAGCTGTGCACAACCGTATCTGCTACGGAAGAGAACAATGCACTGCGCAATGCGCTGGGCAATGGTTCCAGCGTGAACACGATTT
>NZ_MWWY01000019.1 GCF_002259755.1 Bifidobacterium hapali
AGCAATCGCCGCTTCCAGTTTCTCACTACCGACGAATCCACTCCCAATCCCTCCGCCACCTCACGCGAGCTCGCTCCACCGGACACGACCTTGAGCACGGCCTCGCGCTTGAGCTCCTCAGGTATGGGCCCGTGGCGAAGCCGGCGTTCGCCGGGCGCGAGCTCGTCAATCCACGAGGCCAGCAGCGTCTTGCTCGGATACCCCATTTGGCGGATCGTGCGGCTCGCTCGCCGCCCGTGCGTCAGGTAATGGTCCACCGCGTCCCGCCTCTGCTCCNACGTGTAACGCGAATACCGCTCGCCACGCGTCGAGGGTATTCCCGTCTTCTGTTCCTCGAGCCAGTCCCGATGCCACATACGCAACGCCTCACGACTGGGATACCCCAACTCCCGGATCGCGTCCGCCGCGCAGCACTCATACCTCACATACAACTCCACCGCACGCCGACGCTGCTCCCTCGTATACCTCGCCATGATGGCTCCTCCCGGATCACAGTCCAAGAAAACGGCACCACCTCACACGCACCATTCCTAGTGGCAGAAAACGCTCACTAAGAGGGTACTCAGCGAGCGTTTTCTGCCACGCGGTCACGACCCACGCGGTCACGACCCACGCGGTCACGACCCACGCGGTCACGACTCACGCGGTCTTTGGCGTGAGTAGCGCGGCAACCAGCACCGCGAGGATCGCGATCGCGAGCAACGCAACGTATCCAGCCGACATCACCGCGACCACGCCGAGGCAGCACGCGATCACCACGCCGTACGTATTCGCCACGTTAAACACCGCGAGATAACGCGCATTGTCACGCGGGTCGGGAATCGTCGCAGCAACGACATCCTGATTAAACACGTCGTACATGCCGAATGCGAATCCAGACACAACGCCATACACGAACAGTCCGCAATCGATTACCGTAACTGACAGCAGCACACCAAGCACGAGCGGAATCACGATCGACGCCGCAACCACAGCGCACGCCGCAACAACCACCGTGCGCGTAGCCACGCCGCGCGCCTCGCACCACTCGCTGATCTGCTCGGAACATCCAGCTGCGAGCGCCGCACCCGCGCATGTGCCAATCGCGAGCATCATCATCGCCATGCACGTAGCCCAAATTGCCGGCGCCGAAGTCGCCACCGAACGCACGTCCATGTACCACGCTGCGAGTACGTAATGCCGCACAATCAGCCACTGGAACACGGTCATCACACTCATGCCAGTCATCATCGCCACGCGTGCACCGTACGCGCGCCGGAACCCAGCGTTCTCATCGCCAGTCGGCAGCGAGAGCATCGACTTAATCGCCGGACCGAACTTGTACTTGACCGCCGCAATCGACTCGCTCGAACTTTCCTTCGGCCACACGAGTACCGGCACAAACGCAGCCAGAATGAACACGATCGCGGTCAGGCCGAACGGCAGGCCGCCACCGAACGCTATACCGCACGCGCCGAGTGCGACGCCGAGCATTTGGCCGACCATCAAACCGACGCCGCGCCAACGCATCGCGTGCTCGCGGAACTTGTCTGGCAGTCGTTCACCGAACGCGGCGGCGAGCGGCGCGGCGAGCATCGCGTACGTGATTTGTAGCAGAATCCAGAAAAACAGCAGCGCGGCAACGTTACCGAGTGCGCCGAGCGGCAACACAAACAGTGCGGACAATAGGCCGCCGCCGATAATCCACGGCGTGCGGCGACCGACAGTAGTGCGCGTGTGATCAGAGCTTACGCCGACGATTGCGTTCGCGATCAGACCGATCACCGAACCGATTGCGATAATCATTGCGAGCCACGGCAGCGGCGCAGCGCCAGCCATGCGGGACGCTTCCGCGCTGAGCGGCGTGCCGTGACCGCCGCCGAGCGAGTTGCCGACCAGCCGGTCGACGAGCGCGGGCAGAGCGACCATATTCAGCATGGCCCACGGCGCGGTACGCAGGAGCGCGGCGAGCGTGAAACTTACGGTGAGACGGTTAACTTGCGGTTTGGTTGGCGTACTGCCGTCGGCGGCAACCATTGGGTCGCGCATGTCGAGGAATGCGGAGGATGCGTCGGCGATCGGCGTCGGCGGGATGGCTGTGGCGACGGCAGGCGAGCCGGTGGTGGACATGCGCACAGCTTGCGTTTCTGCGTGCGCGGCGGAATCGTCCGGTTGCTCGCGTTCGATATGGACGGCGAGACGAGCGATTGCTTTTTTATCTTCGGGGGTAAGTGCTTTGTCGAGATCAGGACGATCGTCGATGCCTGGGCGGATGTAGATTTGGCCGGGTAGCGGTTTCGGTTGCGGCGACTGATTATCGGGCTGCTCAATATTGTCTGCGGTCATAGTTCGACCATCTTCTCCCTTACCATGTGATCTTCTCTATAAAAATATGGTAGCGACCGCGCGATACACATCAATAAGGAAAAGGCTCTCCTTGCAAGGACAGCACCGTTACGCAAACAGCAGCGCTGTTTTTCCTCGGCTCCCCTTGCTAGGGGAGCTGTCAGTGTAACT
Organism: Bifidobacterium hapali; assembly: GCF_002259755.1. Classification (GTDB taxonomy): domain Bacteria; phylum Actinomycetota; class Actinomycetes; order Actinomycetales; family Bifidobacteriaceae; genus Bifidobacterium; species Bifidobacterium hapali. The sequence continues at coordinate 2,497 of NZ_MWWY01000019.1, forward strand.
GACTGAGGGGTAGTCAGACGTGTTGAACGTTCCAGTCCGTGTGACTACCCCTCAGTCGTCTTCGACGACAGCCCATCCTATCAATTAAAGGCAAAGAGAGCCGCAATTAAGCGCATGCGAGCTATCGAATATCGCGAATCTGCATAATCAGGAACGCGGCGATAAGCACCACGACGATGCACACCGGGAACACCAGACCATAGTTGCCGCCGGTCGCCATAACCACGCCCGACGTGAGCAGCGAGCCAAGCACTGTAGACAGCGTATTCGCCATATTGAGCACGCCCAAATCCTTGCCAGCTTCCTGCGGATTCGGCAAAATCGAGACGTTCAGTGCCTGATCGATCGCGTTATACACGCCGTACCCGAAGCCGGCGATCGCCGCAAACAGATACATGCCCCACGCATTGTGGAAAATCCAAGGCATCGCGGCACCCACGGCAAACAGTACGCTGGCGAGCGCGACCGGAATCTTACGCATACCGAGTCGGTCGGAAATCGGGCCGGAGATGAGCGCGGCGAGCAGCGACACGATCATCGTGATCACCGACATGGTTGCGATCACACCAGCCGCGGCTTTCTTGAGCTGGTCGTCGTCGTAACCCGAGTCGGCGAACGTGTAGTACTTGACCACATACAGCAGGTAGCCGTTGATCATCTGGTAGCCGGCGACCATCATGAGACGGCCGAACAGCGCGAAGTAGAAGTTGCGCGCGCCCTTACCGTGCGGCGGAATGAATGCGCGCAGTACAGCTTTGACACTGAGCGGTGCTCGTGCCTCGTCGAGATTGGAGGGTTCGCGCGGCCAAATACCAACCACGATGATGCCGACAAGCGCGAAGCCGAGAGCGCCGAGAGCGAATCCCAGATTAATGTTGCTAATGAGCAGCGAGCCGACCAGCGAACCGGCGGTCTGGCCGAGCACGCCACCCGCACCCATGAACGAGGATACGGAACCGCGAAACTTGTCGGGCACACGGTCGGACAGTGTGGCGACGAATGGCGCGTTCATCCAGTTGTAGAACAGCTGCATGCCGCACCATAGCAGCAGGATGAGCGGCAGTGAACGCGTGACGAGTAGGCCGGCCACGCACGCACCGCACAAGATGCCACCGCTGATGATCCACAGCGTGCGCTTACCCCAGCGCGAGCGGGTCAGGTCGGAGAACGTACCGAAGATGATGTTCGCGAGTAGCGCGACCACTGAGCCGACGCTGTTGATTGTACCGATGAACGCTTCGCGCTGGCCGGGCGCGATCTGATCGACAAGCTGCGGCACGAGGATGGATGACAGCGATACCCAGACGATACCGGTGATGATGAGGCTGACCGTAAAACCGGTGCCGAGACGCACTACATCGGCGATGGAGGGGGTGCGGCCGTAGCGGTCGGCCATCGGATCGTGCACTTGAGGGAATTCAAGTGGCGACTTATTCGTCGCATCGGTCAAGTCGCTAGTCAACAGCGTGCTCCTTCTTCCAAGAATTGTTGTGTCGCCATTTGTGGCTCATCAGGAGTCTCTCAGGAGTCCATCAGGCAACACAAAATGCCCGGAACGCGATGCATCAGCGCATTCCGGGCAATATATCGAACCGGTTTAACAATACTTCAATGTATCGATATCGCAACGAATGCCAGTTTCAGCGGCTTATAGAATGCAACGAATGCAGAATTCGTACTCAATGAGAATCTGATAAATGTACAATTAAGCTATATATAGAATCTGACGAGTGCAACGTAAGGGACGGTAAACATTGAAACGCAAAGCATATGAGCGCATCAAATTCTGGAAAGAGCACAAAGGAAAGCAAGCGTTACTAGTAACAGGTGCTAGGCAAGTCGGTAAAACATTTATTATTGAAGAGTTTGGCCGCACCGAATATGAACATATGGTCGAATTTAACCTCGCGCTCAACGACACTGCACGCAAGTCATTCAGTCAAGCGACGAGTCCCGACGACCTTTTATTGCGTATTTCCATTGAAGCCAATGAGCCTCTCGTCGCCGGCACAACACTGGTATTTATTGATGAGATTCAACAGTGTCCCAACATAGTTACCTTTATCAAAGGTCTTGTAGATAAAGGAGACTACGACTATATTCTCTCGGGATCACTGCTCGGAGTAGAACTCGAAGATGTTCGATCACTGCCTGTTGGATATTTAGACGAGTTCACCATGTATCCGCTCGATTTTGAAGAGTTTTGCTGGGCGAACGGACTTGTTACCACCGCATTTGATATTGTGCGCAACAGCTTCACAGCCATGACCGAAGTACCAGACTTCGTCCACCAACGGCTCACGGACCTGTTTCATCGTTATGTACTAGTAGGCGGTATGCCTGCAGCCGTCACCGCATTTCTCGATCACAACACCATTGATCCTGTACGCGCAATACAAGCAAATATCCGCACGTACTACGAGCACGACATTAAGCAATACGCTCCTAAAGAGCACCGACTCACTATTCAGGAAATCTATCGTCTCATTCCCGGCGAATTACAAAGTCAAAACCGACGATTCCATGTCAATTCCATTACTGATATTAAGCGGTATGCACAGATCGAAGATGAATTCCTCTGGCTTACTCGCGCTAACGTGGCATTGCCCGTTTTCAATGTAGTCGCGCCCACAGCGCCGCTTATCACGAATCAGGAACGTCGTTTGCTTAAACTGTTCTATTCGGACGTTGGACTGTTGGTCGGTTCATACGGGAAACGATCGTCAGTTGGTATTCTCGACGGACGTGCGTCAATGAATATGGGCGGAGTATACGAGAATGTCGCAGCACAAGAGTTAGCAGCTCACGGCTTCAATCATCTGTATTACTTCACCAAGAGGAATGTCGGAGAGCTTGATTTACTCGTTGAAACGAACGATGGAGATGTACTAGCGCTTGAGATTAAATCTGGATCATATTTTCGCTCGCATAGTGCGCTCGACAAAGCGATGTCGATTCCTGAATACGGTATCGACAAGGCGTACGTTTTCGCAGAAACTAACGTCTGCGAAGAGAACAACGTTACGTATCTACCTATGTACATGTTGTCGATGCTCAGTAATGAGTGATACGCATCGCCGTGTGCGGCGCCACACAAACAACAGCCAAATTATTCAAATCGTAATTTGACAAATCACGATTTGACAAATTACGATTTGAATATGACATTCATTGGCAGAACCCACGAACTTGAATTCCTTGAATCCTGCTATGCAGACAAAAAAGCACAACTCGTGTTTCTCTATGGTCGCCGTCGAGTTGGCAAAACCGAAGCCTTGTCTCAATTCGCCGCAGGTAAGCAATGCGTGTTTTTTGCCGCACAATCTTCTACTAAAGAGGAACAACTTGCATCATTCTCTCGACAAATGTTTGAGGCAGGCGCTCCAGCAGGACGTTATGTAAGTCAATACACCGATTGGCAAAGTGCACTACGAGACATCAGCTCACTACCGTTTGGCAACGCACGGAAGCTCATCATTTTTGACGAATTCCCATATTTAGTCAAATCTGATCCGTCGCTGCCATCAGTACTACAAAACCTATGGGATCATACTTTGTGTCATGAAAATCTCATGATCATAATCTGCGGTAGCGCAATGAGTTTCATCGAGAAAGAACTTCTTTCCGAAAAAGCGCCGCTATACGGACGAGCCACAGGTATTCTCAAAATGGAACCCATGTCATATCGTGAGGCTGCTGAGTTCCTGCCAAATTACAACGTAGAAGATCGCATCCTCGCATATTCGATCTTAGGCGGCATTCCGCACTATCTCGCACAATTTGATCCAGACAAGAGTTTAGAAACCAACGTCAAGCAACGAATTCTCACCAAAGGCGCAGCTCTATACAGTGAAACAGAGTTCCTCATGCGACAGGAATTCCGCGAAATCGCCATCTATAACGCAATCATTCAGACAGTAGCGATGGGCGCAACGCAACTAAGTGACATCGCCAATCGAGTGATGTTACCCGCGCAGAAAGTGAGCGTATATATTGGTAATCTCATAGAAGTTGGCATTCTTACCCGAGAACTTCCGGTAGGATCAAAACTAGTAGAACAGTCCAAAGGCATGCGCGGCCTCTACCAAATCACCGACGGTTTCTTCCGCTTCTGGTATGCGTTCGTATTCCCCAACCGCTCCGACCTCGACATGGGCGACATAAATGGCGTATGGAAGCACAGCATTCAGCCAATGTTGCATAACTTTGCCGCAACACCATTCGAGAAAATCTGCGCACAATGGTTACGCATACAAAGTATTGCCGGCAAACTACCTTTCCGCGCAACCGATATCGGACGATGGTGGGACAGACACAACGAGATTGATGTGGCAGCAACCAGCCGAGATAGCAAACAAGTAATACTCGGTGAATGCAAATTCCGTAGCAAACAAGTCGACACCGCCATATTGCGAGCCTTGCAAACTAAAGCCGTAGCGTTCACAGCCAGCGACATCTACTACTATCTGTTTTCTCTCAACGGATTTGAACCAGCACTGCAACAGCTTGCTCTTATGGATACACATATCACGTTGGTTTCGAGCGACCAACTATACGTTGATTAATGCGCGAACGACATCACGCGGCAGCTTTGACAGCCTACATAGCAGCTGGCGCGCATTGTCGCGTGCTGTCGCCTTGATGGAAGGTAACTGGCACGCGGTCCATCGCTTCGGCCACATCATGCGGTGACGCAGTATCCCGATCACTCATGTCGATCACGCCCACCTGATCGGCGTCAAGTTTGCCGTCGGCCGTTTCGCATGCTTGCATAAGTCGCGTCACAATACGTTCGGCGAGCGCAGCGAAATTCTGCCGCACGCACGTCAGTCTCACGCCGGCAAGATCAGCCATACCTGTGCCGTCATACGCAACAATCTGCACATCATCGGGAATCCGTAATCCTCGCTGCAGTGCAGATTGCACCACGTATGCCGCAATATAATCAGACCCGACAATCGCATCCGCATCCGGATAGTTGTCGAACACATGCTGCGCAACGTCTCGCTGGTGGACAAGTTCAGAAACCTCGCCAGCCTCAACGTAATCGTATTGAATACCAGCTTCGTCGAGCAGTCCTTCGAGCGCAGCATGCAGGTGAACAGTCGGGAACGTGGTACCCATGCCGCCGCCGTAGTCAATGAACTGCGATCGCGGACCGCCGACGGAAACAACGTGACGCGCGCCCGTGGCGATGAGATGCTCAGCAACGAGCTGGCCACCGTAATCATGGTTGGAACCAACGGCTGGAATACCCGCGCCGAGATATCGGTCGACTGCGACGATCGGACGGTTGATCGACGTCCAGTAGACCGGCTCATGCTCGGTGTGCGCGGCCATGATCAGACCGTCCATCATGTGCCGACGCAGCATATCGATACAGTCAACTTCGCTCTGATTTGCGTCGACGGTGGAGCACAGCATGGTATGTAATCCGCGTTCTGCGAGCGCGCCTTGCAGTGCGGCGATGAGCGCAGCGAAAAACGGATGACGCACGGTCGGCACGATCACGCCGACGAGATTGGTACGGCCGCGATACAGATTGCGAGCGAGTTCGTTGGGAACATAGTTGAGTGATGTCATCGCTTCTTCGACGCGCGAGCGCATGTCGTCGGACACGTATCCGCTGTGATTGACGACCAGTGATACTGTGCTCAGCGATACGCCCGCGTGCTTGGCGACGTCGCGCATGCCTACCATTGTCGCGCTCCTTTCTCTCGCCTTGTGATCTGCGATTTGTCGCACGTTTGCGCGCGATTTACGCACAACCGCACACAACCACGCACAGGGCAGAAATTATTACCGCGGCCAGCGTGCGTCGGTCGGCGGCAGTGCGGGGAACGGCGCGTGCGGCTCGCTTTGATACCAATACGCAACGGTGGTCACGTCGTCGCGTCGCTCAAACAGTCCGCGATAGCCAACACCGATTTGTTGCAACGTGACTTTGAGATCGTGCTGGAACGTGATCGGGTCCGGAATATGCCAACGATAGAAACCACGCTGCGGCGGCACGTCGTCATTGTGGTAATCGTTGTGAATGAGCTCATCATGCCGTGAATAGTACGGGTAGCCAAGATACGGCGTGCAGTAAGTTTGCTCGACAGTGCGACCGTTGACTTGTTTTGCAAAACTCCACGAGCCGCCGAAATAGTCTTCTGTACCGGTACCGCAGATGGTCGGATAGTCCTCATCTCCATCGATGTAGAATTTCATCTCGCCTTCGCCCCACCAGTAGCGTTCGAGCGTGGATAGTGCGAGGTACGTACCGACGTAGTGGCCGCGACCGCGCACGCCGTCCAGTACAACGTAATCGTGACCGAGATCAGTGATCGGTTGGCGTCGCCACTGTGCATGGAAGTGTGCGAGATCGTCTGCTGGCGGCTCGTCGTCGAGTCGATAGTCGATTTGGTAGAACAGCGCAGGGATTGGATTCGCATGTTGATTTTCGATCGTGATGCGCGCGTGTGAGCGGAACGGCATACGCCAGTAACAGTTGAATCCGCGATTCGGCACGACGGCGACGGGCGCGGAGTTGACGAAGCAAGCACGAGCGAATCCGCAGCAGAAGAAGTCGCCGAGCGGCACTTCAACGCTGGGCGTCTCCTCGTCATCCCAATACATGCGCAATACGAGGTCGCGTAGTACGAAACAGTCAGCATCCGTCGTCTTCTCGTCGACAGTAAACCAGATGTGCGTGATCGCACCCGCACCGGCGATGTCGGCTAACGTGACAGTTTCGCCCGGCTGCACGTTGTTGAGGCAGGGACGACCCTTGCGCGACGGACCGAGCGGACTGACTGCTGTACCGCCCGCACCTTTAGCTCCGGTCGGATTTTCCGCGGTGATTGCGCGACTTTCGTAACGTTGCGTATGGGTGAGTGCGTCGAGTGCGGTTGCGTTCCAGCTCATCGTGGATGATTCCTTTCAATTATTGCGTTTGTTTCTGTCGCGATTGCGCGATTGCTGGCTTGGCAAATATCAGTGTCGCGCAGGATCGCAGGTACAGCAATGCCCGTCACCACCGCGGAAGCGAGGAGGTAACGGGCATTGTTGTTTGGTCGCACACGTCGTTTGCGTGCAGCCGTGCCTGACTCAGCCCTTGACCGCGCCGGAAGTCACGCCGGCGACGATGTACCGCTGGAGGAACAGGTACAGGATGAGGATCGGGAGCATGGCGAGCAGCAGTGCGGCCATGATAAGGCCGATATCGTTAGAGTACGTGCCATAGAAGATTTGTGTAGCAATCGGGATGGTGTACAGCTCACGTTCACCAAGTACCAGCGACGGCAGCAGGTAATCGTTCCAGAACGCCATCGCATCAATGATCGTGATGGTTGCGATCGTCGGCTTGAGTAGCGGGAACACGATCGTCCAGAAGGTGCGCCATGTGGTGCAGCCGTCGATGCCTGCCGCTTCTTCAAGCTCAACCGGCACGTTGGTTTTAATCGCACCATGGAACATGAACGCAGCCAGCGACACAGAGAAACCGACATGCATAAGAATCAACGTAAGTCGATGGTTCAGGAGATTGAACAAGCCACCGTACATGGACACCAGCGGAACCATCAGGACCTGGAATGGGATAACCATTGAAGCTACCATTGCCGCAAAGAAAATAGAGCACGCCTTCCAAGACGGATTGCGAACGATCACATATGCCGCCATTGCGGAAACAAGCACCGTGAGTATCGTAGCGGAGATAGTGATGATCGCGGAGTTTCCAAACACCGTCCAGAAGTTCATTTTCTCCATGGCTTCAGGGAAGTTATCCAAGATAAAGCCACGTTTACCGATTAACGCTAAAGGATCAGTGTTAATATCTGCCTTTTTCTTAAAGACATTGATAATCACCAGTGCGAACGGGAATAGGAACGCGATAAGAGCAATTACTAGTACCACGATCACAATGCCATGAACGATTTTGGATTGAGTGCTTTTTTGGCCTGCCATTATGCTGCCACCTCACCCTTCTTACCGACGTACACCTGTAGCACACCAATGACTGCGCAGATGACGAAGAGGATCAGAGCTTCTGCCTGACCGATGCCGTAATTCTTGTAAACGAATGCCTGATTGTAAACATGCATTGCGGCGAGTACCGATTGGTTAAACGGCTCGCCTTTGGTGAGTGAAAGGTTGAGATCGTACACCATAAAGCATCGAGTAGTGCTCAAGAAGATGCACTGTACGAAAGAGGAGCGCATCAGCGGAATGATAACGTGCCACATAGCTTTGGTGGAATTGCAACCATCGATCATGGCTGCTTCCTTGAGGCTCTGATCCACGCTCATGAAGCCCGCCACGTAGATGAGCATCATGTAGCCGGCGTATTGCCAGACCGAAACAATGATGAGTGCAAACATCGCACCGTTCGGTGTTCCCAACAATGAATCCGGCTTGTTGCTAGTAATCACTTCACCAATAGCAACAAATGCGCGATTAAAAACAAACTTCCACACATAGCCAAGAACAATACCGCCGATAAGGTTCGGAATAAAGAAGCCTGCACGGAAGAAGTTTTGCCCTTTGATACCACTGGTCACCGCGTACGCCAGCAGGAAGGCAACAATGTTGATAAGAACAACAGCGATAACCGAGTAAACAACAGTCCGCCCCAGTGCGGCCCAATATGCGGTATCAGTGAACGCCTGCTGATAGTTAGAGAAACCAACGAACGGCTTGGCGTTAGAAACGCCGTCCCAGCTCGTAAAAGTGAGGTAGATACCATAGATGAACGGCAGCACGACAACAGCGCAGAATAAAATTCCGGCCGGCCCAGCGAACATCAGGAACTGCCCTAGCTTGTATGAAAACTTGCTTTGCTTCATCACAATTCCATTCATGTCCAGCGGTTGGGACATCACTACGACGTGATGCCCCAACCAAATTGACATTGATTATTATGTGGTTACTGATTCATGTTCAGAGAACAAAATCAGGCAGCGACACCCGAGAGCTTGGCAGTCTTCCAGTAAGACTGGATCGCATCAGCAAGACCATTGCGATCTTCCTGATCAGCAAGATACTTCTGGAATTCAGCACCTAATACAGAAAAGTGATCATCGGGCAGGTGGCTGTAGTTCGGGTAAAGCTTCTCCGAATCGGCGTATTCCTTGACAGACTTGCTCAGCGGATCCTTGACTTCAAGCGTATTGGACTTGAATGGAGATACAAGCGAGCAGTCATCAACGATGAAAGACTGACCGTCAGGATCAGTGGCGAGCCAGTTCAGAAAATCCTTGGCAGCCTGACGTTGAGCATCGGTAGTCTGATCAGAGGAATCAATGAACATGAACTTGGAACCGCCACCCACGAGCTTTTCATTAGAACCATCATCCATATTCTGAGGCACCGGCATCATACCGAGGTTGGCTTCTTCGTTGTACTGGTTGATCACAGACCAATCCCAGTTACCACCAAACATGAAAGCAATTTCACCATCGGCCAGCTTCTGTTCGGTAGTTTCACGCTCTGCAGAGATGGCGGAGGACTTCGCGTAGTTGTTATCTTTCAGAACATCGAACGTGTCCATCAGCGAGTTCCACTTCTCATTGTTCTGTAAATCAGCGGAACCCTTCAACAGACTGTCAACAAACGCGTCAACGTCGGTTTGCTCCTCATAAACTTGTGGCAAATAATGACCAGCCAAAGACCAATCTTCTTTTAGCACACCAGTCGGAGTTTCCATACCACCAGCCTTAAGCTCCTTGATGAGCGCCTTGAAATCATCGGTGGTCTTAATGGTTGATGGGTCAAAGTCTTTACCCGTGATCTTCTTGATCGCATCAGCATTGTAGATCAGGCCTCGCGCCTCGACAGTGGTCGGGAAGCCATATACTTTGCCGTCTACAGACAACGCATAGTCCGTATCCTTGACCCAGTCTTCATCAGACAGATCAACTGCATGCTCCTTAGCTAACGAATAAATATCCTTATCGTCCACCATAGAGATGGTGTATGGCGCCTTAGAAGCATATTTAGTTGCAAGGTGGGCAGCCACAGTATCATTGGAGTAGTAGACCTCAAGGTCAACACCTTTCTCCTTGGAGTACTTCTTAGCCATTTCCTCCATCTGATCCTGAATTTCGACTTTAGAGTTAAAGAGAGTGATCTTAGTGGCATTGCTGTTTGTACTACTACCGCAAGCTCCCAACATACCCAAAGATAGGATGGTGGCAGTTGCAGCAGCACCAATCTTCATCCAAGAGAACCGTGCCATTGTGTTTTCCTTTCCTTACCACTATTCGTGGCTTCCCTGCTCACGAAGGTGTTTTCGAGAAATATTGCAGCCTGAAACCCACTGTGTTTCTTGCTGTTTTTCTTTCTCCTCTTCTCGAATCGAACCGGTTCGAGAAGAACTGAATTTAGAATAACATTCTCGAACCGGTTCGTCAATTATTCCCACTTCGGCGTGTCGAACCGGTTCGACACGCCGAACTCATATACTCTAAAATCATTCAAAAACCGCATTATTGCAAGGGAAAGATAGCACCGCAGTCACCACAATATTCCAATACTGCGAGCAACTTGCTTGCTGCCGTACCGATATCAACCTATTCTGTGGTTACATCGGGAGTCAACAATGACTTAACTATCGGAATATCTAAAAACAAACCGAGACCGAGCAATAAAACTATACATAAGCGATCACAAAGGAGAGAGCGCAATGCAAAGATTGTATTATCAGTTTCCTGGCACATGGTTTGGCGACTGCATGCCGTTCGGTGTAGACGATACATATTTCCTGTTCCATCAGCGCGATAACCGCAATCCAAAACCGTTCGGAGAACCATTCGGCTGGGATCTCGCTACCACCAAAGACTTCGTGACCTACGAAGATCACGGAGTGGCAATTCCCCGCGGCGACTACAACGCACAGGACCAGTTTATATTCGCAGGTTCCGTTTTCGAAGATGAAGGCAAGTACCACATCTTCTATACTGGTTACAATCGGGATTACTCAGCACAAGGTAAAGCCGCTCAAGTACTTCTGCATGCCATTAGCGAAGATCTGTATCATTGGGAGAAAACCGGAGATGCCGTTGAACTTCCGCCACAGCCTGGTTACGATCCTGACGAATGGCGCGATCCATGGATCATCTGGGACGATGAACGCAACCGTTACGTGCTCATTCTCGGCACACGCAAAGCTGGTCCAAAAGAAGAACAAACCGGATGCACAGTATGGTTTACATCTACAGATCTCGAACATTGGCAGTTCCAAGGTGATTTTTGGGCCCCAAATATCTATACGATGCACGAAATGCCTGACCTCTTCCGTATGGGAGACTGGTGGTATCACATCATCACCGAATACAGTGATAAGAAGAAAATGGTCTATCGTATGTCACGCAGCCTCGAAGGCCCGTGGACCGCGCCGAGTGATGATGCCTTTGACGGTAGCGCCTACTATGCTGGCCGCACATTCGAACTGAACGGACATCGTATATTATTCGGTTGGGTTGGCACACGCGAAGACAACGATGATCGCAATAATTATGAATGGGGCGGCACATTCGTACCACACGAGATTATCCAGCGTGAGGACGGAACACTCGGAGTTAAAACGCCAGACACATTATGGGAGGCGTTTGCAGACCGCCAGTCGCTATGCGATTGCACGTTATCCTGCGACGACGGACGAGTTGAACAAGCACTTACAGTTATTGACAACACCGTCGATTGCGGGCGACTTTTCTCCCTTGAAGCCGATATTACGTTCACTGAGACAACAAGAAACTTCGGCATTCGTTTCTACGAAGATCCGACAACCAAAGAGTCTTACCAATTCCATTTTCCAGTGGCCGAAAATCGTTTCATATCCGAGAAAAACCCAAATTATATCTGGTTCTCGTTCATGAACATCGGATTGGAACGACCTATTGCGCTACATGCCGGTCAGACGTACCATATACGACTTATTGTCGATGACACGGTTGCTACACTCTATGTGAACGACATTGCACTCAATACACGCGTATGTGAACACCACGGTGACATGGTCAGCCTATACGTCACTGACGGTTCCATAAATCTGACCAATGCATCCATTGCAGTCGGACTGCGATAGGAACATATTGACACGAGAAAGCAGCCGTCTCAGATCACTAATCAGGAATACCTTACTTGCGTGAGTATGGAGATATCCAAGCAAAGTAGTCGAGCATTACTCCATGAGCGGTCACAATGACGTAGCAAGTTGTTTCAGAGGGTAGCCAACGTTGGAACATCTCAGCCATGTTGGCTACCGCTCAAGCGGCTGCACTAATAGTAGCTTCCATTGCCAAGGGAGCTGGCCGCGAAACAGTCTGAGGGGTAGTTACACGGGTCGAACGTCCGAAGGTGTAACTACCCCTCAGTCAGCTACGCTGACAGTTCCCCTAACAAGGGGAGCCGCGACACCGGAAACGAGCTTCTGACGCGGGAACAACTAGCGCACAAGAAATACCATTGCGAGGATCATCGCAAAACCGGCGAGATCAGTCGGCGCGAAGACTGCGCCGGTCCACACGACGGCCGAAATCGTCGCGGCGATCGGCTCGCTTGTACCGAGTAGCGTCGCTCGCATCGAACCGATACGCATCGTCCCAGCCAAAAACGCCCAGAACGCACCAAACGTACCACCGACCACGGTATACGTCATCAGCAGCAGTCCGAACCAATCCAGCACCGGCGCATCCGACCACGGCCGCACGAACGGTAACAATACCAGTCCCGAAATCACGAACATCGCTCCGTTTACCGCGAGATTGCCCCATCGCGCGATCAACTTCACCGGCATAATCGACAGCGCGCTCGTCGCAGCCGCGTCAATCAGCCCCCAAAGCAAGCCCATCAACGGTAATCGCAACGTTGCTAAATCGCCGCCAGTCGCGAGCAAAACCGTTCCAGCAAACGCGAGCGCCACGCCGATCGTCTCGCGAGCCACCGGCAGCCGCCGCCCGCGCACACATACAAACACAAGTACAAACAGCAAGTTGAGACTTTGCAACACTGTCGCCGTCGCCGAATTTGTCCAGTCGATCGCCGACAGGTACGCAACCTGCACGGCAAGCACGCAGACCAGCGCGCAACCGATCATCTTCGGATACGATGCGCGGTCGCGAGCCAAACCAACGACCAGCCGTGGCTCAGTCACGCCCGCGCAGGCAAGGAACATCGCACCGGCAAGGAGCTCGCGCACGCAGGCGATCCACAGCGGATCGGCCGCATACGAATCCATGAGGATTTTTGAGACGGTTGCGTTCGTGCCCCACATCACGCCGCCCGCAAGCACGAGTAGCGCGCCAATGATGAGGTCACGCGGCGTGCGTTCGAGCGACGGTGTGCGGTTGCGCGCGGAAGGCGCCGTCGCGGTCGGCGTTGCAGTTGAAACGTCTGATTTAGCCACAATCTTGCCACGCTCTGCCATGAGTTGCCGACAGTCTCCCCTAGCACGATACTGATATACGATACTGATATATTGCGCATCGCATTGTATCGCGCGGCCATAACCGCATCACAGTGGTACAACATGTGCTCAGTTACGGCCGGCAAATATCCAAAAAACGACCGTAACTGAGTCATCATGTTGAAACGCGTGCTCAGTTACGGCCGTGTCACATGCAACCGTCAGCAGTATCAATCAGTCAGCGTTGAAGACGTACTGGTCAAGTCGGCGCATCGCTTCTTGCACACGACTGAGCGGCAGTGCGAGGTTCATGCGAATCGCGCACGCACCGTGGAACGGCCGTCCGTCCTGCCATGCAACACCCACATCCCAGCCGCGCTTTTCCAGCTCAGACAAGCCCACGCCGTGCGCCGCGCACCAGTCAGAGCAGTCAAGGAACAGCATGTACGTACCCTGCGGCTTGGCGACTGACACACCGTCAAAATGTTCGCGAATGTAATCGACCGCGTAATTCACGTTGCCGGTGAGTACCTCGCGCAACTCGTCGCACCACTCGTATCCTTCGGGCTTGTACGCACCGATCAGCGCGTGCATCGACAGCACGTTCATGTCGTTATAGTGCGATTTTGAGCCCTTCGCAACGATGCGGTCGCGCAGATACTTGTTATAAATAATGTGGTAACTGCCGACTAGACCAGCGAGATTGAACGTCTTGCTCGGCGCGTAGAACGCGGCCGTGCGATTGCGCGCATCCTCGCTGACCGACTGAGTCGGGATGTGCTTGTGGCCGTCGAGAATGATGTCGGACCAAATTTCGTCGGAAATCACCACGACGTCGTTCGCCTTGTAGACCTCCATCGCGCGCTCGATTTCCCAGCGCTCCCACACGCGACCAGTCGGGTTGTGCGGACTGCAGAACACGGCGACGTGGATGTTATTCTCCTTGAGTTTGCGGTCCATATCGTCGAAATCCATGCGCCAGATACCGTCCGCGTCACGCGTAAGCGGACTGTGCACAATGTGAAAGCCGTTGCGTTCGATGCAATCGGTGAAGCCGATGTAGGTCGGGCTGTGCAGGAGCACTGAGTCACCCGGCGCGGCGAACGCGGTGAGTGTGGAGATCACGCCGCCGAGCACACCGTTTTCGTAACCAATATGTTCTTTGGACAGTCCGGTTACGCTGTTGCGTGTGGACTGCCAGCGGATAATCGAATCGAAATATTCGTCGGTCGGCCTGAAGTAGCCGAACGCAGGATGCTTGGCGCGTTCGATGATTGCTTCAGTGATAGTCGGGGCGGTGGGAAAGTTCATGTCGGCGACCCACATCGGTATGGCGTCGAAACCCGGCTTGGGCGGTTCCGGTGCCATACCCGGCATGGTGCCGAGCGCATCCACCGCGATGGCATCTTTCCCATGACGATCCATGATGGATGTGAAGTCGTAAGTCATTGACGTTCCTTTCTTTTATTCCTACTTCAATAATCCGCGCGTGACGTTCGTGGAACTCACAATAACGAGCGCTATCGGGTGCAACGCATGCGAGTCTACTCGCGCGCATGTTGCGACAATGCATCGTGCGTTACGTGGTACACCCCTGCCGCACCACAACCTTCCCCCATCGTGCGGTAAATTCCCCATAATGCGGTAAAACACCCATGATGCGGTTTAGCAAAATGGCGAAATTTAGCCGTTTTGGGGAAATAGTAGGTTTCGCGTTTACCGCATCATGGGGAATTTACCGCATCATGGAACCTGACACTCACGCCCAACTTGGCACACGTTACAGCGACTGAATTTCGTTGGATTCGTAAAAACTCAAGATCTGCTTGAGGTATGGGTCGAGTGTGTCATTGGGCATGCGGAATATTTCGTGCAACGAATTCGGGTAGCGAATCAGCTGGATATCGCCGCCACCAGCCTTGACATTGGCTACGAACCGGTTTTGCGGTTCATTGAGCACCCATATGTCACGACCAGCTTGGAACAATAAGATTGGCGTCTCGATATTTGCGCACGCCTCCGGTCGCAACACCGCATGAGACAACCGCAGCGCTTGACGCACCCATTCAAACGTTGCCGCATTAGTTTGATAGTGTTCGTCGTCACAACGTTGCGCATGATACCAACGGGCTCGCGCATCGGACGCGCCCACGTTTTCTTCAGGATTATATTCCGGCGTGAACGGTCCTTGGCCAAACACTGCGTGGCGTCCGAATCCAACACCGCACATTACTTCGGCGAGCGCACGAGCCAGCCAATTCGGGATACCGGTAGCCGGGGCGATCATCGGGCAGGACAGTACTGCCTTATCAAACAGGGTCGGATGCTGCTCAAGCACAGCCGCACCAATACCGCCGCCCATTGAATGACAAAATAGATTGAGCGGTCGCCCGTCAGCGTACTGCTTGCCGACCGTGTCCGCAAACTTCGCCAAATCGGCTACGTATCGCCGCCAGTCGTCAATCCACACAAGCCAGTTCTGCTCGACATCGCGCGCGGAATACCCGTGACCGCGATGTTCCATGAAACAAACTGAATATCCAGAAAGCAGGAAATACCAAATCATTTCGGCATATTTCGTCGAAAACTCGGTAAATCCGTGGGAGATCACGATCGCACCTCGAAAGATGCCAGTCGCGTCGTCTTCGCGCAGTGCGTCGAATTTGGCTGCGTCATAACAGACATAGTGCAGTTGGCCGACGTGAACTTCAGCTGCAACGTCTGCTGGACCTGCACCGCTTTGCCGCCAACCAGAACCCGGCAACGCCGGCAATCCTTCTACATCTGCCGGCTCCATCCAACCTTCGGCACGACACTGCGCCAACGCCGGCAGCACCGTGTTGCTCATCGTTTCGGTGTATCGGCTCTCATCGATCAGTCTGACATCCATGCCATCCATGCTACCCATTGCAGTGACTCAAAAAAAAATGGGCAATTTGCAAACTGAGAGGCAGTTTTTCATCTGTGCACGAGTCTTTCTTCAAACTGAGAGGCAGGCGCTTACGTCTCAAAGCCGTTCTAACCCACGTTAGGGGGTATATACGGCGTGTGTCAGGTCGAGTGCCTGCCTCTCAGTTTGAAGAAAGACCCATGCAATACGCAAAAAGTGCCTCTCAGATTAAAGAAAGCTCTGCTACACCAACTTTGACATTCGTCCTGCACTTATGGCCCGTGCCACGCACGCGTTTTGTCAGCCCGCCTGCAGCCTGCCACCTCGCACAGCCAAGGCCAAGGCCAAGCCCCAAACCTCACATCACCTTAGTACTCTCCAAGTTGCGAATAATCCAGTCGTTAAGCCGAATCACCGGCTTGCGCAGCACCAGCCCCAGCAGCAGCGATGGCACCAAAAACAGCGCGAGTTTGCCCATTGACACCCAATACTCAAGTCCATACGACCCAGCCATCGCCGCGTGCATCGCGTCCACTCCGTATGGGAACAGCAGCCAGCGCGACAGCACTTGGAAGAACGGCGGCAATGTTTCGATCGGGAATGTACCGCCCGTACCGGCCACCTGCACAACAAGTAGCACCACAGCCACAGCCTTACCAATATCGCCGAACGACACGGTCAACGTGTACATGAGGTTTGAGAACACGAGCGCCGCCAGCCATCCGGTGAGCAGGAATTGCACCGGATGTTCGCATTGCACGCCGAGATAAAGCAAATCACCGAGGCACACAAGCGTGCCTTGCAGCAACGCGAGCACGCCGAAAATCATGTACCGACCGAAATATTCCTGATGCAGCTTCAACCCGAACCGGCTCGCATTACCCGGCGATTCGGCGCGCGGTTTCATGAGCACGTCAAGCGCCGCAGCAGGTCCGGCCGCGCGCCCCGCAATCATCGCCTCGCGCAATCCCATTTCCTCGCCAAGCGGCAAATCGTTGCCAAGACCCAGAATTTTCGCTTTTTCATGGTCGGAAATCGAGACTTTGAGCATGGCGACAAGCACGATCGCGCCCACCCAAATCGACAGAATCGTGTAGAACGGCGTCATCGCGGACCCGTAGTTTGAAGTGGGATATATCGCAATGCGATCAACGGACACCGGCGCAGACAGCACGGTGGCGAGCGCGTCTGGATTGTCGGTGAGCGACGACAAATCCGGCACCCCGCCCGACAATGTCGACGTGATCGTGTCACGCAACGTATCGAGTTTCTTGGCCGAGTTCGTGAGCGCACTCGATGCGTCCCCGAGCGCGGTACGCATGTCGGCAATGTTGCCAGAGATGCCGTGTGACAGGCCAGATACCCCGTTAATCGTGTCACTGAGCCCGTCCACAACTGTGCCGGTTTGCGTAGCCACATCGCTCATGGACGAGGCAAGCGAGTCGAGTTGCGGTTTCAGTGTCGAATCGTACGTGTCGGACAACTGCCCCACGGACTGTTGCGCAGCGGCGATTTTGTCTTTGAGCTGCTGGCGCGTAGCGGCCGCGTCGGCAGTGCCGGAGTTGAGTTTTTTCGCCGCCTCGCCGAGTGCCGCAGCCGCGTCTGAAAGCTTGGATTGCGCCTCACGCGCTTTCGCGGAAGCATTGCCGAGCGCGGTTTGAATATCGGCCACGGCTTGCGCACCGATCTGCGTGCCAGTTTGATCACTCAACGATCCTGACAGTTTGTCAAGTGCGTCCGCGTATGAGCCGAATCCGTCCGCTTGCGACTGGACTTTTGCCTGCAAATCAGTGAGCGATGCGGCGATTTGCGTCGACTGCGCGTTCACATCGTCGAACGCCGCGTCGATCTGTTTGGCGATCGTATCGTATGACGAATTGGCCTGGCTGAGCGCAGTTTTCGCGCCGTCGGTCGCGCCTCCAAGCGCCTGATCGAGTCCGCTCACCCCGTCGCGGGCCTGCGCGATAGCTTTCTTCGTATCGGCTGCACCGGAGCCAGCTGAGCCAAGCAGCGTATCGGTTGATGTGATGATATCGTTCGCCGAGCCGAGCAGTGCCGAGTATGCGTTGACTTGCGCGGCAGTACTGTTCAATTTGGACGACATTGACGCGAGGTGGTCGGTCGCGTTTGTCACATACTGTGACATTTGCGGGCTTTTCGCATAGTCAGCAACGCTTGACGCAATGTTGAGCGCGACCTCTCCGAGCGTTTTGACGAACGTTTGATCGATGGTCGTGGCGACCGTGGACGCACCCTGGTCGGTGATGTGTGGCGCGATCGGGTTGATTTTTTCGTTGAGATAATACTCGAGTTTCGCGTGCTCAACTTTGTCGGAGAACAGCGTCATCATGTCCGCGCTGAAACTTTTCGGAATAACGAGCGCCGCGTAATACTCGCCTGAGTGCACGCCGTCGATCGCCCTGTCTTGATCGACGAACTGCCAGTCGAGCTCATGATTCGCGCGCAGCGCGTTCGTGACAGTCTCACCAACGTTGATCGTGATCGGCATGAGATCGGATTTATAGCCTTTATCAACGTTCGCAACGGCAACTTTCAGCGATTTTGTATTACCGTACGGGTCCCAGCTTGCGGCGATGTTGTACCATGCATACAGTGCGGGCACGATGACAAGGCCGACCGCGACGATAATCGCGATCACGTTACGCGTGGACTGACGGACGTCACGCGCGAAGATTTTCCAGATGTTTTTCATCGTGCGCCTCCTTCCGCGCTGTGGTTAGTGTGATCGGCCGAGTGATGATTGCGATCATGACCCGTTACGCCGCGGCCGCTGTGATGCCGACCGAAAATCGGCAGTTCTTGCGTGATTTCACTGATATCCGAACTGTAGTTCACGTCAACCGGTGGCATCACTACTGTTGCCGCTTCATCGCGCGAGGCCATGCCGCGCGAAGTCGTAGGCACGGCAGTCGAAGTTCCTGCCGAATGAGCCGCCGCATGCCGCCCCTCGTGCGCCGAATGCGCCGCGTGCGGCCGCAACCACACATAACCGTTCAGCATCACATCGCGGAACTCGTCCGCACTCATCGCGCTTACGCCGAGCTGACGCGCGTAACTCTCGCGCGTGTACTCGACCACGATCAAATACGTATCGATCACGATAATCGACACAATCCACGCAGTCAGCATCGGAATCTTCGCCGGCAGCACGAACAGCAGCACCAAAAATACGATCGGCAGCACCGTCAGCGATGCCAGACCGACCATAATCATGCGCGGATACTGTGCGAAGAACCGGTGCGCGCGCCGCTTAATCATGTTGCGCATGTCCGCGCTGTCGGACACCGCGCGGAACACGCGCGACAAGCTGACCCGCTCGTTAATCATCGAATTGTGCTCGGTGATCATCAGATCCGTGTCACCAAGGCGACGGTCGAACAGCGCGTTCAAGTTCATCGCATACCGCCGCACCACGAGGCCGACGAACAGCGCGGCCGGCAAGTACAGCGCAAGATGACCCATGTCAATCCAGTAATGATTCGCATACAGGCCGGCGATCGGGCCGCGCATCGCGTTGATGCCGTACGTGAACGGCAGCCACGGGTGCAGCGCGCGGAAGAAATCAGGCATGAGCTCGATCGGATACAGACCGGACGCGCCAGGAATCTGCATAATCACGAGGATCACGGCGACGGCCTTGCCGATGTGCCGGAACGCGACAGCCAACGCGTAAATAATGTTGATGTACACGAACGAGCAGAACACGCCCGCGAGTACGAACAGGAACGGATGCTCGCATTGAATGCCGAGCACGAGATCGCCGACGCACGCAATAATCGCTTGCAAAAAGCCGACTGTAATGAGCAGCATCCAACGGCCGAGATACGCCTGCGTGGCGGTGACGTGCTTGAGTGATTCGCGGTCGACTTCGAGCTTGTAGATTGCGATAAGCACGAAACCGCCCACCCACAGCGCGAGGTTCGTGTAGAACGGCGTGACCGACGAACCGTAGTTGTCGACCGGGTAGACGACGTTCGTGTGCAACGTGACCGGCGTGCCCATGAACTCGCCGAATCCTTTGCTGTCGAGGTTAAGCGTGTCGCGGATTTTGCTGTATGCGGCTGAACTGTCGAGCGCAGCGATGTCTGTCCGCACAGTGGACACGTCGGTGGACACTTGGCGCAGCGAACTGCGCGTAGTGCTGAGCGTGGTTTTGGTTTGGCTGAGCGTGGTTGCCAGCTGATCGAGCAGACCGCTGGTTTGGTCGAGCGTTGCGTCGAGCGAGGTGAGCGTGCCGTTTAACGTACCGTTGAGCGCGGAAAAACTGGTCAGGGAGGCACTGATATTCGGCACGATCGTGCCGGTGAGGCTGCCGCGCGCTGTGTTGAGCGTGGCGATACCGCCGGTCGCTGTGTTCGTGAGCGCACCGGAAAGGTTGCCGGTCGCATCTTTGCCGCTAGTGATGAACTGCGTCGTGTTCTTGTGGAACGTGTCGACTTGCGTTTGCTGCGTTTGTACAGCTTTGTCGATCGCATTCACCTGCGACCAAATTCGCTTGCCAATCGGGTCGTCAGTGGATTCGGGAACGCCAGCCTTGTTTAGCGCGTCCTTGACTGAGCTAATCGTAGTTGCGATATCGCCCAGCGGCTTGTTGATCGCTTCCGTAACCGAATCAACCGAATCTTGCGCCTGATTAAACGTGCCGGTAATCGTACCAGCCGCCTGATTTGCGTTGACCGCGAGCGCAGACAATTGCGCGGAACTGTCGTCAAGTTTGCCGACAAGCGTGGTCGAAAAATCTTGCGTACTGGATTGCGCTTGCGTGAGCAGACTGCCCGCATTGCCGGACGCGAGTCGCGCGGCTGCAATTGTCGACTTGAGATCCGCAACGTTGCGTTTTGCGTCGTCGATCGTACCGCCAGACTGGTCGATCGTTGTTTCGAGGCCGGACAGTGATTTCTGCACGTCATCGAGGTCTTTGAGCACCGTATTCAGGTCGCCGATCGCATTATCTTGCGTATCGTTTGCTGCGTCACCGATTTTATTACCGGCGTCGGTGATCGTTTTGGCAACCGTTTCAGCGACGGTCGAGACGAACGTTGCGTTGATCTGCGAGTCGATAGTCGTGGCGCCGGTGTCGGTGATTTTCGGCGCGATCGCGTTCTTTTTTTCGTTGACGTAATACTTGATTTGCGGCTTGTTTTTCGAGCCGGTGACCGAGCCGACTAAGTTCTCACTGAAGTCATTTGGTAGGACGATCGCGGCGTAATATTCACCAGACTGCACGCCGGCAATTGCCTGTTCTTCGTTGACGAACCGCCATCCGAGCGACGTGTTTTTCTTGAGCTCAGCGACGACCTGTTGGCCGGCGTTGAGCTTGCCGACAAGATCGTTCGTAGTGCCCTTGTCGTCGTTAGCAACCGCGACTTGCAGATTGCCGGTGGCCGAATACGGGTCCCAGTTGGCGAGAATGTTGAACCATGCGTACAGCGAAGGGATGATAGCGACACCAAGTGTGACGACAAGCGCGACTGGATTGCGTAAAATCCGCATAACATCGCGCGTGTAAATCCTCCAGATCGTACGCACCGCACCCTCTTTTCAGATTCCAGAGTTTCCCGTATTCCACTATATGCCGGGGTATATGCGGCGAGCGGTGACAAGGCGTTAAGAGTGAACAGTGTACGACAGAAGGCCGTATTGTGCCCAGTTTGGAGGCATGTGGAAAGCGATTTGCAACGTGAGAGGCAGTTTTTCGACTGTGCACAGGTCTTTTTGCAAACTGAGAGGCAGCTTTAATCAGCTTTAATCGGGTATACGTCCTGAAAACTGCCGATATGGGGCTTATAGACGGGATACGCTGCCTCTCAGTTTGCAAAAAGACCTGTGCAAATATTAAAAACTGCCTCTCACTTTGCAAATCGCTCTTGCGTAGCGCGTTTGTAATTGCAGAACGAGCTGGCCGTTAAGGGGAGCCAAAACATCGTGAACGAATTAATAGCGCAAGCGGTCGCGACTCAGTCTTCGCGGGGTATTGGGCGGTATTTGGCGTCGACATCGCCGTCGAGCCGCTGGAATACTGGGTTATATAGCCACGCGCAACAATACTGCGGCAATGAAATACCCAAAATAATCATGAACGGAATCACGTACACGAAATACTGCATGTACACTACCGCAAACGCGACAAGAATCACAAGCATGCACAACGTGCGCGGAAAACAACCGACGGCGAGCGCCACCGCGTTACGCATATGGCCACCGACCGTGTTCTCATAACGTGACAACATCGGGAAATACCATTGCGCGAACGAAACGAGCGCAACGCCAATAATCACGAGGAATGCGATCATCGCGAGCCGCATTGCACCGCCGATCTGAATCGCCACCATCACGTCAACGATCATCACCACGACCGCCAGCAACAGCCCCACCCATACCGGTGTTGCCTGTTTGAAGTTGCGTTTGAACGCGGCAAAAAACTCGCGCGTAATATACGTTTCTTCGCGCCGAATCATACGCCACAACACGGTGTGCATCGCAGTGAGCGACGCGCCGGCGGTCACGATCGGCAGACAACACACAAGCGTGAGCAGGTTGAGCTGGATCAGATCGAATACAACCGCCATGAACCGGAAAAATAGGTTGTCCTGATCGAACACTTTGGACATAGTTGACTGCGTTGCCGGCCGGTTCGACTGGTTGCGGTTTGGCGCGGGTGCTTCATTGGACATACGTCAATCCTACTTTGTGATCATGCATGTGACGGCAATAACTCCATCCCAAAGGGAAAATTGCGGCCTCGCACTATTGAATACCATGAACAACAGCGCGAGGCCACAATCGTAATAGGCCGCGGGCCAACCCAGCGGGTCAAAAGCAAACTCAGCGAGCCACAACCGGCGGCTGAGCGATGAGATCGGCAGTCTCGTGATCGCCGGCAGCGTCAGTCCAGCGCAACGTTACGATCGACGCGTCGTTGTCTGCGCCGAGCGCGCGCGACGGCTCGAATACCATTTCCGCACGCGACGTAACAGTGCCGGCATCATCCTTCGCAGTCCACGTCAACGTCACTGAACGATCGCCGTCAGCCGCGTACGAGAACTCACCGTCGAACGCTGGCAGTTCGTTGCGGAAACGGCACAGTGCATTGAGTGCCTGCACCACCGGACGCTTGAGCTGCTCGTCGACTTCAGCGGTCGAGTAATAGTGACGATTGATATCGCGGCCAACGTTCGTGCGATGCAGCAAGTCCATATCGTTCGCGCCTGCGAGCGCTCCAACATAGTAGACTTGCGGCACACCCGGCACGAAGAACTGGACGGCGCGAGCAGCAATGTAGTGCTGATCGTTGCAGCCGAGCGCGGAGTAGTACGTGCTGTTGACCTGATACAAGTCGAGGTTGCTCGCAGCGGCACCAGTCGCAGCTTGCGATTCGCCGTTCGTGTTCTTGTGAATTGTGTTGACGAGATTGTCGACGTCCTCGTCGGGCACGAGTCCCTTGAGACTGCGGTCGAGCTGGTCAGAGCCGATGTCGATGACACCGATGCCATCGTGCGTATCGAGCACGGTGACCGCGTTGTTCGGACGAACGTCAACCCAGTGGGCGACTGCGTCAGTGCGGCCGGTGAAGATCGCATGCAGGAGTAGCGGCGGCAGCGCGAAATCGTATACACGATCGACTTTGTGCGCGATCTCGACCTGCTTCTTGTAGTACGAGTGCACTTCGATGAGCGTTTCGAGTCCGCGCGCAGCAGCTTCTTCCTTGATTCGTTCGATGAGTTTGAACGTCTTCGGGGTCATGAAGCAGCTGGAGTTAGCTTCCTTCGCGCCGTAACCAACCGCGTCGAGACGAATGAACTTGACGTGGCTGGTGGACAGCTGGTCGAGGATAGAAGTCAGGTATGCCCAACCTTCAGCTGAATCAGTGTCGATGTCAACTTGCTGCGGGGTGAAGGTGGTCCACACGAGGCGTGTCTTGCCAGCCCAAGTGTAGTGCGTGAACGGCAGACCCGGGCGCGGACGGTAAATGCCGGCGAGGTCTTCTTCCGTGGCACCATCGGGGAAAATAGTGCTCATGGTCAGGAACATCTTGTAGTACGGGCTCGCTTCGCCGTTCTTCATGACGTCTTGGAATTGCTGAGATTCCCAGCTCATGTGGTTCACGATCGTGTCGACCATGATGTCATGGGTCTTGCTGAGGTCGGCGATGTCGTCCCACGAACCGAGACGAGGGTCAACCTTCGTATGATCGACCGGATCGAATCCTGCGTCCGCGCCATCAAACGGCGTAAAGAACGGCAAAATATGTACGCCGGTATACACGCCGTCGAAACGAGTGCGCAAGATATCGGTGAGCGACTTGATATCGCCGTCGCCGAGTCGGTCGGCGTAGGTGATGAGTTGAACAGTGTTCTTCATTGAATCTCCTTGTCTAGAAAAGATTCGGTGCACACGTCAGGTTCGACTGCATGCCATGACATACCATCACTCACTATATCGAACCGGTTCGAGCTGGTCAAATCGAACCGGTTCGTCGGCGATGCGCACGAAACGCGTCTGAACTTGCAGGATGAGCTGTCGACGAAGTCGACTGAGGGGTAGCACACTTCGGGACGTTCAACCCGTGTTGACTACCCCTCAGTCGACTTCGTCGACAGCTTCCCTAGCAAGGGGAGCCAAGATAAAAAAACTTTGCCGAGACAACTCCCCTTGTCAATAAGCACCGTGAAGCAAACAGCAGAGCTGTTTGTAAGCAACGTGCTTTAAGGGGAGCAGCAATATGTGACGCTCGATCTGCGATTGGGAATTACCCGAGAACCGACTGCACCTTACTTAGTCGAATCACCGGGAAGCAGTGAGACCGGTACGAGGTCAACGCACGAATCACCATCAGCACACACGCCGTTAGACTCGCCTTCAATTAGCCCAGTCATACGCACTGCGATAGCCGCAGCAAGCGCTTCAAAATCCTGACGAATCACAGTCAAATGTACGCCCGCCGTATCAGCCATATACGTGCCGTCATAGGCGACAATCTGTACATCCTTCGGAATGCGCAATCCACAACGCAACGCTTCCTGCACCGCGTACGAAGCGCCAATATCAGAGCTGACAATCGCGTCAACCGTATCCTCGCCACGGCCGTCGCCCACGCCACCGAACCACTCAAATAGGCGATGCACGGCGATCGCATACCCCTCAAAATCGCCGACTTCGCCAGCCTCGATATAGTCGTACCGCACGCCAGCAGCAGTCAACTCGCGCTCCAACGTCAAGTAGTAGCGCACAGTCGGAAACGTGGTGTCATGTACGCCAGCACCGACCGTGTCCGCGCCGCCCGCGGCCAAATCGTGGAACTGCGAGCGCGGGCCGCCAACCATCACCACATGGCGCGCACCGGAACGAATCAACAAATCCGCGAGCATGTGGCCGCCCTGCTCATGATCGGAGCCGATCGACGGAATACCCGGGCCAAGATACCGGTCAAACGCAATAACTGGACGCCCAATCGACGTCCAATAATCAACCGGATGAGCAGTGTGCGCGGCCATCACGATGCCATCCATCATGTGACGGCGCAGCATGTCAACATACTCAGCTTCGCCGGCGTCCGTGTCAGCAGTTGAACACAACATCGTGTGCAAGCCGCGCGCGGAAAACTCGCGCTGGAGTGCGGCGGTGAGCGTTGCGAAGAACGGGTGGCGGATGGTCGGCACGATCACGCCGATCATATTGGTTCGATCGCGGTATAGATTGCGCGCCAATTCGTTGGGAATATAGTTGAGCTCGCGCATTGCCTCAGTGACACGCGAACGCATGTCGTCAGATACATATCCAGTGCCGTTCACCACCAACGATACGGTACTTAGCGAGACTCCGGCTTTTTTAGCCACATCACGCATACCGACCATCCGTACACCACCTTTCACACCACACTCTGTTCACCTATTTTTGTTTGATTGTCAGTCGTGGGATCGGCCGACGAGCGGCGACAACAGACAATCGAACATAACCGGAATACATTTTACTGACACACTGACAATGCGACGTGATAATCGAACTAGCTTTTTGCGATGTGAGAGGCAGTTTTTGGGACGCGTGAGGGTCTTTTTGCAAACTGAGAGGCAGGTCACACCTGAACTAACCACATATCACACCCCCTAACGCCTGCATTTGAGGGGTTGCCCGCAGAGAGACTGCCTCTCAGTTTGCAGAAAGACCTGTGCAACAAGCAAAAACTGCCTCTCAGATCGCAAAAGCCCACGCGATGTGACGTCTGTCGCAGGCCGAGTAACGCGCGTGGGGCGCCCCGCAACGACTCACGCCTGAGATGCGGCAATTACTGCCCAACCACCGGCCACACACAGCAACGGCACAACAATCGTGAGTGCACAATAGAGCGCTGCCATGACAAATCGTTTGCGTCGCGTGAGCGACACGATTTCGTTGATCGCGGTCGAAAACGTGGAAAATCCACCGAGGAATCCGGTGACAAATAGCAAATACGTGTATTGATCGACGGTCTGGTATGCATATGAGGCGGCTGCAATACCCGCGCAAAACGTTGCAATTACGTTGATGATAAACGTGGAGAGCGGGAATGCTCGATTCCACAAGCGTTGGATTGACGTGTTGAGTACGAAGCGAGTTACCGCACCTAGTCCGCCGCACACGCAGATCATGAGAGCTGTGGTCAGTGTTGTCATTGCGCGTGAGCCTCCCCTCGCACCGGATCGGCGACCATTGGGATTTCGTCGGTTACGGGGTCCGGCTCGAACGCTGGGACCAGTGCGACTTCGGTGACTCCATTCGCTGCGGCGCCGTGCGAATCGGTGGTTGATTGGATGGAACGCGCAGCGCCAGAGCCACCACTTGCGCGAACCTCAGCTTGTGGCTGAATGCCAATATTATCGTCGTTCACATTAGTGATCGGCTGCCCATAGTCCCCGCGCGGCGCAGTTGAACGCTCAACATATGAGCCGTCACCGGCCGCCACCTGCTCGTGCAATGCTTTGACAGATCGCTTCGCAGCCGTCCGCAGCGCCAACTGCGTACCAAGCCACGCCACGATCAAACCACACGCGAAACTGAGTAACGTATAAGCCACAAATCCCGCAATCTGGCCGTGCTGTACCGAAGTCAGGTCTTCGATAGCCATTGCAGATAGGGTTGAAAAACCGCCACACATGCCCATGCCGACGCCGCGACTGGTCAGCTGGCGCACGCGTTTGCGAATCCACGACGCCTGCGACATGTACGCACTGAGCGCCGCGAAAATAAAGCATGCGCACATGTTTGCGATGAACGTGGCTGGATGAAACGCGTGGAAAAAGCCGTCTACGGCGAGCGGCGCAGGCAAGAGCAATCCAAGACCGTAGCGTATGCCAGTGCCGACGAATCCGCCGAGAAATACGACAAGGTACAGCATGCCGTCGGCGAGCGGGTTGAATCGCGCTTGCATACGTTTCATTGGCGCGAGTGGGATTTGTGGTGGCGCAGGCTGACCTTTGCTGAGTATGGCTGCGATCGGATGACCGGAGGATGCGTTCACGCGCGTGGACGCGAATTCCATCGTGGTTGGGGATGCTTCGGCTGCAGGTTGCGCTGGCGCTGCGGGCGCAGCCGCTACGGGCGCGGCTGCGGCGGAAGATTGCGCGGCTGCGGCTGATTCGATCGTGTCTTCTGAAGACTCTGACGATTCCAAAGACGCTGAAGACGGAACGCTACCGTCGCCAGCGGAAACTTCACCTGAGCTGCCAGTATCCTCGCCCGTCGATGACGGCATCGCTGATGGCGCGGCGTTATCCGCCGACGTCATCTGCTTGAGAATCGGCATCTCAAGCGAAGGAAGGTCGTCGTCAGTCATGTCGATCCTCAAGTCCAGTGTGAAACGTTCCGTGAAACAACCACAGATGCCTCGCACATAATCGCAACTAGTCGATCAGCGAGTGCACCGAAATAATGTGATCGCGCTGCGGGCCAGTGCCAATCGCCGAAATACGGCAGTTCGACAGCTCTTCAAGTCGCTTGACGTATGCTTGGCAGGTCGCCGGCAGATCCTCGAACGTGTGCACGGTCGAAATATCCTCAGTCCAGCCCGGCATCGTCTCGTAAATCGGTTTCGCAGCAGCGAACGCGGCCTGATCGGTCGGCATATCGTCGAACCGCTCGCC
This sequence comes from Bifidobacterium hapali, assembly GCF_002259755.1. Classification (GTDB taxonomy): domain Bacteria; phylum Actinomycetota; class Actinomycetes; order Actinomycetales; family Bifidobacteriaceae; genus Bifidobacterium; species Bifidobacterium hapali. The sequence continues at coordinate 30,914 of NZ_MWWY01000019.1, forward strand.
GTCCACGTCGTACGCCACGCAGATCGGGATTTCCTTCAGGCCGGTCAACACGTCGAGCTTAGTGAGCACGATGTCAGTCAAACCGTTGACCTGGCTCGCGTAACGGTTCACAACCGCGTCGAACCAGCCGCAGCGGCGCGGACGGCCAGTCGTCACGCCGTATTCGTGACCCTGCGCGCGCAGCCAGTCGCCGGACTCGTCGAACAGCTCGGTCGGGAACGGACCTTCGCCCACGCGCGTCACGTACGCCTTGGATACACCGATCACGCGGGAAATCTTGGTCGGACCGACGCCAGTACCAGTGCACGCGCCGCCCGCGGTCGGGTTGGACGAGGTCACAAACGGATACGTGCCGTGATCCACGTCGAGCATCGTAGCCTGCGCGCCCTCAAACAGCACGGTTTTGCCCTCGTCGAGCGCCTTGTTCAAAATCAGGCCAGTGTTCGCAACGTACGGCTTCAGGCGTTCGCCGAGCTTCAGCAGCTCGTCGGTGGTCTGGTCGACGTCGATGGCGCGGCGGTTGTATAGCTTGACCAAAATCTGATTCTTCTGGTGCAGGCTGGCTTCGACCTTGTCGTGCAGATGGTCGGCGTTGAACAGATCGTGCACGCGGATGCCGACGCGGTTGATTTTATCGGCGTAGGCCGGGCCGATGCCACGGCCGGTGGTGCCGATTTTGTGCTTGCCGAGGAAGCGTTCCGTGACTTTGTCGAGTACGCGATGATACGGCGCGATGATGTGCGCCGCTTCAGAAACGAGCAGACGCGAGCAGTCGACGCCGCGCGACTGAAGACCGTCGATTTCCTCGAACAGGACTTCAGGATCGACCACAACACCGTTGCCGATGACCGGGGTCACGTTCGGGCTAATGATACCGGACGGCAGCAAATGCAGCGCGTACGATTCGTTGCCGACGACAACGCTGTGACCTGCGTTATTACCACCGTTGAACCGTGCAACATAATCGACTTTTGTACCGATTAAATCCGTCGCCTTACCTTTGCCCTCGTCGCCCCACTGGGCGCCGATCAACACAATTCCAGCCATAACGCACCTCCGCCACATCGCCGTTTTCCGCCGAACACAGGTTACCTTACGGCCTCTACGTGGCTTGTGATGCAACTCGAAATGCAGGTTCGCCGGTCATTCCTCTGTAGCAACCATACCAGTGTGCGGCAAATCAAGACTATCCTCCAGCATCCAAATCAGCATCGGAGCGAAAGACGGCGGACGAACGTCACTACGCAGCTCAGCAAGCAGTTCCTGACACCATTCCACCGCATCTGCATCCGACAATCCGCGAAACATGTCATATAACATCTGTTGCACCGTGGCGCGTCTTGCACGCAATCGTTCGTGGTTCAGATTGAGCACATCATCGATATCATGCTGAATCGTTTCATTATGAGAGCATTCCCGTCCAGCTGTAGAGAATCCTTCACCACCGGACGTATAGAAAATGGTCTCAACATCCGACCAATTACGGGGATCAATATGCAATTTTCGGTTGCCACGTGACCTGTCACAAGTACTTCCTTTTCCTAGACATGCCGCGAACATATTGTTGTAGTCCAAGGAAAGTATATCGGCGGATGCCGAACCACTTCCGCGATACCACAAGCCCGGATGCCGAGGAATATAGTGTTCAACATGGGCTGTAACAGGATCATCCCGCACTTCTCCCAGTATCTTCGATAACGGTTTTGCATGGCCATGACCTTCGACCCGGCACGAGCAATATACGCACAGCCCTCGCTGGTCATCAACCAAATGATCGATCAATCCCGACAATAGCTCTTTGGTGGAGGGTTCCTTGTACGCCTCATCATAATTAATCGTTCGCCTTTTGCGCTTGAGAACAGCCTTGACCTGTTTCAACTCGTCTTGCGGCGGATGTCCCTCGGATTTATTCACGTACAGCATTCAACTTCCTTCCATGACTATGGAAGTAATACGCAGCCCAAGCCCCGGTCAGATCAGGATTGTCGGCATCCACTCCCACTTCCGAGCTCAACCGGCGCAGCACATTCCGGGCCTGCTCATACTCTCTGTCATTTAGGAAACGCCCGAATTCGTCCAACAGATCTTGAACTTTCTTCGGCTTGTCCGTTGATCCCATAAGCTCGCGCAATACCGCGTTTGCGTTGACCCCATACATTTCGTCGTCGGGTTCTTTGGCAAAATACAGTCCTTCGACACCTGAGGCTGGCAACTCTTCCTTAGGCATTTTGCCCAGCACACGCAAATTCTTCGACTTCACCGAGGAGATCACCAGCGGAGCATGCGTGGCGACAATGAACTGCACACAGGGGAACAGCTCACGCAACATACCAAGCATCTTCTCCTGCCACACCGGGTGCAGATGCAGATCCACCTCGTCGACAAGTACAATGCCAGAGGTCTTCTTGACCACATCACGACCCATGAACGGATTCAATGCGGCGATACGCCATGCGATGTCAGCCACCAAGCCAATGGCCACGCGGTAGCCGTCGCTCAAATCCTCAAACTTCTGGTTTTCGAAATACACACCATCACTATCGGTGTAGCTCACCACCAAGCCATCACCGTAGTCGTAGTCGACAACCGCCTTCGTATTGCCGGTGAACCGTTCGATACACTCGGTAACAGTGTCACGTACCGCGTAGAATGTCGGCACGTCAAGTCCACGCCGATCACGGTCGTACTGCTTGCGCCACCACGTATTCAACTGCTTGAAGTTCAGATGGGGATCAAGGCACTCACTATATCCCTCGTAACGATTCTTGAACGTCTTCGAATGCGATTTCCATTGGGCTCTCTCACGCAGCCCCAGACGGTCGGTACCATAATAGGCCAGCACCGGCAGCATCGTATGAGAATCGTCCTGTGTCTGCTGCTGATAATCGTCGGACAATTTGTTAAGCTCGCGCGCCTTAGCTGACGTGGTATGCCCTTTGGCGGTATTCAGTGTTCGTTTCCACTCACATTCAGATGCAAACGACTCTCCTCGACACTGATACGTTTCCCATGACGTGGGCGAGGCGATGATCGCTTTGGCATCGATGACCACAGGGTAATGTGGCTGAATGTCCGACTCACCACCCTCCACTGTACGTAGCCGATAGACATCCGAAGACCTAATCGACGGCCCGTTGACATCTGGGAATCTCGACAAGAATGGACTCAACGCCACCGCGATCGCATCAAGCACCGAGGTCTTGCCAGCACCGTTGACACCAACCAGCACAGTCATGTATTCATCGAAATCGATGCTCAGTCCGGGAACAACTTGCTTGCCCGAATCTTGGCCTGTATCATCAGGAGACGGCTGACCACCGAATTTTCGATAATTCGTCAAGGACAGGCGAGTCAGTCTCATCATGTTGCCCATCACGGCCTCCTTATCGGTGTATACATCCATCAGTCATCGTAGTAGACGATCAGTCAAATCGTCGATCACTTTGGCTGGACTGTGTTGTAAGTGATACGTCATTAATATGAAACTAATGTGGTATCGTCTGCCAACACGATGGCACTGTATCTTATACACGGCGACTTCATTGTTCGTAAGGACAACAGTGCCACCCTTCAAATAGGTATGAATTCATTGAATCACGCCGATCATGTCGTCCACAAGAAATTCGTTATACCAGAAGGAACACCCATGCGATCTCACGTTCGTACCCTCTCTTGTCGTTCACGCCCATTACGTTTTCAGCCGATAACGTAATGCTCAGCAAACTGTCGAACAGCACCGATTGTTGGAATAATTCGTTCTGCTCACTGGAATCTGATTTAGTCAAGGTCTCCTTGATCAAGCCGGTGAATCTGCCGAATCTGCACCATTCATTCCATCGCTGGACTCGTCATCGAGCAGCTGAGCCAGCGTACGAAACGGCACTGCACGCGCCGTTTCATTACGCTCGTAGCATACATCAGCCATCGCGTTCGCGTATTCGCGCAGAGGTTTTGACACTTCGTCGGGAACACTGCCGTTCATAGACACGGCATGCTCCCATTTGCGCTGGTATAGCACGCATAGGCTATTGAGCGTCATCGCGAGATTCGCTCCGTACATCGACCGGTCTAGATTCCGGTAAATGCCCAGCGAATCTTTCAACCGTTTAATGGCTTCGTCATCATCCCTGTACATCGCATACAGATTCCCAAGATTGTTGAGCACCATCGCCTTACGCGGCTCGTATTTTCCACTAAACGATTTTAACAGGGTTTCGTAATCATCCAGCGATTCAGCGAAACATTGCTGTGCCTGCTGTCTTTGCCTGACAATCATATACAGTATGCCAAGATTGTTGAGCACCATCGCTTTACGCGGCAGGTACACGCCAGTCTGTGATTTATTGACCAACAATTCTTTGTATTCGTTGAGAGCTGCGCTAAACTCGTGCAGAGCATCCTTGACCAGTTTCATCTGCATGTACAGATTACCGAGATTATTCTCCGTGTCAGCCACGCGCGGCTGATAAATCTGCAACCCCAGATTACCTCGAGACAGTGCGAGCTCCTCGCGTATACGTCGAGACTCCTCAAAATGGTTGCGCGCTTTAGTGAAAGCCTTCATCTTGCCATAGTTCACTCCTATATTGTTGTGAAGCATGGCGATATCAGGCATATCATCCGTCCCCGGCGTCATACGCCTTGTTCGGATCGCGAGCGCTTCAGACAGCACCCGTTCAGCTTCGCTGAGCATTTCGCCGTTATCCCCGTACAGATTACCGAGATTGTTGAGCACCATCGCCGTATCGGCGAGATACATAGTATGGTCGTTGATTGGAGAGAACTGTTCAGACAGTCGGCGGTACAGCTCCAACGCGACATGAAGTGCGAGGCTTGCCTCGTCGTCGAGTTTGCTACGCCGTTTGAGATTACCGCAATTGTTGGCGACCATAGCAATGTATGGTGAATACGACGAATTCATAGCAACCAGATCAGCACAGGAGATCGTATACTCATCGTCGCGACCGTCAGCCGAGGCGACAACTGCAGTGGCCGCATTGTCTAGCGCAGGAGTCGTTTCAACGATCGTTGTACCCGGTTCGAGACCCGCCAGCCGTTGATAGATACGCATTGCCGCGTCGACTTCCAGCTGTGCCTTGCACTGGTTACTGGTACGACGGTGCAGGTTGCCGAGATTGTTGAGCACCATCGCCAGATACGGGTCTTGGCAGTTTGAAAGCTGTGTGCTCAGCTCGCCCTCAGTGGTGGAGTACCGTTCCTCCAAGCCATTCTTGTCTTTGTCTCCTTTGTCTTCGAATTGACTGAGTGTGCAATCGACATCCATATTCAACATTTTGATCGAGCCTACAAGTTCGATCTCCGCCTTACTGATCTCCTCCGTTTTAATATGCAGCGTACCGATATTGTTCAACACGGCCGCCACAATGCGTACAGCGTCTGATTCATTCGCAATGATGGTCTGATAGTGCGTCGCTGGCTCACGCTGCAAAGACTTGTCAGACACATCTTCCCACCAAGCATGATCTTCTGGATACTGTGCATAGCAGATGATTTGCAGCGCCGAAGTCAGATTGTATTGTGCTTCATCAAACCGGCTGAGTGCAGCTTGCATCGACCCGAGATTGCAGTAGGCCGCCACAGCGATCGGACCGACATGAATACAGGAATTTGCGTCACTGCCATCGCCCGGTCTCAAGGCACTATCCGTCCCATTCGACCGGGTTACCGGTCGTACAGTCATCTGCTCTCCCAAACGTGCAATCGGGCACAGCGCCAACGCTTCCCGTAATTCCCGTTCGGCATCCGCGAACCGCCGCATACGCCGGTGCAACACGCCTAGATCGTTCAGGATCGCAGCGTCGTGCGGGTATCGCCGTATGCCGTCATCAGCTAGTTCGGCGAACAACTGACGCTCGCGATCGAGATATCCCTGAACATCCCCGAACTCGGTTTCACCGCACAGGCCAATGTATAGCATACCGTTGGAGCAGGTGCCTGCATCCGATTCGGTTAGATTGTGTGAAAAGGTTTTGTCAAGCGTCGCCTCCTCGTTCTTGTACAGATCGTTGGCAAGTGCAATGAACGACGCAACATGTCGCTGCTGTTGTTCAACGGATTCGACTCCGGACGCACTGACCAGACAGATCGGAGACAACACGTTCGCCAACACCTGCTGCTGAACGCCAGGCGCAAGTTGTGGATACACGGACCTAAGCGTGTGATAGTACCGGTTACCCTCACAATAAACCGTGATATCGGCAACTTCAGCTTCGGACGGACGCAGGCTGTGTCGTAACGCGCGGTAGATGATCTGCTCGGTATCTGGGTTCCAAGGACGCATTGGCATATTCAAGACATTATTCGCGTCGCCCCAGCTTTGTACGTCTTGTGATAGCCGGTCGAGCACGTATTTCATGAATGTACGGTTGTTGGCAAGACGGCGAGCCCATTCACGCGGAGCGTAAGAGGAAACAATGCCGAGCGCATCAGTATCGCTGATAAGCAGGCCGGACAGCCTGCTGCTGCGGTTCGAGTTCATGAGTACCCATCCGGCCGCGGTCAGGTCGCCTTCCCAGTCGGCCATATACAACAGATAGTTGATACTTAGGTATCGTGCGTCCTCTGTAAAGCAGTGTCTAACGAACGGAGGCACTGCTTTATTGAATTCGTCATAGGCACGTTGCACGCGATGGCGGTAATCGTCATCAATCGGCTGCTCGCTCGTCTGGATGTCGTCGCCATCGCCGACGGAGCCTACGGTGGCTTCGTCGGACAAATCCTCACATTGGGAGATTAGTTCTCCCAAACGGAGGTCGTTACGGATAATCTGATTAAACAAGCGCGGGAATCCGATACGAATCGCGCTAATCATCAGGCATTCATTCGCGGAAAAATGCCAGTTACCACGTTCCTTGTCCGAATGCATAGCGAAGATACGCTGTTTGGTTATTTCATACATGTTTCTGATATCGATCAGAATGCGATAGTCGGGAAATTCACGTGCGATGATACCAATCAAGGCCGGATCGAGACCGTCATCCGTCGCGGACAACACGTTGATCGCGCTATTGACTGCGATACCGTCCTCAGCAACGTAGACACTATCTGCAGTCTTGGGCGTCTCAGATCTTATGCTACTACTCCCTTGCCCGTCACGTAGAACGGTCACTGCAGCGGCGATGGCTTTGCGCAGTCTTCCAAACATCGATTCATTAGGCATCGCCGTCTCCGTCCCTGTCGCTCCTTACCGAACCGTCTCGAAAATCGTCAACACGATAGCAGCTCGTATCATCGCAGGTATCAGCTGTAAGCATGTCACTGAATATTGCACCAGCATTGCCCACAGTCACAAACGGACGCACGTATACGTTCACGTCGAAGAACTTCGCCTTGCGTTCAGCCACTTCAAACGACGACAGCATGTCACCATCGTCCTGCCACTTACCAGAATCAACATCGTATCGATTGATGTCCATCGCAGCGTCGCCCATCACATAAATAAACGTGACCGTCTGCCCGTGAGCCTGCGTGGACGCGTTGATCAGCGTATTCAGTTCCCGCAGTTCATAGTAGATATTCCAATCGGCGGCACGGTCAAGGTCCTCGAAAATGACATACCGTGTTCTTTCCTTCTCGAGCAGGAACACTATTTCGTCGACGTATTTGTCGAAGATGTCGATAGTGTGCCGCTCGTCGACTGACAACGACACACTATCAGAGAGCGTCGTCTGAATCGAAAATGTCTGTAACCGATCGAGAAACATCGCCACGACCGTGCAGCCGATCACCGTAAGCAGCAGCCACAGGACAGCCCATGCGTCGATATGATGACCGATTCTGTCCACCGCAAATCCGTTGCCAAGCAGATCTCCAATCACCACCAAAACCAGTGCGGTCAACGCAACCATCACGCATGGCCTCACGTATTCGCGCAGAACATGTCTCGAGCGCAGACGGCGGAAATGTGATTTCTCCACATCGTATGGTTTCACGCCGTAGATGAGTTGTTTGATGATCTCCTTCTGAATCTGCTCGGTCTGATAGTCCTCGCGCAGCTTGTGTAGCTTCTCCGTGCGACTGACGATTCCCGTGACTTTTCCGTCGATCGTAGTCGTTTCCTCAATATCGTGAATATCTCCGTCCTCGTATCGATCCGTGCTTTTGCGCTCGTCCTCGGGACATAGCAACAGCGACGTGACCTTGATACATCCAGGCGCTGAGTATTGAGCGATTTGTGATTCGACGTGCCGCTGCCAGCGAGCACGCAATGTCAATTCCAGCCATTCCCTGAATCCGTGCGAAGTGTGTTCAACCAACCGGTTCAGCGATCGGTCAAAACGCACCATACGGGATTCGATATAACTACGACGCACCTCATGTTCAAAACCCTGAATGATACTGCTTTTCCCGGTGCCGTAGCTACCCATCAGCGACACATTTTTTGGCTGCGGACAACCCGTGGGATTGCAGGCGTTGTATAGGGCATGCGCGTACATGCCATGATGAGCCGGATCATACCGAGGCGTCAACTGTCTTAAGTGCAGACGATTCTCGTTGCTGAGGGACATCTTCGACACCGCCCTTCCGGTCATGTTCCGTCGCAGACCTATTGCCATGCAACCACGCGACCTAGCACTCAGTATAGCAACGGAATGCAATACTTCGGCCGGCTCTTCATCCATCGGTCTACCCAATCCTCATATGCTGCGCCGCTCCGTACTCACCAGACTAAAATGTCGTCATCTTTGACCAGCTTGTTAAGAAGCTTCTTAACATTGTCTTAATAGTAAGCCCTGATGATCTTTGAAAGTCGGCGTTGTCCCTTTCACCATGGATCCATCGACCGCAATGAGCGCATCAGCGACGGTTTAGGACGAGAGCATGCACAAGATACCGGCACTGGATCAACGGTTATTATTCGGCGCGATATAGTGAAGTCAAAGGCTGAGCGTCTTTCGCAGCGGAGAATTCCGCCTAATACATAGCCTAGCGTAGCGTCTCTACACGGTTCACGCCGGTTATGCGACCGAAAAACGGGACAGCACAACGGTTTATCACCCCGATCTCGCTTCAGAGCAGCGCACGACACAACTCAGCAACGCTCGCCGCTGCGATCACGCGAGCAATACTGCGTGTCTTTCCGCGCGCGTCAAGCAGAGGGGGAATAATTGGGGTTATGACTAGCGCACACCCCGGCTCCGACGGCGGTTCCGACGGATTCAATGACGAGCCGCACGGCGGACCGTACAACACAAACGGACCTCACCACAGTAACAGCCCGGCCAACACCCCCGGACCGAGCACCGATCGTCCGCCGCAATTCGCCCCGTCCGAGTCCGCGCATCGACAGCCGATCATCCAGTTTCAGCCGCTCAACCAAGCCGCTAAGTACTCTGACGCGACATCAGCATCGAACGATCAGTTTAACGATCCATACAATCAGCTCGACAATCAGTTTGCCGACTTTGACGAGCGCAATCTCGACAATCCCAGCAATCCTCACGCAACTCGCGTCGTGCGCAAACAGCGAGTCTGGCCGCGCGTATTGATTTGCTTAATCGTGATCGCACTGTTCGCAACCGGCGGTGGCTGGGGATGGCATTTGTGGCAAACCGAATGGCGTCCGATTTACGTGACTGTCAACGGCGACGAAGTCCGCACGCGCGTGAACACGACGGTCGCCGAGCTACTCACCGCAAACCAAAACTTCCGCGCGAAACCGGGCAAACTACTCGCCATCGACGGCTCGACAATTGACGAAACTGGCGGCAATCCAATCACCGTAACCATCGCCGGGCAAAACGTAGACGCAAGCACACAAGCAAGTCAGATCGTCCCAGAAAACGCCACGATCACCGTCAAATCAGGCACCGACACTACTGAAGAACACGACGTACGCAAGGACCCAGTCCCGTTCAGTACCGAACGTATTTCGTTGGTCGGCGGGCCGATTCAGCGGCTGAAAACGCTCGGCAAAAACGGCGTGCGCGAAGTGTGGATCGGTCGCGAGTCCGGCAAAGAAGTACCGAAAGATGTGGTCGAACAGCCGACCGATATGGTAGTCGATGCGCCGATTTTGCGGCCTGACGGACGCAAGGTCATCGCGCTCACGTTCGACGATGGGCCGAGCCAATACAGCGCAAGCATACTCGACATACTCAAAGACAAGCACGCAAAGGCCACGTTCTTTGACGTCGGCCAGCAGTCGCTTGCGTTCCCGGACGCGGAGCGGCGGATGGTTGCGGAAGGTCACCAAGTCGCAAGTCACAGCAACACACATCCGAACATGCCAGACCTTGACGATGCCGCACTGCGCAAAGATATTACAGACGGATTCGCGAATATCAAAAACGCATCGGGCGTGGATACGAAAGTCCTCCGCGCTCCGTACGGCGCGTTTGGCATGAAACAGTGGGCGGTGACCGGCGATCTGATCAGCATGAACGTACTGTGGGATATCGATACCGAAGACTGGAAGTTGCCGGGCGAAAACGCGATTCACGATGCGGTGATGTCGGGCGCACATAACGGCGCGATCGTACTCATGCACGACGGCGGTGGCGATCGTACGCAAACTGTGGCCGCGCTGCCGCGTATTATTGACGATCTCAAAGCGCAAGGATACGAGTTTGTCACTGTCGATCAGCTGCTGCAGATGAGCGGCGTGTGAGCAACGCGTGAACGTTGCGCGCGCAAACAGCAGCACAGCAACAGCGCAGCAGCAACCCCGCAACAACCCCGCAACAAAGGAGACGGTCATGGCGAAGAAAGCCAGCATTCAAGCAGTGGCGCGAGAGGCCGGCGTCTCCGTCACCACAGTTTCGCGCACGTTTGCGAAACCCGATCTCGTACTGCCGACGACTCGCGACAAAGTGATGGCCGCCGCGCACAAACTCGACTATCACATCTCACGATCGGCTGCCGCGTTGAAGTCCGGACAGTCGTTTCGCATCGCACTGCTGATCAGTGACGATATCGCGACATGGTTTAACGCGCACGTATACGCCGGTCTTGACTCAGTACTGCACCCGGCCGGTTACGATATTTCCGTGTTTGCTATGTCGAGCGCGGCGCAGCGACGCGAGTTCTTCACCAGTCTGCCGGTGCGGCGCAACGCGGACGCGGTGGTGGTCTGTTCGTTCAATATTGAGCCGGCTGAAGTGCGCAAACTCAAAGCGATGAACGTGCCGATTCTCGGCATTAATATTCCGTCGAACGACGGGTTTGACGCTGGCGTAAGTATCGATGATTATGCGGCAGAACGCGCGGCGGCTGAACATTTGATTGCGCTCGGACATAAGCGGATTGCGTTCATCGGATACACCGACCCGCGCAGTACGCTGCGGTACAGTGCAAGCGCGCGGCTCAAGGGATTGCTGGACGCGTGCGCCGCGCATGATGGCGTTGAAGCGATGCCGTTTACGATCTCACAGGGACCGTCGCAAGTGAACGATGCGCTCAACGCGCTGGTTGGCCGATTGCCGATGCCTACCGCAGTTGCGACGAGTGACGACGCGATCGCTGTGCCGCTGCTGTTTCGGTTGCGCCAGTATGGTCGGCGAGTGCCGGAAGATATGTCGGTGATTGGTTTCGACGATGCTGGTTGTGCGGCTGATATTGGGTTGACGACGCTGCATCAGGACCCGTTTGCGATGGGTGCCGCGATTGCTCGGCGTGCGCTGCGGTTGATTGGCTCGGATGCTGCGTTCGGCGACGATACGTTCGTCGACGATGCGGCGCACCCTGCGACGAACAACGTGGCGCACGATGCGGCGCACGCTACAACGCATGCAACCAATGACATCGATATCATCAATGACAGCTCCACCGCATTTATCATCCCTCAAACTCCGCTTATGCTCCGCGATACCACCGCACCTCCCGCAAATAAATAGTACATAATCGACGCATCTGACCGCCCATCATGATATCGTTGTCATCAGCGATTGATCGTCAGCCAGTTCGACGATCAATCAAACATCTTCAACGTCGCAGAACGTGGCCCGCACACACGCCACGCAAGGAAGGAACGTCCTATCATGACAGCCAATAATCTTCGCGACGACTGGTGGAAGCAAGCAGTCGTCTATCAGGTTTATCCGCGCAGTTTCCAAGACGTCAACGGCGACGGACTCGGCGACATCGCCGGCATCACCGCGCGTATCGACTATCTCAAGACTCTCGGCGTAGACGCGATCTGGCTCAGCCCGTTCTACCCGTCCGATCTCGCCGACGGCGGCTACGATGTCATCGACTATCGCAACGTCGACCCGCGTCTCGGCACCATGACCGATTTCGACGCGATGGCCGAAGCCGCTCATGCAGCCGGCATCAAAGTCATCGTCGATATCGTGCCGAATCACACCGCAAGTAAGCACGTTTTCTTCCAGCAGGCTCTCGCCGCCGCGCCAGGCAGTCCCGAGCGCGACCGCTACATCTTCCGCGACGGCCGCGGCGAGCACGGCGAGTTGCCGCCAAACGACTGGCAGTCGCTGTTCGGCGGTCCCGCATGGGAGCAGGTGCCGGACGGTCAGTGGTATTTGCACATCTTCGCTAAGGAACAGCCCGACGTCAACTGGAAGAACCCCGACATCCACGAGGAGTTCAAGAAAACGCTGCGATTCTGGTCAGACCACGGCGCTGACGGCTTCCGCATTGACGTAGCGCACGGACTGGCCAAAGATCTCGAATCCACGCCGCTCGCCGACATGCCAGCCGACAGCGTCCAGCAGCAAACCTGCCACGACGGCATGAGCCCGCTGTGGGATCGTCCTGAAGTTCACGAGATTTACCGCGAATGGCGTGAGGTCTTCAACGAGTACAATCCGCCGCGGTTCGCAGTTGGTGAAGCGTGGGTCGTGCCCGAACACCAGCACCTCTACGCCAGCACCGACGAGCTCGGTCAAGTGTTCAACTTCGAGTTTGCTAAAGCTGGCTGGGCGGCTGACGAATTCCGCGCAGCGATTAGCGAAGGACTCGCGTCGGCGGCGGAAACTGACGGCTCAACAACGACGTGGGTGATGAATAATCACGATGTGCCGCGAAGCCCATCGCGCTACGGTTTGCCGCAGGTTAAGAACGCGCCGTTCCATCAGCTCGCGCACGACTGGCTACTGCGCAACGGAACCAGTTACCCCGAAGACCGCGCACTGGGCGCACGTCGCGCTCGCGCCGGTGTGATGATGGAAATGGGTTTGCCGGGTTCGATTTACGTGTATCAAGGCGAGGAGCTCGGTCTGCCGGAGGTCGCAGATATTCCGTGGGATCGTCTTGAGGACCCGACACCGTTCAACACGCGGCGCAACTTCACCGACAAGGGTCGCGACGGTTGCCGCGTGCCACTGCCGTGGGATTCGACCGACACACCTGCCGTGGCTGACTGGTCAACCGATCTGCCGCACGAGTTTGGTACGGGAGCTTCATTTGGATTCTCGCCGGCGACGCGCACTGTTGATGGCGCAACGGTGTCGGCCGCTGATCCGCATCTGCCGCAACCGTTGTGGTTCAAGGATTACGCGGTGGACGTTGAGGATGCAAACGACGAGTCGATGCTGAATCTGTATCGTCGCGTACTGTCATTGCGCGCGGAGCTGTTGACGGCAACTGGTGACGCAGATTCGTTCGATTGGCTTGATCTTGGTGACGATGTGATTGCGTACCGTCGACCGTCTGCCGAGGATGGACGCGCGTTCGTATCGGTGACGAATTTCGGCGCAGACCCGCTGGTACTGGCTGAAACCGCTGCTGATGGCGACGTGATACTCACATCCGTGCCGCTCGAAAACGGTATGCTCCCGAGTGATGCCACCGCGTGGCTTTTGCAGTAGCCGGCACTCGCGCGGTAACCCCTATTTGCCCATATTTGAGATTGTTGTGGTTGTTGAGAAATGCAATTCTTGCGTCTCTTGAGTCCAAATCATGCACCCCTATGCACAGCGCCTCTTTTTTTGTGACTTTGGACTCGAGAGATGTGCATATTAATCGCGGGCATGCATCTCTTATTGGTCTCCTATTGCCACACAACGCAAAAATCGTCGAAAAAACGTTTGTGTGGCAAATCTTGGTGCCACACAAACGTTATATAACGTTATATTCACGTTTTGTGGCAATGTCTCAATGCCTTAAATCGTTGGAATTCCAACGATTTAAGGCATTATACCCCCGTACTCATGTCATGAGGGAATTGCCACATAACCGAGAAAAAGGCGTTTTTGTGGTTGTGTGGCATGGTTTTTGCGCCTGATTGCCTACGCCACGCTGGGTGTCCCTGTCCCTGCGCGTGTGGCGTGCTGACGTGGTAGTGGCGGTTTTTGCTCGCTGAGACAGTACTCAGCGAGCAAAAACCGCCACGCGCTAGTCTTCTTCCACGTCAGGCGATGTTCATAGCTCCCCTTGAAGGACGCTGCGTCAGCAGTTCCAGCGTTCGATCACGCGATCGCCTTTGTATACGGTTAATACCGAATAATGCGCGGTATCAAACCGCAGCAACCGTCCCAAATGCGGTTCGAGTCCCAGCCATCGCATCGTCAAAATCCGCAACACATGAGCATGCGCAACAAACAGTACGTTGCGTCCCTCCGTCAACTTCGGCAGTGCCGTATCAATCGCGATCTGTACACGCTCGTACACATCCTCAACCGACTCACCCGGCCCGTTATGTACCGGTACATGCTCGCCGTTCGGTAACGTTTCCGTCCAATCGCCTTCCATCGACTGATCTAGCGACTGCGGCCCATCCCGCCACACATCCCACTCGCCGCCGTGCATTTGCCGCACGGTCGCACGCGTCCGGCCTTCCGCACGACCGTAATCCCACTCCATCAGCGCGTCCAATGGCTGCGGATCAAACCCAGCCAAACATGCCGTCTGCTGCGCGCGACGCAACGGACTTGCGAACACACAATCCGCATCAAAACCTTGCGGGAACAACTCACGAATGCGCACGCCAGCATCACGCGCCTGCTGTTCACCCACATCAGTCAGCGGAATATTCGTACGACCAGTGTACTGTCCGGACTCGCTCCACGCAGTTTGCCCGTGCCGCATGAGCACCAGTCGTCCCGTAATTGCATCGTTGCCACGGTTTATTTCAAACATACCTCTACTGTACTCAGTGTGCGGGCTGTTCGGTGACGCGCGTCCGAATATGATCGCAACGACGCGCGTCGTGTTACACCGTCGCGCGTCGTGACCTCGCAAAATAATGGTAATTATGACCGATTTGCAGATCGAATCGACCGCGGACCGCATCGTCGCAGGATTCGACAAAATCAATGAGAAGGTGGATACTATGCGAGCCGAGCGACTCAACGACCCGGATTCCCTCGGTGACAAGCTACTGAAAGCTGCGCTGCCGTCGATAGCAGGATTCGTAGCTGGCAAAGTATTTACGGTGCTGTGGAATCGCGGTACGTCGCGGCGCAAGTCTGGCGCAGGGGCGCTCGGCGACGGCGTGGTAGACGATCACGAGAGTTTTGTGATGAGCCTACTCTTTTCGGCATTGTCCGCGGCGATCGGCGCGGTGGTTTCGCAACTGTCTGATCGCGGATCGCAGGCGATTGTGGACCGACGTCATCGCAAGCAGGGACGCTGACGCGGGGCGCTTGGTTTTTGTTGCAGCGGTAGGACTGTTGCTCATCTCACCGTCTCATTTCAGATGACCGATGACTCAGTTCACTCATGATTATGCACACGCTCTGTGAGTGTCTGTGAGTGTATAACGCACACTGGCTCCGTGATTCGATTATGTACACAGGCTCCGTGCGTGGCGGTTTTCGCTCGCTGACGCCTTAGTGAGCAAGCGTTTTCTGCCACTCGTTACTGTTAGTGGCGGTTTTCGCTCACTGGCGCCTGTCTCAGCGAGATATTTCTGCCACGCTATTCAGGTAGTGGCGGGGTAGTGCCCGGATTCTTGCGCACTTTGGTCTTCGCCCGGCTCTGCGACGATGATCAGTTCGCTACTGGTACGCTCTCACCGAGCCGGGACATGTCGAGGTAACGGCGCGTCGACCACTCGTTCGAGGTCACGTAGCGGACGCGCGCGCAGACGAGCATCAACGCGCTCCGCCCGTCCGGAAACGAGCCGACCACGCGCGTGCGTCGCCTGATCTCGCGGTTCAATCGTTCGATCATGTTGTTCGTACGGATGCGCCGGCGATGTTCCCTCGGATAGTCGTCGAGCAGGTAGGTCGTCGTCTCGCTAATGCCTTCGCGCAGGCATTTGGCAGCCTCTCTGAGCTTCCTTGTCTCCAGTTCCTTGGCGACGGATTCCGCCTTCTCCAACGCCTTGTCGCGTGATTCCATAGCAAACACGGCCTTAAGCGCGTCCGCAGCCCACTCCCGGTTTCTGGGGTTGACCTTGGCGAGGATATTGCGTTCGAAATGCACCATGCACCGCTGATAACGCGCCTCCGGCAACAGTTCGTTCACGGCGGCCACGAGTCCCGCGCACCGGTCACCCGTTACCAATCGCACGCCCTTCAACCCACGCGCGAGCATACCGGTAATGAATCCACGCCAGCTTTCCGCGTCCTCCTTCATACCCTCGGCCACAGAAAGCACCTCCCGACGACCATCC
>NZ_MWWY01000002.1 GCF_002259755.1 Bifidobacterium hapali
TGATCAGGATCGTCTTTTCCCGGCTTGTCAGGTTGTCCGGGTCTGCGCCCGGCTCTTTTCCCACCAGTTCCGCCGATCCCTTCATGATCGCCAGCCTGATCTCCATCGCCCGGTATTCGGCGCGCAATCGCTTCAGATCGGCGTTCAGCGCGGCGATCTCGCCACGCAGCGCATCCGGATCCGTCTGTGGAGCGGCATCCTCGCGTTCCGGTTCGTCCTTCGCCACCGCGGCCCCTTTCGTCTCGCCGAGCAATTGCCGCTTCCAGTTTCTCACGACTGATGAATCCACGCCCAGTTCTTCCGCCGCCTGACGCGACCTCATCTCGCCGGACGCGACCCGGAGCACGGCCTCACGCTTGAGCTCCTCGGGTATGGGCCCATGGCACAGACGACGTTCGCCCGGCGCGAGCTCGTCGATCCACGCGGCCAGCAGCGTCTTGCTCGGATACCCCAACCGGCGGATTGTACGGCTCGCCCGCCGCCCGTGCGTCAGATAATGATCCACTGCCGCCCGCTTCTGCTCCGCCGTGTAGCGCGCATACCGCTCCCCACGACTCGACGGCACCCCAGTCCTCTGCTCCTCGAGCCAGTCATGGTGCCACATGCGCAACGCTTCCCGACTGGGATAACCCAGCTCGCGGATCACATCCGCAGCGCAGCACTCGTACCGCACATACAACTCAACCGCACGCCGACGCTGCTCCTTGCTGTACCTCGCCATGGCCGTTTCCTCCTTGGATCACAGTCCAAGAAAACAGCACCACCCCCCACTGTCTGGATTGCGTGGCAGAAAACGCTCACTGACACCCGTCTCAGTGAGAGAAAACCGCCACTAACAGAGGTGAGTGACGGAAAACGCTCGCTGGGGCGGGTTCGCTGACAGGGGGAACCGAGGGAAGGATCAATGCCAGTTTTGGCTTAACAACCCCCAGAACCCCTAGCCGCCTAGAAACTCAACACCTCGACCTTGCCGGTGGACAGCTGGTAGCGTGCGCCGACGATCATCAGTTGATCGTGAGCCAGCGCATCCTGAATCACCTCAGAACGCGTCACCAACTCCTCGATCGTGTGCGCAACATGCACGCGCTCGAAATCCTCGTGCGCATCCAACTCAGCTTGTCGCGCCTGCCATACCGACATACCAACCGACCGCAGCACAATCGACTCAGCCTCTGCAATCCGCTCATCCAGATCGTCAATCGCGTCCGCAGCTTCCAGCGAACCAGCCGCATTGTCCGTCGTCGCCGCGATCATATCGTCCAACTCGTGCGCGGCCATGTCGATCGCACCGCAACCTTCGTGGCCGAGCACGACCAGCAAACTCACGTGCAGCTTCACCACCGCGTACTCAAGGCTTGCGATCACCGCGTCGTCCAGAATCTGACCAGCCGTTCGTACAGTGAACAGATCGCCGAGGCCAGCGTCAAACACGATCTCCGGTGGCACGCGCGAATCCGAGCACGACAGTACCGCCGCGTCCGGATTCTGCCGATCGATGAGCGACTCGCGCGTCGTCGTATCCTGCCACGGATGCTCCGGCTTGCCTTCCGCGAACCGGCGGTTTCCGGCCAACATGCGACTCCACGTCGAGTTTGCGGTCGATTCGTGCGGTTGATTTGTGGTGTCGGCGGAATCATACGCCGCGGCCGAAGCATTTTCCTGTTCGAACTGGTCTTCTGACATCATGCTCCTCTTCGACTGGGTCTAATTGATTGGGTCGATTGACTTGGTCCAAACGAGTCCATAAACGAATCCATAGTAGAACACGGGCGTTATGTGATGGGCGTTTCAGTCAGTATTTCCAGCGTTTCCATCAGCAGCTGATACCGCTCACAGTGCGCGAGCCAGCGACAAACGGCCGATCCGATGAGATTCACCGTCTCACAATCGCGATGTGATAATTCTCATGTGCGCTTGCGGCACAGTTTTGTGCGTGGCGCGTGCGTTCAGGATACGATTAAATCAGTGTCCGAAGCGTCCGGCTTTCGGACGAAATCGTGAAACAGTTCACGCGTGCGCCGTCGTTGCGCATGTGCCGCGCTGTTTCGGAAAGGAACGATGATGACTCTTCTGCAGCACGAACTCACTGATTTCAAGGTCCAGGCATTCCAGAACAACGAATTCCACGAGGTCACCAAGGCCGACGTTCTCGGCCACTGGTCCGTGTTCTTCTTCTACCCGGCCGACTTCACTTTCGTCTGCCCGACCGAGCTTGAGGACCTCGCCGCCAAGTACGAGGACTTCAAGAAGATCGGCTGCGAAATTTACTCCGTGTCGACCGATACGCACTTCGTGCACAAGGCATGGCACGACGCGAACGAGAAGATCGCGAAGATCCAGTACCCGATGCTCGCCGATCCGACCGCACTGCTCGCGCGCGACCTCGACACCTACAACGAAGTTGACGGCATGGCCGAGCGCGGCGATTTCATCGTCAACCCGGAAGGTCGCGTGGTGGCGTACGAAGTGATCTCCTCGAACGTCGGTCGTAACGCGGACGAACTGCTGCGTCGCGTGCAGGCATCGCAGTTCGTGTACGAGCACGGCGATCAGGTCTGCCCGGCCAAGTGGCAGCCTGGTGAGGACACGATCGAGCCGAGCCTTGACCTCGTCGGCCTGCTCTGATCTGACGTATTCCACGGCTCTCTCGCTTGAGGGAGCCGTTTTTCATCTCTGTTTCTGTAGATAAGGAGCTTGTTCATGACTGATACCAGCATTGACACCAGCAATCTGTACGACGTGGTCGTAATCGGCGGCGGTCCGGCGGGACTGACCGCGGGCCTGTATCTCGCCCGCGCTCGCTACCGTGTGCTCGTCCTCGAAAAGGACGATTTCGGCGGGCAGATCACCATCACCAACGAAGTCGTCAACTATCCTGGTGTGGGTCGCACGACCGGCCGCGCGCTCACGCAGACCATGCGTCAGCAGGCGAAGGATTTCGGCGCGGAATTCCTGTCCGCCGAGGCGACCGGTCTCGACGTCGACGGCGATATCAAAACCGTGCACACGTCGCGCGGTGACTTGAAAACGTTCGGTATTGTGCTCGCTACTGGCGCGTCTCCGCGCAAGCTCGGTTTCGAGGGTGAGGCCGAGTACGCAGGTCGCGGCGTCGCCTACTGTGCGACTTGCGACGGCGAGTTCTTCACCGGTCGCGAAGTGCTGGTCATCGGTGGCGGATTCGCGGCGGCTGAAGAGTCCGTGTTCCTGACGAAGTACGCGTCCAAAGTCACGGTGCTCGTGCGCGAACCGGACTTTACGTGCGATGCGTCCGTCGCGGCCGAAACGAAGCGCAATCCGAAGATCGAAGTGCGGTACAACACGGTACTTGACGGCGTGACGGCTGGCCAGGGCGGTCTGCGCGAGGCCACGATTCGCAACGTTGCAACTGGCGAGAGTGAAACGTGGAAGCCGGCCGACGACGGTACGTTCGGCGTGTTCGTGTTCGCTGGATACGTGCCCGCGACCGATCTCGTGCGCGGCATCGTCGAACTGGATTCGCACGGATACGTCGTCACGCACGACTATCTCGAAACGTCGGTGCCGGGCGTGTACGCGGCCGGTGACCTGCGCGTCAAAAACTTGCGTCAGGTCGTCACGGCGACCGCTGACGGTGCGATCGCAGCCGTCGAACTTGAGCGGTACGCGAAGTCGATGAGCGAGAAAACCGGCCTGGTTCCGCCGCGCCCGACGGCCTCGGCGTACGAGCAGGCTGAGGCTGCGGCTGCTACCGCTGCTGCTTCTCCCGCGCAGTCCGGCACGACGCCGGCTCCCGCGCCGGTCAAGCGTAGTGCGGACGCGGCTGCCGCTGCCGGTGCGGCCGCGCGCAAGCCGGGCGAACTGTTCTCCGACGCGATCAAACAGCAGTTGAACGTGGTGTTTGGCCGCATGACTCGTCCGATTACGCTCGCTCTTGAGCTGGATAACACGCCACTTTCGGCGGAATTGCAAGGATTTATCGGCGAGATGGTTGCGCTGTCTGACGGCAAGCTGAACTCGGTTGCGATAGATGCGGCTGGATTGGTCACGGCTGTGGATGGTGCGAATGTGCCGAGTGCGGTGGTTGTTGGTGAACCGGTGACGATTGCGCTGCCGGCCGGTTTCGAGGGTGCTGGCGCCGGTGACGGTGCCGCTGCTAGCGCAGCAGGCGATGATGAGTCGGTGCTGCCGGCCTACGGTTCGCTGGATGAGACTGGGCGTGCTGAGTTCGATGCGGCTGGTGTGCTCCCGGGTGCGCGGCCGTGCGTGCGACTGTGCGTGTGGGATGAGGATGCCGGGCGCTTGGTCGCAACCGGGCTTGCATTCCACGGGGTGCCGAGCGGCCACGAGTTCAACTCGTTCGTACTTGGCTTGTACAACGCTGCCGGTCCGGGTCAGCCGTTGGATGATGATCTGCGGGCGCGCGCGGTTGCGGCAAGCCCGACCGACATCATGATCCTCGTCTCGCTCACCTGCACGATGTGCCCAGAAACAGTGCTCGCCTCGCAGCGCATTGCCTCGCTCAACCCGGGTGTACGTGCGGAAGCATACGACATCTCGCACTTCCCCGAACTCAAGGACGAATATGGTGCAATGAGCGTGCCGTGCATTGTCATCAACCGCCCTGATGGTTCGCAGCAGGTCGAATTCGGCAAGAAGAGCGTCACACAGATGCTCAGCCTGATTGGTGCGTAAGCGTAAAACTGCTGTAGTGGGGTGGGGGACGTGCGTAGCGCGTCCTTAATTGCAGGATGAGCTGGCCGCGAAGCGGCCTGAGGGGTAGTTGCACCTTCGGAACGTTCCAAGGGTGTAATTACCCCTCAGTCGTCTACGACGACAGCTCGACCTGCAGTTTCAGATACGCTGCGCGCGTTTTGTTGGCTCGGACAAGGGGAGCCATTCTAACTTAGGGGTTATGTACGGGGCGGTTTGCTGATGTGATGCGTGTTCTGCCCCGCTCAGCGGCGATGTAGGGGCGGACGATGTGGTCCATTATGGGGTTGTTATGCGTTCTAACTCGGAATTTTGGCCTGTTTTGTACCGTATCTTGCAGTTCTAGGTAATAATGGCTGGTATTCGAGGAACAAAAGAGGTTTCCGCTATGCCATCGATGTCGTACAAATGGCGGAATTGCAACGATTTGCATGTTTCTTGTTCAAGGGCTTGCTGTCGTATTAATACTGCGAAAAACCTAGAACTGCAAGATAGCGTTGTATTTGCGCGGTGATGTGGGGTTGCAGGCGGTTGCGCGACAGAATTCTTGAAAGGGGAGATGGTGTGCCGGTAAGTGAGTATTGAGGCATTGATTGGGGGACGAATGCGATGAGTGGTCGCGGCGACTTGCGGCGACTGCATCATCGAGAGAAAAAGGAAAGGGCTTCCGCTCATTGAGCGGAAGCCCTTTCCTTATGGGACTGTTTTTCAACTGCTCGCCTTCGGCCCCTGCAATAAAGGACCTCACTGCGTTCGGACCTATTTCGACCTTCGCTTACCCTATCGGGTTCGCTCAGGCTGATGTTGAAAAACAGTCCACCGGACTGTTTTTCAACATCAGCCCGTGTTCTGCAGGCCGGCTGCGACACCCGAAACAGTGCACAGGATCAGGTAGATAAATCCAGCCTGTTGGCTCTGCGAGAGCTCTTCCTTATCCACCTTCTTACGCAGCGAACGCAACGCAAGCACCTGCGTGACGGACAGCGCATCCACGTACGGCGAACGCACGCGAATCGCCTGACCGAGCACATGACGATGCTGCAACGGCCACTTGTCGTTGACGATCTTGAGCACCCACTTCGTGGTCAACTCCATCTCGTCAAGCACCTTCTTCGACAGCTCATCGTTGTCGCCGAGCGCCAGATACATCTTGGCAATACGCTCGTCAGTCTTCGCCAGCGACATCTCGATGTTGTCGATGAACGTCGAGAACAGCGGCCACTCTTCATACGCCTCGCGCAGCGTCTCCAAATCGCCAAACTGTTCGCACGCCGTACCCAAGCCGTACCAAGCAGCGAGGTTGATGCGCGCCTGCGCCCACGAGAACACCCACGGAATCGTACGCAAATCGTCGAGCGACTTCGCACCCAAACCGCGCTTGGCCGGACGCGAACCGATCGGCAGTAAGCCAACCTCGGTCAGAGGCGTGACGGTCGAGAACCACGGCGCGAAGTCCGGCGTCTGCAGCAAATCGAGGAAGCGGTTGTGTGCAGCCTCATCCAACTTTGCCGTCATGTCCGCATACTTCGCGGTCATCTCAGTGTTCGTCTTCTCGACGCTCGGCGCAGACTGCAGCAGCGTGGCCGCCGCAACCGACTCGATATGACGCACCGCGAGAACCGGGTTGCCGTAACGAGCGAAAATAACTTCGCCCTGCTCGGTCAGCTTGAAGCGGCAGTTCACCGAGCCCTTCGGCTGGGCAAGCACCGCGCGGTTCGCTGGGCCACCACCGCGGCCAACGGCACCGCCGCGGCCGTGGAACAGCGTCAGATCAATGTGATGACCTTCGGCCCACGCGACAATGCGCTGCTCGGCGGAATGCAGAGCGAGCGTTGCGGTAGTCGGACCGGCATCCTTCGACGAATCGGAGTAGCCGAGCATGACTTCCATCTTGTTGCCGGTGGCCTTGAGTCGCGCCTGCACTTCAGGAATCTTGACGATCTCCTCAAGCACGTTCACGGAATTCTCAAGATCTTCGAGCTGCTCGAACAGCGGAATCACGTCGATCGTCGGCACGTCTTCGGGATGCGCGAATGCAAGCCGGTTCAGCTCGTACACGTCGCGCACGTTCTGTGCGGACTTCGTGAACGAGATGATGTAACGGCGCGCAGCCTTGATACCGTTGCGCTTCTGGATCGAACCGAGCGCGCGGAACGTGTCGAGCACCTCGTGAGTCATCGGCTGGAGCGGGCCGCGTTCGCCGTGCAGACCATGCTCGCGGATGTCTTCAAGCGCGCGCGAATGCACGACGGAATGCTGGCGGAACTCCATTTCGACCATGTGGAAGCCGAACGTTTCGGTCTGCCAGATCAGATCTTGCAGCGGGCCGTACGCGGAACGACGCGCACCAGCTGCGGCCAGCGAACGCTGCACGACCCTCAGATCAGCGAGGAAATCGTTGGCCGAGTGGTACATGAGATCGGCGTCGCGCGCGATCGTGTAGTGCAGACGATCGGCCATGACCAGCATGACTGCGCGGTGCATTTCCTTGGTAGAGATGAGCGCGGCTTTGTCAGTCAGTCGCTCGCTCATTTCCTTCTGATGATTCCACAGGTTGAGCAGTTCTGCGCTGGCTGGCGTGGTACCAGTTTCCATCGTCAGGTTCTTGCCGACCGTGCGCGTGGCCTCTTCGAGAGCGGCGATTACATGATCGGAGAACTTGCGGGCGACTTGACGGCTGACCTTCGCGGTGACGTTCGGGTTGCCGTCGCGGTCGGAGCCGATCCAGCTGCCCGGGTGGAAGAACGCGGGGCAAACCGGCTCGACGAGGCCGGCCTTGTCACCGAGCACCCAGTCGTCGAAGCGACGGTAGACGGCGGGAATCGTGGTGAACAGCGTGTTGTCGAAAATGTCGAGAATCGTGTCGGCTTCTTCAACAGGCGTCGGCTTCTTCAGCGCGATCGGCGACGTGCGGAACAGTGCATCGATCTCGTTGTACAGGCGACGGCTGTTTTCCTTGCGATCCGAACCGCCGAGCGCACGATGCTGCTCAAGCAGTTCCGCGATACGACGAATCTTGCCCTCGACAGCCTTACGGCGAGCTTCGGTCGGGTGCGCAGTGAATACCGGATGGAACTCGAGTTTTTCGAGCAGATCTCGCGCCTTGGCTGGGCCCATCTCGTTGATGAGCTGGTGGTAGGCGGAGGTCATTTCGTTGACCGGATCGTACGCTTGGTCGCCGGAAACCTCGTTTTCACGCTGGCGCAGGACGGAGACGCGGTAGTTTTCCTCGCTCAAGTTCGCCAGATGGAAGTATGTGGTGAACGCGCGGGCAAGCAGTTGCGCGTCATGCAACGACATGGCATCGATGGTTTCCACAGCCTTTTTGAGACCGTCCTGATCGGGATTCGGGTCAACCATGCCTTCAAAATGCTCGGCGCTGGCTTCCACGGCGTAATTGCGTACCGTGTCGAATGTGGAAAGCAGATCGGGATCGAACTCCCCTAGCACATCGCGCAGGATGCGCAGACACAGATCCATGTCGTATTTGAGGGATTCGGGAAGATCACGCTCTTCGGGGCCTTTGGTCCCCAAACCGGACGTCACGATAGTGGCGTCGGCGGGCGTGATCTGCTGATCATTAGTTGTCATCAGACCTCCTTTGCTGAACTCCCGGTTGCTCGGTCTACCGGTCATCCGCGGCTCCTCCGCGGTTGTGTTGGCCGGCCGTTGCAAGCCCAAAGCCGTTGGTTCAACGGTTGTGGGGCTATTGTAAAACTCGCTAATCGACAGTTAGGTTACGAGTTTCGGGTTATGGAATTTATGGCTGTGCAGTGTCTGTGTGTGGACTGTGCGTGTCGCGCGTATATGAGACAGCTGTGTCCACGATACGGACTCAATTGTGGTCGTTTACCTGTTCGCCCACGGCGCGCGGTAAACCTGAAATCGTGAGTCAGGGGCATCAATATGAACGAGAGGACGGCGAAAGCAGCGCCGTCGCAGTACAGCATTTCCACACGCATTCCATCCCGCTCGACATGGAAGACATCGAGCGTGACTGGGACAAGCCCATCGCCGAAGCAGGTATCGCCGCTAAAGCCAGCGTTATCGTGCGCGTCGGATTGCTTGATCTTTCCGCAGGCACCGGATCATTCCGCGTGCGCGAAATGATGCACCGCATCGCCTATCCGCTCGGCGTGCACGTGCGTGCCGACGTCAACCTCACCGACATCGAAGCCGCCTGCACCGACGGCAAAGACCGCATCACCGAGGTCATCGATCTGCCGACCACCGGCGTCAATACCGAACGAATCTGGCTACTCGAACACTACGCCGACTGGTTCAGCGTCAACCTCGGCGAAGACTCCATGTACCACAGCCGGCCCGAAGTGTCGAAAGGGCTCATGCAACACCTCGACAGCAAGGACGCGTCACAGGTATCCGCCGAACTGGCCAAGCAGCTGCGCGAAGAAGAGCGAGATGCGCATCCTGACGGCAAGAAATCGGAAACCGGCGTAGATGAGCCAGGGCAAGACGCCGTACTCGACGCGCTCGAAGCAGCCAGTGCACACATCGACCCCGGCGAGCCGATCGCGCCGCAACTCGCCGTGCATGAAACCGACTGGTCGCAGTCAGCGATGACTCAATCATTGGCTGCGCGCGCAGCCGCCGATCAAGCCGGCAAAACCGCCTCGTCATCTGCGGATACTGCCGCAGCGTCACACAACGAGGTTGCGGACGGTGCCGTGAGCGCATCTCACGGCACCGCACCGCGCACTACAGCCCATCGCAGCAATAGCCACAGCAAAGCGCTAGTCGACGACGGATTCGTGCCCACCAGCGACGCGCGCAAACATACGCATGCGCACAAGCCTCCAAAAGGCGAGTATGCAGCCCACTTTGACCACGTCGGCAAAGAGCGCGTAACCGGCCGGCCGGGCATCACCGTGCGCCAAGCTCACGAGCGACTCGACATGATCGAACATCGCAAGCCGCTCTACTCCCCCGCTTTCGCCGGTCTCGCCTCCGCAATCGCCTGCGCATCCTTCGTGTTCCTGCTCGGCGGCGGGCCTTACGACATGGTCGGCGCGTTCGTCGGTGCTGGACTCGGTCATTGGCTGCGTCGACGGCTGTTCGCGCATCATCTCAACCAATTTTTCGTCACGTTCGTGTGCGTTGCGGTCGCGGCGCTCGCGTGCACGGGAACGCTACGACTCATCGGCCTGTTCGACCCGGTCGCGTTGCAACACGACACGGCATATATCGGCGCGATGCTGTTCGTTATCCCAGGATTTCCGCTCATTACCAGCGGTCTTGACATGGCGAAAATCGATTTCCCGTCCGGTATTCAACGCCTGTCGTACTTCCTGTGCATCGTGCTGATGGCCACGCTCGCCGGATGGATGGTTGCCACAATTGTGCATCTCAACCCCGAAGGGTTCGAGCCGCTTGGGTTGAACGCGTGGGTGAATGGACTGCTGCGCTTCGTGTTCGCATTCCTCGGGGTGTGGGGATTCTCCATTATGTTCAACTCGCCACAGCGTATGTGCTTGACCGCGGCGGTGATTGGCGCGATTACCGACACGTTGCGACTGGAAATTGTGGATATGGGCGTGCCGCCGGAAGCTGGCGCGTTTATTGGCGCGTTGCTCGCCGGCTTGTTGGCTTCAGCGTGGCGGTCCTCGGTGCGGCACGGGTGGTTGCCGCCACACCTCGGGTATCCGCGCATTTGCCTGACTGTGCCGTCGATCGTGATCATGGTGCCTGGTCTGTATATGTATCAGGCCATGTTCCATCTTGGCTCGTTCGACATTCAATCCACGCTTGATTGGGGATTCCGTGCGTTTATGGTGATCGTGTGTTTGCCGATTGGTTTGGCGATGGCCCGCGTGATCACCGACAAGTCGTGGCGCTATGACATTTAACGGTTGGCGGGTCTGTCGGTGGGAACTTTTTATGGCTTAAGGGAGGGGGTATCGTGTTTTGCTGCGAGGCGCGGATTGAGAGGCAGGATCGTGGGTTTGCGTGAATTGATTTGGTAACGTTCCGCCATCTTTAACGCCTAAAACATCATATATACGGGGTTCGGGGGCATGCATGCGTCTGACACCTGCCGCTCGATCGTCAAACTACCCCTGGCATTTGTTGGAACCTGCCTCTTGAATGAGGTTCTTTTAATCTGAGAGGCAGATTTTATTGTTTGTTGGGGTCTTTCTTCAATCTGAGAGGCAGTCAGTGCCGGAGCAAAAGCCGCATAACACCCATATATACCCCCGAAATTGGGGAATGAAGGGAAGCCACTGCCTCTCAGATTGAAGAAAGACCCCCGCAATACGCAAAATCTGCCTCTCAGTTTAGAGAAAGATCCCATAGTGGCTTACGCTGCAATCGGTGACCGTCACTCACCTGTTCAATGGAAAGCCTCGGTTCTAACGGAATTGGCACATGAAGCACCCGTTCTATCGAGGTAGCTACCCGCTGAGCCAATTCTTCTTCAGCGAGCTCATTGCGTAAATCGACAAATGTGACTTTGATATACGCCCATCCAGCTGCTTCGATCATTTCTCGTCGCTTATCGTCTGCTAATACTTGAGCACTGCTAAACCGATGATGGTTACCGTCGTATTCGACGGCGATGTGTAATGCTGGATATGCCATATCGAGGAATAGCGTACGCGATGTGTTTGGTACTTGCAGCTCGTAATTTACCACTGGTGACGGCAGCCCATAGCGCATGAGCGCAAGTCGAGTGCGCGTTTCCATTGACGAGTCCGTGTGTTCCCGAATCACTCTCAGAGCGCGCCGACATTTGCGAATGCCTTCAAACCGTTTTGCCTGATTGATGAATCGGGTGAAATCACTGATTTCAGCTTTTTTGAGCCGTCGGTCGCGACGCATCATTGATTCTGCGAGTATGATCAGCTCATCTAGCGTCAACACGGATGCATAATGAGCCCACGCGCATACTGGCGTCAAGCATTCGAATTTACGGCCAACGATAATGGTTTCGATAGGGCCAGTCCACGCTAGATATTGCACATTTGATACGTGGCTGCGTTTGGCCAGTGAAGGTACAACCACTTGAATGCAGCCTCGGTGTTTCGATCGCGCATATGAGCGTGGCTTCTCAATGCCCAATAATTCCAGCGCCGTGTCTCGGGCATATACGAACGGCTGGCGGCTGCGTCGCTGCAGTTCGTCACAGGCGTTCATTCGCATGGCTTTAAGCTCGGTAAGAGCTGTTAATGAGATTGCATCATTGGTCACATTGCTGACCATACGTGGGTTACTCTCAATATGCTACTGGCGATGGGCCTAATTGTGGATATGTGGATAACTTGATGCGCTTATCAAGTTACATGCGTTTTGCGCCATTAGCGTGTTAATGAATTTAGTCCCCTTTCGCGAACTGAAGTATGAATTGATGGCAAGAAAGCTAGTGTGTAGAGGAAGGAATGTGGGCTTTTTCGATCTGAGAGGCAGGTTTTATTGTTTGCCGAGGTCTTTCTTCAATCTGAGAGGCAGTCAATGCCGGAGCAAAGCCGCATAACACCCATATACACCCCCGAAATTGGGGAATGAGGGAAAGCCACTGCCTCTCAGATTGAAGAAAGACCCCAACAAACAATAAAATCTGCCTCTCAGATTAAAAGAGCCTCATTCAAGAGGCAGGTTCCAACAAATGCCAGGGGTAGTTTGACGATCGAGCGGCAGGTGTCAAACGCATGCATGCCCCCGAACCCCGTATATATGATGTTTTAGGCGTTAAAGATGGCGGAACGTTACCAAATCAATTCACGCAAACCCACGATCCTGCCTCTCAATCCGCGGTCAAATAATGGCGCTCGCCATAAACACCCGTCAATAACAGTAAGGGGGGTGAAACCACTCCGGTTTCACCCCCCTACCGACGAGCGGCACTCGCCACTCGCCACTCAGTACTTCATGCCCATTGCCTCGCGCACCTGCTCAAGGGTTTCCTCGGCGATGGCGTTGGCACGCGCGTTGCCGTCATGCAGCACATCGCGCACATAATCCAAATCCTTGGCCAGTTCGGCGCGGCGCTCACGATGTGGCGCAAGGAACTCGTTCACCGATTCGATCACATACGCCTTAAGTGCACCTGCACCCGCCTCGCCAATCTCGTCAGCGATTTCCTTCGGGTCGCGCCCGGTGACCAGACCAGCGGTGGTGAGCAGTGCCGACACCTGCGGACGCGCAATCGGGTCGAACGTGATGCGGCGTTCGGAATCGGTCGGGCTTTTCTTGATGAGTTTCGCCGTTTCCTCCGCGGTCGCGCCGAGCATAATCGAATTGCCATACGACTTGCTCATCTTGCGCCCGTCAAGGCCCGGAATTTCCGGTGCCTCAGACAAAATTGCGGCCGGCTCCGGGAACACCGGGTGCTTCTTCGCATAACGCTCGTTGAAGCGGCGCGCGATCGTGCGCGTAATTTCCACATGCGGCAGGTTATCCTTGCCGATCGGCACAACGTTCGCCTTGCAGAACAGGATGTCGCACGCCTGATGCACCGGGTAAGTGAGCAGCAGTCCGGTAAGCGCGTGGCCGGACGCTTCCATTTCAGACTTGACGGTCGGATTGCGGTGCAGCTCAGCCTCAGTGACGAGCGACAGGAACGGCAGCAGCAGCTGGTTTTCGGCCGGTACGGCGGAGTGCGTGAAAATCATGGTTTTCTTCGGGTCGATGCCCGCGGCCATGTAGTCGAGCACGAGATTCAAGACGTTGTCTTGAATATGCTCGGTGGTGTCGCGATCGGTGATGACCTGATAATCCGCGATAATGATGTTCGTGTTCACGCCGCGTTCCTGCATGGCGACACGCTCGCGAATCGAACCGAAGTAGTGGCCGAGATGCAGACGCCCGGTCGGACGGTCGCCGGTGAGCATCGTGAATTTGCCCGGATTGGCTTCGAGCTTGGCGAGCGTCTCGTCGGAGCGCTTCTTCGCTGCGAGGAAGCTCGCGCTCATTTCGTTACCGGCAGCGGTGATCTGCTGCTCTTGGGTTTCGTCCGTCATGGTTCGTTGTCCCGCCTTTTGCGCGTCTGTCGCGCGTGTTGAAACACCTGAAAATATCGCTTTTATCGTAAAAGTGCGAGACGACAAGCCCATAGACGTGATCAGGTGGTACTCTCTTATGTGATGATTCAACACGTACAGTAATTTCAGGGGGTCACATGGGCCGCGGACGTCAGAAAGCAAAACAGCAGAAAATTGCCCGAAAGCTCAAGTATTTGACCACCGATACTGATTACGATGAGCTCGCCAAGGAGCTGAGCGAGCAGGAGCCGGGCGTGGGTTCGCCGGACCCGTTTGCTGATATCGAAGCACAGTATGACCAGCATACGGACGCAGATTCGGACGTTGCTGATGATGTGAGCGTCGATGATGGTGAGACTACTCAGTCGTCGGTTGACGACGATCTCGACGAGTATGCCAAGTGGGCGGCCGAGGCTGCCGCGAAGGCGACGAGCGGCGAGTTCCCTGCGGCGAAGCCAATCCCGATGCCGAAGCCACACAAGCCAATTCCTATGCCGATTCCGAGCGCTCTCAAGCCCAAGAAGTGAGTTGACGAGCCGCGCAGTCCCGCTGATCTACGGTCAATGATCTACGGTCAATCGTGGGTCGGACTGGGGCCGCGCGGCTACAGCTGATTGACGATCTCAAGGTTGCATAAGGTTGCGTGTGATGCTGCGTATCGCGATTTGTGATGACAACAGCACGGACGCCGCGTACGTTCGTGCGCTCGCCGCGCAGTGGGCTGACTCGCGTCACGTTGATGCGCAGATTGAGACGTTCCCTTCTGCCGAGCGGTTTATCAGCAGTTTCGATCAACGGCAGGATTGGGATATTCTGCTGCTCGACGTGGAAATGGGTGCGATGGACGGCGTCGAACTTGCGAAAACCGTGCGCAAGACCAGCCGCACTGTCCAGATTGTGTTCGTAACCGGCTATTCGGATTACATTGCCGATGGGTACGACGTTGAGGCGCTCAACTATCTTATGAAGCCTGTGGATGCCAGCAAACTGGCGAGTGTGCTCGACCGAGCGGTAGAACGGTTGCAACGGTCGGCGCGTTGTCTCGACCTTGAGTGTGCCGAAGGACTGGTCAGGATTCCACTAGATGAGATCCGTTATCTCGATGTGCGGCGCAATTATGTGACCGTGCACGGCGCGCGTGACTACACAGTCAAGCGACCGTTGGCTGCGTTCGAGTCGGAGTTGGGACGCGATTTCTGCCGCGTTGGTCGTGCGATGATTGTCAACTTGCGGATGATTCGTCGCGTGACACGCAGTACAGTTGAGCTCACTGATGGTACAGTGCTCCCCTTGCCGCGTGGCGCGTACGAGCCGCTTAACCGCGCGATTATCGGCATGGACTAACGTTACGTTTCGTTGCGCGAGGAGGGGAGATGAGTGGGCTGATGTGGTTTCGTCGCAGGCGATCGGAACGTGCACTCGCTGCGTACCAGCGTGAGCTGCTCGACACGCATTACCGCGAGGTCGAGAACATGTACACGAAGATGCGCATGTGGCGGCACGACTATCGCAATCATTTGCAAACGTTGAAAGCGTTGGCTGCGAACGGCGATCTCGCTGGTATTCGTGACTATCTTGACAAGCTCGACGACGAGTTGATCGTGCTCGATAGTCCGATCAAATCAGGCAATGCGATGGCGGACGCGATTTTGAGCAGCAAAATGTCGCTTGCGCAGTCGCGCGGTATTGCCGTACGCGTAGACGCGCATATTCCTGTGAAACTGCGGATTTCCGAGCTTGATTTGTGCTGCGTACTTGGCAACCTATTTGACAATGCGATCGAAGCGAACGCCGATCTGCCCGAAGGCGAACGCATGATTCGCGTGTACATGGATATGAAAGGTACGCAACTGTATATTTCGTTCACGAATACAACGGGTGCGCACAAACCACGCAAGAATCATGGTCGTTTCCATACGACTAAGTCCGGTGAAGGTCACGGTTTTGGATTGCTACATATCGATGAGATTGTCGAGAACGCCGGTGGATATCTGAGCCGTAACTCCGAGGATGGTGCGTTCACGACCGAGATCCTCCTGCCGCAGCAGTGATTGCTGGTTCGCTGCCAACATGTTACGCAACTGTCTGAAGGTGTAACGGATGGACTGGCCGCGTCCACTAGCCCGGAGTCTTAGCACGGAGTGGCGGTTTTTGCTCGCTGAGGGTGTGCTCAGCGAGCAAAAACCGCCGCGCACTGGTGTGAGTGGCAGAAAACGCTCGCTGAGAACACTCTCAGCGAGCGTTTTCTGCCACGCGGCTGCTGTATCGCCGTGTGCGTTTCGTCCCCGATGTTTGACGATTCGTCACGTATTGCACACGTGCCGCGCGATCGTGGTCTATCACTGGATGATAGATAAGCGAAAGGAATGTCAATGTGTGACAACATCGAAGAACGACAACGCAACAGCGATTCGTCCGAACCGGCATCCGGCGAACCTGCATCCGCAACCGTTCCGTCGCCTGAATCGACGCCAGTATCCGGCACACCGTCACCCGCTCATCCAGCAGCAACCCCGGCAACCCCCCGCTACTCCATGTGGTCCACCACGCGCTTCATGCTGCGCATCGCCCGCGAATCCGTCCCCAGCGTACCGGTATTCGTGCTCGTGCTTGCCGCAGCCGCCGCAGCCCGCACCACCACGGAAATGTTCGTGGCCCCGGTAATCCTCAATCGCATCGAAACGCATGCGTCGTTGCCGAGCATGCTGCTCGCGATCGGCGGCTTTACCCTGCTGCTCGTCGCGCTCGCCGCCACCTACGACTGGTGCGAAACATACACTTCGCTCGGCCGCATCGCCGTGCGCGTGCGCGTGCTGGAAAAGATCGGCTTGAAAACCGCGAGCACGTCGTACATCAACACATTGGACGCGAACTTCCGCGCGAAAGAAGACAAATCCACAAAATCGTGCATGAGCAATAACAGCGCCGGCGAGCAAGTGTGGACAACCTATACCGAAATTTGCACGAACGTCATCGGATTCGTGCTCTACCTGCTCGTGCTGTCGAGCCTGAATCCTGCACTGATCGCACTGGTACTGGTCACTGCCGTCGCCAGCTATTTTTCCAGCAAACGCATCAACGAGTGGGGGTATCGCCATCGCGACGAGGAACAAACTGCATTCGGCCAGTTCTACTATCTGCAGCACAAGGTAGCCGGCGGCCGCGATTACCGCGAGTATGCGAAAGACATCCGTATTTTCGGCCTCCGCCCGTGGATTATCGAGTTGCGCAGCGGCATCATGCGCACGTTGCAGGCGTTCTATACCAAGCGCGAGCGCATCTACATGTGGGCGAACGTGATCGACGTGGTGCTGACGTTCGCGCGTAACGGCATTGCGTACGTGTACCTGATTTGGCTGACGCTCAGCGAAAACCTGCCGGCGTCGCAGTTTCTGCTGTATTTCACGGCGATCAGCGGTTTCGCAACGTGGATCACCGGTATTCTCGACAAGTTCAGCGAGCTGAATAAAGAGAGTTTGGAGATCGCGCAGATTCGTGAGTTTTTGGATTGGCCAGAGCCGTACGATTTGGACAGCGGTGAGCCGATCACGAAGCAGCCGGGTCACTTGTACGAGATTCGACTGGATCATGTCTCATTTAGGTATCCGAATGCTGATCACGATACGTTGCATGATATTAATCTGACGATTCGGCCGGGCGAAAAGATCGCCGTGGTTGGTTTGAACGGCGCCGGCAAAACCACGATGATCAAGGTGATCTGCGGTTTTCTGGACCCGACTGCCGGTCGTGTACTGCTTGACGGCGTGGATATTCGCACGTACAACCGCCGCGATTACTACACGCTGTTTGCGGCTGTATTCCAAGATTTTTCCGTACTCGATACGACGGTTGCTCAGAATGTGGCGCAACGGCTCGACGGCATCGACATGTCGCGTGTGCGCGCATGTCTTGATGAGGCTGGACTGACGGACAAGATCATGTCACTGCCGGGCGGACTGAACGCGCACATCGGTCGGCAACTGTTCGAGGATGGCGTCGACCTGTCCGGCGGGCAGACACAGCGGCTGATGTTGGCTCGCGCGCTGTACAAGGACGCGCCGATACTGCTGCTCGATGAGCCGACCGCCGCGCTCGATCCGATCGCCGAGAACGATATTTACCAGCATTACAACCGTATGACTCAAGGTCGCACGAGCGTGTTCATTTCGCACCGGCTTGCGTCGACGCGGTTCTGCGATCGGATTCTGTTTATGAAAAACGGCCGTATCGCTGAGGAAGGGTCGCACGATGCGCTGCTCGCGGCGGGTGGCGAGTACGCGCAACTGTTCAACGTGCAAAGCAAGTATTACCGCAACGACGAGCGCGATGCGATGAAGAAGGCGGATGACGATGAGTGATACGAACACCGAAACAAACGCTGAAAATGACGGCCTGCTGCAAGCATGGCGCTACCAACTGCGCGCATGCGGCCTGTGGTGGCGCATGCGTCCTCAATGGTTCGTCGCGACCGTGCTGGACGCGCTGCTTCAGGCGGCCGTCCCGTACGCAACGA
The DNA here is from genome assembly GCF_002259755.1 of Bifidobacterium hapali. Taxonomy (GTDB): domain Bacteria; phylum Actinomycetota; class Actinomycetes; order Actinomycetales; family Bifidobacteriaceae; genus Bifidobacterium; species Bifidobacterium hapali. The sequence goes on from NZ_MWWY01000002.1 coordinate 18,199, forward strand.
TCTGGTTCTCCGCGCAGCTCATCAACGAACTCGCCGGTCGTCGCGACCCAGCCGCGCTCAAATCATGGGTAATACTTATTCTTGCGACTGCCGTAGTACTGACGTTGGCTGCTGCCGCCTGCCATCATTGGAAAGCCGCCGCGGACGATACGATCGAGCTCGACCGCATGACTGTAGTTTCTGACAAACTCATGGATCTTGACTTTCCGGTAGAAGACGATCCGCGTACTTTCGACACGGTGTCAAATATCGAGCAGAACGAAAACTTTACCGGCAAAGGACTGCCGAGCACGCAGACGATTCTCGAACAGTCGTTGCCTGCCGTGTTCCAGATCATCGGCGGCATCGCACTATCCGTATCGTTGTTCACGTCCACCGTGTCGGCGGACGCGGGCTGGCTTGCGATATTGAACAGTCCGTGGTTTGCGCTGGCGATGGTTGCTGTGCTCGTCGGTGACATTATGCTGTCGACAGCCTGCTATGTGCACGGCGACCATTATTGGGTTGATTACGCGGAGTATGGCCGGTTTGGCAACCGTATTTTCCGTTTCTTCGGTATGTTGTTCGCCAATGACAAGCGCGCGATGGATTGCCGCGTGTACGGTCAGTTCGAGCGCGTGGCGATACCGTTTTTCCGGGCGAATAATATGTTCGATCTCCACTCCCCTGCTTTGCGCCGGATTTTCGGCCCAATGTCACGATGGATCGCGTTGTCGGTTGCCGTGAACACGATGCTGATCGGTATCGTGTACGTGTTCGTGTGCCTCAAAGCGTGGGGTGGTGCGTTCGGCATCGGGTCGGTCACGCAGTACGTGGGCGCGATTACGACGATGTTCACCGGCCTGTCCGCATTGCTGGAGCGAATCGGTGACATGCGCAATAATGTGCCGTTCTTGAAGTCTGTGTTCGATTTTCTCGATACACCGAACACGATGTATCAGGGGTCGCTCACCACTGAAAAACGCGCCGATCGAGAATATGACGTCGAATTTCGAGACGTTTCGTTCCGCTATCCGAACGCGCCGGCCGATGCGTGGGCCTTGCGTCACGTCAACCTACGATTCCGTATCGGCTCGCGGCTTGCGATTGTCGGCGAAAACGGCAGCGGTAAAACCACGTTCATCAAACTGCTGTGCCGACTGTACGACCCGACCGAAGGCCAGATTCTGCTTAACGGTATCGATATTCGCAAGTACCGCTACGACGAGTATATGCATATTTTCGCGGTCGTTTTCCAAGACTTCCGGTTGCTCGCGCTGCCGATCGGACAGAACGTTGCCGCGAGTGCGCACTACGATCGCGCTCGCGTAACCGACTGTCTCGAAAAAGCTGATTTCGGTGATCGGCTCGCCACGTTGCCGCGCGGATTGGATACGAGTTTGTACCGCGAACTTGACAAGAACGGCGTGCAGATTTCCGGCGGTGAAGCGCAGAAAATCGCGATTGCGCGCGCACTGTACCGCGACGCGCCGTTCATCATTCTCGACGAGCCGACCGCCGCGCTCGACCCGATCGCCGAAGCGCAGATTTACGCGAAATTCAACGAGATTGCCGGCGACAAAACCGCCGTATACATCAGTCACCGACTCTCCTCATGCCGATTCTGCGACGACATTGCGGTGTTTGACCACGGTTCGATCGTCCAATTCGGCACGCACGACGAGCTCGTCGCCGATGCGGCCGGCAAGTACCACGCCCTATGGCACGCCCAAGCCCAGTACTACGCGAAGTGAGTTCTGGTGTCTTGGCGGTCGCGGCTCGCCGACAGGCGAGCCAGTAAAACGCGTGCGTATTGTTGATCGTCACATCACAGCGGCAACAGATCGCTCAAATCGTCGCGCTCGCCGACTGCGGTGATATGACCGGCGTCCTTTTCTTGCGCCCACGTCGTGATGCCAGCCGCGAGTCGCAACCACACGTCAGGATCGAGTTCAATCACGTCCGGTGGCGTGAGATTATGCGGGTCCGACGCCGGACCGTCGAGGATCTTGATCGCCCCCCACGGTGCCACGCGCACCTCCACGCCCGGTCCCGGCGCTCGACGTTCCAATAGAAATAAGGTATATCGCACTGCCATTGCCCACACTGGTCGTGGCAGCTCCGGACTGATCGACAGGGCGGATGCATCGGCGTCGTTCACATGGTCGGGTTGCGCAGCATTCGCCAGTGTGTTCTGCGTAGCCGGTGACGCGCTCGCCGGTGCTGCGACTGACGGCTCCCCTGCTGCTGACCGGTCATATGCAGCGATTCCCGCTCGCACCGCGTCACCGCCAGCGTGTGCCGCAGCCTGTGCTCGCGCCGCCTCAACCCACTGTCGCCACGCGCGGCGACCCTTTTCCATATCCTGTTCCCGAATCACAGCCATAGCCACCATTGTGCCATCATCACGCCCGCCCTACGAGTCGCATAGCAGTCCAGACATTTCTGTAGTGGCGGTTTTCTCTCACTGACAGCCTCGTAAGCGAGCGAAAACCGCCACTGCCCAGATCGCGTGGCGGAAAACGCTCGTTGAGCGCTCCTTAGTGAGCGAAAACCGCCACTCGGAGTATGATCGCGCACCGCACCGTCGCCCGGCATGTCAACGGGAGGATTTAATAGTGTCAAGAGTTCGTTTACGATGTCTCGGCTCCCCTTGAAGGACGTTGCCGTTAAGCAAACAGCGGAGCTGTTTGTAGGCAACGTGCTCGCCGACAGGCGAGCCAATAGAACGTGCGCGTAGCGCGTCTGAAATTGCTGGTTCGTTGCCGTGAAGCAAACAGCTTCGCCGCTAGTTCAGTCTTCTTATCGAATGAACTGTTCCATGCTGTCAGCGAATCTATTAAGACGTAGTTTACGTAGATGTTTCAGCTCTTCATTCATGGTCCGCGGTGGGTTGTCCTTACTGGCAACGACGTCATTCATTACGTTCAGGACGTTTTCTTGATCATGCTCCAGCATCATGGTCAGGAACTCGTCAGGATGAACGGCTGCTACTGCATATCGTTCAAGGTTCTCGGCTGGAAAGTCTTTGAGATTGTAAGTGACAATATAATCAGCATCAGCTACTAAAGCAGCAGCAAGGACGTGCCTGTCATCTGGGTCTGGCAGGTCAAGTGTCGATTCGAGTTGATTCCACCCATAGATGCAGTGAGTGGGATTCATCGGTGTGATGAATGACAGCAAACGATCTGCTTGCTTTGGTGTCCGTCCTCGGCGCTCGATGAGGGCGCGACGAGTCTCTTCTAGAATACGCTCAGACCATACGGCATCAATCACCTGCTCTTCGTCCAACGTGAGCATGATATCGAGCAACCAAATTGCGGGAAATATATTTGCATCGAGCAATACGACGGGTTTCGCCACGGTGAGGCCTCCAGCTTATTCAGTCAAAATCGGCGACGTAAGCCGCATCATCCTCGTCGTATAAGCCCATCTCTGTGGCTGCCTGACGCATTGATGACAGGGATTGCCTCATCTGTTCACGCTCGCATCTTTGGTAGTCCATTACATCGGTTACGTTGACCATGCGACGGCCGGTGGTCCCGTTACGAGTGAACGGAAGACGGCCGGAGTCAAGGATGCGCGCCACTGTACGAGACGAGCAATTAAGTAATTTCGCAGCCTCGCCGGTCGTAATCATATGGCGCTGTCCCATTACGCCGAGTGCCGCATTCAAAGCAGCTTCATATGCTTCGGCGTTTAACGCAACCACGTCGCCGTTAGAGCTGACAAGCGCTCGGTCGCCACGTAGAATTGTTGTCCCCTTGTGTTGGGGAGTATCAAGCATGGCAGGCATGATTCCTCCTTACATTGAGATCATGATACCAAATTCCTGACAAAACTGACAATAGTCAGAAATGTCGATTTTTGTTGTAATGCAGGACCTGCCAGCCCCGTGGCTCCCCTGCCAAGGGGGCACGATACAAAGATGCTCGCCTGCAATCACGGACGCGCTACGCGCGCAGTTTGTTGGTTCGCCTGTCGACTTGCACGTCGCATGCAAACAGCTCTGCTGTTTGCTTAACGGCAACGTCTCCTGACAAGGGGACTGAGCAGTTTATCATCAATCCCCCTTGATCTGCTCCCAGGCAAGGGGAACCGAGTATCGAGTACCTCACTCGTCAGTGCAGGCATGTTTGTACCTCACGCGATGGAATTGACCCGTTTCAATCCATCGCGTGGCCTATGTATTTCCGGTATGTAGGTCACGAGATGGTAAAACCTCTATTTTTTCCATCGCGTGATATGGGTAATGCTCACGCGATGGCACGATACCGGTTTCATGCCATCGCGTGACCTCAATTTCCCTATTTTTCAGCGCACGAGATGGAAATTCTAGGCTCTTTGCTATCGCGTGACCATGACCATAATCACGCGATAGCAAAAACACTCGATTTTTCATCCCGTGACTTATGTCTGCGGTCACGGGATAGCAAAACAGCCAATTTTTCCATCCTGTGACCCATGACGACCTGTTCTCGTGATATTGCGGCGGGAGCAGTATGATCATCCGCCGGAAAATCACAGAAACAGGGTGCTTAGCGTGGTATTCCGGCGGTAAATCCGCTTACCTCCGCCGTAATATCACGCAACGTGCCCCTTCAGCGTGACATTTTGGCGGATGATGGCCGATATTCCGCCGGAATGTCACGCTTGAGGGGTGTTTTTTGTGATATTGCGGCGGGAGTAGGCCATTGTTCCGCCGGAATATCACAAAAACAGGGCTGTTAGTGTGACATTTCGGCGGACACGCGGCTACCCTCCGCCGGAATATCACAGAAAATTGGTTCCTTACAGTATTTTGCCAACAACGAAACGTTCGAGAGCTCGCACATCGACGTCGGGCACAAACTCGAGACGAAGCCTGTACGGCATGGACATCCCTCCCAGAACAGCGAATCCCAAATCAGCGAACCACAGTTCTATCTTGGCGTCCGTGGTGACGCTCGTTGCTCGCAGACTCGAATACGGTAAAGTCGAGTACTCTCTCTTCTTGCCGGTCATACCTTGCGCGGTCACGGTGATCAAACGCCGATCGGCGAATACCGCCCAATAATTGTTTGCGCCTTTGAACGCAGCATGTACTGTCTCACCGTCGAGCAGTAACCCGTCGAGAAGCGCGTTAGCCTCCCCAAGATCCGCGTTGCTCATTTTGGTGAATTGAGCGCCGAAATCGATCATGATTCCCCTTCCTTACCCAACGGTCATTGTCAGGTTCCCGTACGCCTCCAGCATATCGGATATCGATGTCCGATATGAACGAGCGTCAACGACAAAACTACGTTGCGTCAAACAGCGCGAACGGGTTGCGATCACACGCAGGAAACGCATACAGACGTCACGTAGCGTTAACCTCAACGTTGGTGACCGGTCACCGCGTCAAGGCATAATAACAAGGGAAACCACATACGGAAAGAGAGTCACTATGACTGAAATTACCGCACCAAAGTCGCCGGTCACGACCGCCGAGTTCGCCGACGAAATTCGCGAACAACTCAAGTACACGCAGAACGTTACTGCCGAGCAGGCAACCGCTGCCGACGTCTATGTTGCTGCGTCCAAGGCAGTGCGCAACCATCTCGTCGATTCTTGGTTCAAGACTCAGTCGGACATGGTCAACGGCAACACCAAGGCCGTCGGCTACTTCTCCGCTGAGTTCCTCATGGGCAAGCAACTCGAGAACGCACTGCTCAACGCTGGCCTGACCGAGCAGTTCGACGAAGCCGTCAAGGAGCTGGGCTTCCAGCCGAAGGACATCGTCGACGCTGAGTACGAGCCGGGCCTCGGCAACGGTGGCCTCGGTCGTCTCGCCGCGTGCTACATCGACTCCCTCGCATCCCTCGGCGTGCCGGCGTTCGGCTATGGCATCCAGTACAAGTACGGCATTTTCAAGCAGACGTTCGACGAGAACGGCAAGCAGGTTGAGACGCCGGATTACTGGCTCAACAACGAAGAGCCGTGGGGTCACATCGATTACAACCGTGACCAGAAGGTCTCCTTCGGTGGCGAAGTTGTCGAAGAGAACGGCAAGAAGGTTTGGAAGCCGGCTTGGTCCGTGCGCGCAGTGCCGGTTGACTACATGGTTCCTGGCTACGAGTCCGGCCGCGTGAACACGCTGCGCCTGTGGACCGCCAAGAGCTACGACGAGTTCGATCTGCTCACCTTCAACAAGAGCGAGTACCTCGACGCCGTCAAGCCGCAGGTCAAGGCTGAGAACATCTCCAAGATCCTGTACCCGGAAGACTCCACCAAGGTTGGTAAGGAACTGCGCCTCGAGCAGCAGTACTTCTTCGTCTCCGCTTCCCTGCACGACGCAATCCGCGTCTTCTACCCGGGCGAAGCCAAGCCGGACCTGACCACGTTCCCGAACAAGATCACGTTCCAGCTCAACGATACCCACCCGGTCATCGGCATTCCGGAACTCATGCGCATCCTCATCGATGAGTACGACTACGACTGGGATACCGCATGGTCCATCACCCAGAAGACCTTCAACTACACCTGCCACACGCTGCTGCCGGAAGCCCTCGAAGTTTGGCCGGCCAGCCTGATCGGCGAGCTGCTGCCGCGTCACCTTGAGATCATCAAGAAGATCAACGAGCAGTTTGAAGACGAGCTCAAGGGCAAGGGCATCGACGACGCGACCATCGAGCGTATGCGCATCTACACTGGCGACTCGGTCCGCATGGCCTACCTCGCCACCTACGGCGGCTCCTACGTCAACGGCGTTGCCGCGCTGCACTCCCAGCTGCTCAAGGATGTCACGCTCAAGGACTTCTCCGACGCATATCCGGACAAGTTCACCAACGTGACCAACGGCGTGACCCCTCGCCGCTTCATCAAGCTCGCCAACCCGGGCCTGTCCGACCTCATCACCGAAGGCCTCGGCACCGACAAGTGGCTCTCCAACCTCGAACTGCTCGAGGGCTTGGTTCCGCTGGCTCAGGACGACGAATTCGTCAAGAAGTTCGCTGCCGTCAAGAACGCCAACAAGCACAACTTCGTCGCGTTCGCCAAGCAGCACTACGGCATCGACGTTGACGAAAACACGCTGTTCAACACGATGGTCAAGCGTCTGCACGAGTACAAGCGTCAGTCGCTGAAGATCCTCGCCGTCATCTCCAAGTACGCTGCCATCAAGAACGGCACCGTCTCGGCTGACGACATCCTGCCGCGCACCGTCTTCTTCGGCGCGAAGGCTGCCCCGGGCTACTACCTCGCCAAGATGACCATCGAGCTGATCAACAACGTCTCTCGCGTTGTCAACAACGACCCGGATGTCAAGGGCAAGCTCGCAGTCTACATGCTGCCGAACTACAACATCGAGATGGCGCAGAACCTCATCCCGGCCACCGAACTCGACGAGCAGATTTCGCAGGCTGGTAAGGAAGCCTCCGGTACTGGCAACATGAAGTTCGCGCTCAACGGTGCACTCACCGTCGGTACGCTCGACGGTGCGAACGTTGAGATTCGTGAGCGCGTCGGCGCTGAGAACTTCTTCCTCTTCGGCATGACCGTCGAAGAAGTTGAGAAGCAGTACGCTGACGGCTACGATCCGGCCAAGTACTACGAAGCTGACCCGCGCCTCAAGCAGGCTGTGAACCTCGTCGCCGACGGCACCTTCTCCAACGGTGACCGTAACGCTTACGCGCCGCTCGTCGCCGACTGGCTGACCAAGGATTGGTTCATGACCCTCGCTGACTTCTCCGCCTACGCTGATATTCAAGGCGAGATCGAGCAGCTTTACCGCGACCCGCTCGAGTGGAACCGCAAGGCCCTGCTCAACGTGGCGAACTCCGGTTTCTTCAGCTCCGATCGCTCGATCGAGGATTATTTGGAGCGCATCTGGCACACCGGTCCGCTCGCCTGACGGCTGCGCGGACGCGGTTTGCCAGCTGCGCGCTGGTTTCTGCCTCACGACTGTCGTCGTTCGGCGTCGCCTACAAACAGTCCTTAACGGCGCGCACTCTGGCACACCGGTCCGCTCGCCTGATTGGTGATATATCCCCGCTTGGCATTTGCTGGGCGGGGGTATTTTTTAGCAGCGAATGGTTCTCAATAAGAAAAGTGTGAGCCAAACGAACAAAATCGGACAATCGCACATTAGAAAAACCGCGGTATTCCGGCACTTTACGAACTGCGATGTTCGATTGACACTATGTCAGGCTCACACTTTTCTTATTGAGAACCATTCGCTGCGCATTTTCCGGGCATAAAAAAATCCCGCGTCGCAAACGGCGCGGGATTAATCATCAGGCTTCAGGCTCAGCGGCCTCTGCCTCCGGCTCGGCGGCTGCCGGCTGCTCATCTTCAGCCTTGTTCAGCCCGAGATCGACCGGCGATGAGCTGTTTTCCCACGGCTCCTCCCACGGATCATAATCCGGGTTCTGCTGCTTGTAGATGTACAGGCCCACCAGACCAGCGAGCAGAGCGCCGAACAGCAGCGCAAAGAACTTCCAACCGTTAGAAGACTTGTTCTCCATGACGGCTCCTTTCCCAATCGTGCGGCCGACTTGCCCGTCCAAGCCAACTCTGTTCCCTATCTTAGGCCGTCGATTGTGACGATTGAGTGGATTTCTTGCCGGCATGTCGTCGCGCTTGGGCAATCTCGCCATATTGGCCGGGTACCCTCCCGTAGTTGCATGATTGTGACGTATCGGTCTGCCAGACTCGACAGGGTTTCGGTAGAGTAGAGGCATGGCATACCACGGTTTTAATCTGTTTCCCAGCTCTCCTTCCCTGCGTGATCTGTTCAACAAGCGCGCGATTCGCTACCACTGGCGCGACAATGGTCCGGTATTCACTACCGCGATTCTGCTGATTTGCGTCGCTATGTGGGTGATCGAACTGCTGCTGTCGATTGTCTGGCCGGGCGGACTAAACGCGTTACTAAACGTGGGCATGTTCCAGCCGATGCTGGCTACGCGTCATCCGTGGACGTTTATTACGTCGATGTTTTTGCATCAGCCGACGTCGATTCTGCACATTTTATTTAACATGTTAACGCTGTGGTCGGTTGCGCCTCTGCTTGAACGCATGATGGGTCACTGGCCATTTTTGGCGTTGTATATGCTCTCTGGCGTCGGCGGTGGACTTGGCATGATGGCGTGGGGCGTGATTTGGCCGGGCGGCTCGGGCTGGATGAGTGCGGCGTATGGTGCGTCTGGCGCACTGTTTGGTTTGTTTGCGGCGATGTTGGTTGTGTATCGTCGCATTGGTGCGGATATCAGTTCGATGATGGTGTGGATGGTGATTAATTTCGCGATGCCGGTGGTGGTGCGCGGGATTGCGTGGCAGGCGCATGTGGGCGGATTCGTGATCGGCGCACTGTTCACGTGGCTGTTGGTGTCGCCTAAACTCACGTGGTCGCGCGGCAAGAGTTTGCAATATCGCACAACCGTGTATGGAACGGCTGTGTTCGTGCTGCTGCTTGTGCTGATTGCACTGTGCAACCTGTTTAATCCTTTAGGTGTTCTCGGACTGTATTAATACGTTAACGTATTTATGATGCAGGATACTGGCAGGCCATTGTGGAATTACAGGCGTGTAGTTTTCCACATAATGTGGAAAACCTTGTGGATAACTTGGGTATAACTCTGGAATATTGGTGGATAACTCGTGGATAAATGCATTACTAATGTACATCTCAAGTGCAGTATCCGCAGAATTGCAACGATTATTGATTGTGGATAATGTGCATAACTAGTTATCCACATCGCTGTGGACAGCGCCACGGCGAATGTTGTCCACATAATGTGGATAACTATGGGGATAACTCGTGGATAACTCAGTTAATATCGGTGGATAATTGGTGGGCATCCGGTGGATACACTGTGGATAATCGGTGGATAACTCACCATAACCATTGAAATTCCGCCATTCTCGTCTGTGGATAAGTCCGCGGCGGTAAATCACTCAATAATCTTTACTAATCCCCAGCCCATCCCGGCACACAGCTACCCTAAAAGACATGTTGATGTCGCCCGAAACTGCTCAATTCGTTGCCGTCCACCGCACCGAAGACGTGCGCGATCTTGCGCTCAAAGCCAAGCGCACCGACGGCCTCGACCTACCGTTCGCGCTCGACCAAATCGCCGGATGGCAGACAGCACAAACCAAACTGCCTGAATGGGCGGCGTGCGACGGCATCATCTACCCGCCACATATCTCAATGGAACAGTGTTCATCCCAGTTCACCGCCCGATACAAAGCCGAAGTTGCGCGCCGCATCGCTGCACCAAGCGAATTGACATCGTCGAAACTACCCGATCCCGCCGTGCCAAGCGCATCGCAAACTGAGCTGACCGAGCAGCTTACGCCGGTAACGCCAAGTACGACACCAGTAACACCCGAAGTACCGGTCGCGCAGAACGCATCGAATGAGCTGAAAACATCAGCCGTGCCGACTGAATTAGGCACTTCGTCAGCGGCGAAAACATGGGAAACCTCGTCCGAACCGACAGTCCATGCTGCTCAAGCTGCCCAAACTGTGCCGAGCGAGCCACAGACGCAAATCACAACAGCGTCGTCAGCACCCGCCGACACGCAACCGCAACCACTCCCCGGCTGTCTCGTCGATCTCACGGGCGGATTCGGCGTGGACTGCTCCTACCTAGCTCGCGTGTTCGAGCACGCCATCTACGTCGAACGTCAACCGCACCTGTGCGAGCTGGCCGAGCATAATATGCGCGCGCTCGGCCTGAATCATGTGACAGTCGTCAACAGTGATGCGGAAACAATACTCGCCGACTTGCGCAACGCACATGCCCTCGCGCAACGCGCGGAATCTGACAGTGCGTCAACATCATCCTCAACACCGTGCCCGCAAGCTGGTGCTGACGTCGCTAATACCGTGGACCATACAAACGACGCTCTCGTAGCAGATTGTGTCGCAATGTCATCCTTAGCATCGTGTCCACAAACCGATACGGATGCTGACATTGACGCGGATCGTGCGGAAAACAGTCATTCGGTGAGCAGCTTGTCAACTCATTTCCAACCCGGCGCCGATCGCTCGCACCCAGCGACAGTCGACGAACCAACCGGCGCTACGACCCCGCCCATACCCCTCATCTTCATCGATCCCGCACGCCGTGATGCGCACGGCGGTCGCACCGTTGCGATTGAAGATTGCACGCCGAACGTGCTCGCGCTGCGCGACCAACTACTCGCCGCCGCGCCGCACGTCATGATCAAACTGTCTCCGATGCTCGACTGGCGTAAGGCCGTGGCCGACTTTCGTGGCGCGGTCGCTGAAGTTCACATCGTTGCGACCGGCAACGAGTGCAAGGAACTGCTGCTCGTCCTCGACCGCAACCGCAATACGCACGTGCGCGTGTACTGTGTCAACGACAGTGATCGACTGGACGTTGACTACGATTTGCAGTCCAACAAATGTACCGCTGACTTGACTACGTGCGCGGCAACCGAGTCCAGCCGGTTCTTCGGTCAGTTCGTGGCGATCAGCGGTCATGACAATGCTGCTGGCATGACCACTGTCGCCACTGCCGCGTCGCAGCCGACCGCCGCCGAGTCCAGCCAGTCCAGTCAGTTTGCGCCGATAAACAACCGCGACGATTCAGCCGACGCCGCTGTCGCGCCGCAACTGACAGCCGAGTTCAGCCGCGCGCCGCAGACGATCACGTATCTGTACGAGCCGAACGCGACGATTATGAAAGTCGGCTGTTTCGCGCTCATCGAGGACCACTATCATGTCGCACAGATCGGCCCGAACAGTCACTTGTTCGTTTCCAGCGAGCCGATCACCGATTTTCCGGGACGTACGTTCGCAGTCGACACGATCACGACGCTCAGTAAGCGGGATGTCAAGTCCGCACTTGCCGGCGTGACGCGAGCGAATATTGCGGTGCGTAATTTCCCGCTTACGGTCGCGCAATTACGCAAGAAACTGCGGCTCGGCGACGGCGGGGACGTGTATCTGTTCGCGACCACGCTCGCCGGAGCCAAGCACGTCCTGATTCGCTGTCACAAGCCGTGATGGGGGGATTGAGCGATGACTGCGCGCTATCTCTTATGCCAGATTCTGCGCCAGAAATTTGTTCGCTATGTTCGTGTGGCTCCCTTTGTCAGGGGAGCCGCACTAAAACGCTCCATGAGCCAGCTCGTCCTGCAATTATGGACACACTTTGCACTCCCAGCAAGCGTAACTGCGCGCAAAATCCATGCCTGCGCGCACTTACGCTTGATTTCAGCCCCAAAAATAAGCGTAAGTGCGCGCACGTATCGTGATTGCGCGTAGTTACGCTATCTACGGGACTTTACGGGACCATTGTGGGCGCGTTACAGAACAACGAAGGCCGTAACTGAGCATCAACGCAACGTTCTCATTGAGTTACGGCCTTCGCAAGCCCTACAGACGACCGTAACTCAATGAAAGGGACGTGATCCTGCTCAGTTACGGCCCTCTGGAAGGCGTTTGGAGGCCGTAACTCAATGAAAGGAACGACTTGGTGCTCAGTTACGGCCTGATGACCGAACGGCACGACGAGACGACGACGTGCCGACGACGTACCAACGACGTACCAACGACTAGCGGCCACAAAAAAGCGGGAACCCACGCAGAGTTCCCGCTTAGAGGTACTGACCAGACTCACCGCCACCACATGGTCATAATGAAACCGACCATGATAATCACGAACGCGATGAGCAGATTCCACGCGCCGATGCCCGGAATCGGATAATTCGAAGTGATGTAGTAGCAGACTGCCCAAATCAAGCCGATAATCATGAGCGTGCAGAACAGCGGCACAAACCAGCGCGGATTCGACTTCGTCCCCTTAATCGTCTCCTCAACGCGCTTCGTGTTCTCCGCCTGACGCGCCATCATGCGCTGCATTTGCGGGGTGAGTGCGGCCTTGTCGGCGGTGGCGTTGAGTACAGCCTCCACCTGATCCATCGGTACACCGTACGTTTCGTCGTCGGTTGAATCGGTTGAGTCGGTTGAGTCGGCCGAACCTGTGGCCGAAGCGGCCGAAGTCGAGTCGTTAGTCGCAGTCGTATCCTCGTCCGCTGCAGTGCCAGCCGCGGTACCCTTATCGCCGGTCTCGGCCTGCCAGTCTTTCTGCTCGGTATCTGCCATGAGCGTAGTCTCCTTTATGTAGGCTAAACGTCATAATAGTGGCTAGACTCGAATTCAGGAACAAGTAGCTCGACGTTCGGAGGAAGCATGGCGAAACATACCGGTAGGCATGTCGCGAAGCGCTCGTCGTGGCCCAGTGGCGTCGCTATGTTCCTTGTCGTGGCGTTGAGTGGGTTCCTGCTGGCGACGAACGTGCGTATTAATCGCACGGTGGTTGTGTCGTCGGACACGGCTGATTTGGTTGAGCAGCGCGTCCGACAGGTCGATCAGCTGCAGAAAGATATTACGAAACTCAGCTCGCAGATCGAAACGTTGAAGGATTTCGCTGGCACTGATAGTTCGGACGTATCGAAAGACAGTGAATCGGCCGGTTCTGGCACGATGCTCGCGGCGGTGCACGGTCCGGGAGTCACGGTGACGCTCAACGATTCGCCGCTGTGGGAGAACATGGTGGATAACTCCGGTTCTGCTACGAATATCAACGATTACGTGATTCATCAAGAGGACGTTGAGTCTGTGATGAACGCACTGTGGGCGGGCGGCGCCGAGTCGATGATGATTCAGGATCAGCGTGTCCTGTTCAATTCGGCGGTGATCTGTCAGGGCAACGTACTGCTGTTGCAGGGTCGTAAATACTCGCCGCCGTACACGATTTCCGCGATCGGACCAACCGACGCGATGCTCGACTCGCTGAAAAATTCGAGTGCGATGAAGATTTTTCAAGAATACGTGAATGCCTTTGGCATTGGTTATAAGGTCGAGACGAAGGACGACCTGCAGTTCCCGGAAACGACAGCGCTACTTCAGTCGCTGCAATACTCAAGCGTCGCTACGACGCAGGAAGCGGATGCACAGTGAGACACGCAAAGAACGGCAATATACAGTCTGATGATGCGATTGAGTTGGACTCGCTCGATCAGATTGGTGATTTCGCACAGCCAGAAGGGGAGCGGACAGCTGATCTGCCGCGAGTCGGCGGGATGGCGGCTGATATGCCGCCGAGTATTCCGGTAGGTGGGGGAGCGATGCCCGGCGCGGCGACTGGTTTCGCCGGCGCGTCCGGTTTCGCTGGTCCTGCCGCCGCAACCGCAACCGCGGCAGCCGGTCCCGCCGCAGCTGCCGCGCAGCAGTCCGCGCAAAACGTACCGCTCACGCGTGCCGCCGCTCGCCGCGCCGCGCAACAGCAACGTAATGGTAGCCGTGGCGCCGGTAAACACAGTCTCGGCTGGCAAATCCTCGGCGTCTTCGCAGAAGTACTGCTCACCGCCGCCGCAATCTGCGCACTGTACATCGTCTGGCAAATGTGGTGGACAGGCGTGCAAGCTGAGCACGAGCAGATGTCAACCACACAAGCCGCCAACTGGTCACAGCCGGGCAACGGCGATACTACGAAAATCGCGAAAGCACAGGAAGGCGAGCCGCCGCTGCAGCCGTCATCCGCGAGCACGAGCGAACTGATCGGCACCGCGTATATTCCGCGATTCGGTACCGACTGGAAACGCAACATCGTACAAGGTACTGATCTCGTGCAACTCAACATGCTCGGCCTCGGTCACTACGCGGACTCGCAGATGCCCGGTCAGGTCGGTAACGTCGTGCTCGCCGGTCACCGCAACGGTTACGGTCAGCCGCTCGGCGACGTCGATCTGCTCCAGCCAGGCGACGCGATCATCATTCGTACCAAGGACTACTGGTACGTGTACACGTACACTGATTACGAAATCGTTGGCGCGAACGAGGTTCGTGTGCTCGATGCGAACCCGAAGAACCCCGGTCAGACGCCAACCAAGCGACTCGTTGAACTGCTGACGTGCGAACCGAAGTATTCAACGCCGACGCACCGCTGGATTAGCTACGGCGAGTTCAAGTATTGGGCGAAGGTGTCGGACGGTATTCCGCAGGAAATGGCGACGAGTAACGCGACGACCGGCGTATCGTTCACGAACAACGCGAAGGCGATCACCAACGCGGTTGCGCAAGTTGGCTCGTTCAAGCCGATGATTATCGCGCTGCTCATAGCGTATGTGATCGTGTTCCTCGCGGCTCTCGTGGCGTGGCGGTTCCCGGTATTGCGCGCGATTCGTAACGGCGAGAAGCCGCGTCCGGATGCGAGTATCTACGGTTGGCTGCTGCGGCATCAGCCGGGCGTATTGCCGGTGCGGATTGTACTGCTTGCGATTCTGCTTATCGTTGCTGCGATGGTGGTCGTGGAGTGGGTGTGCCCGTGGGCCGCGTGGAATATTCCGTACTTGCGGGAGATGTCGAACTTTACGGTGTGATTGGTTGGGCCGGCTGCGCTGGCGGCTGGCAGGCGTAGCGACTGCCCGCACCGCTTCCCGCGTGACTGACTTGCGCCGCGAAGTGGATGCCGCGCGCACGGAACGCATACCGTGACGTAGACTGAGCCACAGTGATGAACTGTGGGTCATATCGTAAGGAGAGCAGGATGACGGATTCGGCACGCATACTGGTGGTCGATAACTACGATTCGTTCGTATATACGATTGTCGGGTATCTTAAGACGCTTGGTGTGACGGTTGACGTGGTTCGCAACGATGCGATTGACGCGGCTCAGCCGGGCGTACTCGACGGTTACGATGGCGTGCTGATTTCGCCCGGCCCGGGTGCGCCGGCTGAGTCGGGCGCTAGCGAGGATGTGATTCGACTGTGCGCGGCTGAAAAGAAGCCGATGTTTGGCGTGTGTCTCGGATTGCAGGCGCTCGCTGAAGTATTCGGTTGCACAGTTGACCATGCGCCGACGATTATGCATGGCAAGACGAGTCAAGTCGAGCATATCGATGATGAGATTTTCGACGGTGTGGCTAATCCGATGACCGCAACTCGATATCACTCGCTCGCAGTTGAACCGGATTCAGTACCGGATGATCTGATCGTGACCGCATGGACGCAGGGTGACCATATTATTCAGGGACTCAAGCACCGTGATCTGCCGATGTATGCGGTACAGTTCCATCCCGAGTCAGTGATGACGCAGGATGGGTACCGGTTGCTCGCTAATTGGCTTAAGGTGTGCGGTCAGCCGAGCGCCGTTGTGAAATCCGCCGGCCTTCAGCCCAAAGTCACGAAGTAAAAAACCCTCTTATTTGCGTCCTCGAGCGGCAATACAGGGTGGTATTGCGTACATAGGTAACACCATTGCGTACATATTGGGTCACGCGATGGAATTGACCCGTTTCAATCCATCGCGTGCTCCACATATCCCTGATGTATAGCGCACGGGATGGCAAAATCTTCAATTTTTCCATCCCGTGACCCACGGCAACCTGTTCGCGTGTTATTGCGGCGGAGAGACGGTACAGTTCCGCCGGAATATCACGCAAACCCTGTCCTAAATGTGATATTGCGGCGGATGTAGGGCACTTTTCCGCCGCAATATCACAAAAATAGGGCTGTTTCTGTGACATTCCGGCGGAGAGGTGATACAGTTCCGCCGGAATATCACAAAAATAGGGTCTTTACTGTGATATTGCGGCGGAAGTTAGTGGGTTCTCCGCCGCAATATCACAAAACAACAGTAAGACTCAGCTCCACTTGTCAGACAGCACGTCCATAATTGCAGAACGAGCTGCAAAACTGACTGAGGGGTAGCAACACCGTTGGAACGTTCAACCCGTGTGACTACCCCTCAGTCGGCTACGCCTTGCAGACAAGATGATTCCTAACAAGCCGGGCGGCAGGCTTACTCCTTGTTGGAGGAATTGCTGCCAGAACCGGTAGACCCAGAACCGGAAGAACCGGAAGAACCGGACCCGTTAGAACCAGAGCCGCCAGTCTCATCCTTCTCGGTGCCGCCACCCGTAGTGTCACCACCGCTACCGTTGTTATCCCCGGTATCGGTCGACGTCGCAGCCTTGGTCGTCAACGTCACCTCAGACCCCTCGTCAACCTCCTGACCGAGGCCAGGGTTGAGCGCGGTCACAATCGCGGTGTCATCAGACGGCCCAGAAATCGTAACCTTCAACCCCAGTGCTTCCAGCTGTGCACGCACACCGCTCACCGTCGCACTCGACGTACCCAGCGCGATCGTGGTCGGAATCGTAACCTTCTTCACCGGTTCCTGACCCTTGGATACGACGATCGTCACCGTAATGTTCGGATCAATCGTCGTGCCGGCAGCCGGGTCGGTACTGATTACAGACCCTTGTGCAACCGTGTCGCTGTACTCCTCAGTCGAGCTTGCGTATAGGCCCATCTCTTGCAGCGTCTTCTGCGCGGCTTGCAGCGGCTGATTAGTCAGGTCAGGCATGGTCATGCGGCCAGTCGACACGACTAGTGTAATCGTCGTGCCACTCTTCTGCGATGTGCCAGCCTTCGGATCTGTCTCCACGACCTTATCCTGCTCGATTGTACTGTCGACGCTTTGCACGGTGTCGCTGACTTTGAAGCCGAGCTTGGTGAGCTCTTCGCGCGCTTCAGCCTGCGTCTTGTCGCTCACGTCCGGCACGGTCACCTGCTTAGGACCGGTGGAGAAGAAGACTTCCACGGTCGAACCCTTGGCGACTTTCTGACCGCCGGCCGGATCCTGCTTGGTTACCGTGCCTTCTGCTTTGTCAGAATCGTCGTCGTCGGTGATTTTCGCCGTCAGACCGAGGTCCTTGAGCTGGGTGCGTACCTTGTCTCTGGTTACGCCGGACATGGACGTAAAGTCTGGTACTTCAACAGTTTGTTCGATGACTGTACCGCCGCTCATCATAAAGAAAATGCCGACGATCGCAGCCAACAGTACGATAACGCCGATCACCGAGCCGATGATGATGTTCTTCTTCTTGCGCGCGGCTTGTGCGGCTTCTTCGCGCTGTTCTGCGCGTGATTTGACTGCCGTATTGCCGACCGCAGGTTGCGTCGCTGGAATAACTTCGAACTGACCGGTGACTGGATTGAACGCCTGTGTAGTCGTCGTCTCACCCACGCTCGGCGCACTGCCGGGCACGCCAGCAGCCCCGGGCACGCCCGGCATGGCCATTGTTGCAGTCGGATTGTCCTGTTCAGCTTGCTTGCGCGCCTTCATATTCGACAGATCGGTGAGCGGGTTGAACGCGGCCGCAACCGGCACACCGCCGTTCATAAACGTTAAAATATCAGTTTTGAACTCTGCGGCCGTCGCATAGCGGTTCTGCCGATCCTTGGCCATCGCCTTAGCAACGATTGAATCCCACATTGGCGGCAATCCGGGCACGACTGCGCTCGGCGGTGTCGCCACTTCAGACACATGCTGATACGCGATTGCCACCGCCGAATCGCCGGTAAACGGCGGTCGACCGGTCAGCATTTCGTACAGCACGCAACCGGCCGAATACAGGTCGGAGCGCATGTCAACGGTTTCGCCGCGCGCCTGCTCGGGGGAGAGGTACTGTGCGGTTCCGACCACGCCTTGCGACTGGGTCATGGTCGCTGCGGAATCGTCAAGCGCACGCGCAATGCCGAAGTCCATGACTTTGACCACACCTTGATCAGAGATCATGATGTTGCCAGGCTTGATATCGCGGTGGATAATTCCCATGCGATGCGAGTATTCGAGCGCGTTGAGTACGCCGAGCATGATCTGTTCGGCGTCGCGCTGGGAGAGCGCACCGTTCGCCTTGATGATATCGCGCAGCGTCTGGCCTTTGACGTACTCCATTACGAGGTACGGAAGATGCTCGGTCGAGCCGTCCTCGGCCGTCACTGTTTCTTCGCCCGAATCGTAGATGTTGACGATATTCGAGTTGTTCATCTGCGCGACTGCGTGTGCTTCGCGGCGGAATCGTGACAGGAATATCTTGTCGTTGGCCAGATCGGAACGCATGATTTTGACGGCCACGGTGCGTCCGAGGCGTGTGTCGAGCGCCACTCGTACTTCGGCCATACCACCGCGTCCGATCAGCTGGCCGAGCTGGTAACGGCCATCGGCAAGCGAATTGGGCATAGTGTTGCTCATTGCTGTTCCTTCCATGAGTCCGCGGTTGCGGACGTTTCCAAGCTGTGATCGACGCCGGACGGCATGTCAGCGACCGGCAGCTGCACGATCGGTGCGGCTGAGTTTGCCGGCGGGGCCGGTACAATGACTTCCGGCGCAGCCAGCGGAACCGACGTGGCGGCCGACGTGGCACCAGCCGCCGCCACACTCGCGTTCAGCGACGCCGCGTCCGCCACGATCGGCGCGGCCGGAATCGGCGCATCACCGGCAGGGATGATCGTCTTCGGGTCCATTGCGCGCAGCAACGTGTTGACGGCATGCGGCGCGCTGGCGACTCGACGCGGCATACGACCGGACGGTGGCGCGACGAACGTGTCATCACTGGCCTCGGTCTGCTGATCGAGCAGTCGGCGTTCGATACGCGCCAACGTGCGCGAAACGACGAGCGCATCCTTTGGACGGTCGCGCGGATCTTTCTCCAGCATCGACATCACAAATTGACGTAGCTGCAAATCAACCGTATCGGGCAACGGTGGCACCGGATCGTTGACGTGCGCAGCCGCAATATCCACCGGCGTGGCCCCCGTAAACGGACGGTGACCGCACAGTCCTTCGTACGCGACGACACCGAGCGAGTAAATATCAGATTGCGGCGTCGCCTGCTGGCCTTGCGCCTGCTCGGGGGAGATGTATTGCGCAGTGCCGACGACCATGCCGTCTTGCGTAATCTGCTCCTGATTGGTCGAGTACGAGACACCAAAATCGGTGATTTTCACCTCGCCATTGTCGGAAACCATGATGTTCGCTGGCTTGACATCGCGGTGAATCACGCCGTGAGAGTGTGCGACGAACAGGCCGCGCGCAGTCTGAATAAGTATCGGCAGTAGCTCGGTTGGTGGTATCGCGCCACGCTCGTGATACAGGTCCGCGAGTGACTTCGACGGCACGTATTCCATGATGAGAAAGCCGATGCCATCGTGCTCGTAGTATTCAAACAGTGCGGCGATATTCGGGTGCGCAAGATTGGCGGAATTGTGCGCTTCCGCGCGCAGTCGCTGGAGTTTGGACTCCATATTGGACTGATCGGAGCGCAACGCTTTAATCGCAACCGGACGGTTGAGCTGAATATCATACGCTTTCCAAACTTCGCCCATACCGCCTTGCGCGAGCCGTCGATCGAGCCGGTAACGGCGGTGAATAAGTTGTCCTTCGATCAGTTTCACTTCTTCAACGCCTCCTCCATCAACGACTTCATAATCGGACCCGCGGCGAGCGAGCCGTAGAGATCAGTATTATGCACTACTACCGAGATCGCGATCTGCGGATTGTCGGCGGGCGCGAAGCCCATGATCCAACCGTCGATGCTCTGATTTGCCGTACCGATTTGCGCGGTACCAGTTTTTGCAGCGACTTTCACGCCGTCGATTTGCAGCGACGGGTATTCTTTGGTGATCACGGATTCCATTGCTGTGGTGAGCGTATTCGCGGTATCGGCGCTGAACGCTTTCGTTAACACCTGCGCTTTGGTTTCCGAAATCACCGACAGATCGCTTGATCGCACGCGGTCCACGATCGTCGGCTTCATGAGTACGCCGTCGTTCGCAATCGCGGACGCAATCATCGCGCTTTGCAGCGGGGTGATTTGATTGTCACCCTGACCGATCGACGCTAGCGCAAGCCGATCATCAGTCGGATTATCTGGGAACTTCGACGCGACCGATACCATTGGCGAACCAGTCGAGGTCGTGCCGTCGACGGTAATCGGCTCGTCGTACCCGAGCTTTTCCGCCATTGCACGCACTTTGTCAGCGCCGAGCGCAACACCGAGTTGCGCAAACGCGGTATTCGACGAATACGTGATCGCATCTTGGAACGAGATCTTGCCGTTTGAACCGCCGCCAGCTGCACTGGAGTTGATCAAATCGGTCGCCGTACCAGGCAGAGTGTACGTTGCACCGGCTGGAATTTGCGTGTCGAGCTGGTAGTTGCCAGTTTCGAGCGCAGCCAGAGCCACGATGGTCTTAAACGTGGACCCCGGCGGGTAGAGCTGACGCGTGGCGCGGTTGAGCATGGGGTTCGCTTCGTCGCCGACGAGCTGCTCGAACGCCTTGTTTGCGTCGGCTGTAGCGTGCGTGGCGAGTGTGTTCGGATCGTAGCTCGGCGTGCTTGCCATCGCGAGAATACGGCCGGTTTTCGGCTCGGTCACGACGACCGCGCCGTCACGATCGCCCAAAAGCTGGTACGCGAGTGCTTGCAGTTTGGAATCGATCGACGTTTCGACAGACGCGCCAGTATTCTGCTCGCCGGACAGTACTGCCTTGAACCGCTCCCACAGCAGCTCGTCAGCCTGTCCGCTCAGAAGATCGTTACGCGATCCTTCGATACCGTTGGACGTTGGTCCAGTGCCGTGCGTAATCGAAAAATAGCCGGTGATCGGAGCGTACAGTGCTCCGTCGAAATATTGACGCTGGTATTTGAACGAGTCATTAGTGCCGATTGATTGCGCGATGACAGTGCCGTCGGACGTGAGGATTGCGCCGCGCGGCGTGCCGTACGTGCGGTAAATCGAGCGTGCGTTGCGTGAGTCAGCGTTGAGATTATTGTCGACGACTGCAGTGAACACGGAGCTGGAGATGCCGAGGATGACGAACAGGACGAGGACTGCCGTGAACAGTTGACGTAAGGATTTGTTCATCGGACACCACGCTCCTTGAGTTCATGGTCGCGCAAGGCGGCCAGCGCCTCATATTGGAACGTTTCTGATAGATCGGTGGACGGTTCTGGCTTGTTTGCTGCGTTCGAGATTACGACAAGCAGTGCTGCGAGCACGTAGTTGGCGATAAGTGACGAACCGCCGGCCGCCATGTAGGGCATAGTGAGACCGGTTAACGGAATGACGAGCGTGATACCGCCGACGACCGTGAAGACTTGGAATGCCATCGTGAACACGAGTCCGGAAGCGAGCAGTTTGCCGAAACCGTCTTTGATTTTCATGGCCGTGATGAATCCGGACGCAATGATGATCAAATACAGCATGAGTACGGCTAGAATACCTGCCAAACCGAGTTCTTCGCCAACGGAGGCGTAAATATAATCTGAGTTTGCAAACGGCGTGATATCCGGGTGACCTTGGCCAAGTCCCGTGCCAGCAAGCCCGCCAGATGCGAGGCCGAACAAGCCGTTGACGATCTGATATGAGCCGCCGAATTCTTGGTTGTACAACGTGTTATCGAACGGGTGCAACCACGCGTCCACGCGCGCGCCAACATGGCTGAAAATACTGGATGCCGCCACGGCTCCGCCTGCGAAAGCGAGCAAACCAATCACGATCCAGCTTTTGCGACCGGTTGAGACGTACAACATTGCGACGAACATCGCGAAAAACATGAGCGACGTGCCTAAATCGTGCTGGATAATGAGCACGCCCATCGACACGCCCCAAATAATAATAATCGGGCCGAGATCTTTAATACGGGGCAGTTGAATCCCTAAGAATTTCTTACCGCCTACGGCCAGCTGGTCGCGATGATCGAACAGGTATGCGGCAAAGAAGAACGCGAGGAACAATTTGGCAAACTCAGCCGGCTGCACAGTGCTGTTCGTGAACGGGATTTTAATCCACACGCTTGCGCCGTTGATATCAATGCCAAGGCCCGGAATCATAGGGGAGAGCAGCAAAATCAGGCCCACGACCATACTTACATACGAAAATCGGCGCAAAATACGGTAATCCTGTAAGGCCACAATAAGCGCGCCACAAATCACCAAAGCCGCGGCCGCCCACAGCAATTGACGAAAACCGACTGCCGTATCTTTGGCGTGGTCGATGCGCGCAATCATCATCGTACCGATCGCGTTCAGCAGCAGTACGCACGGCATAATCGACTGGCTCGCATACGGCTGGAACCGAATCGTCAACGCCCACAGCACGAGATACAGTGCGGTGACTATGCCAAGCGAGATCGCGTAATTCGTTGGAAATCCGCCAGTTGTGCGCTCAAACATTTGGAAGAACGCGACAAAACCGATGACGATAGCGAACAGCAACAGCGAAATCTGCCGCAGCCGAGTTTGTATCATTGCGCGTTACCTCCCTTCGTTGAGTCGCTCGAGTTCTCGGACGAATCTGGCTTGCCGTCCCCGTTGTTGTCGATCGCATCGTCAGCAGCGCCGAAACTCGGCGTATCCGACTGGCTCTTCTGCGCTTCCTTATCGCGTTCCTTCTCAATAAACTCAGCGTGCGCGGTGGCCGCGTCGAGCGAGTCAACGGTAATCCCCTGCTCAAGCTGCGACTGCCACGATTGTGGCAAAGAAGACACCTGAATATCGGTTTTCTTCACCTCATGCGACAGCGACAGGCCGAACAGATTCGTGTTCACGCCTTGATAAATCGCGATCACACCGTCGCTTGACGACGCGAGATAATACCGCGTTTGACTCCACGCATACGCACCCCAGCCGCAGCCAGCCAGCGCGGCCGCGGCAATAATCGAGGCGAACAGCACAATAAACCGGTTGCGATGCCGACGGGTGCGCGTTACTTTGCGCTGTTTAGCTTGCTCGCGGTGAATCGCGCGCGCGACTTCTGGGTCGCTTGGGTCGGTGGTGATCCGGCCATCGGACTTCTGAACGACTGGAATTTCGCCAGTATCAGGCACTTCACGATCGCCGATTTCCTCACGGACAGTCGACGGTTGTGCGACGCGCGAGGTCGGCTGTTTCGCTGCGACCTGCTTATCTTTGCCTTCGTTACTGTCTTGGATGAGCTTGGCCGCGCGCGTGGCCGGCGAACTCAAATCGGGCCGCAGTGCGGGCGCGGTGGCGACCGGTGCGTTGACGATATCCGCGATCGTTTCGAGGCTAGAACTTGCCGCACCGCCGACGAGCAGCGTTTGATGCGGCAGATCGAATGCGTTGGCGTCGAGCGCGAGTGTTGCATCGGCGATCACCGCAGTCACGTTATCGGTACTGCCGGCCTTCAACGCCATGCTGACGAGCCGTTGCGCGCACTCTTCCTGATCAGTGCAATCGGCCAGTACTTGTTCGATTGTCGAGTCTTCGAGCACGCCACACAAGCCGTCCGAGCACAACAGCCAACGATCCGCAGGATGTGCCTTGCGGATCGCGATATCAGGTCGTGGGTCGATGTCGAAATCACCGAGCACGCGCATCACCACGTTACGTTGCGGATGATTCTTCGCTTCGGACGGCGTGATGCGGCCCATATCAATCAAATGCTGCACGTAACTGTGATCATGCGTCATGCGCGTGAGTTTGCCGTCGCGCAGTAAGTACGCGCGCGAGTCGCCGATATGCGCGAGAACCCAGTATCCGGACACGAGTACCAACGCGACAACCGTAGTGCCCATGCCGGCGAGCTTGCGCTCGTGTTTCGCTTTGCCGACGATCGCGTCGTGCGCGGCGATTACGGAAGATTCGAGTACGTGCGAAACGGTTTGGATGTCGCCGTCGACATCATCCTGCTCGATATGCGCGAGCGAACGGATTGCAATCGTAGACGCAGTATCACCGCCCGCGTGACCGCCCATGCCGTCGCAGATCGCGGCCAAATGTTCGCCGGCGAACGACGAATCCTGATTGTTAGCGCGCACAGTACCGACGTCAGAAACCGTCGTCGAGTAGAGGAAAAGCGTTTGTGAAGCAGCAGAATTTGGCATCGCGATCACCTCAGTTCGAAGGTGGTCGCGCCGATGCGCACCGGCACACGCGCCGCAAGAATCGTAGGCGTATTAATACGCTGGCCGTTGACCACAGTGCCGTTCGTACTGCCGAGATCTTCAATCGCCCACGAACCGGTGACAGGGTCCTTATATACGCGCGCATGATGCGACGATGCGAACTCGTCTTCCAACACCACGGTATTCGACGCGGCACGGCCGAGCGTAATCGAACCGCCAGTCAGCGGCACTGACGCGCCGGCAAGCGGACCGTCAATAATCACGAGCAATGTTAAATCGTTATTCGCTTGGCTGGCACGTTCAGCGACCGGAGTGCGCACCGGGACGGCCGTTGACGTCGCCACGGGCGCCGGGGATGCGGCGGCCTTGCGCGCACGACGCTCTTTACGGCGATGCGTGCGCGATGTGCGCGGACTAAACGTCTCCATATCCTTGTGCAGAGAACGCATGGCAAGCCATACGAACACCCACAGCAGGGCGAGCAGTCCGTACTTGAGAATGGCGAAGGTCAATTCGGTCATAGAACGGCTCCTTCGCGGGCTTACTCCTGATCCTGCGCGGAAGCCCAGTAGAGGATACGCGTGCGGCCAATGGTGATCGTGTTGCCGTCGAGCAGCGTGGCGATCGGGACCTGATGGCCTTCAATATACATGTGATTAGTGGAACCGAGATCGCGCGCGATAACACCGTTCGGCGTGATATCGATTTCCATGTGACGGCGGGAAATACCCGGGTCGTCGATGATGATGTCGCAGCCGGAGCCGCGGCCGATCACGGTCTTTTCCTTGGTGAGTAGGTATTGGTTGCCGTTGACTTCGAGCATCGGGTTGGACTGCGACTGTTCGTTCGTGGTGACCGGGACTGCGTTGCCTTGCACCGATTCGGAGCTTAGGTTGAAGTTGCCTTTGGTCAGGTCGAGATCTTCTTCAAAGATGACGACGACCGGGCCAACGAATGCGTAGTGCTGGCTCTTGGCGTACTGGGTTAGATTGTCGGCCAGCTCGTTGGCGAGGGTTTCGGACCCCCACTGTTCGATGCGGTCGAAATCGGGGGTGCTCAGCTTGAAACGATATTCGTTCGGAGCCACTGTGCGGTCGCGGCCTACTGGCATCGCCTCATTGTCGATTTCGCGTTCGAGGGCGCTGGAGAGGTCGACGGGCTGCAGGTCCTTAGACCCGAACTTGGCGAACACGCCATTGACCGCGCCTTCTACACTTTTCTCAAAACGGTCGAGAACGCTCATGGTGATCCCTTTCTACATATCTTCGTCCATCCTACGCGGCAGTGGGGAATTAGGCCAAAATTTCGGCCCGATTCGTTACATTTGGGTGCAAAATTTCCACGTCATCGCGGGTTTGGCTCGCGCAGCGCGCCCAAAATCGCAAACGAGCCGCCCGCCCAGCAAAGCGTTTTATCTCGGCTCCCCTTGAAGGACGTTGCCGTTAAGCAAACAGCAGAGCTGTTTGTAGGCAACGTGCTCGCCGACAGGCGAGCCAGAAAAACGCCGCGCGTAGCGCGTCTGGAATTGCTGGTTCGTTGCCGTTAAGCAAACAGCGGAGCTGTTTGTAGGTGCTGTGTGAGCCGACAGGCGAGCCAGCAAACTGCGCGCTTCGCGCGTCCCTAATTGCGGGACGAGCTGTCGACGAAGTCGACTGAGGGGTAGTCACACCCTTGGAACGACCAACCCGTGTCAATGCTTGTTGCCTCTCGTGAGTGTGTTGATCGTCCATCATCCATCGCTCTCTGCCACACAACCGAAAAATCGTTAAAAATCCCGTTGTGTGGCAATTCGTGTTGCCACACAACTGTTGTATAACGTTATATCCCGTTTGTGTGGCAAACCTAATAATCCTTAAATTGTTGGAATTTCAACGTTTTTGAGTAGTATGCCCCCGTACTCGTTTTAACGGGTGTTGCCACACAACCGAAAAATCGTCGAAAATTCGTTTGTGTGGCAAATCTCGTGTACACACAACTGTCATATAACGTTATACCCATCTTGTGTGGCATGGGTTTTCGGGTTTGATGGTCGTATGTCATGGAATTGGGTGTGTGAACGTGACATTATGGCGGTCAGTGGTGTGATGATCGCCGAATTGTCACGCTGGTGATTGCCTGAGCGTGATGTTTTGGCGGCAAGAGATGGGCTGATCGCCAAAACATCACGGTAATGCGCTTCTAGGCGTGATGTTTTGGTGGTGTTGAATGGTTTGATCGCCAGAATGTCACGCTACTTGTTCTTTTTAGTGTGCCGTTGTGGTGGGTAGTGGTGTGATGGTGGTCATGATGTCACGTATGGCTGTTTCACCGTGTGGTGGTTGATACGGTAGTGGCGGTTTTTGCTCGCTGAGTGCTCCTCAGTGAGCGTTTTCTGCCACTCATGACGCAGCGTGGCGGAAAACGCTCGCTAAGACGGTGCTCAGTGAGCGAAAACCGCCACGCGCGAGTAGGAATGGCGGTTTTTGCTTGCTGAGAGCACTGTTAGTGAGCGAAAACCGCCACGCGGTTTGACCTTTAGCCCCTATTTCATTCCGTTAGCCCCATTTCATTCCGGAATGAGCTTTGGTGTGAGTTTGGCTTGGGGTTTGGACTGGTTCGGCCTAGTTTGGACTGAGCGTTTAGCTTGGCGGTTGGCCTGAGTGTTTCAAGCGTTGTGACTGTTTTTATGGCTTTGGGTTGATTGTGGTTGGTATGCCGGGCGTTTTTGTCTCGGGGGGGGGTATTGGTGAGAGTGTCTTATCAGACCTCGTGAGAAAGGACATACTATGCGAGGTGGTTGGAAGAAGGGACTTGGCATTGTAGCCGCGACAGCATGCTTGCTGGCAATGATGCTAAGCGGTGCAAGCGTGGCGAATGCATATGAAACATCGCCGAATGTGGACCCGCGACTGTCGTTGACGTTGTCGGGTGACACGTTGACTGCTGAGAACGTGAATCAATTGGGATACACGTATAGTTCCGAGGGGTTGGAACCTGGTCAAACAGCGTCGTATGGCATTGATTTCGCGGTGTCGCCTGTCTGGGCGGATGGAACACCCGTTTGTTGGGGAGGCATGGATGATGATGACCCGACACATGCTTATTGTGGCAAAGGTGCTGATTTTGAAGAAGATCTTGATTACACTGTGGCGATGAATCCGCCGCATGAGACTTTTTACTATGCGTTTAATACGATTGAAGTGAATATTGCTGCGGGGCAGGCTCCTGTGAGTGGTTTAATGCCTGAGCATATGCGTCAAGTGTTGGCTGCTTGGTTGAACAATGATGCGATTACTGGTGTAGCAATCCATCATTATGTTTCTGGTGGTTCTGGTGGTAATGGTATTGGCGTAGGTGGCATTGCTGGTTACGAAGATTACTTGGTTATGTTTGATCGTCCGGATACGCAGGCTCCGAAGTTTGCTGGTGTGTCTGATGTGACGTTGCCTATGGGATCGTCGTTTGATCCGTTGGCTGGTGTGAGTGCGTCTGATGTGACTGATGGTGATGTGACTGGGAATGTTACGGTTACGTCGAATCCGGTTGATACGTCGAATCCGGGTGTGTATACCGTTGAATACTCGGTGAAGGATAAGGCTGGTAATACTGCTACCGCGAAACGTACGGTGACGGTTACTACTGTTGTCCCGTCTGAGGGTGATTTGACTGAGGACACGCAGGCTACTGGTTTGATTGCTGCTACTTCGGTGACTGTTGGCGGTGAAGTGACGGTGAATGTTGGTGCTGATCATGCGGGTGATAAGGCTGACGTGACTATGTTCTCTACGCCGCGTGTGCTTGCTACTGGTGTTACCGTGGCGTCTGATGGTACGGTGAAAGTAAAGGTTCCGTCTGATACGCCTGCTGGCACGCACCGTATTGCGGTGAAGTTGTGGTCTGATCCGTCGAAGCTGGTGTGGGATAGTGTGACCGTGAAGGCTGCGGCTCAGCAGCCAGATAATAATACGGGTTCCGAGGATAATACTGCTGGTACTGATACGCAGAAGCCGACTCAGCCGACTGAGAACAACACGAACACGCAGAATCCGCAGGCTAAGACGGATACTCTGCCGCAGAGTGGTGCTGGTGTGATGACTGTGGTCGCGATCATGCTCATCCTCGCTGCCGCGGCTGGTGTCACGGTAGTCATCCGCCGTCGCGCGTGATAAATAGTATCCTTGGCTCCCCTTGAAGGACGTTGCCGTTAAGCAAACAGTCCAGTGGACTGTTTGTAGGCAACGTGCTCGCCGACAGGCGAGCCAGTAAACTGCGCGTAGCGCGTCCTTTATTGCGGGTCGAGCTGTCAGCGTAGCTGACTGAGGGGTAGCACACCTTCGGACGCTCCAAGGGTGTAACTACCCTTCAGTCGACTTCGACGGCTCCACTAGCAAGGGAGCCGTTTTTTGTTTCGCTGACAGCGTCACGCAATTGCACACACACTATGCGCAAAATTGGGCAACATGCCTAGCGTGTGTGCCACGCCGTGGTTACGACCTTATGGAATAATGGCACGCGTACGCATCGGCAGCAGTTGCGCCGGTGCCCACAAAACCGCGCAGCTTTATCGCGCGCACCGGATGTAGGGAACGAATCCGAGCAGTGCGAGGGCTGACTACTCCGCGGCTATACCAAGGAGAAAGACAATGGTTGATCGTAACGGTCAATCCAAGGCGTCCGCAGTGAACGAGGACGCTATTTCAGAAGAAGTACGCGCTCAGCAAGCGCTGTTGAACAATACTGACCCTTCGCTGACCGACGCGGCTGACGTAGCCAAGGCGCTGAACGTCGACACGGCTACCGGCCTGACCTCGGCCGAAGCGGCACGCCGACTCGAAAAGTTCGGCCCGAATCAGCTGGCCAGCGCGCCGCCCGTGCCAAAGTGGAAGAAATTCCTCGCACAGTTCGAGGACCCGCTGGTCTACCTGCTGCTCGTCGCCACCGCAATCTCGGTGGTCGCATGGTTTATCGAACGCGCCAACACGCCGGGCGCTGGCGAGCCGTTACCGTTCGACGCACTCGTCATCGTGCTCATCCTGATCGTCAACGCCGTCCTCGGCTACATTCAGGAAGCCCGCGCCGAACAGGCCGTCGCCGCGCTCGCGCAAATGACCGCGCCGCAAACCGCAGTCCTGCGCGACGGCAAAGTCGTCCATATCAACACGACCGACGTCGTCCCCGGCGATATCGTCGTACTCGGCGAAGGTGACACCGTCTCCGCCGACGGTCGACTGTTCGCCGCCGCATCCCTGCGCATCGCAGAAGCGAGCCTGACCGGCGAATCCGTGCCGGTCGGTAAGAAGCCGGAAACGCTGGCCGAAGCCAAGGCTCTCGGCGATCGCGCGAACATGATCTTCAACGGCACGTCCGTCACGCAGGGTACCGGCCGCGCAATCGTCACCGGCACCGGTATGAATACGCAGGTCGGTAAAATCGCCGACATGCTCGCCGCAACCGACGACGAAGCCACGCCGCTGCAGAAGGAAATGGCTCACGTTTCCAAGATCCTCGGCCTCGCCGTGTGCATTATCGCCGTGGTCGTGCTGGCTGCGCTCGCCATCACGCAGGGCTTCCACTCAGTGCACGACATCATCGACTCGCTGCTGCTGGCTGTTTCGCTGGCCGTCGCCGCGGTGCCGGAAGGTCTGGCTGCAATCCTGACCGTCGTGCTCGCGCTCGGCGTGCAGCGCATGGCTAAGCACAACGCGATCGTCAAGAAGCTCTCGTCCGTGGAAACGCTGGGTTCCGCGTCCGTGATCTGCTCCGATAAGACCGGTACGCTGACTCGTAACGAAATGACCGTCGAACGCGTGGTCACGCCGTCCGGCGAAGTGCAGATTACCGGTACCGGTTATGCGCCGGAAGGCCGCATGGTCATGGTCGGCGCGGCTGACGGCGATCTGACTGTTCCTGCCGAAGTGTCTACCGAAGTCATGGCGACGCTCGGCGCTGGTACGCTCGCAAACGACGGTGACCTGCGCGAAAGCGAATCCAAGCCCGGTACGTGGGAAGCGATTGGCGATCCAACCGAAGTCTCGCTCATCGTTGCCGCGCGTAAGGTGCACGCCGATCGCAAGTATGCGAATTTCGAGCGCGTGGCCGAAGTACCGTTCACGTCCGAACGCAAGCGTATGGCGATCGTCGCGAAAGACAACGCCGACGCCGGCAACTTGACCGTATTCGCCAAGGGTGCGCCTGACGTGCTGCTCGGCTACTGCACGCGCATCGCCGTGGGCGGCGCGGTTCGTCCGCTCACCGAAGGCGACCGTCAAACGATTCTCGCAACCGTCGAGAAGCTGTCCGGTGAGGCGTACCGTACGCTGGGTGAGGCGTACCGTCCGCTCGGCGTTTCCTCGCTGACCGACGTGCCCGGTATCGTCGCGAACTCGGCTGGTCAAGTTACCGATATCGCCGAACAGTCCGACGTGATCGAATCCGACCTGATTTGGGCCGGTATGGTCGGCATCATCGACCCGCCGCGTACCGAGGTGCGCGATTCGGTCGCCGAGGCTCACCGCGCAGGCATCCGTACGGTTATGATCACCGGCGACCACCCGCTGACTGCGGCGCGTATCGCTTCCGATCTTGGCATTATCGCCAAGGGTGGTCGCGCGCTTACTGGCGACCAGCTCGATGCTCTCGATGAAGCCGGTCTCGACAAGGCGACTTCTGAAGTCTCCGTGTACGCGCGTGTGGCCCCGGAGCACAAGCTCAAGATCGTCGAATCGTTGCAACGTCAAGGCAACATCGCCGCTATGACCGGCGACGGCGTGAACGATGCGCCGGCTGTTAAGTCCGCTGATATCGGCGTGGCGATGGGTATTACCGGCACCGAAGTCACGAAGGAATCCGCGAAGATGATTCTCGCGGACGACAACTTCTCCACCATCGTCGCCGCCGTGCGCGAAGGCCGTGTGATCTTCGACAACATCCGCAAGTTCCTGCGCTACCTGCTGAGCTCCAACGTGGGCGAGGTGTTCACCGTGTTCGGCGGCGTTATGCTCGCCGGTGTGCTCGGTATTACTCAGCCCGGCACGCAAGGCGTGACCGTGCCGCTGCTCGCCACGCAGCTGCTGTGGATCAACCTGCTCACCGATGCGGCTCCGGCCCTCGCAATGGGCGTTGACCCGCAGACCGACGACGTGATGGCTCGCCGTCCGCGTCGCCTGACTGACCGCGTGATCGACAAGGACATGTGGATTGATATTGCGTTTATCGGTCTGATTATGGCCGCGGTGACGCTGATCGGCATGGATATGCACCTCGCGGGTGGCCTGTTCACCGACCGTTCCGTGGACGCGCTCGGCCACGATGCGCAGATGACTGAGGCTCGTACGATGGGCTTCACGATTCTCGTGTTCGCGCAGCTGTTCAACGCGATTGCTTCGCGTTCGTCTCGCCAGTCCGCGTTCGTGGGTCTGTTCAGCAACAAGTGGCTGTGGGGCGCGATCGGCATTTCGATCCTGCTGCAGCTGGTGGTGATTTACGTGCCGTTCCTGAACGAAGCGTTCGGCACCACGCCGCTTGACTTCGTGGCATGGTTCGAGTGCATCGGACTCGCAGCGGTCGTGCTCGTGGCCTCTGAAATCTACAAGGCGGTCATGCGCGCTGTTGACAAGCGTCGCGGCGTAGTCGCGTAGCGAGCTGCTATCGCTCTCGGCTCCCCGTGCTGGGGGCTGTCCCCGGGCATAATCGTGAGATTATTCGTGCGAGTACTCCGCTCCCCGTGCTTGGGGGCTGTCCTTGGTCAGCCAGCCAATTGAGAGACTTGCCACCTCGGCTCCCCTTGCTGGGGAGTTGTTCGATGGTGGGAACGCAAAACGAGCTTGTGAGCACTCGGCTCCCCTTGCTAGGGGAGCTGTCAGCGTAGCTGACTGAGGGGTAGTCACACGGGGTGGAGGCCACAAAGGTGCGACTGTCCCTCAGACCTTTACACGACCAGCTCCCTCTGACGAGTATGTTGCCCGTCAGAGGGAGCTTTGTTATAGGTACGCAGGCCGTTGCGTTATCGTCGTGTTAGTGCTGACTTAAGGTCGTTTTAGGTGTGGATAGAGGCCGTAACTCAGCGCTATCGCCTCGTTTCCATTGACTTACGGCCTCCAAAACGCCTCCGGAAGGCCGTAAGTCAGCAGGAGTGACGACACACCGCTGAGTTACGGCCTTCTGAGGGCATGAAAAAGGCCGTAACTCAATGACAGGATGTGGTTCCTGCTGAGTTACGGTCGTTTGAGATATGGAAACAGGCCGTAAGTCAGCACTACTGTTGCGTTAGTGCTGACTTACGGCCTGCTCGGCTTCCCGCCTCAGTCGTCGATGCGCGCTTTGTAGAAGTTGATGTACGAGCGGCTCGGGGTCGGACCGCGCTGACCCTGATAGTGCGAGCCAGTGCCCTTCGACCCATACGGATGCTCGGCCGGCGAACTCAGCTTAAAGAAGCACATCTGACCGATCTTCATACCCGGCCATAACTTCACCGGCAGAGTCGAAACATTACTCAACTCGAGCGTAATATGCCCCTCGAATCCCGGGTCAATGAAGCCCGCAGTCGAGTGAGTCAAAATACCAAGGCGTCCCAGCGAACTCTTGCCTTCCAGTCGCGCAGCAATCGTCGCATCGAGCTTGACATACTCCCACGTCGAGCCGAGCGCAAACTCTCCCGGATGCAAAATCCACGGTTCGTCCGGCGCAACCTCGAACTGTTCAGTCAGCGCGCCCTGATTTTCCGCCGGATCAACATACGTGTACGCATGATTATTGAACAGGCGGAAGTAACGGTCCAGTCGCACGTCAATCGATGCTGGTTGTACCATCTCAGGCGTCCACGGGTCCAGCGAAATGTGACCGTCTTCCTTGGCGGCGAGGATGTCGCGATCGGACAGCAGCATGAGCACTCCTTGTATAGCTGGGACAATTCTTTCAATCTTTCCCCAGTCTAGCTGCCGCCATAAATCTGCTACGTCGCCGGCAACTCCGCTATCAATAATTCTCAGAATTTTTTCAGACAACCACATCATTGTCTCAAGAAAGGGGTGGTTACATAATAACTGTCAGCGAGAGCTGAACAGGAACAGCAGCAGTTCCCGATAATTGAATCCCTTTCTTCTTCTCTCTCCTTTCTCGCCCCGGCGCCAATCACGCCGGGGTTTCTTGTTTCGTCGCGTATCATGTTCGATATGAGCGAAGACGCAACAAACGACACACATCGCGCGCCGATGACGATCACGCATGTGCAATACTCGCGCGGCGGCGGTAATACGATGCCCGCGCGCCCAATGTTCCTATGCCTGCACGGTTGGGGGTCTAACGAAACCGACATCGCCAACATTATGCAATACATTGCGCCGTACAACGATTACGCGTCACTGCGCGCGCCGATCGTACTGCAGCCGGCGCGCGA
This sequence comes from Bifidobacterium hapali, assembly GCF_002259755.1. Taxonomy (GTDB): domain Bacteria; phylum Actinomycetota; class Actinomycetes; order Actinomycetales; family Bifidobacteriaceae; genus Bifidobacterium; species Bifidobacterium hapali. The sequence continues at coordinate 52,266 of NZ_MWWY01000002.1, forward strand.
CGATCGCACATCTGGCGCATACTCGTGGTTTCCCGCACAGTCACCTACCGGAGACGATCTCGACCGTGCTGCGCTCGCCGCTGCGACAGCGATCGACCAGTGGGTTGACGAACAGGTTTCGATCGAACGTGACGTTGTGCCGATCGGATTTTCGCAAGGCGGACTGCTGGCCGTGCACTTGCTGCGGATTCATCCCGAGCGATATCGTGCGGCGATCTCACTGTCCGGCTTTCTTGCGCCCGGTACTGCGGCGGCGGACGATCGGCTGCCTGCGTTTGATACGCCCGTGTTCTTCGCGTATGGGAAGAACGATGAGGTGATTCCCAAATACGAGTTGTTTGCGGCCACTGCGTGGCTTGAAGAGCATACGTGGCTGACGACACACAGTTATCACGGACTCGGCCACGAAGTGAGTCTCGACGAGTTCGCTGATCTGCGTCAGTGGCTCCTCCTCAACGACATCGCCCCAGGCATTTTGTGACCGGGAGCCAATTGCGTGCGTGACGCGTCCGTAATTGCGGGGAGAGCTGTCAGCGAAGCTGACTGAGGGGTAGCATACCTTTGGAACGTTCAACCCGTGTAACTGCCCCTCAGTCGTCTTCGCTCGATAGCTCGTTCCGCAATTAGGGACGCGCGAAGCGCGCAGTTTGCTGGCTCGCCTGTCGGCTCACACGTTGCCTACAAACAGCTCCGCTGTTTGCTTAACGACAACGTCCTGACAAGGGGAGCCACGATTAAACACCTCGCGGCTCACTTGCTTTGCCAAGGCAAAACTAGATGCTTGAATCGGCGTCGACGCTCATCACGTAGACGTTGCGGCGCAAGGTTTTTGCCTGCGCTCGCGTAATATCGCCAGCCGCAAGCATATCCTGAATCACACCGAGCTCGATCGCGTAACTTTCGCGCTTGACATCCTCCGCCATCGTAATCATCTTCGCACTACCGCTCATATTCGGCCGCGCGCGCAACGCCGACTCCGCGCGTCGATAATCAAGCAGCAGCGCTGAACAATGCTCAGTGTTATATGTGTCGCGCGTCATCTCCTCGTACAACCGCTCAATCACATGATCAAACGCGTCGAGCTGCACCATACGCGAGTGCGCAAAAATCGCGTCGTCACTCACCAGCGGAGCCGTGCGACGAATACGACTCGACGTGCGCCGAATCAGCGTCATCGTGCGCCGCTGCAACGCGCGCGCCCGACCCTTAATCTGCCACAGCGTACGGCCAGACTTGCGATCCGTATCAATATGCCGCAGCGAATTCATAATCTGATCAAGCAGTCGTTCGCACGCCTCAATCTCCAGATCACGGCTCGCTTGCGTGCCCTCCTTGCTACGTTTCGTATCGATCAGCCGCTGCTTAACGTAATCCTTCTCCCAGCCGAGCGCATCAATCTGCAACTGCGCGTAGCCTTGCGGGTCCAGCTCGCCGACGCGCTGCTTCAGGCGCGTAATACGCTTGGTATACGAGTCGATCACCATCAAAATCGCACGACGATTCTCATCAGTTACGCGGCCCGTCAACTCTTCAACCGTGCGACGCAACACTTCGATCGTAATCTCTGTCAGCTCAACCGACGTGTCCTTCGACCGGTTTGGCGCGAGTAGCGGCAGTAGGAAATTCGCGAGTAGCAACGTTACGATAATCACGCCCGACGCCACGAAAATCAGTTCGTCACGCATCGGAAACCACGTGCCGTCAATCAGCATGTACGGAATTGTGAACATCAGCGACAGTGTGATCGTGCCCTTCGGTCCGCCGAACGTCATCACCGCAGCCGAACGAACACGTTCCGGTGTCATCCGCCGCCGCTGACCAGTCGTCACATCACGCGCGAGTCGCAACATCACCGTCACCCACACAAACCGCATCACAATCACAACGCCAGATACGAGCAAAATCACACTGATCAACAGCGCATTACTCACGCCAGGATCATCCCAACTCGTGCCCATCGCACCGGGCAACAGCATGCCGAGCAGAATAAACACCGCGCCGTTAAGTGCGAACGAAAGCACGCCCCACACGCTATTCGACACAATATTCGTGCGCGCAACATTCGGGCCGATGCCGGTGCGGTCGAAGCGGATGAACAGGCCGGACGCGACAACCGCGAGAATGCCGGACACGTGCGCGATGTCCTCCGCGGCCAAATACAGCAGGAACGGCAGAAATAGTTCCATGAGGATGCGCGTGGTGGTCGTCTCCCAGCCGAGCGAACGGATTGTCTCGAACAACCAGTTAGCGATCATGCCGATCGCAAGGCCGAATAGTGCGCCGCCGATAAACGACGCGACGAATTCGCCTGCTGCTTCGCCGACCTCGAACTGGCCGGTGACCGCTGCGGCAATCGCGAATTGGAAGCCGACGATGCCGGACGCGTCATTAAACAGTGACTCGCCTTTGAGCACGCCGGTTTGGCGACGGGTGAGTGCCGCCTCTTTGCCGAGCGAGCTGACTGCGACTGCGTCGGTCGGGCCAAGCGCGGCGCCGAGCGCGAGAGCGGCGGCGAGTGAGATGGCCGGCCAGATCGCGTGCAGAATGAAGCCGACCGCGATCATGGTTGCGATGGCGAGGCCGATTGCGAGCGACAGGGACAGTTTGATCGAACGCAGTAGCTCTGATTTGTCGATTTCGTGCGCTTCGAGGTAGAGCAACGGGGCGATGAACAGCACCATGAACAATTCCGGGTCGAGGCTGACGTCGGGAAAAAACGGGAGTTGCGAGGCGATCGCGCCGAGAGCGATCTGCACGAGTGGCGTGGAAACTTTCGGAATAAACCGGCTGATGAATGAAGACAGCACAACCGCCGCGATAATACACAGGATGAGTTGGAAAACCGCCACGTGTGCCTCCTTCTTCCTCCTTCGCCCGCGGTCCGTGTTTAGACTAGCAGCCGATTGTGGCGCGACACGGGTGTGGTTTCGCTGAGTGAGTTAATTTGGGCGTTGCGGGTGTGGTTGGTTTGGAATGGGTTGTTGGGGTTTGTGGCTTGTTGTGGGGTGTATCTTGCAGTTCTAGGTTGTTGAGCCATGTATGACGCTTGTTGCGAGTGAAACTGAAATAGTAGAAAGCCCGGAATTCCGGGCTTTCTACTATTTGCATCGTAGTGAATATTGACGTGATATCTCGTTGACTGACCTAGAACTGCAAGATATACTTCATAACAAGCCAATTGGCTGTTGTTTGACAGATGATGATGGTATAGCGCTGCCGCAACCGGCCGCCATGATGATCGGTATTGCCGGTGCAATGATGCGTGATAATGCGTGGGATATTGCATGTTGGATTGCGTTATGATTCATGACCGTATTATCCGCGTACTGGCTTTTCGCTGGCGCTCACCATTTTTAGGTAGACACGAGACACGCTAGACCCAGCAGCTCCATAAGCATGGCGGAAAACGCTCGCTGACGATAGGCTCAGCGAGCAAAACCGCCACGTACTGATGTGAGTGGCAGAAAACGCTCACTGAGGACCTCGTCAGCGAGCGTTTTCTGCCACTCAAGGTCCCACAACAAACCCGTTTAACGCAATGAAGCCCGACCGGTAGGTAGTCGGGCTTCATCAGCGAGGAGAAGGAAGAAGAAAGGAAGTTCAGTTGTTCGCAGTTGTTCAGCTGCTAACAGTCATATAACCACCTGTTTTAGTACATTACGTGGGCAGTAGCTGGAAGTTATCTGAGAATCATCGTGCTATTGCATATACGCGCCGTGTCTGCGTAATCAGTCATTGGTAAACGCTACTGAGGAATGAAATAATAGAAACGTAACGCTAGACTTGAGATTATAGCAAGGGGACACTGGCAGCGGCGAGGAGGCCATATGGATCGCATCATCAACGATGGGTATATAAAACTGTTTAATTCCAAGATACTTGAACGTGGCGTCGCGTACTATGACGCGGGCAAAGTCGGACAGCCATCGGTGATTGCGGAAAATCTGTGGCATGCGGTAGTTCGTGGCACTGAAGATTATCAAGTGGACATTCGATTGCGCAACGGCAACGTGGTATCGGCTGCTTGTACGTGCCCGTATGCTCAGCGTGCGATGTATTGCAAGCATGTGGCTGCTGTGCTCACCGCTATGGAGGCGATGCAGCGCGGTTCAGATGACTCGCCGTTTCCTGATGATGCGCTTAATTGTGTGATGTGTTACGCAAGGCGCGAGTTTCCTGGTCGAGGTTTGAACGAGGCCGATTGGCAGTCGATACGGCATATTTTTGAGACGCTGTTGTGCGTGAATGATCTGTATGCTGCGTTGACGAAGGAAACCCTAAAACTGCTGCATGAAAAGGTCGTGCTTGATTCGTTCACTAATTCGTCCGTTAACAATGCCGAAGACATATCGACTGCAGAGACACGTCGTGAGGCGAGACGTGCTATGGAGAACGATTATGAATCTCGCCATGAAACCTTGTACGAACAGCACGAGTCACGGTATCGGGCACGTGTTCGCCACGCTAACGCTAAAGAGCACGATGAGAACATGGCAAATATGCGGCTTATTGTCCCGTTTGTTGATGTCTCGCATTTCGATGAACTTCCACATACATGGATGACGATTCTCGAAGCGTCATACGAATACTTGCATGATGCCGAAGGTTTACGTCGACTGTACATCTACTACATCCTTATCGCGCAGACAGATCCTGAAGCGGTGTATGTGCAGAAACTGCGCAATATCAGCGGCGAACACTGGCAGGAAGATTGTGATGAAATCGTCAGATTGTATGAAAAGTGCCGTATTTTTGAACATGACGCTCCGACCAATCCAGCGTATGAGCGGCTGCTGAGGGAGGAGGGACTTTCCGATGCAGCGAAACGATATTGTCGTATTAAATCTACGGACATTCTGGTCCGTATGTTGGATGTGGTTGCGGTAAAACCTGACAATGCGCATCTCGCGTTGGCGCAGATCACGAGGATGCTTGGCGATCCGGACGCTCCTATATACGAGCGGGACGATAGCCATTCCGCTATGCGCGTGAAACGTTGGCTGAGAAAAGTAGAAGCGGTGTATGGGCTTAAAGCGGCTTGTGATTTAGCTGCGCAGATTAAAGACATGTTCCCTAGTCGGACAACGCTGATGAATGCAGTGGAAGAGTATCTTCCTTCAGATTCAGATAGTGAGTCGTTCGATACGGATGATGATGCTGATGATGCTGATGACGCTGATAATGCTACACAGGAGGAAACCTATGACTGAGCTGAGAACGCATGGGGTGGAATCGCAATCTGTGCAAGCCACGGAATATGCAACGATGCTTGGCGGCGGGGAAGCGCTTCTCGCTGTGTGCGAGTATGCGTTTGACCGTTTTGGCATATCACGTTTTCGCCGTGATAAACCTGCCTATGACCTACTCATGAACCAGCTTCAGTGGGAACAGATTCGCGAGATATTGCAGCGGATACTGTTGATGCACGATCTCGAAGCTGCGGTGCAGTTCCATGAAGAGCGATTCATGCGATCGTTGACTAACAGTTGTACTGAAGACGCGCCCGAGATTGGCGGCGCAGATCCGGGATTGCCACACGGTTGGTTTACTGTGCTGGAAGCGGCGTATGAACGGTTGGTAGATGTAGACGGGTTGTGTCGTATCTACGCGTATTACATCATCATGGGTGTCGATGCTGAGGAACTGCTGAAGTTGAACGAATACAGCCCAGTCCCGTTCTTCTTCAATCATTATGTCGAGAAGTTGCACGACCTAGCCGGAGAACGCTGGCCGGAGTTCGTACAACGAATTGAAAATTTGTATGACAAGTACCGTAGTGATCCGATGTTCCATTCGCGCAACCGGCAGTATGAAGCATTACTAATACAGGAACGGCATGGCGCTGCTGCGATACAGTACTGTTCTCGACGATGCAAGGATTGGTACGATGAGGCATTAGTGTCGGATTTATTTGCAGTAATGGCGGAATATGACCTCGGTAAGGCGGCTGATCTGCTACTTCACCCGTTGCATGATGCCGATTCCAAGTTGATGCGTGACAACACTCCCGAAGGCGCTCAACACGTAGTAAATCTACTGCGACGAGCCGGTATATCGACTAATGGTGCATTAGTGAGGCAAGAAGCCGAACGTTTGATGCGCATGTACCGGCATCGAGAGCACCTGAAATCTCTGCTGAAAAATCTTATTAAAGAGCTGCCTCAAGAGATGAATTGACACCGCTTTCCGAAGTTTGAGCGTGGCCGGTTTATGCTTTCCCTGTGTGCGTACTTGTTGGTGAGGTTTGTGGCTTGTTGTGGAGCATATCTTGCAGTTCTAGGTTGTTGAGCCATGTATGACGCTTGTTGCGAGTGAAACTGAAATAGTAGAAAGCCCGGAATTCCGGGCTTTCTACTATTTGCATCGTAGTGAATATTGACGTGATATCTCGTTGACTGACCTAGAACTGCAAGATGCACTTCATAACAAGCCAATCAGTCGCCACCTGACAGATGACCGACCGCCATGATGATCGGTATTGCCGGTACAACAGTGCACGACAATGCGCGGGATATCGCGGGGGGTGGTGACGTTTTGTTGGACTTCGTTGTCTGAATGGTCGTTCAGAACGATATCACATGTGTTCAGGCGACGAGCCCGAGCTGGATGCGCTTGTCCATGATGCTCATCCCGTATTCGAGTTTGATGCGCTTGTCCCGGTACCAGACCATGTACTCGTCCAGCATCGCAATGAACTCGTCGATCGTGACGCCCTGGAAGCTCCTCTTGTGGAAGAACTCTTGCTTGAGCCGGCCGAAGAACCCCTCGGCGGCGGCGTTGTCCGGACTGCAGCCCTTCGCGCTCATCGACCTCGTCAATCCATGATCCGTGCAGATGCGAATCCATTCAGGCCACCGGTAGTGGCATCCCCGGTCGGAGTGGATGACGGGCGTCTGACCGGGTCGGAGCGTGGCGCACGCGTCCTCGAGCATCCCGTTGGCCAATGCGGCGTTGGGGCTGGTGCCGATCGTCCAGGCGACCGGCATGCCGTCGTAGCAGTCGATCACCGGCGACAGGTACACCTTGCCCGCGGGGATCGAGAACTCGGTGATGTCGGTGACCCACAGCTCATTCGGATTCGCGGCGTGAAAGTCGCGGTT